>HF990320.1 GCA_000432775.1 Alistipes sp. CAG:831
GATGAGGCGAACAGCAGGCCGCCGAGTGCTAGAATAGATAGTAAGTTCTTTTTCATAATTCTTATTTAATTTATTCTAAAAATCTTCTAATGGATTACTCTATAGCGATGATATTGGTAAATGCATTCCATTGTTCATTGGATTTATATTGATCTACCGATTGAGATGGAACGCGCAAGTAAGAACCATTGCTGGCTTTGATGTTACCTTCCATAACTGTCGGTGGGTTTTCCGATAGGCAAGTAACGTCTGATAATGTGCTGAAACTATTTGCATATATTGATTTTAAAGTAGCCGGCAAGGTAATTGATTCAATATTTGTCCAATAGAATGCACTTTTGCCTATTTCTTCCAGATTTTGAGGCAATACCAATTCTGTAATGGCAGTCTGATCAAATGCGCTATTTCCAATAGTTTTCAGTTCCGGGGAATTGAAGATTACTTTGGATAGGTTCCGGCAAAAGTAAAAGGCTGATTTCTCCAAAGTTTTCAACCCGCTTCCAAGGTGGATTTCAGTTACCTTTGAACCATAGAATGCATTATTTCTGATTGCTTCAACTCCATCCGGTATATTTATTTCGGACAGAGAAGAACAATTGAAGAAACACATTTGGGATATTTCAGTAATACCCTCAGGAAGATGTATTGATTGGAGGGAAGAGCAACCATAAAAACTGGCCCAACCAATAGATGTGACTGATTCTGGAATATTAATTTCTTTTAGGGCTTTAAGGCAGGAGAACGCTTTATCTCCAATAGTTGTAATTCCTTCAGGTAGAATAATTTTTTCAAGGACAGTGTTGGAATAGTATGTTGAATTGTCAGAAGCACTGAGGGCTTTTGTTGGCAGCGCAGTAACACCTTGAACCGCAGAAAGATCCAACTCCTTCATTACATGAACAGTAGATGTTGAAGATTTCATGTCAATGAATTTACTCCCTATTGCGGCAATGTCGCTGTTGGTCAATGTTCCTATAACTCTCAATATTTCAGGTTCCTCCATGTTCTCAATCAATTCGGCAACATCGTCTCCAGGTTTTACGACAAGAACTTCTTCCTCAGGATCAATTTGAGTCTCCGGCTGCTCAAAGGGGTCTTCGACGATGACTTCGAGGGTGCTGGAGTTGGAGTAGAAGTTGCCGATAACGGTGGTGAGCTTGTTCTTGACGATGGGGATCTGGGACAGGCTGCGGGTTCCGGTGGGTTTACCTGCTTTATCCTTTACCGTGACACCCATTGCATAGCCGGTGTTGGCATCGGAGGCGAAGATGTAGTTGGCTATCAGGAAGTAGGCTCCGGTATAGGTTGTGCCGCCTACGACTGCGTCCTCCTGCATGGAGACTGAAGTGATGGATGAGATGGTTCTTGTATTGCCGCTGGCGATGCCTGTAAGGGCATCGAATACGTCGGGAACAGTGGTTCCGTCAGCGTACTTGATTTCTGTTGTCGCCGGGAGCTCATCGTCCTGCAGGTCTCCGGAGAGCTGGTCGGTGGCTATAAGGCGCAGTTTGCCGAAGGGACGCTGGAGCTTTATGTCCGTGATGTTCTGGTTCTGTGCAGAGAGATTCACTTCTACAACTTTGGTGTATGCATCCATGGCGTCGTCTGTAAAGACTGGAGGCCGGGCATAAGTGATGTTGCTGAGGTCGATATTGTCCTCTGCGTCTGTGGTCTTGTAGTAGTAGTCTGTCGTATGTCCTTCAGGAACGAAGTCTGCCCAGAACACGAAGTTGTACTTTTTGGCGATGAGGCGGGCTTCGAAGACTACCTGCTGGGTGGTGAAGTAGTCGGAGACGTATTGGGTGGCATTGTAAGCCAGTTTGCCAGTCTCGTCGTAGGCCTGCATTATGTAACGCAGATCGTAATTGTCGGGGTCAAGAAGCATTGCTCCGCCATTGTGGGAACCGCTGCCGACTGGAGCGTATGTGGAGATACCGCCCGGGATGCCGGCGGTGATGGTGAAGTCTACCTCTCCTGTCAGGGTGCCTGCATCGGGCTCGTCCAT
>HF990321.1 GCA_000432775.1 Alistipes sp. CAG:831
CATGCAGCGTGTGCAAGCAGATGGAGGCCACAGTGCTCTCCTCCGCAGAGGTAATGGATATGCTGTCAAATGGTTTCGTAGTGGCCAATCTCTACGTAGACGACAAGACCGAGGACGCCGAGTACCGTACCCTCGGACGCCGCTACCGCGACTTCGAGATGAAGCAGTTCGCCTCGGCTTCCCAGCCGCTGTACGCGGTGGTGGACGCTGAGGGCAAGACGCTCGCAGGTCCCGTCGGAAGTTGCTCCCAGGAAGAATTCGTGGAGTTCCTCAATAAGGCAAAATAGGCTCAGTACAGTATCTGCTTAAGCAGACGCTTTGCATAATCCCTCTCCTCGATCTGAGGATGAGGGATTTTTAATGCCGGTGTATCTACATGACGGTCCCCGTAAAGAACAATATCGATGTCAATGGTGCGCGGCCGGTAGATACGGCGGCCCTCAGAGTCATATTCAGGCTCGTGAGCTATGCGCCCAAGCTTCTGCTCCACCCATTTGCAGACCTCCAGAAGCGGCTCGGGCGGGACTGTGGTCTCGAAGGATATGGCCTGGTTGAGAAAAGGCTCGGAACCGGGAGCCATACCCCACGGCTCGGTCTCGAGCACCTCCGACTCACGGACATCTGAAAAAAGCCATGGAGCAAGCTGAGTGACTAAAAGCGACACGGCGGTGCTGAGGTTACGCCGCCTGTTCCCCATATTGCTGCCGAGGATGAGATATACCCTGACGGGCTGTGGTTCGGGTATCATAGCTGTCCAAGCTCTAGTAATGCCTCATCGCTCATACGGGACTTGTCCCAGGGCGGGTCGAATGTAATCTCTATCGCCACGTCCGTAACGCCTGGTGTATCGGCCACGGCTGTATGCACGTCCTCGACAAGGGTGTCGGACATGGGGCAGTTGGGGGCCGTCAGAGTCATCTTGACATATACTTTGTGGTCGTCATCTATGTTCATGTCGTAGATGAGGCCCAGGTCGTAGATGTTGACCGGTATCTCGGGGTCGTAGACCTGCTTGAGGGCGCGTACGACATCGCGTGCAAGAGTTGTTTTGTCCATATCAGTTCTGTTGGCATTTAGCTTTGAGGGCGTCCTCGCGTATCTGCTCCATCATCGACACCAGTCCGTTGGCGCGGGTCGGCGACAGATTCTCGCGGAGTCCTATCTCCTCGATAAATGAATTGTCGGCAGACAGTATTTCGTCCGGAGTCCTGCCGTTGTAGACCCGGATAAGAAGTGAGATAATGCCCTTGGTAATGATAGCGTCGCTGTCCGCTGTAAACCACAGCCGGCCGTCGCGGTACTCGCTGTCGAGCCACACCCGCGACTGACAGCCTTTGATAAGGCGCTCCTCCTGCTTTTTCTGCTCGTCGATGACGGGCAGGGAATGACCCAGCTCTATGAGGTACTCATACTTGTCCATCCAGTCCCCGAAGGCGGCGAACTCGTCCACAATCTCCTGCTGAACCTGCTTGACCGATACTGTATTGTCTGTCATTATCATGTTTCTTTTATTTAATTGAATTATGCTTATCTCAACATTTTCAAGACCCTGCGCAGAGCAGCGATAAATGCCTCGCACTCCTGCAGAGAGTTATATGCCGCCAGCGAGACACGCACCGCTCCTGTAAGCCCGAACTTGGCGAGCAGAGGCTCTGAGCACATCTGCCCGGAACGGACGGCCACTCCCATTTTGTCCAGAAGGGTAGCAATGTCACTGTGATGCGCTCCATCGACTGTAAATGATATCAGCGGCACCTTCTTTCCACCGCTGCCGACAATCCTCAGACCATCTACAGCATTCAATTCCTGCATGAGATAATCTGTCATCTTTCTCTCATTCTCGCGTATTTGCGGTCCTTTTACTGAAGCAACGAAATCAATAGCAGGCTTTAAAGACGCGGCAGCTATGAAATTGGGTGTTCCGGCCTCAAATCTCAGCGGAATACGGGCGTAAGTTGTCTTTTCATATGTCACCGTATCCACCATCTCCCCGCCTCCCATCCATGGCGGCAGGGTCTCAAGCAGGCTGCGACGGCCGTACAGTACTCCAATACCGGTCAGCGCATAGAGCTTATGCCCTGAAAAAGAATAGAAATCACAAGGTGTCTCCTGCACGTCGATGCCCTCATGGACTATCCCCTGCGCCCCGTCGAGATGTATCATTGCACCATAGCGGTGGGCCAGGACCGTAAGCTCTCCCACTGGATTGACTATTCCAAGCACGTTGGAGACATGGGCTGCCGAGACCATTTTGACCTTACCCTCGGCCAGAATCCGCTCCGCTGCCTCCAGGTCCCACTGTCCGTCCTCCCTTACCGGAAAATATCTCAGACGGGCGCCCGTCCTGGCACAAAGCATCTGCCATGGGACGATGTTGGAGTGGTGCTCTCCCTCCGAGAGGAGAATCTCATCTCCGGGACGGATGTACTGCTGCCCGTAGATATTGGCCAGCAGATTGATGGAGGCGGTGGTACCGGAGGTAAGGACTATCTCGTCCTTCGAGGCGGCGTTGATGAGTCCGCGGACGGCCTCCCTCCCGGCCTCGTAGTGCTCTGTAGCGGAGGCGGCCAGAGCGTAGACGGCACGGTGAACATTGGCATTGGAGTCCTGGAGCCAGCGGGAAGTGGCCTCAATGACGCTGCGGGGTTTCTGTGTAGTGGCGGCATTGTCGAAATATATAAGCTGCCTGCCTCCTCCGCACGCACTCTGAAGATAGGGGAAATGGCTCCTTATGTGGTCTATATCCTGTATCATGGCTCTTTATTTTTCAAAAATCTTACAAAAGTAACTAAATTTGCAGAAACTTATCAGAAAAAAACACCATGTACGACTATATCAAAGGTACGCTTGAGGAACTTTCGCCCGCAGAGGCAGTGGTCGAGTGCCACGGCATCGGCTTCAAGCTTCAGATATCCCTTAACACTTACGACCGCCTGCAGGGACAGAAAGAAGTCAGACTATACGTACACCACCATCTGCGCGAGGACGAGGAGACCCTTTATGGTTTCTGCGACAAGGAAGAACGCCGGATCTTCGCCCTCCTCATAGGAGTCTCCGGCATAGGACCCAACACCGCCAGGATGATGCTCTCGTCCCTGACCGCTGACGAGGTCTCCACAGCCATTGCATCAGGCGATGTCAACCGCATCAAGGGAGTCAAAGGCATAGGTCTGAAAACAGCCCAGAAGGTCATCATCGAACTCAAGGACAAGATATCCAAGGGCGGTGCGGAACTGGACCTGTCGGGAGGCTCCACTGCCGCCAATTCATCTGAAGCATGCTCGGCCCTGATTATGCTCGGATTCACGAAAAATGCTGTGGAAAAGACAGTTGCATCCATCGTGAAGAAGGAACCCGGGCTTTCCCTGGAAGACATCATCAAAAAAGCACTAAAAATGTTGTAGACTCGTTTCTTTTTAATACATTTGCATCAGTTTAACATTTAATTATAACCGGTTATGAACATACCTAGCAATTTGAAGTACACAAAGGATCACGAGTGGGTAAAGGTTGACGGCGATGTAGCCACCGTCGGCATCACCGATTACGCACAGGATCAGCTCGGAGACATCGTCTTCGTAGACATTCAGACACAGGGCGAGACCCTCGCCAAGGAAGAGGTTTTCGGAGCCATCGAGGCCGTTAAGACAGTTGCCGATGCCTTCATGCCTGTATCCGGCGAGATTATCGAGGTCAATGCAGCTCTCGAGGGAGCTCCCCAGACCGTCAACACCGATCCCTACGGAGAAGGCTGGATGATCAAGATCAAGCTCTCCAACCCCGCAGAGCTCGATGAACTGATGGACGCCGACGCTTACTCAGCCATCCTCTAGTTTAAAAGTGTACACATAATCTTTATAGGGCCGGGCAGAAATGTCCGGCCTTTTTATTATTTTTGTCGGAAACACTAAATTCTTATGCCTATGCTACAAGAAGTCGCTCACATCTACGACCTCCTGACTAAGCTCGAAGAGAGGTTCCCGGACAAACAGGATATGCTCTGCCGCCGCAGCGGTAAAGAATGGATCCGCTTCAGTGTCAAGGACTATGTCCGCTATTCAAATCTTCTTGCCTATGCCTTTTCGTCAATGGGATACGGTAAGGGAGATAAAGTTGTCACCATCTGCAACAACCGGCCGGAGTGGAACTTCACCGACATGGGCCTGAGTATGGCCGGTCTGATTCACGTGCCTGTCTACCCCACCCTCAGTGCAGACGAATACATCTACATATTCAACCACAGCGACGCGAAGATCATCATCATCGGCACCCTGAGCCAATACCGTAAAATCGAGCCGATAGTCAGGAAAATGGATAAGCCGGCACGCATCTTTCTTATGGATGACTCGGATAATATCCAGTGTTTCAGAGACTTATATAAGATTGGCGAGCGTGTGGAACTTGTTCAGAAGCCTAAAATAGAGAAAATTAAGGCCGAAACCGGTACTGACGAGCCCGTATCCATTATCTATACTTCAGGTACAACCGGGACTCCGAAAGGCGTCATGCTCTCCCACCACAACTTAATGTTCAACGCCTATGGTCATGCCGTAAAGCAGACCGTCCGCTCTGACCAGAAGATGCTCAGTTTTCTCCCCCTATGTCACGTATACGAGAGGAGCATGAACTATGAATATCAGTATATTGGCATAAGCATCTATTACGCAGAGAGTTTAGGCACTTTGGCCAGAGACTTGGCCGACTGCCGCGCAGATGGATTCTGCGCCGTACCTCGGGTACTGGAGATGATGTACTCTAAACTGGAAGCTGCCGGCAAGCACCTCAAAGGCTTCAAAAAGACAGTCTACGGACTCGCCTGGGACTTCGCCAATAACTATGATAACTATAATAAAAGTCTGATTTACAGAGCTAAACGCAATATATACGACCGCCTGGTCTATAGCAAATGGAGGGAAAACCTCGGAGGACACGAGATGCTCATCGTCTCTGGTGGCTCATCCATTCAGGCTAAAATCATACGGCTCTTCAACGCAGCCCGCCTCCACATCTATGAAGGTTACGGGATGACCGAGGCATCCCCCGTTATTGCCGTTAACAATCCGGTGGAAGGAATAAACATTATCGGTACCGTCGGCAAGCCGATGGAGAGGACCGAACTGAAGTTTGCCGAAGACGGGGAGATTCTTACCAAAGGACCTCACGTCATGTTGGGATACTACAAGAATCCTGAGGCTACCCGCGAGGTAATCGACTCCGATGGATTTCTCCATACCGGAGATATCGGCCGTCTGGTCGACGGCAAATATCTGCAGATAACAGACCGGAAAAAGGAAATCTTCAAACTCTCGCTTGGAAAATATGTGGCTCCGCAAGTCATAGAGAATATGCTAAAGGAGTCCCCATACATTCAGAACTGCTTCGTCATCGGAGAAAACCAAAAATTTGCCTCTGCCATCATCATACCTGACTTCGAGCACCTGCATCACTGGGCCAAGGAAAACGGATTAGGAGAACTGGACAACCATCAGCTTGCTGCAGACCCTAAGGCCGTCACATTCCTCCACAGCATCGTAGAGCAGACTAACTCAAAACTCGCTCCCCACGAACATATCAAACGCGAGCGTATCGTATGTGATGAATGGACTCCGTCAAACGGATTGCTGTCTCAGACCCTTAAACTAAAACGTGCAAAACTCACCTCAAGATACAGCGGCATTATAAGTGAGATCTACCGATAACATACCTGCCCTGCGCCGCCTCTGGAAGCAATGCTTCGAAGCAGACTCATCATTTCTGGATCTGTTCTTCGGCCAAGGATTCAAACATTGCAGGACATTTACATTAGAGAGGGATGGAGGCATAGTCTCCGCCCTCTCCGTTTTTCCCATCTACTACAAAGGTATCAAGGGCGGATACATCTACGGAGTATGTACAGCCCCGTCGCAGCGTGGGCACGGCTACGCCATAACTCTGCTACGGGAGGCTGAACAGCATTGCGTCCTGGATGATGGAATGGAATTCTTCATACTGAGGCCAGCCAGCCCCAGTCTGTTCGGATACTATAAAAAGCAGGGCTACTCCTACAATATATACCGACACAGAGAACTGCATACACTTCCTTTGATTCCGGCCAGAATCGAGATAAGTCCATTGAGTGCCGGACAATACTATAACCTTAGACACAAATACTATTACAGAAGTGGCCTGATAGAGTGGACAGAGGGCACCTGCGATTATATTCTATCCTACATCGATTACTGCCAGGGACAAGCAGTAGAAATCAATAATGGTGAGTCATACCTCCTATCCTACCCTTCTCCAGAAAACAACGAAATCATAGTATGTGAAGAAGCCGGACTTGAACTACAAGCAGAAAACTTGCCTACAATTCTATCTGCAATCCGCACTCTATATCCAAACGCCGCGAAAACGTTGCTCTACATTTCCACACAGAGTCCAAAAGAAGATTTTTTACTCTGCAAGCCAGCCCACCATATCCCGGGCGGTTCCGCATTTTTTAGTTTTACAATGGAATGAACAAAGTTCCACGTGGAACATCATCTACCGAAATACACTAAAAGCACGGATATATCTGCAGGAGAAACACCTGGAATGCGTGAGGCCTCAGCAATGGTTGAAGGCTGGTGCTTTGACAACTTGATTCTAGATTCCATAGAAAGAGACCCGATACGGGAATAATCGAAATCACGCGGTATCTTTAGACTCTCTAATTTTTTGATCTTTTTTGACTGCTCTGCTTCGCGCTGAATATATCCGGAATACTTGATGAGGATTTCGGTAGAGGAAACTACCGACGGAAAGAGAGTAGCAGAATCAGGCAAGGAAATCTTTACAGACTCAGGTACGTTCTGAGAAGGTAGAAATTCACGCCACGACAATACAGCCTGCGATCTTTGCTTTAAGTCAGAAATTGTTCCACGTGGAACAAAGGGTAATAGATCAGACAGGGCAACTTGTGGCCTCGTTACGAGAGAGGAAATAGATTTAGGAGAAGAGATGGGAGAAGTACTTTTGCTTTCAAGTACGCAGTTTACTTCAGCTACAGAAGGTTTTGTCTGCGAAGAAATTAAGGAAAAATCTGAAACTAACGCTTTCTTCTTTTTAAGCAAACTCATACGGTAGGCTGACGCAAGTCCTAATTCATAGGAAAGCGGAGTGAGCCTCTCATCGGCATTGTCCTGTCTAAGGAGGATACGATACTCGGCGCGAGAAGTGAACATCCTGTAGGGTTCATCAACCCCCTTGGTGACCAAATCATCGATAAGGACTCCTATGTAGGAAGAGTCACGAAGTAGGAGAAACTCATCCTTACTCCGAAGACGTAGCACGGAATTGATACCTGCGACTATTCCCTGCGCTGCTGCCTCTTCATATCCTGTCGTACCGTTGACCTGCCCTGCCAGATACAGATTAGGTACAACCTTTGAACGGAGCGTATGATCCAGCTGAGTAGGATCGAAAAAGTCATACTCTATCGCATATGCAGGGCGAAGCAGATGAACATTGTTGAACCCCTCGACGTGAGTCAAAGCCTCAAGCTGTATCTCAAACGGCAATGAAGATGAGAAGCCCTGAAGGTAGTACTCTGTCGAGCTCCTGCCTTCAGGCTCAAGGAAAATCTGATGTGAATCCTTATCCGAAAAAGTACGAAGCTTATCCTCAATGCTGGGGCAATATCGAGGTCCTATTCCTGATATCTTTCCAGAGAAAAGAGGAGACTTGTCAAAGCCTGAGCGGAGTATGTCGTGAACTGCTGGATTTGTGTGCGCAATATAACATTGCATCTGAGCGATATCCTCACGCTGCGCAGAAGAGAGATATGGAATATAGGAAAACTTATCAGGAGTATCATCGCCAAGCTGTGGTATCATCATGGAAAGATCGACAGTACGGATATCTACTCGTGGAGGGGTTCCGGTCTTCATCCTCGAAGTACGGATCCCTCGTTCAAATAGCTGAGTAGATATGTAATAGGATGAGGGCTCTGCGACTCTCCCACCCTCAGCCGTCCGATCTCCTACAAAGATACGACCATTGAGGAAAGTGCCGGCAGTCAGGATATAGAAGCTGGCTGAGAATTTGCCTCCCAGAGAGGTTTCAAGGAAAGCTATTTCTCCCTGAGGTGAAAAATTAAAGTTGACAACATTATCCTGCCAAAGAAACAGACCAGGCGTATTCTCCAGAACCCACCTCCAATTCTGAGAATAGGAAATACGGTCGCACTGCGCACGGGGACTCCACATTGCTGGACCCTTGGAACGGTTAAGCATCCGAAACTGGAGCGTACTGGCATCTGTAATTATGGCCGACATACCGCCCAAAGCATCTATCTCCCTGATTATCTGTCCTTTAGCAATACCACCGATAGAAGGGTTGCAGGACATCTGAGCTATCCTGTTGAGGTCCATGGTGATAAGAAGAGTTGAAGCACCCATGGTCGCAGAGGCAAAGGCAGCTTCGCATCCTGCATGACCGGCACCTATAACTATTATATCATAGTGATTTCTCATCTTACGGCAGTACTAGCGATTGGTTGTAAGTGGAGAAGAAGGGATATAGCACTGATCATCTCCGAGACCAAAGTGCTGGAGAAGTCCCAGAGCCTCGTCCTCAGCTTTACGCATCTCAACGATGTCAGACTCAGAATGATCGTCATAGCCCAGAAGGTGGAGAATACCATGAGCCATGACACGATAAAGCTCATTGGAGAAAGTCGAGCCGTACGACTCACTGTTTGCAAGGACCGTATCCAGACTTATGACAATATCAGCAGACAGTCTGTCAGACTGACAATTCACGGCTCCAGGAGATTCATAGTCCGAAGTATCGAAAGTTATAATGTCAGTATAATAATCATGGCCCAAAAACTGTCTGTTGACATTCAGGACATAGGGGTCCGACGCAAAGAGGTAGTTTACTGAGCCGGTTTTGCGATTTTTCCTCAGAATGATTTCATTAATCCAATTTTTAATTGCAATTTTGCGTCGCAAATTGAAGGTAGCATCTATGACTTCAAATCTTATCATGCGGTCTGATTTTTGCTTAAAAATTTTTGTAAAATTAATAAAATTACAACTATGTCAAAAGTTAGTGTTATCGGAGTTGGCAATGTAGGTGCAACCTGCGCCAACGTACTCGCAAGCTGGAACATCTGCAAAGAAGTCGTACTTCTCGATGTAAGAGAGGGTTTCGCAGAGGGCAAGGCCATCGACATCCAGCAGTCAGCCAAAATAATGGGTATCAACACCAAGATCACAGGAGTGACCAACAACTACGAGGCCACAGCAGGCTCAGACGTAGTAGTCATCACTTCCGGTATGCCCCGTAAGCCGGGCATGTCCAGGGAAGACCTCATCGGCACCAACGCAAAAATCGTCAGCGAAGTTGTTGCCAATGTGGTAAAACACTCACCTGAGGCATTCATCGTTATGGTATCAAATCCCATGGACACAATGACTTATCTCACATACAAGACCAGCGGTGTGAAGAAAAACCACCTGATCGGTATGGGCGGAGCATTGGACAGCAGCCGTTTCACATACTACCTGAGCCAGGCCCTCAACGTGCCTATGTGCGAGATTGACGGCATGGTAATCGGTGCTCACGGTGATGCAACAATGGTTCCCCTCATGAGCAGCGTGCTCTACAAGGGCGGAAAGATCGAGAAGCTCCTCACAGCAGAGCAGCGCGAGAAAGTTATCGCTGACACAATGGTAGGCGGTGCAACCATCACCAAGCTCATGGGCACATCGGCTTACTATGCTCCCGGCGCCTGCGCAGCCAGCATTGTCCGCGCTATCCTGCACGACGAGAAGAGGATTATCCCCTGCAGCGTGCCTCAGAACGGTGAGTACGGCGAAAGCGACATCTGCCTCGGTGTACCTGTAGTTATCGGAAAGGACGGCGTTGAAGGAATAGTAAAAGTTGAACTCACTGCCGACGAGGAGAAGAGATTCCACGAGGGTGCAGAGAAACAGAGGAACACCAA
Organism: Alistipes sp. CAG:831; assembly: GCA_000432775.1. Taxonomy (GTDB): domain Bacteria; phylum Bacteroidota; class Bacteroidia; order Bacteroidales; family UBA932; genus Coprenecus. The sequence continues at coordinate 9,971 of HF990321.1, forward strand.
CAAGATACTCCACGAACTCGGACTGATTTAAAGTTTTTAACAGTTTTTTCAACAATTTTTGTGTTAATTCGGAAATTATTCCTACTTTTACACTCGGAAAATTAGAAAAAACACAAATAAGATGGAAGTTAAAAAATCTCCTAAAGCGAACCTCGAGAACAAAAAGATGTTCTACAGAGAGTTAGGTCTAATCCTTGCTCTCGGAATAATACTTTGCGCTTTCGAGTGGAGCACCAGTGAAAAGACAGAGTCCGTCATCCAGCAGGAGGAAGCGGCACCAGTAGAAGTAGAGCAGGTACCTGTAACAACAGAGGCCCCTCCCCCGCCGCCTGAGGCACCCAAAGTACCCGTATTGTCCGACATGATTGAGGTCGTAGATGACGATATAGTTGTCGACACAGACCTGTTCATCAGCCTTGAGGACGAAGCAGACATGGGTGTTGAGATCATGGACTATGTTGCAGAAGTTGAAGAGGAGGTCATCGAGGAAGCACCTATTCCCTATACTCTCGTTGAGGAAAAACCCTCGTTCAATGGTGGAGACGCCAACGAATTTACCAAATGGGTATTCCAGAACATGGTATATCCTGATGTAGCCCGTGAAAACGGTATATCAGGCCGTGTGACACTCCAATTCACCATCGAGACTGACGGCTCGCTGACCAATATCAGGGTGCTCAGAGGTGTTGACCCTTCCCTGGACCAGGAAGCAATCAGAGTAGTTTCTATGTCTCCGAAATGGACACCTGGAAAACAGAGGGATAAGGCTGTACGTGTAACTTACAACTTCCCCATCTACTTCCAGCTTAGGAACTAAAACGGTCAAGGTTTAACTTAGATGAGGCTGCCCCTGAAAAGAGTCAGCCTCATTTTTTTGAAAAGTATGAAACAGGAAGAAGAAGCATTTGAAAGAATAGTTGTAGTATCGATTGTTCCGCAGGGAACCGACGAGAGAAGAATTAAGGAAAATCTCGACGAACTGGAGTTTCTCGCACTTACTGCAGGTGCAAAAAGTGAGAAAAGGTTCACACAGAAAATGGAAAGAGCAAACTCCAGAACTTACGTGGGTTCAGGTAAACTCGCAGAAATAAAAAACTACATAGAAGAGCACGAAATCAAGCTGGTCATCTTTGATGACGAGCTGACTCCCTCACAACTTAGAAACCTGGAAAAGGAACTTGGCTGCAGAATACTGGACAGAACCAATCTCATATTGGACATTTTTGCCCAGAGGGCAAAGACAGCATACGCTAAAACCCAGGTAGAACTTGCTCAATATCAATATCTACTGCCAAGACTGACAAGGATGTGGACACACCTCGAAAGACAGAGGGGCGGTATAGGAATGAGAGGCCCGGGTGAAAGCCAGATTGAGACCGACAGAAGAATTATTCTGAATAAAATCAGCCTGTTAAAAGAGCAGCTCAAAAAAATTGACAGGCAGATGGCTTCACAAAGAGGAAACCGGGGCTCACTTGTAAGGGTCTCGCTGGTCGGATACACCAACGCCGGCAAAAGTACTCTCATGAACCTTCTCTCGAAAAGCGATGTTTTCGCAGAGAACAAGCTCTTCGCCACACTTGATACTACTGTAAGAAAGGTAGTTATAGAAAACGTTCCCTTTCTTCTCTCCGATACTGTAGGATTTATAAGAAAGCTCCCGACAGAGCTTGTAGAATCATTCAAGAGCACTCTGGACGAAGTCAGGGAGGCAGATATCCTGCTGCATGTTGTAGACATCTCTCACCCGGACTTTGAAGAACAAATCAATGCGGTAAACTCGACGCTAATGGACATAGGCGCGAAAGATAAGCCTATATTTATGGTATTCAACAAGATAGACGCCTACAACTACAAAGAAAAGTCGGAATATGACTTTGAGGAAGAAAAGCCTGAGAACATCCCACTTGAAAGACTGGAAAAGATGTGGATTGCAAAGGAAAACTCAGCCTGCATATTCATTTCGGCCAAAGAAAGGATAAACATAGATAAACTTAGAAAAGACCTTTACAGTATGGTGAAATCCATACACGAAGGCAGATACCCATTCAATAACCTGCTGTACGAAACCTACAGCAACGAAGAAACCAGGTCATAGACTGCTCCAGGATTCTCAACATGAGAGTTATGTCCTGTTCCGGGTATTATTTCATGCCTGCAATGCGGCAAATCAGCCTTTATCTGCTCAATACGGGACGGGGGTGCATAGACATCGGCATCCCCATAAATAAACATGACTGGTACTTCAGTTGAAGAAAGAAGACTTACGTTGTCATCCCTTGACATAAGTCCCCGTACTACTGCAGCTACGCCCTCAGGGTCATGAGTTTCGCAAATCTCAATAGTTTCTGCAACCTTACTGTCGCAAGCCCTGAGATTGGCCTTGGAATACATATTCGGAATAGCTATCTGCGCAAGCTGGACCAGTTTTCCATTGAGAATAAAAGATATTTCCTTCTCCCTGTCCTTGACTTTGAGAGGATCATCAGCATAGGGATTGGAATTGACATTGACCAAAGCAGATATTCTGTCAGGATAATCCCTTAAAAAACGCTGACCGACGTACCCTCCCATGGAATGTCCGACGATGAGCACCTTAGCCACAGAAAGCCTGTCAAGAAGGTCAAGAAGGACCTTCGCGTCAAACTGCATGGAATTGACATCAGGAGCTGAACCTGAAAGGCCGAGACCAGGAAGGTCAATAGAAATAATATGGGAAGATTCAGGAAACAAAGTCCTGAAATCTTCCCATATATATAATGTCTCAAGATATCCGTGGAGGAGTACGACAGCATTGTCACCCGTTCCGGTCTCAGAGACGTGGACCGGGATTCCATTACAGGTGACAAAGTACTCCATAACAGCTAATCTTTGAGCTTAGCGCAGAGGAACTCGCGGTTGAGGCGTGCAATGTGGCTGACAGTAATGCCTTTAGGACACTCGCTCTGGCATGCCTGAGTGTTGGTGCATGCACCGAAACCGAGTTCATCCATCTTGGCTACCATGGCCTTTGCCCTGCGGGCAGCCTCGGGACGGCCCTGAGGAAGAAGAGCAAGTGAACTTACGCGGGCAGCTACGAAGAGCATTGCCGATCCGTTCTTACATGTAGCCACACATGCTCCACAACCTACGCAAGCAGCCGCATCCATACTCTCGTCCGCCTTCTGCTTGGGAATAGGAATAGCATTGGCATCCTGGGCAGAACCGGCATTGATAGAAATGAATCCACCGGCCTGAAGTATCTTGTCGAATGCTCCCCTATTGACAACGAGGTCCTTGATGATAGGGAAACCGGCGCTTCTCCAAGGTTCTATTGTGATGGTATCGCCGTCCTTGAACTTGCGCATGTGGAGCTGACATGTTGTAATCTCGCTGTCAGGTCCATGAGGATGACCATTGATATACAGCGAGCACATACCGCAGATACCTTCGCGGCAGTCGTGGTCGAATGCGATAGGTCCGGAATTCTTGCAGCCCTTGTTGACAGCAACAGGGTCATTGCCCTCACGTATCAGCTGATCGTTGAGGATATCGAGCATTTCGAGAAACGAGGTATCAGGCGATATGTTGGACACCTTATATGTTTCGAAATGTCCTTTTGTTTTGGCGTTAGGCTGACGCCACACTTTCAAAGTAAAATTCATGATAATATCCCTCCTTAGTCTTTATAGTTACGTGTTGAAGGCTTAACAAATTCAAATACAAGGTCTTCCTTGTGGAAAATAGGCTCCTTGCCCTCTCCTGCATACTCCCAGGCACTGACGTACTGATAGTTCTTGTCATCACGGAGAGTCTCACCTTCAGGAGTCTGCATCTCGATTCTGAAGTGACCACCGCAGGACTCATTTCGGTTGAGGGCGTCGCGGGCCATCAGTTCACCTATCTCAAAGAAGTCTGCTACTCGGAGAGCTTTCTCAAGCTCCTGGTTGAACTCCTCGTTGATTCCGGGAACGTAGACATCCTTCATATATTCGGCACGAAGATCGTGGATCTCCTTAATAGCCTCCTCGAGACCTTTCTTATCACGGGCCATACCGACTTTCTCCCACATGATGTGACCGAGTTTCTTGTGATAGTAGTCTACAGGCTGCGTACCCTTATTGTTCAGGAAGTAGTTGATACGCTCCTTTACTGCTTTCTCAGCCTCGTCGAACTCGGGAGTATTGGTGTTGACCTTAGGCTCCTGAATCTTGTGGGACAGATAGTCACCTATAGTATAAGGGAGGATGAAATATCCGTCAGCAAGACCCTGCATAAGTGCCGAAGCACCAAGGCGGTTTCCACCGTGATCGGAGAAGTTGGCCTCACCGATAGCATAAAGTCCGGGAATGGTGGTCTGAAGGTTGTAATCAACCCAGATTCCGCCCATTGTATAGTGGATAGCGGGATATATCATCATAGGCTCCTCGTAGGGATTGACACCGGTAATCTTCTCATACATCTGGAAAAGGTTACCGTAACGGGCTGTGATGACATCCTTACCGAGTCTCTGGATGGCAGAGGAGAAATCGAGGAACACTGCGAGACCTGTCTCGTTTACACCGTAACCGGCGTCACATCTCTCTTTTGCAGCGCGTGAAGCTACGTCGCGGGGAACAAGGTTACCGAAAGCGGGATACCTGCGCTCGAGATAGTAGTCGCGGTCCTCCTCAGGAATCTGAGAACCTTTGATCTGCTTGGAACGGAGTCTCTTCACGTCCTCCATCTTCTTGGGAACCCAGATACGTCCGTCATTACGGAGGGACTCACTCATCAGGGTCAGCTTGGACTGCTGATCACCGTGAACCGGAATACAGGTGGGGTGGATCTGCGCGAAGCAGGGATTTGCGAAGTAAGCACCCTTCTTGTAGCAGTGCCATGCGGCTGAACCGTTGGAGTTCATAGCATTTGTAGAGAGGAAATAAGTATTTCCGTATCCGCCCGAAGCCAGTACTACGGCATGCGCTCCGAAACGCTCGATCTCACCTGTTACGAGATTACGGGTGATGATACCGCGCGCCTCACCGTTAATGACTACCAGTTCAAGCATTTCATGACGCGGATAGGATTTGACAGTACCCTTGGCAATCTGACGGTTCAGGGAAGCATATGCTCCGAGAAGCAGCTGCTGTCCGGTTTGACCGCGGGCATAGAATGTACGGCTTACCTGAGCGCCGCCGAAGGAGCGGTTGTCAAGCAGTCCACCGTAATCACGCGCAAAAGGAACACCCTGTGCCACGCACTGGTCGATAATCAGATTGCTGACCTCAGCGAGCCTGTAGACATTAGCCTCACGGCTGCGGTAGTCACCTCCCTTGATGGTGTCATAGAAGAGACGGTAGACAGAGTCATTGTCGTTCTGATAGTTCTTAGCAGCATTGATACCTCCCTGAGCTGCGATAGAGTGAGCGCGGCGGGGGGAGTCGCTGATGCAGAAAATCTTGACATTATAACCGAGTTCACCGAGAGTGGCGGCTG
>HF990322.1 GCA_000432775.1 Alistipes sp. CAG:831
CAGGTAACAGTAGAAATTTATCCCGCTGAATTTCTACAGACACATCATTTCCCGATACCGTCATCCTACATCGTTTTCCATATTGTTTCCCGCCCCGTCCCACATGCTGTTCTCCTGCATCATCCTCCAACATCGCTCCGGCATCACTCCTCAGCTCAATCCCTTGGCTTAGTTCACCAGTAAAGTTTCCTACCCCGTCTACTGTTTCATTCTCCCGTTCCATTTTCTACCCACCGCTGTTCAGTTCTCCTGAACATTCCTCCTTTATCGTCCCCCATACAGTCCTCCTGCATCGTTCTCCATATCCCCCGGCATCGCCGTCCATGCACCTCTCAAACACTCTATCTCACACAAATCACCTGCAAAGGTGTACCATTTTCCCCCATTCCCGGTTCACCTTTGCAACAAAGAACAGCCCCAACCGCCGCCACAGCACCCGTAGCAATTACGGAAGCACTTACTATTTCATCCCCTCGACAGCACCCGACAGCACTTCAGGCCTGACAGACAGACACCGGGCCAACTGTGTGATTGGAACAAATTTGTTTTCCAATATGTGCTGTGCGACTGCTATCTTCTCTGAATCGGTAAGTTCTGCATACGACCTCCTGTGGAAATCCGAAATATATTTTCCATCTATCATCTCACACAACTCCATATCAGTCATTTTCACTTCCCGCAACCAGGCCGTATTATGCGCCATCATTTCCTTTATCTTCCCGACCGGAAGATGGGGTTCTATAGACGACAACGTAACTGGCGGCTTCTCTGAAAGTTCTTTTATCTGCTCATTCTGCCAATTGTCATAGTCATTCCTACTTAGACCATAGTGAAATGCTCTGTAGGAGCCGAAATATCCTTCAAATATTTCTGTGTTCACCACGGATGAGAGATCTATCATACCCGATAGGTCAAACTGAATGCCTGCTGGAAGAATATTTTTCTTTCTGATTGTATCTTTCATGCGCGCCTCAGCTATCCCCTTGTCCGACAGAAACTGCGGAGATTTTTGGCTATTGAAATACATATGTATCGTAGAGTATGGATAGGCAAACGGATTGGCACATACCCGGTGATGCACAGGATTCCGCATGATGTAACTGAACGCGGCCGTAATATGCAGCCTCCCTTCCATTGCCAATTTAAAATAATACTTGTCCCCCATTCTGCCTTTACGAAAGTACCTGTCGTTGAACTGCTGCGTATATGATGACCGTATACGCTGCACCAATATTCCGGGATTAGAAGTAATAACCGCAATATGCACGTGACTCGACATGATTACAAAAGCAATCAACAGACTGCCCGTATTTATTGCTGCCTGAAGCAGACTGTTGATAAGTGTGACGTAATCCAAGTGCTGCCTGCACAATACCTCGGAGTGAGAGGTAAAACAAATGTGATAAAGTCTACCCTTCATGACGTTAGAAATTAAATATTTTAAACAAATATGTTAACAGTGCAAAGGTAGAACCGGTTATTTGCGCGAAGGGTGCAGAAACGTAAATTTTTTCACCGATGTACAATTTACGACATATAGACGATACAGTTTGACGCAATAGTAATTGTTGAAGGAGGCTCTGTGACACGGACAAGAGCTAGAGTTGACAGATGTTGCTGTAGAAACGCCTTGGAGGAATGTCGGGCCGCATCATCATGGCAATGGTGATGGCAAAGGTGCCGCACGCCGCTGCAAAGGTGCACCCTAAAGGCGGGAAAACGGTTCACCT
>HF990323.1 GCA_000432775.1 Alistipes sp. CAG:831
TACAACCTTATTAATCACTAACTCTTAATTTATCCTTTATGAAAAAGACCAAGCTATTACTGACAGCTCTGTTACTGCTGATAACTGCCGCGGCCTACGCGCAGGACATTACAGTTACAGGTACTGTTACAGACGCTGGCACCGGTGAGACCATCGTCGGTGCTTCTGTCGTACTTAAAGGGAGCACTGCCCACTGGACCATGACCGATGATCAGGGCGCCTACTCTCTCACCGTTCCTTCCGACGGTGTTCTCGAAGTGACGTTCCTGGGTTATACCACGCAGGAGATTCCAATTAACGGACGCACGTCCATCAATGTGGAGCTATCCCCGGAAGCCACTACCCTGGATGACGTGATCGTAGTTGCTTACGGTACGGCCACCAAGGAGTCACTGACGGGTGCGGTCTCCACCGTGAGATCAGAGGCCATTGAGAGAAGGCCCATTTCATCCGCTACCGCCGCCCTTGAAGGAACAGTGGCCGGTGTGCAGATCAACAACTCCTACGGAGAGCCCGGCTCGGATCCCGACATCCGTATCCGCGGATTCAACTCCATATCCGGCTCCAACTCTCCTCTGATCGTGCTGGACGGCGTGCCGATGGGTGGAAACATCTCCGACCTCAACCCTGCGGATATCGCATCCATATCCGTGCTGAAAGACGCCTCCTCCGCAGCACTCTACGGTAACCGGGCCGCCAACGGTGTAGTGATGATCACCACCAAGGCCGGAAACATCGGAGAAGAGAAACTTACCGTAAACCTGACTATCAATCAGGGATTCTATAACAGAGGAGTGCCCGAATACGACAGGCTCAACTCCGTCCAGTACATGGAGGCTTTCTTCCAGGCTATCCGCAACGGAGAGTATACCAGCAACATGGACAAGTATGCCAGCTACAGCGATGCCAATGCGGCCGCACTGCAGGGCGTGCAGTCCGCTCTGGTGTACAATATCTTCAACAAGAACTGGAGCGAGCTCTACGATGCAAACGGAAAAATAGTGTCTGACGCCTACATCCTGCCCGGCATCGCTGAGGACCTTGACTGGTACGAGCCCATGGAAAGACTCGGATACCGTCAGCAGTACAACCTCAACGCCAGCGGCGGCACCAAGAAGACCTCTTACTTCGTATCGGTCGGATACAACAATGAGAAGGGCTTCATCAAATACTCCGACGGCGAGCGTCTGACCGGAAGGGCCAATGTATCGGCACAGCCTGTCAAATGGCTGAAAGTCGGTGCTAATATTGCCGGTTCCCACCAGATCTACCACAGTATGACAGGAGACTCCGGCAACAGCAGCAACTACAAGAACCCCTTCATGTTCGCCCGTCAGATGGCTCCTATCTATCCTGTGCATCTGCACGATTTGACTACAGGAGACTACGTTCTGGACGACATGGGTAACAAACAGTTCGACGGAGGTGCCGAGCTGGGCCGTCCCCAGTACAACGAACGCCACGTCATCTGGGAGTATGAGCTGGACCAGAACGTATCGTACCGTACTACAGTTAATGCCACCGCTTTCGCCGAAATCAACTTCCTGAAAGATTTCAAGTTCAGGGTAAACGGAGACATGAGCATCCGCAACTCACTTGCCCAGAGCTATGACAACTCCACCATCGGAAACGGAAAGGACCTCGGCCGCATGAGCCAGACCGAATATATGTACAAGAGCTACACCTTCCAGCAGCAGCTGATGTGGAACCGCGACTTCGGCAAGCACAACGTCGATGTCCTCCTGGCACACGAGAACTACTGGTACTGGTACAACTACACCTATCTCTTCAAACAGGAGGAGAAATTCGCAGGGATGATGAATCTCAGCAACTTTACCACCATGAACACCATGACCGGCTATGACAACAACTACAGGACGGAAAGTTACCTGGGCCGCGTCAAGTACAACTACGACGAGCGCTACTTCATCGAAGGCTCCTACAGGTACGACGGTTCCTCCAGATTCTATCCCGAGAACCGCTGGGGAAGCTTCTGGTCAGTAGGTGCCAGCTGGGTCATCAGCAGCGAGCCCTGGATGCAGAATGTCAGCTGGATCGACATGCTGAAACTCCGCGCCGCCTACGGAGAGGTAGGACAGGACGCCGGTGCCGGCTACTATGCATGGCAGGCTCTCTACACCTCCACCCAGAATGGTCTTTCCGGTGCTGCCTACAAGAGCCAGCTGGCAGCCATGGGAATAAGCTGGGAGACATCCCAGTCTGCATCCATCGCCGTAGAGGCCCGCATGTTCAACCGCTGGAACTTCACTTTGGAGTTCTTCAACAAGACCTCCAAGGACCTGCTCTTCGATGTCACACTGCCTTCATCAATGGGTTCGACCAGCACAGGTTCCTCCAACCCTGACCAGACCATGAACTTCGGCTCAATAGCCAACGTCGGACTGGAATTCTCCACGGACGTGGACATTATCCGCAATAGAGACTGGTTGTGGAATGCAGGCCTGAATATCACCACACTGAAAAATACAATCCTCGAGCTCCCCGACCAGTACGCCGAGGAGGGCCAGATATCCGGAACCAAGAAGTACATGGTAGGCCACGGCATATACGACTTCTGGATGTACAAATACCAGGGCATCGACCTCAGCGACGGACATGCGCTCTTCAAATTCAATGACAAGGACTACTATATAGATGACCCCAATGTTACCGGTCCCGCCGCAGATAAAGGCGAGGACAAGACTGAAGCACCCGCCGACGGAGTCAGAGTCATCGACGGAGTCCCTTATGCGACAAGCGTCACCTATGCTGAAAAAGACTGGTCCGGCAGTGCCATACCTGACTTTTACGGCTCGTTCAACACGTCACTTACCTGGCGCAACTTCACACTGTCAGCACTCATGACATTCCAGGTAGGAGGTCAGATTCTCGACTACTCATACGCCAACCTCATGGGAACAAGCACCAGCCCGAGCGCAATGCACGTGGACAACCTGAAAGCTTGGACTCCTGACAACATGGGTACCGGAGTCAGCAAGGAGTTCTATCCCGCACTCAACACCCAGTACAATTCCGAGAATTACACTACTTCGGATTTCTTCCTGATTGATGCCAGCTACTTTGTGCTCAAGAACATCACCCTGAGCTACCAGCTGCCGCGCAACGTGGTGGAGAAGATGAAGCTGTCCGGATTCGGAATCTCGGTATCCTGCGACAATGCGGTAACCGTCACACAGCGCAAGGGAATGAACCCCCAGCAGTCATTCAACGGTCTGAACTATAACGCCTATGTACCTGCCCGAATCTTCTCGGTAGGACTCAATCTCAAATTCTAAGTACAACTGAGAATCAACCAATTAAACACAGATAGAATGAAAACGATATACAAGATACTGATTTCAGCGGCAGTGGCTGCAACCTGCTGGTCCTGCTCCAAGGACTATCTGGACACCTACCCCACATCCTCCACTTCCGCAGCCACCATCTTCGAGACCACCGAGAACGCGAAGCTGGCAGTCAACGGCATCGCAAGGATCATGACCTCACAGCATCTGTCCACACAGGGATTCTGCGGTGAAGGAACCATCAAGTACATGTTCGGAGAATTCCCCGGAGAGAATTATTCCATCCCCAATCTGACCGGATGGTCCACAGTGCTCAACAACGAGTACATCACCAGGAACACCTCCTCCTACACCTACTACCCATGGTTCTACTACTACATGATGATAGGCAATGCGAACGAGATTCTGCGCAATATCGACGCAGCCGAAGGTCCTCAGGCTGAAAAGGATTTCATCACAGCCCAGGCCCTCACTTTCAGGGCATACGCCTACACCATGCTGGTTCAGCTCTACTGCTACAGGTGGGCTGACTCTGAGAACGGTACGGCAGTCAGCAAGCTCAACAACGGTCTTGTGCTCAGGACTGAGGAGAATATGGACAACACCGATGTGCCTCTTTCTTCGTCAGGCGCCGTGTACGAGCTGATTTACTCCGACCTGCAGAGAGCCGTGGATCTCTTCACATCATGCGGAATCGACAGGGATCCCGATGACCTCTGGCTCCCCAACATAGATGTCGCCAATGCCACATGGGCCAGAGCAGCCCTCAGCAAACAGGACTATGCCACAGCCTTGGAGAAAGCCACTCTTGCCAAAGCCGACTATCCTCTCATGACCAATGACGAGTACCAGTCAGGGTTCAACGCCCCCAATCAGGAATGGATTTTCGGCAGCTTCGGAGGCTCCGAGGAAAACCTCTACTACTACAGTTACTTTGCATATGTAGGCTACGACGCAGGATCCAGCCGCGTCCGTGGAAATCCCAGCTGCATCAGCCGCGAGCTCTTCGAGGAGATACCCGCAACAGATATCCGCAAGGGAATGTACCTCGATCCCATTTCCGAGGATAACTACAGCAGTTCCAACGGTGAGCTTACTAATGATGATCTGATTGCCGAGTACAAGACAAAGTATCCCTCGATCACATCCGCCCACAAATTAGCAGCCTACAATCAGCTGAAGGTCGGCGTGGCCGGCACTCCCGGTATAGGATACCTCAACCACTTCCGCAGCGCGGAGATGTATCTGATTATAGCAGAGTCCAATTACTTCCTCAGCAACGAACAAGCTGCCAGGGAAGCTATGAACGAGCTCACCCGTGACAGCGGAAGAGACCCTCAGTACAACTGCGATGCCTCTGGAGAAGCCCTTCTGGACGAAATCAAGCTCTACTGGGATATCGAGCTGTTCCTCGAAGGTTTCGACTGGTTCAACAAGAAAAGGTGGAACGAGCCTCTGGTACGTCACTCCTTTGATGAAGGAGGTAATTTCAACAGCCTGATGTCAAACGACAGGGATGTAGAGTTCGGCAACAGATGGACATACGTAACTCCTCTGATTGAGATCCAGTACAACAGAGCCCTCCAATAAAGCAAATCTTGACTGACAATAAACTTTTTCATGTACGAGTGAGGCCGTACCGGAGTAAATTCCGATACGGCCTCTTCTCTATTATGTATCAACGCCAATCCCCGTTTCTACAGAAGCTCGTCCATCAGCCGGTCCAGATCGCGCCTCTCCTTCTTGGTCGGGCGTCCTGTGCCGCGGTCGCGGCGGATATAGACGGTCTCGAAGGGAGCGTTGAGCTTGTCCAGCTCCTCCTGGGGGGTGATGTCCTCGGCGAACTCGGGCACGAGCTTGGCTCCTACCCTGTTGCCTATCGGAACGATTACCCGGTACTGGAAGTGGACACTGCCCTTGCGTACCGACACGGTGTCACCTGCCTTGACATCCCTGGAAGCCTTGGCCTCCGCCCCGTTGACACTGACCTTGCCGCTGCGGCAGGCATCGGCCGCCTCGGTGCGGGTCTTGTAGACGCGGATGGACCAGAGAAACTTGTCTATGCGTACCTGCTGTTCCATTGTCCTGCCTCCTACTCCTTTATATAACTGTCCTTCTCCTCAGTCCTGCCGACATAGACTTCCATCAGCCGCGTCCCGGCCGTGATGGCCGAAAGGGTGAAGTCCGACATGGCGGCCGGTATCAGCACCCACTCCCCGCGCAGCAGAGGTGTCGGCTGAGATGTATCCGAAGGCGTAATCACCGCCTCACCCTCGAGGCAGCAGTACAGCAGAAAGCTCTCATAGCGGTCGGGCCATATCCTGAGCGGGTCCGTCAGCAACAGTTCGTTGGCCGTGAAATACCTGCACTCCACGAGTTTCTTCGAAGGGGCAGAACCTCCGGAGTGCACGAAGCCCGCTCCGTCATATTTGCTGTAGTTGATACAGCTAAGAGCCTGGTCCACATGCATCTGCCGGGCCGTGGCCGGATTGTTCTCCCGGCCCCAGTCGTAGATGCGGTAGGTAACGTCGGAGAGCTGCTGGATCTCGGCTATCACCAGCCCGCCTCCGGCCGAGTGGACGGTACCCGCCTCGATGAAGAAGAAGTCTCCCTTCTTTGGAGTCACCACATTCAATACCTCCTCGAGAGTACCTGCCGCGCAGCGGTCCAGGAACTCGTGCATATCCAGGTCCTTGTTGAAGCCCATGTAGATACGTGCTGTAGGATCGGCCTCCAGCACATACCAGGCCTCGGTCTTGCCATAGGAGTTGTGACGGTCGAAGGCGGTCTCGTCATCGGGATGGACCTGTACGGAAAGCCTCTCCTGGATGTCAAGGAGTTTGACCAGCACCGGAAATTCATTGCCGAAACGCTTGTAGTTGTCCTCACCTACTATCTCGTCCATATAGGTCTCGATGACATCGAAGAGGGGATTGTCCTCCAGCCAGCCGTTCTCTATCACCGAACTGTCATCCTCGAAACCGGAGACCTCCCAGCTCTCCCCTATCACAGCATCGGGATCGAAGGGCTTGTGAAACTGAGCGGCCAGACGGCGGCCTCCCCAGACCCTTTCCCTCGGCTGGGGTATGAACTTAATGGGATATATCGCTTTTTTCATCTGAAATGTATTTGTTTATCAATCCTATGCCGGCAGCCAGCACCAGAGCGGAGACGGCAAGCAGTATGTAAGTCAACTGAGGACCAAACATGCTCTGCATAGTCTCATCGGAAACAACTTCCGGGCCGAAAAATGCAGCCACCATGATGGTCAGGGTATTGTTGAGCGAATGCATGGCTACCACTGTCCAATAACTGCGGGTACGCACGTATATCCATCCGAAAAGACAGCCCATCACGAAAGCCGGAAGAGCCTGCCAGGGATTGAGGTGGGCTATGCCGAAAAGCACCGACGACCACAGGATCGCCCACCAGGTATCCATCCTCCGCATCAGCCCGGTAAGGATGACTCCGCGGAAGAGAAATTCCTCCAGCAATGGAGCCAGCACGCTCATAATCAGCAAATTGAAAACAATATTTGTTCCGTACATCTGCTCCAGCGCGCTGCTGAACCACTCCGGCATCTCCATTCCCTCCGGCAGGCTGCTGATAAGGATGATGACGGCAAGCTCCAGCAGAATCACAACAGGGATGAATGCCCACAGCCCCATCCTTCCGAAACGGGGCCGGTCCAGACGGATGCTGTCATACTCCGGAAGCTGCTCTCCCAGAGGACTGTTCAGCCGCCGCAAGCCCTTCCAGTACAGATACATCAGAGGGAAGATATAGGCCAATGTATAGGTCAGTGGCAATGCGGCCGTCTCAAATGCCTGATACTTTTCATTGTCAGACAGTTCCCCGCTGCCAAAGTCATATCCGACAAAGCCATTGAATATAACCAGCTGCAGCATGGCCGCCGCGAACTGTCCTCCCGCAAACAGAAGCAGTATCAGCCATGACTGCTTCAGATCCGGAAGGGAATACATCAGTTTTCTAAGCATGAGATATCAGGTTTTCAAAAATTTTTCAAAGATACGCAATTAATGATAACTTTGCATTCATGGAAGAAGAAGTACCTTACAATAAAAGACAGGATGACACCGGAAACTCCACGGACACCGGGACCGGTTCCGCCGTGGAGCAAGATTCCGTGAAGCAGAATGGGCATCCCCGTAAGAAGTTGGTAAAAGTACTGACAAACAAGTACTTCATAGTCACTTTCATATTCGCTGTAATAGTCCTTTTCGTAGACCGAAACAACCTAATCCGCTGGGCCGGAGACTATCTTGAGGTACTGCGGCAGGAAAGAGTCATCCGACAGTATGGCCGGGACATCGAGGAACTGGACCGCAAGCTGGACCAGCTGACCTCGGACCAGGACTCACTGGAAAAATACGCCAGGGAACAGTTCTACTTCCACCGGGAGGACGAGGAAGTCTTTATTGTCGATTGAACTGAGTCATGGTCCGCTCAATGCCGGCCAGCCCGAAGGACTTGACGGCCTCCACCGCCCTCTCCCATATCTCCGGAAGCTGCTTCTGCTCCTCCTCATCCCATTTCCCCAGCACGAAATCCACCTGAGGGCCGCGTCCCACATGAGAGCCGATGCCCACCCTGAGACGGGGATACTCCTGAGTTCCGAGCATTTCCGCGATATTGGCCAGACCGTTGTGGCCTCCCGCACTGCCTCCCTTCCGCATGCGCAGCGCTCCGAACGGCAGGTTCATGTCGTCCGCTATCACCAGCAGGTTCTCCACAGGGATATTTTTCTTATCCAGCCAGTAGGCCACGGCCTTGCCGCTAAGGTTCATATAGGTCGAGGGCTTGAGCAGGACGAAGGTACGGCCCTTGAGCCTGATCTCCGCCATGTCGCCGTAACGTACTGTCGTAAAAAGAGTATTGGACGCCTGAGCCCAGGTGTCCAATACCGAAAATCCCATATTGTGGCGGGTACCGACATATTCGTACCCGATATTTCCCAATCCGACTATGAGATATGTCATGAGCGGGATGATTACTCAGCTGCGGGTGCTGCTGCCTCCTCTGCAGAAGCCTCCTCGTCACCGGCACCGGCCATTGCGGCACGAGTGTGCTTAACTGTGCAGACTCCTGTAGTCTTGGGGCTTACAATCTGGATGCCCTCGTAGGAAAGGTCACCGGCTGTAATCTGCTTGCCGAGCCTGAGGTTGGTGATGTCGATATCGAGCACATCAGGTATCTGGTCGGGCAGTCCGCATACCCTGAGCTTGCGGGCCTCGATGAGGAGCTTACCGCCGGCCTTCACTCCGATGCAGTTGCCGAAGATGTTCAGAGGCACGTTGATGGTCACGGGCTTGTCAGCCGAGATGGCCAGGAAGTCAGCATGGATGGTATTGTCAGTTACAGGGTGGAACTGAAGCTCGTGAAGGATAGCCAGATAGTTCTTGCCATCGATGTCGAGGTCCACGATGTAACTGTTGGGAGTGTGGGTGAGAGCCTTGAGGTCTCTTGCATCTACAGAGAAGAGAACGTTCTCGATTCCGTTGCCGTAGAGATTGCAGGGTACCTGACCCTCTCTGCGGATGCTCTTGGTGAGCGACTTACGGCCCTTAGTCCTGGCCGTACCATGTAAGGCAATGTGTTTCATGATATTAATTTAAAAAGTGTTACTCAGTCCGGGCTTTCCGGACCCCATTGCACCAAAAGCCTGATGGCTTTTAGGGGTGGCAAAAGTAATCAAATTTTCAAGTTTGGCAAAAAATTTGTATCTTGCACAGACGAATTAACAACATTTTAGATTAATTTTTATGGAAAAGAAATGGAGATGCACCGTATGCGGTTACGTGCACACTGGAGACAACCCTCCTGAAAAATGCCCTCTCTGCAAGGCTCCCGCAAGCAAGTTTGTAGAGATCAAGGAAGAAGCCAATGAAATCTCATGGGCCGACGGCCACACTCTCGGAGTGGCCAAAGGCTGCGACCAGGAAATATGGGAAGGCCTGCAGGCACATTTTGCAGGCGAATGTTCTGAAGTAGGTATGTATATAGCCATGAGCCGTCAGGCTGACAGGGAAGGCTATCCCGAGATCGCCGAGGCTTACCGCCGTATCGCCTACGAGGAGGCTGATCACGCCGCCAGATTCGCCGAGCTCCTCGGTGAGGTAGTCTGGGACACCAAGACCAACCTCGAGAAGAGAATGCACGCAGAGGCCGACGCCTGCGCCGACAAGAAGCGTATCGCCACCAAGGCCAAACAGCTCAACCTCGACGCCATCCACGACACAGTACACGAGATGTGCAAGGACGAGGCCCGTCACGGCCAGGCTTTCGAGGGTCTGTACAAGAGATTCTTCGGCGAGAAGAAATAATTACTCGACCATCGTGACCGCCTTGTTCCAGGCGAGGGTCCTGTAATATTTATCAAGAACTGAGTTTTCGGGATTGGGTACATAGGTGCTCAGTCCCGAAAATGTTTTTATATCGAACTGCACATATCCTCCGAGTACAAACGCATCGGTTGCCTTTTTGTACACAACAGCCGCATCCAGCGCCTGTCGGAAAGATTCAGTTCGTTCCTCATCTGGAGATATACTGGTCATAAAGTCTTCAAGATCATAGAACCAGTGCTTATTCAGTCTGTAGTACCCCTGCAGTGAGTCCATATCCAGAAGCTGTATACTGTCCCGTCCTCCGTCACCCAGCACCTCACGGCATGCCGTGGCAAGTCCATCCAAAGCTTTAGTGTCCACTACTGCCACTGTAGCCCCATCTTCGCGGTAATACTCATAATACTTGTCACACATTGATTTTAAGGCGGGCAGACTGCCGTCAACAATATCCTCCACCACTAGATCGTATGGAAAGCCGGCGGCAAGCACCTCCGCAGCTGATGCTACCAGATAGTCACACTTCTCCCTCAGCTCGTAGGCAACCTCCACACCGCCCATCAGGCATGCGTCGAAAAGTATATAACTATAATGCACCGGCAGCGCCTCCGCCAGATCACGTATGTCCATCTCACTGCTTCCGTCAATTCCGAAAGACTTCACGTACGCGGCAAAGGGATCCTCGGCCAACTGCATGGGGACTATGCCTCCATCCGAATCCTCGACCGGACTGCTGTAAAAGCCTTCCGGCAGCCATCCCGTACCATGGGACCAAAGGACCAGCCCCCTGTAGTCAGAAGGGAAAAGCGCGTCGGCATAGGAAAGGACGGCATTCATCACCGAATCGGACATGGAATCCTGCTCCTGATCATATTCCATGAGCACCTCCTCGAACACTTCTCCTGGACGGCCGGAGCTCAGCCTCATAAGCTTGGGAGTCTCACCGCAGATATCGGCATACACCAGAAGGACATCTCCGGAGCCCTCGTCGAAATACTGGGGCAGCCCGCCGTTCTTGATGTCTTCCAGATTCTGACGGGCGTAGGACGCCAGGTCATTGTCAGCCGCCATATATATCAGGACGGTACGTCCTATCCGCATATCGTTGCTTCCCTGATTGTCGAGACAGGAGACCGCCGAGAGCGCAAGGAGGACCGCCGTGGCAGAAAGGAGCGCATATCTCATCATTACTTTAATCTTTTTCATCTTTTCTCCGTTAACGGAAGACAAATATAGAATTAATTTGCTATTTTTGTATTTATTCAAAACATATACGGTATGAAAACAGACAATCTATTCACTTTTCTGGGCGGAGTCCTCGTAGGAGCCGCCGTTGCGATTCTCTTCGCACCCGAGTCAGGCGAGGAGACACGCAGGAAGATCAAGGACACCTTCGACAAGGAGTACCAGGGCCTCAAGGACAAGATCAACAGCCTCGAGAGCCGCGCCAAGGCAGCAGCCGACGCATACGCCTCGGCCAAGGCCCAGAACGGTACTGAGAACGGAGCCATTCCCGAATAATGCCTGGAGATGGAGAACCAGACCCCGAACAGCAACAACCCCCTGGGAGACCTCTTCTCGTCCATCAAGTGCTACATAGACCTGCGCATTGACGAGATAAAGCTGGCCCTGGCCGAGAACCTGGCCAAGATCTTCAGCAGGATTATTTTCTTCTTCCTGCTTTTCATCCTGGTCGGAGTAGTCCTCGGCATAGCGGCTGCTGCGCTATCCTCCTGGTTCACCGTACTGGTGGGCAACAGGACGGCTGGCCTGCTGATTACAGCCGGCATATTCCTCCTGCTGATTCTGGCACTGTTCCTCTTCAAGGACCGGTTCCTTATCAACAGCCCCCTGAGAATGTTTTTACGAATGTTTTTCGACGACAGGAAAAATGGAAAAGGACAATAGAATCTCAGACTACCGCAACATCCGGAACCTCGAGGAGCTGCAGTATTGCCGCAGGCTCCTGTCTTCCCGTATTGACCATCAGGAGATAATGGTCCTGTACAAGCTGCGCTGCGTGTGGGAATTCATCTCCCCTTCCAACCTCCTGGACATGGGCTGCAAGGCCATAGCCTCGCACAACCCCTCCTTCAACATACTGTACAGGACCGTGGATTTCATCCGCAACCTGGCCAAAAGCAGGAGAAAAAAAGAAACCGAGTAGAAAGAGCAGTCTATGAGGATCATCATCGCCGGAGCCGGAGAGATTGGCAGTCATCTTGCCAAGATGCTGAGCATGGAGTACCACGAGATTACGGTTATCTCCCCAGACCCCGAGAGTCTGGAAGACCTGGCCAGTGACTCGGACATAGTGACGGTAGTGGGACATCCCACTTCCATAGAGACTCTGGTCCAGGCCGGAACAGGCAGTGCGGATCTCTTCATCGCCGTCAATCCTGACTCGGAGCAGGACATCAACATAGTCTCCGCGGCCCTGGCAAAAAAGCTGGGAGCCAAGAAGGTTACGGCCCGTATCAACAACGAGGAGTACCAGAAGAACGACAACAGGATACTCTTTACCGACCTCGGCATAGATTCTCTTTTCTATCCGGAGAAAATCGCCGCCACTGAGATAGTCAACCTGCTGAAACAGAACAATGCCTCCGAGTTCATGAACTACTCGCACGGCAAGCTTCAGCTCATCGTCTACCGTCTGGAAGAGTGCTCTCCGATGGTGGACCGCACAGTCGCCGAACTGCGCGAGAGGACTCAGAATCTCTTCCGCTCGGTAGCCATCTCCCGCGACGGCAGGACCATCATACCCAAGAGCGCCACCCGCTTCAAACAGGGAGACGTAGTATATCTCGTCTCCAAGAAGGAAGGTATGGAACAGGCTCTGTCGCTGTCCGGCAAGCCCAAGGTATCCGTACGCAACCTGATGATTCTGGGCGGAGGCCGCATAGGCGAGATGGTGGCCCGCTCCATGGAGAAACAGACTGAGAATATCCGGCTCATCGAACTCAAGCCGGGCAAGTGCGCACATCTGTCAGAGACTCTGGACCGGACTCTGGTCATCAACGGAGACGGCCGGAATTCCGACCTGCTGATGCAGGAAGGGCTCAAGGACATGGAAGCATTCGTGGCCGTTACCAGCAGCTCCGAGACCAACATACTCTCCTGCGTAGTGGCCAAGCGCATGGGTATACCAAAGGTCATAGCCGAAGTGGAGAACTTCGAATACATCAAGCTGGCCGAGGAGATGGGCGTGGACTCTGTCATCAACAAGAAGCTCATCACGGCAGGCAAGATATTCCGCTTCACACTCTCCAACAAGGTCCGCTCAATCAAGGTCCTCAACGGAACCGACGCAGTGGTCCTCGAGTTCATTGTAAACACCAACAGCAAGATAACCACGGGCAGGCTCAAAGAGCTGAACTTCCCGGAAGAAGCCATCATCGGAGGCTTTGTCAGGGGCAACGAGAGCTTCATAGCAGACAGTGAGAGCACCATCCGGCCATACGACCAGGTAGTGGTGTTCGCCAATCCTGACGCCGTGGACAAAGTCGACAAATTCTTTTTATAATACTAATTTATTTAACACACCAACCAGTAATGATACAGTTTAAATTTCCCGTTTCGGGCAAGACCCGTACCGAACATGACCTGCTGGGTTACAAAGAAGTTCCCACCGAGGCCCTTTTCGGCATCCAGACCCTGAGATGCATCGAGAATTTTGATATCAGCAACAACCATCTCTGCGACTTCCCGGAGTTCATCAAGGCTTTCGGTATCGTGAAGATGGCTGCCATCAAGGCCAACCACAAACTCGGTCTCGTCTCCGACCAGGTCAAGGACGCTGTTGTAGAGGCCTGCCAGGAGCTCATCGACGGCAAGCATCTCGAGTTCTTCCCGATTGACATGGTTCAGGGTGGTGCCGGAACCAGCATGAACATGAATGCCAACGAGGTGATTGCCAACCGTGCCCTCGAGATCATGGGTCACCAGAGAGGTGAGTACCAGTACTGCCACCCCAACGACCACATCAACATGGCACAGTCCACCAACGACGCCTACCCCAGCGCCATGCATCTCGGACTGTACTTCATCAACGAGAAGGTGCAGGTAGCCCTCAAGGAACTGATCAAGGCCTTCGACGACAAGAAGAAGGAGTTCGCCAATATCATCAAGATGGGCCGTACCCAGCTGCAGGACGCAGTGCCAATGACCCTCGGACAGTCCTTCGGAGCCTTCGCTGACGCCATGAGGCATGAGGCCTCAAGACTGCAGAAGGCAGCCGACGAGTTCCTCTACACCAACATGGGTGCCACAGCCATCGGTACCGGTATCACCGCAGAGCCCAATTACGCCAAGTACTGCACCGAGTACCTCCGCGAGATCTCAGGTCTGGACATCAAGCTCTCGAGGAACCTTATAGAGGCCACACACGATACCTCGTGCATGGTTGCCTACTCATCTGCCCTGAAATCGATTGCCATCCGCCTCTCGAAGATATGCAACGACCTGCGCCTGATGTCCTCCGGTCCCCGTACCGGTATCGAGGAGATCAAGCTGCCTCCCAAACAGCCCGGATCGTCCATCATGCCCGGAAAGGTCAACCCCGTTATCCCCGAGGTGGTCAACCAGGTATGCTTCAAGGTAATCGGCAATGACTTCGCAGTAACCATGGCCTCCGAGGCCGCTCAGCTCGAGCTCAACGTGATGGAGCCCGTGATGGTAGAGTCCCTCGTTGAGTCAGCCACATGGATGACCCGCGCATTCACCACCCTCCGCGTAGAGTGCATCGAAGGTATCCAGGCCAACAAGAAACACTGCGAGGAGCAGGTTAAGCACAGCATCGGTATCGTCACAGCCCTCAAGCCCTACATCGGATACTCCAACTGCACGGAGATTGCCAAAGAGGCCCTCGAGTCCGGCAAGAGCGTCTATGACCTTGTTCTGGAGCGCAACCTTCTGACCAAGAAGCAGCTCGACGTGATTCTGAACCCCAAGAACATGATTCACCCGAGCATGATTGCAGACATCAGAAAGAATGACTGACACCTGCGATGACTGCCCACTGCCCCCGGAGACCGAAACCGGCATCCAGGCGCAGAACAAGTCCCAGCAATGACAGACGGTACCCTGCCCCGTATGTGGGCAGGGTATTTTTTATATTCATTTCCCGGAAAGACGGGAAAACATTGCCTGCCCCTCCCCATACGGCGGCTCCGTGAGGACCGTAGATTTTCTGCCTGAGCTCAACCTGGGCCGATAGCAGATTGCGGTCCCGGTAGCGCCCCTTGTAATACCCCCTGAGCCTTATATCACCGCCTGCATCGGGCCAGACAGTCCAAGGTGCCGTCCTGGAATTGACCTGCCCATAGAGATCCATGGCCAGGACTCCACCCTCCCACAGAGGAAGATAAAAGTCGGCCGTAACCTCCGTTCTTGCAAACGGCCTGCCGCCCTGGAGGGGAAAATGCACGCTTTCCTCGGCTGTTATCAGGATACCGCGCGACGGCTCGCTGCCGTTGTCCCGGGTATCCAGGTCAAACCTGAGTCCCAATCCGGCATAATGAGTCTCCATGGGTTCGCCATCCATAGGATACGAAGTGGAAAGCTCCGAAACTCCGCTGTAGGCATAGGAGACAAATCCTCCGGCCTTCAGCAGATTACCTCTACGGTACATCAGGTCAGCGCGGGCATCGGCCCGGTGACTGACTATTCTTCCTCGGTTGCTGTCACGGGAGGCAGCCTCATACCCCAGTCCCCAGAAATACCGGGGGCCGTAGATGTATGCCGCTGAATATTGTATAAGAAAATCCCCCTTGCGGGAAATCCATGCGCCGGTGACGGCTCCGGCTGCGGAGAGATTGGTGGAAATCATCAGCACGGCTCCTACCGTGGAGGGCGGTGCGAGAGTGTCCTCCGAGGTCCTGCCGGAGCCCATGAATCCTCCCATCGCCAGAAATTCCGTCTCCTGGGTGTACATTGCTCCGAATAGAGGCATTACACGGAATTCAGGAGAGCGGAACGAGGGATGACGGCGCGGGTGCAGCCTGTAATATCGGTCGACAGTATCCTTTACCCTGGCCTCAGCGGCAGAGTCCAGCACCTGGCTGTCCGCCGGGAAAGTGCAGAAGAGCAGCGGAATGAACAGAAGAATATGCCTGAAGGCTGTCCGCAGCATGGCCGGATCAGTCTACTATCCGGAAATTATCCACCCAGAAAGTATTGCCGAGTCCTCCGTAGAAAGCCTCGCCGCTGGATGAGGATATCCAGATTATGATATGCGTGGGGGTCTCGTCGGCATCAGCCCAGCCGTTCTCCTCTATGGGGACTATCCTGCCCTTACTGTTCTTGCAGTAATAGACTATGTCCCCGTTCTTGAGCCCCATCTCCGGGATGAAATCCTCATCGGAGGATATATCGCCGTAACGGATTTCAAGAGTCTCGCCGTTCACCCACTCGGGGACATCGTTGCAGAACTTCTTGAAGGCAGTGCCTACCCGGGTGGCGGTGATATTGCCCTTCGCATCCTCCTCCCTGTGCTGAAGATATACGGCTATATAGGGATAGTCCTTCCCGCCCATTTCTTTCTTGGGAGAGAAACCCGTAGAACGGATTATAGGGTTGCCCACCTCCGCCTTGTAGTCATACTGCACGGCAGAGGGCCGTCCGGTATAAGGTATGCCGCTGTCCATCTTGGTATACGCGCTCTTGGTGTCCCTGATCGGCTCGCAGAAGAATCCCGAGAGAATCGTTCCCTGTACCAGCACCTCCATATCGATAAAGCCCATGACGCGGACCTTTTCCATGATTACCGACAGCCTGGCACAGTAGCCGTTCCCGCGAGGCTCGGGAAAAACAGAGTTGCTGCCCTTGACTATGCCCATCACATTGGCCATGATGTTGCAGGGAGCCAGAACATCCTCCGCCCTGACAGGACAGGGCTCCTGCCCTCTGAGAGTGTCGCCCTGCGAGAGCTTGTATATTGTCTTCACATTGCCGCCGATGATTCCGGACTCCTGGAGCTCATACACCCTCCAGCTGTCGAAACGGCCCGAGGCGTTGATAAGGGAGTCCACCTCCAGGGACTGCGCCGCGGCCTCCTGCTGCAGAAGGAAAATCAGCCATACTGCAATACCTATTATACTTAATATTCTAAATCTTTTCATATTTTTGCATAGTAAACAGACGGCAAATTTAAAAAAATGCGTCCACTCTGCCTCATATTTTTCTTTCTGCTGGCCGCCGGTACCGCCATGGCCGTGAAAGCTCCGTCCAGGCCGATAACCGTAATGCAGCCCGACGGAAGGACTATCACGCTGTATATCAGCGGAGACGAGTTCAGGCGACGGATAGTGACGGCCGACGGGACTGCCGTTGCAAAGGACGAGAGCGGGTTCTTCAGGCCGGTTCAGGAGAGAACGCCAGGCAATGTAGTGCAGCTGAGGAAAAGCAGCATGAGAGCCGCCGCCGTCAAGTCCGCAGGGAGGGCATACGTCCCGACTGATGTCCGGGTACTGGTGATTCCGGTATGTTTCGCAGACGTGGACTTCTCGGTTACGGACCCCACCGCACATTTCCACAACATGCTCAATGCTCCGGGGTACTCTGACAACGGAGGCACTGGGTCCGCCAAGGATTACTTCGAGGCCAATATGCCCGGATATACCTTCACATTCGATGTCACAGCCCCTGTCAGGCTCAGCCGCGAGTATTCCTACTACGGCGAGAACGACATATCGGTTCCCAACGTCATCAACTACGACATGCGCCTGAACGAGCTGGTCCAGGAGGCCTGCTCACTGGCTTCGGCCTCGGTGAGTTTTCCGGTGTACGACAGGGACGGGGACGGACAGGCCGACTACATTTTCTTCTATCTGGCCGGTTACAACGAAGCGGAGAGCGGGGATGACGGCACCGTCTGGCCCCAGACCTACAACATCTCCTCCGAAGGCATCAGGGTCAACGGCATCCGCATCGGTCTCTTCGGATGCTCCTCCGAACTCAGCGGCAGCGATCTGGGCATCGAGGGAGGGGAAATACCGTCCGGTATAGGAACGTTCTGCCATGAATTCGGGCACTATCTGGGACTGGTGGACCTGTATGACACTGACTACGGCAATGGAGGCACAAGCAACTGCCTCTGGGGCAAACTGTCACTGATGGATGAGGGCAGTTACAACAACTCCGGCCGCACACCCCCGTATTTCTGCGCCATAGACCGCGAGCAGGCCGGTGTCATATCGTATATTGATGCCGAGACCGGCACGGAAGTCTCCCTCTCCCCTCTGCATGCAGGCGGAGAAGTGCTTAGAGTAACCACATCCACCGCAGGCGAGTACTACCTCTTCGAATACCGGACCGAGAGCGGATGGGATTCCTACATTGAAGGACAGGGCATGGTAGCCTACCACGTGGACCGCTCGGACAATATCGCCGGAGACATCACCGCGTCCGTCCGCTGGAGCACCAATCTGGTCAATGCCTACGCCCTGCACGAGTGCGCCGATCTGGTCGAGGCCTACCCTCAGGCCAGTCACATCAGTCAGGTGTTCTTTCCGGGACAGGCAGGTATTGACGAATTCTCCGCAGCCGGGAGTCCGGCACTCATCGCCTGGGACGGAACACCTGCCGGCCTCCGACTCACAGAGATAACCGATAACGGAGACGCGCTGACTCTCAGAATAGAGGAAGACAGCACCGAGATACTGCTCAGCCCCATGAGCTGCCACATCGAAGCATGGCAGAACAAGGCTCTGATGGAATGGAGATGCGGACGTCCGGGCACCTACACCTGGGCCATTGCCTGGTTGCCCGAAGGCAGCGGGACAGAGCCGCTGAGGGATACGGCATACGCCCAAAGCTACACTTTCACCGGGCTTACACCCAACACTGAGTATATCTGCAGCATCCACCATGTAGGTGAGCACAACAACGGCGATACTGTCTCGCTCCGGTTCAGCACAGAACCGCTTTCATCTCCATATCCCTATCTCAGCCTCCGGAGAAGATATGCCCCGGGGGACACAGTCCGGCTGGTGATAAACAACATCACTGAACCGGTCGCATCCGTCGACTGGTATATCAACGGCAGCCTGATTCCGTCCGACAGCTATGTGTTCCGCAGGGAAGGCAGCTACCGCATGGAGGTGATCCTGCATTACAGCATTGACGGCAGCAGCGAGACACTGACCCGCACCCTAAACGTATCAGACATATTTAAAGAAGAGGACTATGAGTGAATTTAACGGACTTATCGTCTATATAATGCTGATTGTCATGCTATTCTGTCTGTCATCATGCGCGGAGATAGTGATAGAGATAGACTCGGCGGAGAAAGAGAGCTTTCTGAAAGAGAGCCGCGAAGGAATATACAGACGGGGCAGCAGCCTGTTCGTATTCGATGAGGACAGGCACCAGAAGGCATTCAATCAGAGCCGCATCCAGTACAGAATTCAGACAGACGTACAGGACACCTGCCTCAACATCACTCTGGACGCAATCCCCAGCAGTGCCGGCGTACATATAACCACCTCCATAGACTACCGCAGTCCCGGAGAGCTCATCTCCAGTATGAGCCGCCTGGAATGCTCCAGGATGGATGAGTACAAGCTGTGGCTGTGGAGTCCCGAAAGCCTGACGGGAATCATCATCGGTCTGTAAAATGAAAAAGCGGTCAGTACTCCGGTACCGAACCGCTTATTTCCTGAATGAATGTAATACGGAAAAGATTATTTCGAGCTCTCGATTGAGAGTTTCCTGAACTCCTTGAACAGCTTGGTCAGTTCAAGAGAAGACTTGCGGGCACGTGTGCCGGCTGCCTTGTTGCCTTTTTCGAGTTGTGCGGCTGCATCTTTCTGGAAATTCTCAATTTCCGCATTGATTTTTTCAATAAGTTCTTTCATATTTTTTGTTTGAAATTGTTAACGGGTTCAAATATAGCAATTATTTTCCAAACCTTGGCTAATTTTCTTACTTTTGCAACATGGAACTTCATTTCAGCATCAAGGAAATACTCAGCGCCTTCATGGTGCTCTTCGCGGTGATAGACATCACCGGATCCACACCTGTCATCATCGGACTCAAGGACAAAGGACTTAAAGTAGAGCCCGGTAAAGCAGCCATCCTGTCCACTGTCATATTCCTCCTCTTCCTATTTTTAGGAGACGCTATTCTCTCCCTTTTCGGGGTAGACATCCAGTCCTTCGCAGTCGCCGGCTCGATTATCATCCTTATCCTGGCCTGCGAGATGATCCTGGACATAGAGATATTCAAGTACAGCGGTCCAGGAGGCTCTGCGACCATCGTGCCCATCATCTTTCCCCTCATCGCAGGAGCCGGAGCCCTCACCACAGTCCTATCCCTCAGGGCTGAATACCACGTGGAGAACATCATTACAGCGATAGTCCTCAATATGGTAATCGTCTATTTCGTGCTCAGATACCTCAATCTAGCCGAACGCATACTCGGCAAGGGCGGTGTCTATATTCTCCGTAAATTCTTCGGCATCATACTGTTGGCCATAGCCGTAAAGCTATTCACCGCCAATATCGCCACACTGTTCTGATAATTTTTCTGTCTGCTCCTTGCATTTTTCAAGGATTATTCCATAACTTTGCAGGGAGATTATGATGATTCATACAGGTAACATATCCTCCTTCAATTTTTCCGCACGGCGCATCCGATGCCATGCGGAGTCTACCTGTACTCTAGTCCGAATCTAGGAGGGTAACAGTTTCCGGATCCCCTCCATACTATCCTCAGACATCACGAGGTTTATTCCGATTGCAATTGACAATCACGGTTTGTCTTGCCATTAGGGGCCTCGTATACATTCACCAAATCAGACTGATCTTCAAAAATGAAAATTGACGTAATGGTGGCTGACAGCAGTCACTGCCGTTTCTCACAGGAAATATGCGAAGAGATGTATGTCTCCGCACAGGAAAGAGGAACAGGCATCGCAAAAAGAAGCCCGGAATACATCATTGGGAAAATGAAAGCCGGGAAAGCCGTAATCGCGATTGCGGAAGACGGACGGTTCGCCGGCTTCTCATATATAGAATCGTGGGAAGGGAAAAGATATGTGGCCAACTCAGGCCTGATCGTAGCCCACGCATTCAGAGGCCTGGGCCTGGCAAAGAGAATAAAGAAACGTACCTTCCTCCTTTCACGCGAGCTCTACCCTTTCGCAAAAATATTCAGCATAACCACCGGCGCAGCAGTGATGAGAATCAACTACGAGCTTGGATTCAGACCGGTACCCTTCTCAGAACTCACATGCGACCCTGAATTCTGGAAGGGCTGCCACGGATGCAGGAATTTTCCCATACTGCAGAAAAACAATTTCAGGATGTGCCTGTGCACCGGTCTCCTCTACGATCCCTTCGAGCACATCCGTATCAGAACCATAAATAAATTTCACAAAACCAAAATCACCCGCAGTCATGAACAATAAGGTAGTACTGGCCTTCAGCGGAGGGCTTGACACATCATTCTGTGTCCCGTATCTCAAAAACGAGAAAAATCTTGAGGTACACACCATAACCGTCAATACAGGCGGATTCACCGAGGAGGAAACCAAGGCCATCGGAGAAAGGGCTCTCGCCCTGGGAGCCGCATCGCACACAACCGTTGACGCCTCCCGCACATATTACCGCAAGGGACTCAAATACCTCATCTACGGCAACGTCCTTAAAAATGCGACCTACCCTCTGTCCGTAAGTTCAGAAAGAATATTCCAGGCACTTGAAGTCTTCAGGCACGTCCGGAAACTCGGAGCCTCATACGTCGCCCACGGAAGTACCGGTGCCGGCAATGACCAGGTACGCTTCGATATTGTCTTCGAGATTCTGGCTCCCGAAGTAAGAATCATCGCGCCTGTCCGGGAGCTGGCAATAACCCGCCAGGAAGAAATTTCCTACCTGACCTCCCATGGATTCAGTTTCTCATGGGAGAAATCCAGATACTCCATCAACCAGGGACTCTGGGGCACCAGCATAGGAGGAGTGGAGACCCTGTCCTCCGACGGCTGTCTGCCAGAAGAAGCATACCCGGTACAGGTGAGCAGACAGGATACCTTGCATATCAGAATAGGGTTTGAGAAGGGTGAGCCGGTATCGCTCGACGGGAACAGAATGGACCCTGTAGACTTGATCAAAGAGCTTCATGCAACTGCAGCGCCATACGGCATAGGCAGGGACATCCACGTCGGAGACACCATAGTCGGCATAAAGGGAAGGGTTGCCTTCGAGGCAGCTGCCCCACTTATCCTGATCAAGGCCCATCACCTGCTGGAGAAACACGTCCTGACCAAAGGACAGCTCTACTGGAAAGACCAGATAGCCTGCTGGTACGGACAGCAGATGCACGAAGCCATGTACCTGGATCCGGTAATGCGGGACATGGAAGCGATGATGGACAGTATGGAGCAGTACGTCACGGGAGAAGTGGAAGTGGAGCTGAGGCCATACAGCTTCTCCGTACTGGGCTGCAGGAGTCCCCATGACCTGATGAGCTCCAGATTCGGCACCTATGGGGAAATAAACCGCTCCTATACAGGTGCTGATGTGACAGGATTCACCAAAGTACTGGCCAATCCGCTGAAGATATACTACAGTGTCAACGGGACCGGAGACGGCCATATAGCCGATACGCTATGATACGGGCAGCCATTGCCGGGGGTACCGGCTATACCGGAGGCGAACTGCTCCGGATTTTGCTGAACCACCCCATGGTCAGGGTGACGGATGTTCTATCCTCGTCAGCAGATGGAATACCGGTAGCGGACATACACAGGGACCTCATCGGCGAGACGGACCTGAAGTTCGGAACGGAGATGCATGACCCTGACGTACTTTTCCTATGCCTGGGCCACAGCCTGTCCAGGGAATTCATCCACAGCCACAACATAGGCAAGGACTGCAGGATCATAGACCTTGGAAATGATTTCCGTCTCGAGGAGGACTACGCGGAGCGGCATTTCGTCTACGGACTCACGGAAGCGGCAAGGGAGGATATCCGGCAAGCCGTCAGCATAGCCAATCCCGGCTGCTTCGCAACGGTCATACAGCTGGCACTGCTGCCCTTGGCCTCTGCCGGACTCCTCAAAGACGAGGTCCATGTAAGTGCTGTCACAGGCTCTACAGGAGCAGGGAAAAAGCCTGTAGAAAGCGTCCACTTCAGCTACAGGGACAACAACCTGTCCATCTACAAGCTGTTCTCCCACCAGCACCTGGGAGAAATACGGAAACATCTAGGCCGCATATCCGGAAATGAGCCGACAATCAATTTCGTTCCATTCAGGGGAGGTTTCACCCGCGGCATCTTCGCCAGCGTATATACACGGGCTGCTTCAGGGGTCTCAGAAAAAGCCTTCACAAGACTGTTCGAAGATTATTATGCAGACTCCCCCTTCGTCTTCCATTCCACCGGAGCGGTATCCCTCAAAGAAGTGGTAAACACCAACAAAGGGCTGCTGCACGTGGAGCTGCACGACGGATATGTCCATATCAGCTCCATAATAGACAACCTGCTCAAAGGCGCGTCCGGACAGGCCGTACAGAATATGAACCTGATGTTCTCCTTCCCCGAGGACTGTGGTCTGAAATTCAAGCCATCAGCTTTTTAAGAAAACCAACAACTTACAGACATGGACCTTTTCAAAGTATACGGACAGTGGGACATAGAGCCCGTAAGAGGACTTGACACCACTATATGGGACAAAAACGGGACCAGATACACCGATCTCTATGGCGGTCATGCCGTAATATCCATCGGACACAGCAACCCGCACTACATCAAGGTCGTCTCGGAACAGCTATCCAGACTGGGATTCTACTCCAACGCCGTGCAGAACTCCCTGCAGAAAGAACTGGGCCGCAGACTGGGAAAGGCCTGCGGATATGACAGCTACTCCCTATTCCTGTGCAACTCCGGAGCCGAGGCCAATGAAAATGCCCTCAAGCTGGCCTCATTCCATACCGGCAGAAGCCGTATCCTGGCATTCCGCAAATCCTTCCACGGCAGGACATCCGGAGCCGTCGCCGCTACGGACAATCCGGCACTGCGGTCTTCCTTCAACTCCTCCTGTAATGTGACTTTCGTTCCCCTCAACGACACTGAAGCGGCGGAGCGGGAGCTTTCCACCCGCACCTACGCAGGAGTCATCATCGAGGGCATCCAGGGAGTAGCCGGAATACACATGCCCGATGACGGATTTCTCAGAGAACTCCGCCACCTCTGTGACAAGCACGGCACTGTCCTGATTCTGGATGAAATACAGTCCGGATACGGAAGGACAGGGAAATTCTTCGCCCACCAGTTCTCGGGCATCAGGGCTGACATCGTCACTGCCGCGAAAGGCATGGCCAACGGCTTTCCCATCGGAGGGGTAATAATCTCCCCCGAGATAAAGCCCTCCTACGGACTGCTGGGAACCACATTCGGAGGCAACCACCTGGCATGCACTGCCGCCCTGGCTGTCCTTGACGTCATGGAAAACGGGCACCTGATGGAAAATGCCGCCAGGACAGGTGAATACCTGCGCATGGCATTCCACCCCGGAGGACATCCTGACCATGCCCTCGAAGAATACCGCGGACGCGGTCTCATGATAGGCCTTCAGGTCAAGCCTCAATACACCGGACTCAGGGACAGACTGCTCTTTCAGGAACATTTCTTCACGGGCTGCGCCGGGACAGACGTCATACGCCTCCTCCCACCCCTGACTCTCTCTATTGAAACCGCCGGCAGATTTATGGACAGCTGGCACAGACTAACCGCAGAAAAACAGTAAAACAATGAAAACATTTACATCCATATTGCAACTGGGCGACCTGCAGTCAGCCCTCAAAAAGGCCCGGTATATAAAAGAGCATCCATTCGCAGACCGGGAGCTGGGCCGCAACAGGACCCTGCTGATGGTATTCTTCAACTCCAGTCTGCGAACAAGACTGAGTACCCAGAAAGCCGCACTCAACCTCGGCATGAATGTCATTGTCCTGGACATCAACCAAGGAGCCTGGAAGCTTGAGACCGAGCGCGGAGTGATAATGGACGGGGACAGGCCGGAGCACCTGCTCGAAGCCATTCCCGTAATGGGATGCTACTGCGACATAATCGGAGTGCGCTCATTCGCCCGCTTTGAAAGCAAGGAGGAAGATTACAGAGAGACCATCCTCAACCAGTTCATCAGATACTCCGGCAAACCCGTCATAAGCATGGAGGCAGCCGTAAGACATCCCCTGCAGACTTTTGCGGACCTGATCACAATAGAGGAATACAAACGGGTTGAGAAGCCTAAAATCGTCATGACCTGGGCGCCGCACCCCAAAGCCCTCCCGCAGGCAGTACCGAACTCATTCGCCGAGGGCATAGGCATGACAGACTACGAATTTGTAATCACCCACCCAAGGGGGTATGAGCTGAACCCGGCTTTTACAGCCAAGGCCGTCATCGAATATGACCAGAAGAAAGCCTTCGAGGGAGCCCACTTCATCTATGCCAAGAACTGGGCAGCCTATGAAGGAGACAACTACGGCAAGGTGCTCAGCACAGACCGCAGCTGGACAGTGGACAGCGCGAAGATGGCCCTGACGGAGAACGCATGGTTCATGCACTGTCTGCCTGTAAGGAGAAACATGATAGTGACCGACGATGTGATAGAAAGTCCGCGGTCACTGGTTATCCCGGAAGCTGCCAACCGTGTGGTCTCCGCCCAGACGGTGCTCAAGGAGATACTTCTGGATATGGACAAATGACAAAGACATGAACTGCAGAATCAGAATCATAAAGATAGGAGGCAACGTGATTGACAGCCCGGAAATGTTGCAGCAGTTTCTGAGCGACTTCGCTTCCATAGAAGACGCCAGGATACTGGTGCACGGAGGCGGAGTAATGGCCAGCCGCCTGCAGAAGGCCCTTGGACAGGAACCGGTAATGATGGAAGGACGCCGGATTACGGACGGAGAGGCCCTGAAAGCCGTGACGATGGTCTACGCCGGCTGGTGCAGCAAGAATATTGTGGCATTGCTTCAGAGCCTGGGCTGCTCCGCGGCCGGCCTTTCCGGAGCGGATGCGGACCTGATACGGGCAGAGAAAAGGCCGGCAGGTTCTCTTGACTACGGATTCGTAGGTGACGTTTCCCCGGACGGTATCAATACCGGTATCCTCCGCCGCTTCCTGAACTCGGGCATTACTCCCGTAATCTGCGCAATAACACATGACGGATGCGGCCAGCTGCTCAACACCAACGCAGACACCATTGCCTACGCCCTGGCAGCCGCCCTGGCCTCGTCCGGGACAGAAGAAATCTCCCTGACATACTGCTTTGAAAAAGAAGGAGTGCTCTACGACAGAGATGACGACAGTTCACTTATACCGGTACTGGACTACTCCATGTACTGCTCGCTCAAAGAAGCCGGAAGAATAGCTTCCGGTATGATTCCCAAACTTGACAACGCCTTCGCCGCCCTCCGCTGCGGAGTAAGCAACGTGACAGTCACCCATGCCCGCAATCTGCTGAACGGCAAAGGAAGCAGAATAATACTCCATAAGCCATGAACAAGGACATACATACGTTACTGGACGATGCCGTCACCCTGCTGCGGGAGATGGTGGCAATCCCCTCTCCCTCATTTCAGGAAGAGATGGTCAGTCTGCACGTATCCGATTTCCTCACCCACGCAGACATAAGACATATCAGACTGAGAAACAACATTATTTCAATCAATTCCGGATACATCCCGGACCGGAAGACCCTGATGTTGTGCGCCCATCTCGACACAGTCATGCCCGCCTCTGACTACTCTTCCGACCCATATAATCCTGATGCACCGGGGACTGTCATTGAGCATGGTCCTTCCGTATACGGCCTAGGCTCCAATGACGACGGAGCATCGGCAGTATCGATGATTGCCGCACACCGGTATTTCTACGACAAGCCCTTGCCCGTCAACCTGATGCTGGTACTCAGCACAGAGGAGGAACGTTCCGGGAAAGGCGGGATGGAAGCTGTGTGGGATGCACTGGCGGATGGATTGCCATACGAAGACGGCACTGTCCTGAGACCTCCTCAATGGGCCGTCATAGGAGAGCCCACCGGCATGAAAGCGGCAGTGGCAGAACGCGGACTGCTGGTTCTGGACGGCCTGGCGGAAGGGGAAAGCGGACATGCTGCCAGAAATGAAGGGGACAATGCCCTCTACACAGCACTTGATGACATCAACCGCATGAGGAATTTCCGTTTTGGCAGAATTTCCCCTCTGATGGGAGAAGTGCACCTCAACATCACGCAGATACAAGCCGGAACGGCCCACAACGTGATTCCGGACCGGTGCTCGTTTGTCGTGGACATCCGCCCGAACGGAGAATACTCCAACAAAGACATCCTGAAGATATTGCAGGGCATCTGCAAAAGCAGGCTTGTTCCGCGCAATATGGACAACAGGGCATCCTCAACCAGAAGCGGTTCACCACTGCTGCAGTGTACCTCAGCCATAGGTATGGAGACATTCGTTTCACCCACCACTTCAGACTGGATAAGAATCGGATGCGATGCAATCAAGGCAGGCCCGGGAGACTCGGCCCGCTCGCACCGGAAAGACGAGTATGTGACAATAGCAGAGATAGAGGATGGCATCAGAACTTACATCAGGTTCATATCCTCACTCGCGGACATCATAACCACACTGGAAAAATAGAACTGGAAAATGGCAACACTTTGGAACAAAGGCACTGAAGCCACCACCTACGTAGAAAACTTCACAGTAGGCAACGACAGGATTCTCGACCTCAGACTGGCAGAATACGACGTACAGGGCTCGCTGGCCCATATAAGAATGCTTGAAAGCATAGGACTCCTCACACGCGGAGAGCTGGAGACTCTGACTGCAGGACTTAAGGATATAGCCGCCGAGATACGAGCCGGCACATTCAGCCTGGAGGACGATGTAGAGGACATCCACTCCCAGGTGGAGCTTATACTTACACGCAGGCTGGGCGACATAGGGAAGAAAATACATTCGGGACGGTCGAGGAACGACCAGGTACTGGTGGACATCAAGCTCTTCCTGAAGGACGAGATACTCAGGCTCCGGCATGAGATTCTGGATCTTTTTTCCATACTGCAGGAACTAAGCGGGAAATACAAGGACATCCTTATGCCGGGATATACCCATGGACAGACAGCCATGCCCTCTTCATTCGGACTATGGTTCGGAGCCTACGCCGAAGCCCTTTCGGAAGACATGTACATGCTGCGCGGAGCCTATCTGGTAACTGATCAGAATCCTCTCGGATCAGCGGCAGGATACGGCAGTTCATTTCCTTTGGACAGGGAGAAGACCACAGAGCTGCTGGGATTCGGCAGTATGGACTTCAACTCTATAGCCGCACAGCTCAGCAGAGGAAGAACCGAACTGGCCACAGCCTCCGCGATGGGTTCCATCGCCCTTACTCTCAATAGATTCGCTTCCGATTGCTGCCTCTATATGTGCCCGAACTTCGGTTTCATCTCCTTTCCGGCAGAGCTCACCACCGGCTCGAGCATAATGCCCCATAAAAAAAATCCCGACGTATGGGAGATTATCAGGGGCAAGTGCAACCGCATCATGTCCTGCTGGAATGAGACAGCCATGCTGTGCAGCAACATGCCCCACGGTTACCACCGCGACTTCCAGCTCCTAAAGGACATCCTGTTCCCCACCCTCGAGCTCATGCACGGCTGCCTGCAGATGACATGCCATATGCTTAACCATATTCAGGTAAATACAGGAATCCTCGACTCCCCACTATACGACAGCCTGTTCACTGTCGAAGAAGTCAACCGCCGTGTCCTGTCCGGGACACCCTTCAGAGACGCATACATCGCTGTCGGCAAGGAAGTAAACTCCGGGACATTCAAGGCAGACCGCACCCTGCACCACACCCATACCGGCAGTATCGGCAACCTGGCCACCGACCGCATCGCAGCCAAGATGGCCTCCGCCGCCGACTTCACCCAGACAGCTACCGTATAAAACACCGGCGCGACAAACAAATCCTCATTGTCTGTCGCGCCGGTATTCAATTGCTTAACCTATCTGAAGGCTATCAATATTCTTCCTCGTTGAAGAAGTTTATATACATTGATTATCAATATATTATGCAACAATCAATGAGATTTGCGCAAACAAACCGCGCCGTTTGAGACGGTCTGAGGCGATGGGAGGAAATGGAGGGCAAACTTATTTATCTTCAATCCTACACATTATTTAAATGCAAGCATCAATGCGGCACGAAGAGCTTCAGTTCGTTTCTCTTTGAATGTCTTAAAATCATTCCACTGCATTGTGCAGCATGCGTCAATATAGTTTTTGCTCTTATAATCAGCAATCTTATTGGCATCATTACCAAAATGTTCTATAATCCATACATTTGGATCAACGTCTTTTTTTCGTATGTTTTCAACACCCTCTAATAATTGTAGATTGAAAAGATAATTTTTTTCTTCAAGAAAATCCGGAGAAAGAGCCGTATTTTTAGTAGTAAACTTAGCTTTGGGATATATATGGTCAATGTGGAATTGGGAGTTTTTATAATCCAGGTGTGGATATAGTACTTGTAGAACCGGCAATATCGCAGGATTGCCATATTGCAATGTAAGCAAATCTTCCACATCGTCAACAGTTACCTTTAATGCTTTATTGGCATCCATCTTCGCCATTCTAACATTAAATTCCGAGAAATCCTTCACACCATTCATTCCTTCTAGCACATAGCTAAGTTTTCTATCCAATGAGGTGGTAAAGTATGAAGTAATCTGTGCTGTTCTGACAAACTTAAACATCGCCTCTTTATCAACATTGCCAAGTTTGTTATATAGTATGTCATTCCTATATAAGTAAAACGCAATAACTGAAATGATGTAACCGGATGCCAATTGTCCAGAATACCCAAAATCTTCTACAATACGTACTGCATCTGTAATAGACGTGACTATTTTCTCCCAATTTTGTTCAATTGAGTGAATATTAGTTTTGCTGAAATTCCGCAGATTAAATATGTGGTTTGCGCCAATTAGCAACAAACTGGTTTTCAATATTTGATCTCTACCGAAACAACCGAATCCTGTAGCCCTAAACTTATCAACATATACATTCATTTCTCCTCTTATATCTGACGAGAAATTTGCAGTCAAAATTGACATAAGCAAGTCTGAGTAAGACAATTTTGTCCCTCCGCTATTAACCCTAATGAATATTTTTAAGACTTTATCAAGATTCTTTTCTGTTTCCTCAAAATAAGAAATCAATCGTTCTGTACATATCACATTCTTAAGTTTCTCCAATATATCTGCCTCCATATCGTCCAATTCATTCTCTCTACAATACCTATTTAGACTTTGTAGATTAAGAATGTCACCAACTTTAAACCAGAAATTATTTTTATCCGGAGAAGGTATTTGAGTGGGATTTTTAAATTCAAATTGATAGCAATCTTCAGTGTCTTCCTCACTGGGCTGATATCTTAAATTGAGATATAGCTTCTTTAATTCAAAAGCATTTGGATTATCCCACCAACCTTTTGGTTTTTTCAGAGTTCGGGAACCTTTTAATCCAATATACAATGAAGTTAATCGCTGCTGACCATCAAGGACAATATTTAAGTCAT
The DNA here is from genome assembly GCA_000432775.1 of Alistipes sp. CAG:831. GTDB lineage: Bacteria > Bacteroidota > Bacteroidia > Bacteroidales > UBA932 > Coprenecus. The sequence continues at coordinate 30,272 of HF990323.1, forward strand.
TAGAGTTAACCTTTGCAATATCAATTTTTTCATTATGAGGATTTCTAACATCATAATCCTCAATGAATTGATATAGCTGAAAGTTTAATTTATCCGAGTCTGGTAAAGCTGACCTATCTGTTTCCACATCAGTTTTTCTTAATTTCCAAAACAAGAAAGAACCTATTGGATAATTCCTTAATATAGAGTCAAATAATTGTTCTATTTTCTTTTCTGCAGCCCGATCTAGCCAAACATATTCTCTTTGAATGTCCGGGAGAAAGTAACTGACATTGATTTCTTCAATGACCTCCTTAATTGTTATATCCTTAAATTGTCCCATATGATAGATGAATTATTTTTATTTCAAAAAATGTTATATAGTCCCAAAAAGTTAAATGATAATATTTCAAATAAATAATCATTCAGACAAATAAATTGGGTATTCGTATGAAAATCATAATTAATTTACAAAGGTAAGCCCATCGGCATATTGCTCGTATTTTGCCATTTCTTCTTTGCTCAAGATTCTGTCTGTATATGTCAGTGTTCTATCTGGATTCAAATGAGCATCCTTCATTATGGCAACATATGATTCATCACGTTGTTTCAAAAGATGACATAATGATGCTCCAACAAAACGAATTTTTGTATCTGCAACATTAGGTTTGATGGCCACATTAAAACCGTTTCCCTGAGCTGGCACAGACGGATTACCATCTGAATCTTTTGTTTTCATATTAACATTGAGTAGATAATTTACAAAATTCGCAATTATCATATATTCATGGTCAGAAGCAAAATCTTTTGATATCTCATTAGACATGTATTGTATCAATTCTAGGCCATCAGGATCAACCGAAGCATCTTGTATTATATCATACCACGATCGAGCAAAATTTAATACGTCTTGACATGGTTCCGCATATCCTCCAACAAAAGGAAGCGCAATAAGATTAAGCGGTTTCGTCACTTCCCACCGAGATACGGTTGCTCGCTCTATGCCAACACTATCCTTGTCTTTAAAGAAAGAAGACGTTTCCAATAACGATACCACTCTTGGCAGAGGAGTTCCATTCCTGTAAGTTTTAGGAAAAGAACAAGCATAAAACATTGATTGATATGGAAGATTTACTCGTCCATATTTTGGCAAACAAATAGCGGGCGGATAGTTTAATTCAGAAATACTATAAAATTCTTTCCCTTGAGGATTGATTCTTTGTCGTATCAGTCCAGAGCCAGGATATATTATGTAACGTACAATAGGAATATCATAATCATTTACAGATCTGAAAATTCCATATAACTCCTCCAAATCGCCTTTTTGAATGTTATACGTATGCAAACTATCTGTTAATACACCCATGACTTTTATTTTCATTAAATATAAGCAAATATAGATAATCATATTTAGAATTATGCATAAAACGTCAATTTATTTGAGTATAATTCTAATAGTAAGGGCAAAAACATAAAAATTATTATCTTTGCTGCAGTTGGATAAAATAAGTAATATCATGGGCAAGAATATGAACCGTTTGAAAGTGGTATTGGCAGAAACAAAACGCACCAACCGTTGGCTGGCGGAACAATTAGGGAAAGATCAGGCCACGGTTTCGAAATGGTGTACCAACACCAGCCAGCCGAGTCTTGAAACACTATTTCAAATTGCTGAAGTCTTGGGCGTGAAAGTTCAAGATTTAATAAGTAAAGATATCCCTAACGACCATGAATAAAATACAAAATATAGATAACAACATTGTAGCAGATATCGCAGCACGTATCGAGCGGTTGATTATCGATGCTCGAGCCAATGTTGCTCGGTCAGTCAATCTCGCAGAAGTTATCACTAAATATGAAATAGGACATGTCATTGTAAGTGTTGTACAGGAAGGAGAAGAACGTGCAGCATACGGCAAGCAATTATTAAAAGACGTATCAGAGATACTGACAGAACGATTAGGTGATGGCTGGTCTGTAGAGACATTGAAAAGATGCCGCAAGTTTTTTATGATATATTCGGCAAAAGAAATTGGCGCAACAGCGTTGACCGAATCTCTTGGCAACAATTTGGTCAACAGTGTTGACCAAATCCAAAAAAACATAACAAAATTACGTAAATCACCTGTATTATACCCTTTTACACTTTCATGGTCTCATTATCTGGTGTTAATGCGCATTGAATCTGAAGAAGAACGCCACTTTTATGAAATTGAGTGCCAAAAACAAAACTGGAGCGTTCGTCAATTGCAACGGCAATATAGTTCAAGCCTATATGAACGCTTAGCCTTAAGCCGCAATAAAGATGAAGTCATGCGGCTCTCCCATGAAGGACAAACAATCAATAAACCTGACGACATCATAAAAAATCCTTTGACATTAGAGTTCTTAGGTCTAAAGCCGGATGCGTCTTATTCTGAGACCAAGTTGGAAAATGCCATAATCGACAAGATGCAACATTTTCTATTGGAATTGGGAAAGGGATTTTTATTTGAAGCCAGACAGAAACGATTTACATTTGAGGAAGAAAATTTCTATGTAGACCTTGTATTTTATAATCGTCTGCTGCAATGCTATGTCCTGATTGATTTGAAAGTAGGAAAGCTTACACATCAGGATTTGGGTCAGATGCAAATGTATGTCAATTATTATGACCGGTATGTGAAGCAGGATTTTGAAAAGCCGACAATTGGCATTCTGCTTTGCAAAGAAAAGAAAGATGCATTGGTAGAATTGACGTTGCCAAAGGATTCCAATATATATGCCCAGCAATATGCCCTGTATTTGCCAGATAAAAAGTTGCTCCAGAACAAGCTACAAGAATGGTTAGAAGAACAGGAAGAATAGAATAAAAGCCGTTATCAATAATAGAACTCATTAAAATAAGTAATATGCCGGAACAGACAATAGCAAAGTCATTGAACAAGACTTACCGACAAGTAAGTATTGATAAGCAATCATTTGATTCGTTCAGGAACCAACTTGAAATATTTTACAGGCAGATTTCCACAATTGATACAGAGGAGAAAATCAAAGGTGATTTAATGGATTTTCTCAAACAGGCCTTTTATGGACAGAACTACAAGGTTTCCCCCAATGGTCGTATAGACTGTGCTATTCATCTTGGTAATAGCATAGAATCACCTATAGGAGTAATCATTGAAGTAAAGATGCCAACTAATGTATCTGAAATGATTACTAGAGACAATCTGAATAAAAAAGCATTACAAGAATTGCTATTGTACTATCTTCGCGAACGCGTTGAAAAGAAAAATATACAATTAAAGCAGCTTATCGTAACCAATATCTATGAGTTCTTTATATTTGATGCTCAAGAATTTGAACGGGTATTTTATTCTAACAAGAAGCTTTTAAAACAATTCGCAGAGTTTAATGACGGTGTCTTAACCTCAGACAGGACAGATTTTTTTTACAGAGAAATTGCTGCCGAAGCTATTGAATCTGTAAAAGACTACCTTTCCTATACATGGTTTGATATTCAGAAGTACAAATCCGCTTTGAATTCAGAAAATAACAAACGACTTATCGAACTATATAAAGTTTTCAGTCCTGAACATTTACTGAAAAAGCGTACCCGGAATGACAGTAATTCTCTTAATACAAAATTTTACAGTGAGTTACTCTATATCATCGGACTGGAAGAAGTTGAGGATAAAGGAAGTCATAAACGCATTATTATGCGAAAGAATGCAGAAAATCGAAATCCTGCATCAATATTGGAAAATACCATTACAATTCTTGACAGCGAGGATTGCTTAGACGACATACCTAACCGTACTACTTTCGGAAAAGACAAATCCGAACAACTTTTTAATGTAGCATTGGAATTAACCATCAATTGGATAAACAGGATTCTATTTCTTAAATTATTGGAGGCACAGCTTGTTAAATATCACAAAGGCGACACCTCATATGCATTTTTACATCCTCAATTTATCCCTAATTATGACGAATTAAATAAGTTGTTTTTCCAAGTATTGGCAAAACGACCATGTGATAGGAGAGGCGAAATTAACGATAAATTCGGTAAAATTCCCTATCTGAATAGTTCCTTGTTCGAAGTAAACGCATTAGAACGTAAAACAATTAAAATCAGCAATCTTGACAACAGTGAGTTACCTCTTTACAGCAGCACAGTGCTTAAGGATGGTACAAAGCCACGTTACAAAAGTTTGCCGACATTACGTTACCTACTGGAGTTTCTTGATGCCTACGATTTCGCAAGTGAAAGTTCTGCAGATGTACAGGAAACCGCAAAGACAATCATCAATGCCTCTGTTCTCGGTCTTATTTTTGAAAAGATTAACGGTCACAAGGACGGCTCCGTATTTACCCCTGGGGCTGTAACGATGTATATGAGCAGGGAAGCTATCCAAGCGACCGTCGTACGCAAATTCAATGAAGCAATGGGGTGGGATTGTCAGAATTACGAGGCATTAAAAGACAAGGATATTGACGATTACAGCAAGGCTAATACCATTGTGGACTCAATTCGTATTTGCGATCCAGCCGTCGGCTCCGGACATTTCCTCGTGTCTGTACTCAACGAGATGCTCCGCACAAAATACGACCTTGGCATCCTCTTGGATCGTAACGGGAAACGCATCAAAAAGCAAGATTGGAACATCGAAATAGAGAATGACGAACTTATCGTTTCTGATTCAGACGGTGTTCTATTCGTCTATATCCCGGGTAATGATGAGACACAGCGCATACAAGAGGCACTCTTCAACGAAAAACGCAAAATTATCGAAAACTGCCTGTTCGGAGTTGACCTTAATCCTAATGCGGTCAATATCTGCCGCCTTCGTCTTTGGATTGAGTTGTTGAAAAACGCCTATTATACAAAAGAAAGCGGTTATTCGGAACTAGAGACTCTGCCTAATATTGACATTAATATTAAAGTTGGAAACTCTCTCGTTCATCGTTTTGACCTCAAACAGGATATATCGGAAATACTCAAGAAAAATAACATTTCCATAAGCCAGTACAAAGATGCTGTAACTAGTTACAAGAATGCCCATAGCAAAGATGAGAAGCGGAAACTTGAAGAAATGCTTTCAACAATTAAATCTAATTTGAGGACACAGATAAATCAAAATGATCCGAAAGTTTTGCGTAAAACGCAGCTGGAAAGAGAATTGAATGATTTGATTGCTCCCAAACTTTTTGAGATTTCCAAAAAGGAACAAATTATACAAGCAAAGCAAGAAAAGGAACTGAGAAGCAAGATAGGCAAATTAAATGATGAAATAGAAGAAATCAGAAATAATAAAATGTTTGTCGGAGCTTTCGAGTGGCGTATAGAGTTTCCAGAAATTTTGGATGAATATGGACACTTTACCGGATTCGATTGTATAATCGGGAATCCACCATATATACAATTGCAGAAGATGGGAACTGATGCAGATGCGCTTCAAAAAATGGGCTATGAGACTTATGAACGCACTGGGGATATCTATTGCCTGTTCTACGAAATGGGAATGGAATTGTTAAAACAAGATGCTCTTCTGTCATTCATCACCTCGAACGGTTGGTTGAAATCCGCCTATGGCAAACCACTTCGTTCATTATTGACCGAGAAATATAATCCTTCTAAATTGATTGATTTTGCTGGATTCAAAGTTTTTGATTCGGCAACTGTTGATGTCAACATACTAAACGTTGAAAATAGAGTTCCTTCAAAGTTCACATCTGCTTGTTCAATCAAGAAAGAAAGTTTTGACATTGAAAAATTGAGCGATTATGTCGAGACACATACAATAATTGCCTCGTTCTCTTCATCTGACTCTTGGGCTATTCTATCGGAAATAGA
>HF990324.1 GCA_000432775.1 Alistipes sp. CAG:831
AACGGCTATAATCGGTTATAAACGGTTAAACGGTTAAATGGTTACAATCGGATACGGCGGCTGCTAATGATACCAATGTCTGTTTCTTTTGTTTTTTGTCTCACTGCATAACAAGTTGGACAACAATCAGCGGACACACTATGAGGGTTCTGTGGCTATGGTACGATACAGTCACCTCATCATCTCTCGACTGAAACGACAAATAGAAGATTTGGCTGTTCAGGTTATGTAATGATGTAAGGTCAATTAAGGTCAATTAACCGGAAGCAATGTCACTAAACATAATAGTTATACATAAGTGTCTGGACTTCCTGCATTTACACATAAGTAAACCCAAAGAGCAACAAAATTTCCGTTTGACCATAGGTCAGTGTATTACCCTCAATATGGTTGCTGTTGTAGTTGAAGTCCACTGTAAAACGACGGCTAAGCCTTTCTCTATCCTTATCGGATAATGGTTGCAACTCCTGCCACGCAGCCAATGCTTTCTTGATATTTAGGCATTTCATACGCCTGAGCATTTATTATCAACGATGCGAATATACAAAAGTTTTCAATATGGTTGTATCTATACAACCTTTCTCTCGCATCTGACAACCATTTTATCAGCGGCGTTGAAAAACTGTCGGTTAATAGAGGACGGTGACAGAGGAACCCCAGACAAGGGAGGCGCCGCCGTCAGTGTTCCACAGACATTCGCGGGCGGTGAGGCGGCCTGTCGCGGTGTCCAGTACTACCACTATGTACGAGAGCAGGGTCTCGTCCTGCGCCGAAAACTCCCCCTTCATGGGAGAATCCACCCTGATTACAGGCATGGCGACGGTGCTGTCCACCCCGTGCCAGGTGTAGAACTCATTGTAGTTGCAGTCGCCGTGGAAATACGCCTTTATCTCCGGATGTCCCGCGATGAAGCGCTCCAGGGCACGCCAGTTCTCCAATGGCAGGCTATCGATGTTCCCGACGGCGCAAGTGTCGGACAGCAGGTTCTCGAAGCGGTCCGCGGGATTGATGTCATGAGGGCTAAGGGGATTGGTGAAATGCTTCGCGTCCGCTCCGGGAGGGTCGTGCGTGAACAGCAGTACCGGAAGCTCTTCCCCTGAGGGCACGGCACTGCCATACCACTCCCGCATGCTCGAGTCGGGCCACATGCCCATGAATACGAAACGCACGCTGTCCATGACAAATGTGTAGTGCGTCCTGTCCGTACCGTAGTCGAAATCCTCAGCCATGACAGCCGCATCCGGGCACATCATCATGTTATAGATACCCGCAGCACTGGAGGCATCCCGCTCAGGGCACATTGGCTTCGGATATCCGATGGCATTGGAGATGTCGTGATTGCCTGGGACAAGGTACAGGCGGTCCTGGTATTCCGCCCAGTCCCGGAGAAACTGCCTCCACGAGTCCGATGCCGGCTGTACTCCGCTCTCCATCCTGTTGGCGATATCCCCGGTACAGACTATGAAGTCGGGCTTTCCGAACACTCTGCCCCCGCCTGCCCCGCCGTCATCCGGCAGTACCGCATTTTCCAGAAGGCCGAACGACCGCAGCATCGCCCGGCTCACCGAGTCTGCCGGAACACCCTCCACACCGCGGAACTCCCTGTCTATGCCGTAATGCAGGTCGGAGCAGTAAACAAAACGGAGAATTTCCCCGTCCTGCGCCCCAACACAGCCGCAGAACAGGGAAATACTCACTAACACTAATATTAACCTTTTTACCATTCTATCTTAGAGCCCTCAACTTTCTCGGCCGAAGCATTGCTGCTGCCTTCGGTTGCCGTCATGATGTACCAGTCACCGGTACCGTCCACATCCCTGGCGAAGGAGCCTTTGTCCTTGCTGTCGTACATTCCGTCATCCTCGCCCCAGGTCTCGCCAAGGGCCTTGCTCAGGTTCTTGAACAGGTCTATCGAAGTTCCGTCCGGAGCGAACAGCTCTATCTTCACCGACTTGTCGGCAGAGAGACCGAACTCGAAAATCGGGAAATCCGGATTCTCGGTGCTCTCAGCCTTGTCAGACTTCTCGGACCAGACGGTCAGGAAGCCGTGGGCAGGCACAACTGTTCCTGCAGCTGCGGTGAAGGTATCCTCGTCATCCTTGGTGAAATACACTCCGGCTATGTCCATGTCGGTATCGGAAGTATTGTACAGCTCGATGAACTTGTCATTGCCGTTCAGCTCGTTCAGTCTCAAAGCTGTATAATCGGCTGTACCAGGCTCGTCCCCGCCAGCGGAAGAGTTGCTCTCGCCGGGAGTAGGCTCGGTGCAAACGCTCCAGTTGTCGGAGCCGTCGGGAATACGGGCGTAGGACGAACCGTCGTCCATTGCGGGATACTCTACCGTATCCACTGTATCCCCCTCGGCGTCCAGCACTGTCACTACGTCTCCGCCGCCACCGAGACCGAAAGTGAAGGTCTCGTCCTTGTAGAAGACCATTATGGCTCCTGCTTCAAGGATTGTACCGTCAGTGATTACATATTCCTCCTCTGAGCCCTTGTCGTCCTGCAGTCTGTAGCCGCTGATATCCACCGTTTCGGCAGAGGTATTGATAAGTTCGATGAAGTCAGTCTGCTCCCCGTCGATGGTGGCGCCCTGAACCTCATTGATCAGTACGGGAGAGCTGGATGTACCCGGCTCGTCCCCAGGCTGATCTGGAATCTCGTCAGGAGTGCCGGTGTTGGAACGGCCCTTTGTGCCGCCCTCGATGACATCCCATGAAGTACCGCCATCCTCTGTTCTGGCGTAGGTGAAACCGTCCTCCATCGCAGGTACGATGACCTCGTCTATCTTCGCGTAGGTCACGTCGAGCACTGTGATGGCATCTCCGTCACCCGATATTCCGAACTGGAAAGTACCCTCCTCAATCACTAAAAAGCCCTTTGCCGGGATAGTGGAGCCATCAGGGAATGTGTATTCCTCATCGGTTCCCTTATTGTCCTGCACGTGGAAGCCCGTCAGGTCCATCTCGGTCTCCCCGGCATTGTACAGTTCTATCCAGTCCGTACCGCCAGAGCATATCTCATTGATAAAAAGACCTTGAACGTCCGAAGGCTCTGTACCAGGCTCCCTGTCGTCCTTGCAGCCTGTGAGGGTAAGTGCCGCAGTCAGTGCAGCGGCCATGAAAAAGAATCTACTGCTTTTCATATCTATTTGAATTTAACCTTTTTACTATCAGAATGACACCATAAGCCTCAACTGCAGCACATGAAAGTCGATGCCCTCCGGCCTGGCCTGGCTCAGAGGCATGTTGCCGGCGGTAATCTGTCCCTTGGAGTCGGCGTACTTGTCGTTGTCCATGAACAGATAGTTGAGACCTATGAGAATATTGCTTACCGGATACCAGTTCAGGTTGGCACTGTAGGAATAGGCCGAGCCACCGGTTATCGGTGATGACATGTCGTGAAAATCATTGAGGTTCAAATGGCTGACTCTCGCGCTGACCTCCAGGTTACCTCCTTTGCGGTTGACCTTGACTCCTCCGAACTCGGCATCCGCCGGGCTGTAGCGTCTCTGCTCCCCTATAATCATGTATGACGCGGTGGCGTACCAGCCCATGAACTCCGCATCCGCAAGCGGCTCGCGGACATCCCCGTTGTATTTGTAGCGGTCCAGGGTAGTGAAAAGATACTCGCCGTATGCCAGGAACTTGTTCCACCTGAAGGCCAGCTCAGCCCCGAAAGTGGCGTAATGGTTCACGTTGCCCACCTCGGCCTGCACGAAACGCCTGCGGTCGGTGCGGCTCTCGGGGAAAGTCCGGAACAGGGCGATACGGTCCTCCTCACCACCGGCATCCGGTCTGCGCCAGCTTGCATAACCGCCGACGTGCAGGGTGATATCGTCATTGTTTATAATGGGCACGGCCACCCTTCCAGTGAATCCGTAACCGTCACTGCCCCTGTTGCGCTCCTTCTGTATGATATCGACCTGCTGTCCGAAGACTCCGCCGGATACCCACCAGTATTTGCCCCACCATGTCACCGCCACACCGAGACGACGGCCTCCGGCCAGAGCCTCGACCGCCATAGGCCGCTCATTTGCCATGATATAACGGGAGCTGGTCACTCTCTCCATACTCATCGGCTCCTTGAAGTGACCGGCCTGGACGGACAGATGCTCACTGAAATTGTATCCTAAGTACATATCCTTGATCTCCACCTCGTTGTATGCGAAATCCAGGTCGAACTCCGCAAACCACTTCCCGTACAGCTCGGCCTTCACCGCGAACCTCGCCCGGCGGATACTGGCACCGTTGCTGAACCGGAACACCCCGTCATCCTCCTCCAGGTCGTTGTTGATCTTGGATGTAAGTCCCTCCACGGACTCAGTGGGCAGGTAGAACGACACGTCCGTGTAGATGCGGTTGTCGAACCATACATGGAACTTATTGTCTTTCGTAGAGAAATTGAGCTTGCCGTCCTTGATATAGGCTCCGGCCTTCAGTTCCCTGTTCTCCAGTCCCTGAAGCCAGGGGCCTGATGTGAGAGTGTCCCTGCCATTTGACTGTGCGGATGCCGTAACGGCGGCGGAACACATCATCGATACTGCAACTGCAGCTGAAATTAACCTGTTCTTATCCATAACGTAAATAACGGCCGCAAAAGTATGGAGCCGGGGTTTCAAAAATATGACAGTACGTTGTCATAAATATTTCCGGACTGTTAAAATTGCATTACGGAGGAGGGCCTTTCCTTGTCGGTTTTCATTTAAATGCCTATTTTCGCGGAAGAAATCCAAAACATCAGAACCATGATCAGAATCTACGGAATGCACACCTGCCCCGACTGCGCCTGTATCGAGGAACAGGTCAGGGATAATGACGGATACGAGATAATCGACATCGGAGAACACGTACGGAACCTCAAGGCCTTCCTCCGCCTGAGGGACAGCAGCCCGGTCTTCGACGAGGCCCGCAGGAACGGCAGCATCGGCATTCCCTGCTTCGTGCTGGAGGACGGAAGAGTCACCCTCTCCCCCGAAGAGGCAGGTCTGCACCGGCTTACCCCAGAAGCTCAGGCAAATGCGAAGCGAAGCCCCGGGATGGAAGATGCCGGAAGCACAGCCGCAGAAGGGGCATCGTGCAACCTGGACGGGAGCGGCTGCTGAAACAATCGCAAAAGCAGGATAGAAATACATTTTTCGATATGAACTGGACAGGAATTCTCATCATCATCGCCGCAGTACTCATTGTGCTCGGCATATACCAGCCTCGGAAGAAGCACAGGGAGGAGGATAACACTGTGACGTTCTCAGGACGGCTGGACATCACCGTTACGAGTGCAGATGAAGGCACGGGCGCAGATGATGGGGAGAAGAAGGAAAGCTCCAATGTTAAAAAGGGCAGTTAACGGCCGGGAGCTGCTGTATTTCAAATACGATATGAGGAGCTACACTGTATGGTTAGACAAATCTGACGGCCTCACTGCCACAACCTCCATACCGGTAATCTACATACACTCGTTCCGCGGAAACGGGGCGGATGTATGGCAGGCCTGTAGGGAAATGCCGGGCTGCCCTCCCATGGTGCTGGTATCAGTCAACAATCCCGGCGGCGGACTGGACGACGAACTGTCCCCATGGCCCGCTCCGGCAGTCTGGAAGGGACAGGCTCCGTACAAGGGCCTGGCAACGGAGCATCTGAAATGGATGAAAGAAGAATGCATGCCGGAGGTGGAGGCCCGGCTCAAGGCAATGGGTATCCTGCAGCAGATTCCGATGATTGCCGGCTACTCCCTCGCAGGCCTGTTCGCCCTTTGGGCTGGCTGGATAAGTGGGAATTTCGCCCGTGTGGCGAGTGTCTCCGGCTCGCTCTGGTATCCGGGATTCACGGATTTCATAAGGGACAATGCTCCGGCAGGGCATATCGGCAAGGTCTGCATTTCTCTCGGAGACCGGGAGAGCCATACCCGCCATCCCCTTATGAGCCAGGTGGACAATTGCACCGCTGCCGTCGTTGAAGCAGTAAAGACCAGGGGCATCGACACCGTCTTCGAATGGAATCCAGGCAATCATTTCGACCACCCCGAACGCCGCATGGCCAGGGCAATCGCAGAAATGGTCAGGTAAGTTCTCTCCTCCCCCATCCTCCTTCCGTCAGCCGATATCCAGGTCTTTGCCTCGTATTCGGGAATAAGGTTCCTGAACTCGGGCAAGTACCTTAGCAGGTTCATATCCTCGTCATTTTCAATATACTTAAAATACCTGCACCCTTTGTGTTCAAAGCCACTTCCAAGGCACTGACAGCCATGACGAGAACAACCGCAAAATCCAACAAAAAAATTGGCTGCGGTCCTGCAGTTCCATCTACTCCCCAGCCAGATAGCGGTCATAGGCCACCATATCTACCAGACCATGGCCGGAGAGACAGAAAAGTATTGTCCTTGGAATACCTTCCTCCCTTGCCCTGAGGGCTTCCCTGACTACCGCAGCAATGGCATGGGCAGATTCCGGAGCCGGCACGATGCCCTCTGTCCTGGCAAACATCACTCCGGCCCTGAACGACTCTTCCTGCCCGATGTCCACGGCCTCTATCCTTCTGTCGCCGAGAAGGCGGCTGGCAATCGTTCCCGCCCCGTGATACCTGAGACCTCCGGCATGGATACCCGCCGGCGCGAAAGTATGGCCTAAGGAGTACATTGGCAGCAAAGGAGTATAACCGGCCTCGTCTCCGTAGTCGTACATGAAACGGCCCTGCGTCAGCTTAGGACAGGCGGCAGGCTCCGCGGCCACAAAGCGCATGCCTGCATGCTTTCCTTGGAGGCAATGCCGCATGAACGGGTAGGATATTCCCCCGAAATTGGACCCGCCTCCGAAGCAGCCGACCACCACATCCGGCCACTCCCCCGCCATCTCCATCTGCTTCTCCGCCTCCAGCCCTATGACAGTCTGATGCAGAGTTACATGGTTGAGCACACTGCCAAGAGCGTACTTGCATCCGGGGACTGTTGTCGCCAGTTCCACTGCCTCCGAAATAGCCGTTCCCAGGCTTCCCTGATGATTCGGAGTCTGCGTGAGGATACGCCTTCCGGCCTTGGTCGACATACTTGGAGAGGCCACAACCTGAGCACCCCACACCTGCATCAGCGACCGGCGGTAGGGCTTCTGCTCATAACTCAGCTTGACCATGTACACCGCCAGTTCCAGGCCGAAGACTCTGGCCGCATATGCCAGAGCCGTTCCCCACTGCCCCGCCCCGGTCTCGGTAGTAATATTCGTAAGTCCTTCCTGCTTGCAGTAATAGGCCTGTGCCAGGGCTGAGTTGAGCTTGTGCGACCCCACCGGACTGACACTCTCGTTCTTGAAGTAGATATGCGCCGGCGTGTCCAGAGCCTTCTCCAGGCTATATGCCCTCACCAGGGGCGTAGATCTGTAGAAGCGGTACTGATCCCATACTGCCTCGGGGATGTCAATCCAGCGGTCAGAGATATTCAGCTCCTGTCTGGAGGCCTCTACCGAAAATATCCGGCTCAGCTCATCCAGTGTTACCGGCTGACGTGTAGCAGGATTCAGGGCCGGCATCGGTTTGTCCGGCATATCGGCCACGATGTTGTACCATCTGCGCGGGATATCGCGCTCTTCGAGAAAGAATCTTTTCCCAGGTTTCATAAGTGTAATGATTATTAAGGTAAAATATAAAAGAAAACGGCCCGCCGTTTAAGTAAACGACAGGCCGCTATACCGTATAAGTCCGTATCTCTATGACCAATACACACATTCAGGCCGCACCATGCCGTTTACCCGGAAAGGAGCGCGCCACCACCAGAATAATGTATTGACCAAAGTATTCATGATTATGTTTTGCTGTGCGAATATAGCAAATTATCTTAAATGCGGAATACCCTCCCGTCATTTTTTTAGACGGGCCAGCATCAGCACGTCATTGTCCGTGGGCTGCAGGCTGGAGAGGATTGCACGTACCTGCCTTGCCGCAGAACCGGTCAGTGTCCCCTGCTCCAGGGCCTCAGGGGCTGCTTCCAGGAACTCCTCCGCCGGTATGCTCTGGACCAGATAGCCGCACTGGATAGAGTTGTCTCCCTGATACCCGCCGAGAAAGTCATTGAGAATCTCAGTAGGATAACTTACGCTCTTCCCTGACTTCAAGTCCGTAAGCACATTGGCCACAGGTACTCCGATGATTATGCGCGGCATGTATTCCTGCATTTCCGTCAGGACAGAGAGCACTTTCCCCGGCAGCAGGGTACTTTTCAAAGAAGAGCCGCTCTTCAATGACCGGGTATTGACAGTAAACACCGGCCGCAGCACATCCCCTTCCAGGACATACAGGGTATCGGGCCAGTTGCCGCTGGACTCGAACGACACATCCAGCGCACCGTCGATATTGAAGGACGTCCCCACGAGAGTATTGGAGGGAGTCCGGGTGCGCTGCCTTCCAGCCTCGGGTATCTCCCAGAGAATCTTGCCCGAAAGGTCCTGGCACCAGGCTATAGCCGGACAGGCATCCTCCTCATAAGGCACCGCCATGACCGTCAGCGTACCGGCCCGCCCGTCCACCATAAAACTGGCCGAGCCCGCTCCGAACTCGTCCATCGGCTTATATGCCAGAGGGACAGTCCCCAGATATTTCCCCGAAGTCAGGTCATAGGTCTTGATACGGTCCGCCGCATCCATTATCCACACCCTGCCGCCGTCCTCGTCCACAAAAGTCTGAGAGGAATTCAGATACTCCCCTGGGCCGCGCCCGAGATGCCCCACGTTACAAATGAATCTCCCGGTATGCCGGTCGAACACCCTGACAGGAGCCTTGCTCAGTATGGCCTGAGCGTCCTTGACCAGATAATTTTCCGTAATGAGCACTTTCGCCGCGGTGAATGCATCCAGAGTATCGCTGTCCAGCGCGATGAACTCCGGCTCCGCAGCCAGGTCCGAGAACACCAGAGTATCCTGCCCCTCCGTCATCTGAGAATAGTCGAAAGTCACCAGACCTCCCTCTCCGAGCTCTCCCCTGCCGCAGGAGGCTGCCAGGAGCACCGCCGTTGCAGCCAGGAAAAATTTTACCGATTTCATATTTTTGCCATTAAGTCAGTTTCAGGCAAATTTAAGAAAAATCCCCGGCGCTTGCAACTAAAAAATCATTTATTGCTTCATGCGGTCAAATCGATATTTCCCGCGTTCCGTCCGGTCCGTGAAAAACCGGAAAGAGGCTATTTCCCGGTCAAAGACATGAAGCGATGCCGTAACCTCCGGATATTTTTTAATATGCACCCTCTCCATCGAGAGCGGGCAGAAAGCATATATGCGGTCCGTTCCCTCCACATCGAGCAGCCGGCACATACTGTTGAAAATCACAGCATCCCCCGACTTCAGGACAATATTAAAGAATGGAAGGTCGTCCTTGCCGCATTTTACCTCCACTTCAAAACACAGCAGCGCCGGGTTGATTTCTACCTCGTCGCTTACCGGGTCGAAATGAATGTCCGAGAAGAAGCCGTTGTAGTGACGATAATCTTTAGATTTGCTGAAACATATCTCTCCGCCTATCGGTGTCATGACTTTCAGACAGGCGGAATAAGGGATGAACATCTCCTCCACCGGCATTGTCAGACGGAAAAATTTAAAGCAAGCCCACTCTTTCCACTGCACAGGGACCTCTCCCTCCTCAATGATTCCTATATCGTAGAGAACCCCTGGCTCCAGCATCCCGCTGCTCACCGGCACAGTCAGCGTCAGCTTATCCTCCTCCTGCCCGACCGGCATGGAATAATCCACATCCATCTTACAGACGATCTTCCGTGGAATCTCCTCCGTCGCCTTTTTAGAGGCCTCGCTGTACATATCCAGGATCTTCCGATACGAGGAGCGGTCCATCTTTATGGACTCGGACACCTGGCCTTCCTTATATTCCCATTCATTGAACCGGCTGACGTCATGCTGATAAGCCGCGCAGTCCCCGTCCTTGAAAATCGCTACTCTTATCCTGACAGTCTTCTCCTCATTGAGGTCCCCGTTACTAAACACCTCCTGCTGAAGAGTTATACCCTTGATGCTGTCATCCCAGATCAGGCTTTTGAATCTCGTATCCGGATTCGGCTCATGGCCGTCCTTGCAGACATCGACAAGGGATGACGGGTGATAGAAAAAGTATTTACGGCTGTCCATGGGCTGATTGCTGTTTGTTTGGTTAGTGCAAATATAGGCATTTTCCACTCAATATTGCCGCAACGGCAGCAAATCCCGCGAAACACTGCCATTGCGGCAACAGAATTTTTCCGTACTTTTGTCTGCCGATAAAGCATCACCCATGGACGAGAGACTTCTGATAAAATGCGACAGCAGCATCTACGCCGACAACATTTCAAGCGTACTGGAGGCCAACAACATCACAGTGCGCAGGCACAACGATGAAAGCACCGACCGACGGACCGGGACACATGGTCCTGACTCCGGCACCGCACTGTACGTACCCGACAAGGACTACGAAAAAGCCCTGGAAATAATAGCCCCCATCGCCGACAGGATGCACGACGCCATCCCCTTCTGCCCCAAGTGCGGCAGCGACAACGTCACGCCCATAGCCCCTTCCCGGTACACCACCGCGGTCATAATCGCGTCCGTCATCCTGGGCCTCGGCTCCGGTTTCTACCCCTGGTGGTCGCTGCAGCTCGGCATCCAGTCCGGCACCGGCAGCATCATCGCCGGAATATTCCTGCTGCTCGCCATCTTCATGGCCATGTCCACCAAATACCTTAATGCCAATTACCAGTGCCGTAAATGCGGCCGAAAGTTCAACCACCGTTAACCCATCATCATGAAAACGATATCCCGACTCCTGGCCTCGGCCCTCATCCTGGTCTTCAGCCTCACAGCTGCCCGCGCCATCAACCCGCAGAAAGAATACACCTACACACCGAAGGACTTCGGCCTCGAGTACGTCGAGGACTCGGTGGTAACCTCTGACGGGTACAGGATCAATATCTGGAATCTGCCCGGCACCGGAGAAAATGGAAGGTCCGTACTGATAGCCTGCGCCGACGCCGGTAATATGGGACAATGGCTGGGGATAGGGGCGACACTCTGCTTCCTGGGCTACGACGTATGGATGTTCGACTACCGCGGTTTCGGAGGGAGCCAGGACTTCGCGACGGACCGGGACATGCTCTACCACAGCGAATATCTGCGGGATTTCGGGGCGGTACTGGAACATGTCGCCGTCCTCCGGGACAGGCCGGTGGACGTGCTGGCATTTTCAATGGGCACCATCATGGTCGGGGAGCATCTGCGGCAATACCCCGGAAGGAAATCGCTCATCCGTAGCTGCATCATGGACGGTTTCATCTCCGATCCGGCGGAAAGCGTCAGGATTCTGAACGGGGACAATGACAATGGAAGCGGCAGTGACGGAAAATCCGTGCGTCTGCCGGCAACTCCCCTCCTCTCCCCCGGCTTCCGTCCTCAGGACATCTCCGTCCCCATGCTGCTGATCCACGCCACAGAAGACACCGTCAGCCCCCGCCGCCTGCTCGAACCCCTGACCGCCTCCCCGCTCGTCACCCTCCGGGAATTCGACTGTAAGCACCTCCAGGCCGCATTCACCCATACCGAAGAATACTTCACCGCGCTGGATACATTTCTCAAGGCACACTGAGCCAGCCACCTCTCCCGCTGTCCCACCTTCCCTCTTTCCCACCTTCCGAAGGTGAGACGATTCTCG
>HF990325.1 GCA_000432775.1 Alistipes sp. CAG:831
GTCAAAAGGAGTGATTATAACGGCATTATACATCTCGACCTGCGGGAATTCCTGCGTAACGGATTCTGAATCTGCGGTAGTTGCGGAGGTTTGGCAAAAAAAATGAGCTGCATTTTTCGAGGTCTCACAAGGAGGTGAAAAATGCAGCCCGTTTTATAATGCGTGCTTACTCGCAACCGCCGCAGCAGCTTCCGCCGCAGGAGGAGCATCCGCCTCCGCAGGAGCTCTGCTTGAACTCTCCGTGCAGGCCTTCGGTCAGTTCCTGCTCGGTGGCGTCGCGGACAGTGAGGATCTTGCCTGTGAAGTTGAGGGTCTTGCCGGCCATGGGATGGTTGAAGTTCATCATGACGCTGTTGTCCTTGACTTCATGGACTTTGCCGTGCATTACGCCGCCCTGCTGGTTCATCATCGGTATCATGTTGCCGACTGTGAGGAGGCCTTCCTGAATCTTTCCGTCCACTTCGAAGATGTGCTTGGGCAGCTCGACTATCATGTCGGGGTTGTGCTCGCCGTAGCCTTCGGAAGGAGTGAGGGTGAACTCAAATGTGTCACCGGGCTCCTTGCCGGCTATGTTCTCCTCGAACTTGGGCAGTAGATAGCCCATGCCGAAGATGAAGTCGAGGGGACGGTCTTCCGTGGTCTGGTCGGCCACCTGGCCGTCAACTGTGAGGGTGTAGGTGAGTTCTACAACTTTCTTGTCACTGATTTTCATTGTCGTTGGTATTATTGTTTGTTTGATTGTTATCGCTGAGTCTGTGTATCTTCCAGCCTATGGCCGCTACGGCTATGGACATCAGGGGAGACAGCAGGTTGAAGATGCAGTAGGGGAGGTAGGTGAGGGTGGCCACTCCGAGGACGGTGGACTGTACCACTCCGCAGGTGTTCCACGGCACTAGTACGGATGTCACCGTGGCCGAGTCCTCGAGACTGCGGCTGAGCAGTTCCGGTGCGTAACCGCGCTTGCGGTAGGCTTCCGCAAACATTTTTCCGGGTACGATGATGGACATGTACTGGTCGGAGAGCACCAGGTTGCAGAAGATGCCTGAGGCGACGGTGGCTGAGACGAGCTGTACCGCGCTTTTCAGGCCGGAAATGATCCTGGCAGTGATGGCTTCTATCATTCCAGAGGCCTCCATGACTCCGCCGAATACTATCACGCACAGGATGAGCCAGATGGTGCCGAGCATACCGGACATTCCCGAGGTGCAGGCCAGGGTGTCCAGCATCGGGTCTCCGGTAGATACCGTGACATCCGCGGCCATGGACTGGTAGAGGAAGTAGAAGAACTCCCTGAATCCCCTTCCGTCTCCGCAGATCTGTGCGATAAGCTCAGGCTGGACGAAAAAGGCTATGATGCCGGACAGCAGGGCTGAGACCAGGAGGGTGATGAAAGGGGGTATCTTCTTGTATATCATGAAGATTGTCAGGCAGGGGATGAGCAGCAGCCATGGGCTGATTACGAAGGCCGAGGAGAGGCTGGCGTACTGGGCACTCAGGTCCAGTTCCGAAGAAGGAGTGTATGTGAATCCCACGATGGTGAACACTATGCCGGAGATGATGAAGGAAGGCATATTGGTGTACAGCAGGTAGTTGATATTCTTGTAGAGGCTTACTCCCGCGACGGATGATGCGAGGTTGGTGGTGTCGGACATGGGTGAGCGCTTGTCCCCGAAGTAGGCTCCGGAGATGATGGCGCCGGCCAGCCAGCCCTCGGAGATACCCAGCATGGTCCCCGCGCTCATCATCGCGACTCCTATAGTGCCGATAGTCGTCCACGAGCTGCCGGAGAGTACCGAGACTATGGCCGTGAGCAGGAATATCACAAGCAGGAAAATCTTTGGGCTGATGAGTTTCATCCCGTAGTATATAAGGGTGGGCACGACTCCAGAGAGCATCCAGGTGGATGTCAGGGCGCCGATCATCAGCAGGATGAAGATGGCCGGGCCGGTCTTGCTGAGATTGTCGGTGATGCCGGCCTCGAGCCTGGACCAGGGTATTTTGAGATAGAATAAAGAAATCCCGATGACCGTCAGCGCGGCCAACAGCAGGGCTACCTGAGAGGCACCACCTGTGATGTCTGCCCCGAAGACGGTCACTCCGATAACAATCAGAATCATCAGCAGGATGACCGGGATGAAGGATATTAGTAGTCCAGGTTGTCTCATTATATTCCACTTATATCTGCCCCTTCGAATGCCAGTGTGGGTATCTGCCACTGCATGAAGTCGATAGGGTCGTTGCCGATGAATATATTGTGGGCCCACAGGGATATAAAGTTCCCTGTTAGGTTCATCTCCTTGACGGGATAGAGGCGTTCTCCATTCTCAAAGTACCAGCCCTCGATGCCGTATGAGAAATCACCGGTAACCGGGTTGCTGTTGCCTCCGTTGAATCCGGTGATCAGGATGCCTGTGCCTGTCTGCCGGATGATGTCGTCCAGGCCCTTGCCGGAGTTCTTCGGAAAGTATACGGCGAATGCGTCCTCGATGGTCCGCTGCATACCGAGCTTGTTCGCAAAGTAGGTGTTGAGGAAATAGGTGCATATTTTTCCGTCCCTGATGATGTCGATGGGAGAGGTTGCAACACCTTCGCTGTCGAAATATCCTGAGCCTGTACGTCCGGGAATGTGGGGATTGTCGGCGATGTGCAGCCATTCCGGGAAAATCTGTTTGCCCAGGGAATCTATCAGGAACGAATTGCGCTGCTGCAGGGCCTGGCCGTTGAGGGCGGATATGATGGCCGAGACGGCTTTTGCCGACACGGTGTTTTCCAGCACAATATTGTATTTCCCGGAGGGAAGCTTGCGTGCGTCAATCATCGGACGGGTCCTTCTGTAGGCGGTCTCACCGCATCCGCGGCGGAGATTTCCGTAGAAGATGGAACCTTCGATCCAGTTGTTCTGGGGACGGGCCTCGCCGTGTCCTTTTACGGTACATTCGCATGAGACCGAGAAGAAGGTGCCCGATGCCTCCACTTCCAGTCCCCGGGAATCGATGATGTAGTCGGAGCGCAGGCAGTCATCCCAGTCGCAGGCGGTGGATATAAGGCGGGGGTCGCTTTTGTCGGTCTCGGCGTCCGTGGCCTCTAGGAATTCTGTCTTCGCCTTGAAGGGAATGTCATGAAACGAGTGGTCGCACTGCAGGAGATCCGGCCGGCCGCCGCGGTAGTACAGGGAAGGGTCGGGCATTTTGCGGCATTCATCAGGAGTCAGCAGGAGGCAGGACTCGATGCAGTTTGCGATGAAGGGCTTCAGCTCCTTTCCGTCCATCCTGTTGGTGGAGAACGCGCCGTAGCGTCCTTGTGCGAATATTGCTATGCCGAGGACGGCCGAGGACGATTCCTGCAGTTTCTCTATGCTTCCGTTGAGGTATGATATCGATGTCTGTGTGCTTTCGGATAGGGTGACACGGCAGTCCGAGGCTCCGCATCCGAGGGCTGTTTCCAGTGCTTTTCTGGCTATGTCCTTATTCATTGATGCCTCCTACGTTAAGTTTGCTTACCAGAACGGACGGCATGCCGCATGATACGGGACAATACTGTCCTTTCCCGCATGTCCATGTGCCGTCGTCCACTATGAGATTGTCGGCTACGCCGGTAATCGAGGCCAGAGCCTCGGGACCGTTGCCTATGATATTGGTATCCTTGACGGGACGTGTCAGACGGCCGTCCTCGATCAGGTAGCCGGACTTCACGTAGAATGTAAAGTCCCCGGCGCCGATCTGTACCTGGCCGTTGGCGAAGTTGTCCACATAGATACCCTTTTTCACTGACCGGATAAGGTCTTCTTCCGTTGCGGGACCGTTTTCCATATAGGTCGAGCGCATTCTCGGAATCGGCATGTACCGGAAGGATTCGCGGCGTCCGTTTCCGGTGGGGGCGACTCCGTAATGGCGGGCGCTTATGCGGTCGTGCAGGTAGGAGTTGAGGATGCCGTTGCGCACCATGTATGTCTTCTGCCCCGGAACTCCCTCGTCATCGACATTGACGGAGCCTCGGAAGTGGGGCAGGGTGCCGTCGTCTACGATATTGATGTCGGGAGAGCAGACCTGCTTGCCCATCCGGTCGGAGAAAATCGATACGCCCTTGCGGTTGAAGTCCGCTTCGAATGAGTGTCCTATGGCTTCGTGCAGCAGTATGCCGGAACCGCCGGCTCCCATGACGACCGGCATTTCCCCGCAAGGAGGCCGGTTCGCCTCGAAGAGTCTCATGCACCCTTTCACGGCTTCGTCGGCAAGGGAGGCTGCCATCTCTTCGGACAGGAACTCGAAGCCTTTCCGGTAGCTCCTGGACGAGTAGAAATTTTCCATCCTGCTGCCGTTCTTCATGACCACGGTGGCGGACATCCTGGCCATGGGGCGCGTGTCCGAGAAACATTCCCCGAGGGAGTTGAAAAACAGTACCCGGGTCAGCATGTCCCCCAAGTTGCCGGTGATGCTGACTATGCGGTCGGAACCTCTGTTGATGAAGTCCCGCAGCATCAGGAGGTAGTGCTTTTTCTCCACGATGGAGTGCTCCTCCCATCCGGATACGACAGGATACCGGTCGGTATAGCTGACCGGGGTGCAGTTCTCCGGCAGTGTTACTGCAGCTGCCGTGCCTCCTGCTATCTCCGCTGCAGTCGCAGCAGCCTTCATCAGATCCTCGAACCGGGTGCTTTCAGAAAATGCGTATCCCGTCCGGTCACCTTTCAGCACCCTTATGCCGGCACCGAAATCTATGTGGGACCGCACGGAATTGACCTCTCCGTCCCTAAGGGACAGATCATTGCTGACTGTGTGCTCGAAAAAGATATCGGCATAGTCCCCGCCTTTGGACAGGGCTGCTTCCAGTATTCTCCTGGCTTCATGCTCTCCGGCGCCGAACAGCGGGAAGAATGATGTGTCTATAGTCGGTGTGTTCATTTTTCAAGTGAATAAAAGGGGCTCACTGTGATACGAAAGCCCCTTTTAGATCTTTGAGTGTGTAGCAGAGTCTGAGATAATTAGATATTGGTAGCCTTGACCTTGACCAGTTTTCCGTTCTGGACGAAAGCCAGTTCGGAATTGGTCTTCTTCTTCTCCTTGACCAGGTTCTGGAACGTGGCGTTCAGACCGTCGAGGATATTGTCTCTAAGCTCCCGTGATTCTAGTTCGCTCATAATTGATTAATTGGTTGAACAAGGTTTTGTTATGTATTTTCGTCGTTATGTCCTTACCTCCCTCGCAGATGATCACAGGTGAGTTGGAATTGTCTATGATCATCCAGTACTCGCAGACCGGTATGTACAGGTGAAACAGGTTCTTTATCCCCATGTCGTACCGGCGGCGGATACTTTCCTCGCTTACGTTGTGCCCTCCTGACTGTACCCTGAGCTTGACCCTCTCCACGGCAAGCGACGGCATATTCAGCCAAAAGTAGAGCAGGGTTACTATGTAGCCCCGGCTCTGGGCATTGCGGATGAGGTTGACGTAACTCCTGGTGGCCAGCGTCGTCTCTATCGCGAAATCCTGCCCTTCATTGATCATCTCCTCCACTCTGGCCAGCATAATCCTTCCCGCCTGTATCGCGGCCTTCTCCGGGTTGAAGGGAGAGAGACCTCTTGCAATCTCGTCCGCATTTACGAAGTTGCCGCAGTTCAGCATATTCGGAAGAATAGTGTAGGAAGCTGTCGTCTTACCCGCACCGTTGCAACCTGAAATGATGAATAACTTAGGCATACTTCATAACACAACTGCTTACAAAAATAATGAAAAAACATCAAAAATCGGGCACAAATTGCGAAAAAGTTTTCAACATCCGCCTGACGCAGCCACAGCGAAAAGAGCAAAATCACCCAGTACAGGGTCCTCTGGGAACACTTTCAGCAGAAATCTGGTAATTTCCTCCGCTGTCCGTATATCCGCGCTGTGCCGTGAAGTTATACCCAGATTCGTCGCGCTTCGGTGTACGTGTACGTCCAGAGGAATGATCAGCTCCCGCTTGTCTATCCGCTTCCACAGCCCAAGATCCACTTTTCCGTCGTCCCGTACCATCCATCGGCGCAGCATGTGGATTTTCTTGTTTGCCGCCGAAGGATCGTCCTTCTGCCCGTAGACGAGGACACGCATCTGTCCCGGAGTGAGGATTTCGAGACTCTCATTGTCCTGATAGAATACTCTGAGCCTACGGCATATTGCTGCGAACTCCGACCACTTGACAGTCCTGTGCAGGGAAGTTCCGTCGCTGCGGTATTCTCCCGCCATCACATATCCGTAGGGCTGCCATCCCATTTCGTCCATCGCTCTGCGGCAGTCCCTTACTATCATATCCCTGCGGCCCCAGGCCAGATGCGCTGCCACTGCCGCAGCCACCTCTACGTCGCGGAGGGTAGCCCTGCCTTCCGCCATAAGGCCGGCGAAGTGCTTGGGAAAGATTATCGGGTCGCCCTTAAAATATTTCCAGTCATTGTATTGCGCCGCATAATCCCGCAGCAGCTGTATCACCTCAGTTTCATTCATGCTTTTTTTGACTATTTTTGTCGCGCAAATATAATGACAGAGCGGCAATGATAATCACGGCAGACAGCGGTTCTACCTCCATCGACTGGAGGGTGCTGAGGCCTGGAGAGACTGCCAGAAAACTGGAGTCTCCAGGGGTCAATCCTGTGCTTCAGGACGTTGGGGCTATGCAGGAGGTGTTCGCTACGGCTCTCCGGGATGTGGCTGAGGAGGTTCTATCCGACTGCGGCAATGCTATTCCGACTGTCAGAGTGTACTTTTACGGCGCCGGTGTGGTGTCGGAGGCAGCCGGAGATAAGGTCCGGGAAGCCCTGCATGCCGTCCTGCCTGGGAGCTTGGTGACAGTCGGGTCGGACCTGGAGGCTGCGGCGCTGGCTCTCCTGGGCGGTGGGGACGGTATTGCGGCTATTCTCGGAACAGGCTCGAACAGCGGGCTTTACCTCGGAGGAAGGATTGTCCGTAGCATTCCGGCCGGAGGCTTCATCCTCGGAGACGAGGGCAGCGGGGCCTGGCTTGGGAAAATGCTGTTGGCGGACTATATCAAGGGGCTGCTGCCTCAGGAACTGGATGCTGCCATGCGGGAGGAGTACCCGGAGCTCGACTATCCTACGATAATCGGACGGGTCTATCGCGGGGAGATGCCTTCGCGGTATCTGGCCTCGTTCTCCCTTTTTCTGGGGAGAAGGAAGGACTGTCCGTATGTCCGTGAGCTGATAGCCGGCGGGTTCCGGCTTTTCCTCGAGCGCAGTGTGATGCGCTGCGGCCGTCCGGACCTGCCTTTGGCTGCGGTCGGGTCGGTGGCCTGCGCCTACGGGGACATTCTCCGGGAAGTGGCAGAAGAATTCGGTGTCCGGCAGGTGATTACGGCATCGGGGGCCGGAGATGGCCTGGAGCGTTATTTTCTGAACAGAAGAACAGTAGAGTGACAATTTATGATGATACCTTTATTACAGGAGGCTGTGGACGCGCTGAGTTCCGTGCCCGGAATCGGGAAGGTGACGGCCATGAGGATGGCTCTCTTCCTGCTGCGCAGGCCTGAGGAAGAAACCCTCAGGATGGGCAATGCGCTGATACGGCTCCGCACGGAGGCCCGCTATTGCCGTATATGCAATATGCTTTCGGAGGATGAGGTGTGTCCGATATGTGCGGACACCCGGCGGGACCGGTCGACTATCCTGGTGGTGGAGAATATCCAGGATGTTATGAGCATAGAGGAGACAGGGGAGTACAGCGGGGTCTACCACGTGTTGGGCGGGGTGATTTCGCCAATGGACGGTATAGGACCGGATGACCTTCCGCTGGACTCTCTGGTGGAGAGGGCTTCCTCGCCGGAGGTAAAGGAGGTGATCATCGCAATAGGCAAGGGAATGGCGGGAGAGACCACATCCTTCTATATCAACCGGCTGCTGGCCCGTACGGGTGTACGCGTGACGGCCATCGCCCGCGGGGTGGGCTTCGGAGACGACCTTGAAAATGCCGATTCGCTGACGCTGGGAATGTCTATCAAAAACCGAACACCATTGTTATGAGCTATATAGAACTTTTTCTACTGGCAGCCGGTCTGTGCTTCGATACCTTCGCGGTCTCTCTTACCGGCGGTATCTGTACCCGCGGCAGTCTGTGCGCCAGGCAGATTCTTCGGATTATCCTCTGTTTTGCCGTGTTCCAGGCCGGGCTTACATTCGCCGGCTGGCTTCTGGGCTATAGTGTGAGCGAATACATATCGAAGGTAGACCACTGGGTGGCTTTCGTTCTGCTGGGCTACATCGGGGGGAAGATGATTGTCGAGGGCTGTTCGAAGAAGGAAGAAGAAGTGTCCGGGTCCTCGCTGTTGAATACCAGACAGCTCGTACTTCTTTCCGTGGCCACCAGCATAGACGCCATAGCTGTCGGCATATCCCTGGCAATGATCAGACTGTCCTTTATGAAGATAGGTATCACTACGGCCATGGTGCTGGCCTGTACGGCTCTGGCCTCTTTGGCCGGTCTGCTTGGAGGGCGCCGTCTCGGCTCAGGCATCGGCAAGAAGTCCGAAATCCTCGGCGGCATCATCCTTATCGCTATCGGGGTGAAGATTCTCGTGGAGCATCTGTCTGCGTGAATATATACTTTCAGGGAATACACATGCTCTGAAAAGTACGCGCCTACGGCGCTGTCCCTCCCACCGTGAGTATCATCTACTTACTTCGTAAGTCGGTGATACTCAAGGCGGGTCCCTCCCGCTAACAGGCCGCGGGTGGCATGCTTTTCAGAGTATCTGTGCTTCCCGAAAACGTCCGGCGTTATTCGAAACGCTTTATGATTTCCCTGGCCTGCGCGACCTTGACGTCCAGCAGGTCCGGTGACGAGGCCTCGCAGATGAAGCGGAGGTAAGGTTCCGTATTGGAGGGACGGATATTGAACCACCACTGCGGGAACTCCAGGCGGTAGCCGTCGAAGTCCATTGTCCTGTCAGGAGTCTCCTGCGAGGTGAAATGCTCCACCACTGCTTTCATCGCAGCGGGCTTGTCGGCCACCCGGAAATTGATCTCCCCCGAGTTGCAGTAACGGGAGATGCCGGCGATGAGCTGCGACAGGCTGCGGCCCCGGCGCTTCATCTCCGCTACGATGTCCAGGATGATGAGTGAGGCCATGATACCGCTGTCCGAGTAAAAGAAATCCTTGAAATAGTAATGTCCGGCCAATTCGCCTCCGAAAAGGCCGTCTATCTCCCTGAGCCTGGGAGCCGCATATGCCCGGCCTACCCGCCATGTGTTCATCTCCACGCCCATCGGCGAGAGGTACTCCCCTACCGCCTTGGAACTGCGGATATCCTGCAGGGCCCGCACTCCGGAAATCTTCCCGGCAGCCTTCAGGGCAGCTCTCTCCCGGGCAGCAGGACTGGTGCCGACTCCTTCCATGAAGAAATGTCCCATAAGGGCTATCATCAGGTCCGGCGATATGAACTCTCCCCGCTCGTCCACGAACATCACCCGGTCCGCATCCCCGTCGTAGATGACACCGATGTCGCAGCCGTGTGACTTGACATGCTCCCGGAGCATGGCGGTATTCTCCAGCACCAGAGGATTGGGCTCATGGTTCGGGAAAGAACCGTCCGGAATGTCGCAGATATACTCCACCGATGAGGGCAGGAGGTCCTTGACGAACAGGGCCGACATGCCGTTGGAGAGATCCGCGCATATCTTCAGACCGGAACAGTCTCCGACATAGCGCCTCTGGAAGGCCAGATACTCCTCCCGCAGATCGAGCGGAATCACCTTCCCGCGGGAAGCTTCGTCCACCGGAATACACGGACGTCCCTCCTTAATCCATTTTTCGATAGTACCCAGGCCCGCATCGTATCCCACGGGCAGGGCATTTTCCCGGGAGACCTTCAGTCCATTGTCATCCTTCGGGTTATGCGAGGCGGTTATCTGCACTGAGGCCATGAAGCCCTTGGCTGCCGTCGCATAGTAGACGTAGGGAGTGGTGGCCTGGCCGAGATCGTACACATCCGCCCCGGCATCGGTCAGTCCCTG
This sequence comes from Alistipes sp. CAG:831, assembly GCA_000432775.1. Lineage (GTDB taxonomy): Bacteria > Bacteroidota > Bacteroidia > Bacteroidales > UBA932 > Coprenecus. Next base: position 9,995 of record HF990325.1, read on the forward strand.
CAGCAGGGCCCCGTGCACCTCTGGAGATGACAGGCGCATGTCCCTTCCTACCGCCACTTTACGGCAGCCGAGAAGTTCCGGAAGGAAATATCCCACCTTGTAGACAGTATTGCGGTCAAAGTCCACGTTCCAGCGTCCGCGGATGTCGTATGCATGAAATGCTCCCATTTTATTTTTCGAGTTTGGTTTTGTATGCGGTGCGGGCCTTGCCCTTGGCTATGTTGTGCAGCTTGGCAGCTATCATCTTGCGGCGGATGGGCGCCACCCTGTCCACGAAGAGATGACCGTCCAGATGGTCCATCTCGTGCTGGACCATACGGCAGGCGAACTCGTCCAGCTCCTCCTCCACCACGTTCAGGTCGGCATCATAGTAGCGCACCTTGATCTTCTTGGGACGCACCACATTGCAGTGAATGTCCGGCACACTGAGGCAGCCTTCGCTGTAATCGGCGGTCTCCTCGCTCTCCTCGAGCACCTCCGGATTGATCATCGCCCGGCGGAACCCCTTGAGATACGGGTAGACATCCGCTATGTCATTGCCGTCCACGACCAGTATCCTGCGGCTGTCCCCTACCTGAGGAGCCGCCAGGCCCACACCGTCGGCATGTTTCATCGTCTCGAACATATCGTCGATATACTTGCGGAGCTCTGCCCTGTCCGTCTTCTCCACATCCACATCGGCCGCCACTTCCCGGAGCACCTCCGAGCCATAAACATAAATAGGTAATATCATCGTTTTCTGTTTTAATATTTTTTCCTGTCCAAATATGACTGCAGTATGATGGCAGCGCTGATCTTGTCCACCGCCGCCTTGTCCCTACGGTCCATCTTCTTCATTCCCCCGTCGATCATTGCCCTGTGCGCCAGCACTGAGGTGAAGCGCTCATCCTCCAGTTCCACCGGAGTACCGGGGAAACTCCTGCGCAGCTGTTTCAGAAACTCATCCACATACCGCGCCGCTTCCGCCGGGGTGTTGTTCAGATTCATGGGATAGCCCACGACAAAGAGCGATATGCCCTCTCCCGCTGCATAATTTTTGAGATATTCGATTATCTTTGCAGGCGGAACTGTGTCCAGGGGGGACGCGAACATGCCCAGCGGGTCCGAGACCGCCAGTCCTATCCGCTTTCTGCCGTAGTCTATTCCTATGATCCGGTTCATCCTGCAAATGTAGTCAATAAGTATGTCCGAAAAAAATAAAGAGGCAAAAAAGCAGCCCGACAGGAAATACCTGTTCGCTATCATGGATGATGACACCCACGACTTCCGGTTCATCATCCGCGGCACCAAGCATGCCGCCATATTTGCCGTAGCCGGTTCACTTGCCCTTATATGCATCATCACATTATGCCTGGTGGCCTTCACTCCCCTGAAAAGGATCATGCCGGGATACCCCTCCTATTCCACACAGCGGGAAGCCGTCGAGAACGCGGCCATGGTGGACTCCCTGGAGAACCGTATGCGCATCATGACCCTACAGCTCACCAATATCCGCAGGATTATCGCCGGGGAAGAGCCTCTGCCCCTGGACAGTCTCCTGTCCAAAAATGGCGTTGAGAGCACCGAGATTACAGCCGAGGCGATGGATCACCACGCGGACTCCATACTCAGGGAGAAGATTGACTCCATAGAGAAATACAACCTGCGTCCTTCAGGAGCGGAGCCCAGGCTCGAGGGACTGATATTCTTCCCGCCGGTCAAGGGAGTCGTCACTGAGAAATACAACCCGGCCAAGGGGCATCCCTTCATCGACATTGCGGTACAGAACAACAGCGCCGTCTGCGCCGTATTGGACGGTACGGTTATTGCAGCATACTGGACGGACGATACCGGTTACAACATCCAGATTCAGCACAATAATGACCTCATATCGATATACAAGCACAACACCAGACTGCTCAAGAAAGTCGGAGAAAAGGTGAGTGCCGGCACGACCATCTCCCTGGCCGGCGATGCAGGCAGCATCAGCACAGGGTCGCACCTGCATTTCGAGCTCTGGCACAAGGGGGAGCCCATAGACCCGTCCCTCTATATTAACTTTTAAGACAATTATGGAAAAAAGACGACTTGCAATACTGGGTTCCACCGGCTCCATAGGAGTACAGGCCCTGGACGTAGTGAGAGAGCACCGTGAACTTTTCGACATCCGGCTGCTCACCGCCAACAACAACAGCCACCTGCTCATACAGCAGGCCATAGAGTTCGACGCAGCATGCGCGATAATTGCGAACGAGGACCTCTACACTGAAGTATCTGAGGCCCTTACCCCTCACGGCATCAATGTTTTCGCCGGGATGGACTCCATCGTGGACGCAATGTCGACGGCAGACAGCATCGACCTCGTCCTGTCTGCCATGGTGGGTTTCTGCGGCCTTGAGCCCACGCTTGCAGCCCTCCGCTCCGGCAAGGCTGTCGCCATCGCCAACAAGGAGCCGCTGGTGGCTGCCGGCAAAATAGTCATGCAGACGGCCAGGGAGCACAATGCCGCCATCATCCCGGTAGACTCCGAACATTCAGCCATATTCCAGTCCCTGCAGGGCGAACACTCTCCGATAGAGAGGATATTCCTGACCGCATCGGGAGGGCCCTTTCTGAGAACTCCCGCCTCCGAACTGGAGAACGTCACCGTCTCCGAGGCTGTCAACCATCCCAGATGGAAGATGGGGCGCAAGATAACCGTAGACTCATCGACACTGATGAACAAGGGTTTCGAGATTATAGAGGCCTGCTGGCTTTTCGGCGTGGACATCTCGCAGATAACAGTAGTCATTCATCCTCAGTCAGTGATACACAGCATGGTGGAGTTTCAGGACGGGGCCGTGATAGGCCAGATGAGTCTGCCGGACATGAGACTGCCCATACAGTACGCCCTCACCTACCCGGAGCGCCTGCACCTGGATATTCCCAGAATTGATTTCTACAAACTGGGTGGGTTCACATTCTCAGAGCCTGACCTGAACAAGTTCCCGTGCCTGGGCATCGCCATTGAAGCCATGAAGAAGGGCGGCAACATTCCCTGCGCCATGAATGCCGCCAATGAAGTGGCCGTCGCAGCCTTCCTGGACGAACGGATACGGTTTACGGACATCCCGGCAGTGGTCTCCCGCTCCATAGAGAAATGCTCGTTCATCAAGGATCCTGACCTCAATGCCGTGCTTGACACCGACAAGGCCGTCAGGGAATATGCTTCTAACCTCATAACCAAGCGGTAATGGATGTAATTCTCAAAATAATACAGGTAATACTCTCCCTCTCACTGCTCGTTCTGGTGCACGAGTTCGGCCATTACATAGCCGCACGCATCTTCAGGATAAGGGTGGAGAAATTCTACCTCTTCTTTCCCCCAGCAATATTCAAGTTCAAGCCGAAAGGCAGCGACACCGAGTTCGGGATAGGCTGTATTCCCCTCGGAGGTTTCTGCAAGATATCCGGCATGATAGACGAGTCCATGGACACCGAGGCAATGAAAAAGCCGCCCCAGCCGTGGGAACTGCGCTCGCGTCCGGCCTGGCAGAGACTCATCGTCATGGCCGGCGGTGTGATAATGAACGTCATTCTGGCCATAGTCCTGTACATCGCTATCCTCTTTACCTGGGGCGAGCAGTACGTCCGTACCCAGGATGCCGTGTACGGCATCGAAGTGAGCCCGCTGGCCAAAGAGATAGGTTTCCGTGACGGAGACCGCATACTGGCTTTCGACGGAGAACCGGCTTCCGAGAATTTCATGGACCTTCAGGTAGACATGCTGCGGGACCAGGTCAGCAGGGTGACGGTACTGCGCGGAAGTGACACCGTAGACATAACGATAGACCCTGAATACATGCCGGCGATGCTCAATACCCCCGGCATGATAGGCATCCTCCTTCCAATACTCGTAGGCGGAGTACCCGACACATCCCTCAACGCCGGAGCGGACCTGAAAGTGGGAGACAGGTTCCTCAGTGCTGCAGACCAGCCGGTAACTTTCTACCAGGACCTGCAGAAAGTCCTGGCCGACAATGCCGGAAAGACGGTGGACCTGGGCCTGCTGCGCGGGACAGATACCCTGACAGTGCCCGTCCGCGTAGGGCAGGACGGCAAGATGGGCGTCCTGCTCCAGAGAGATGCCTCAGACATTAAAATTACCCGGCAGGAATACACCCTGATAGAGGCCATACCCGCCGGATTTCTCATGACTTTCACCAACATAGGCCATTATATCAAGGAACTGGGCCTGATATTCTCTCCCCAGACCGAGGCATATAAATCCGTCGGAAGCTTCATAGCCATAGGAAGCATCTTCCCTTCCAGCTGGAACTGGCAGATATTCTGGAATATCACCGCCCTGCTCTCCATCATGCTGGCCGTGATGAACCTGCTGCCGATTCCCGCCCTGGACGGAGGCCATATCCTCTTCCTGCTCTACGAGATGATTACAGGACGGAAGCCGTCGGACCGCTTCATGGAAGTGGCCCAGATGATAGGCATGATACTGCTGCTGATGATTATGGTCCTGGCTTTCGGAAACGATATCATGAGACTGCTCAGGTAATACAAGTTCACACACCTTTTATAATAACATTGAATATGAGAAACAGATTGTTTATTAGAACGGCTTTTCTGATGCTGATGTCCATACTGCTGCTGGCATCCTGCAACAGCAAGCCCAAAGACAGGGAAAAGTATCTGCCCAATATCACCGGAAACGCCGGTGAAGTGCTGGTAGTCATAAACAAGGGATACTGGGAAGGAGAGCTTGGTTCCACTCTCAGAGAGATTCTTGCCGGAGAATACCCCTACCTCCCCCAGAGAGAGGCTTACTTCAAACTTTTCAATGCTACCCCCGGAGGATTTACGGGAAGTTACCTCCTGCACCGCAATATCGTAATTGTCAATGTCTCGCCCGAGGTCGACACCACCGGAATACGCATGAGCCGGAATTCATGGGCCAAACCCCAGATCATCGTGACAGTCTCCGCAACCACTCCGGAAGAGGCGTCCGAGCTGATATCCGGCAACCGTGAACTTATTATCAACACCATAGAGCAGGCAGAGCGGGACCGTCTGATAGCCAGCTCCAAGAAATACGAAGACAAAGAGGTGCGCATGGCCGTAACCGAGAACATCGGAGGCTCGCCATATTTCCCGACAGGATTCACCATCAAGAAGAATACCCCGGAATTCATGTGGATCTCACAGGAAACCACCTATGTCAATCAGGGCATACTGATTTTCAAATTCCCCTACACCGACGCGGAGCAGCTCTCTCCCGAATATCTTAAGGACAAGATATACAATCTCTGGCAGGCCAATGTTCCCGGCATGCGCGAGAACAGCTACATGACCTTCAACAAGGTGATTGAGCCTGGATTCCGCAATATCGAATACCAGGGCAATACCATGGTCGAGATGAGAGGGCTCTGGGAGGTGGAGAACGATTATATGGGCGGCCCCTTCGTCTGCCACATATTCCCCGACCGGAACAGAGAGAACATAATTATTCTCAACGCTTTTGTGTATGCTCCTAAGTACGACAAACGCAAGTACTTACGCCAGGTTGAGTCAATTATTTACTCTTTTGACTGGAAATAATTCTCAAAAAAATTTGGGAGTTGGGAAATATTGTATATTTTTGCACTCCCAATCTAACGGTGGATTCGTCTAACGGTTAGGACACAAGATTCTCAATCTTGCAATAGGGGTTCGATTCCCCTATCCACTACTTCTTCTTTTTCCCCTTTACATACATTATGAGTGAGATAGTCAGAACACGATTTGCGCCAAGTCCCACAGGATACATGCATATCGGGAATCTGCGCACGGCGCTTTTTGCATATCTGTTTGCGAAATCCCAGAACGGAAAATTCATCCTACGCATCGAGGACACTGACCAGGGCCGCTACGTAGAAGGCTCCATAGACGTCATCTACGACACTCTCCGCACAGCCGGCCTCATCCACGACGAGGGTCCGGACATCGGAGGAGACTACGGTCCCTACACCCAGAGCGAGCGCAAGGACATATATAGGAAGTATGCCCTCGAGCTGGTGGAGAAAGGCGCAGCCTACTACTGTTTCTGCCAGAAGGGCGACAAGGAGACCGAATCCCAGGAGGGCGGATACGACCGTCACTGCCGCAACCTCACCCCCGAGGAGGTGAAGGCACAGCTGGACGCCGGCAAGCCCTACGTCATACGTCAGAGGATTCCCCTGGAGGGCACTACATCCTGGAACGATATGGTCTACGGAGAAATCTCCGTGGAGAACTCCACCCTCGACGATCAGGTACTGCTCAAGAGCGACGGCATGCCTACCTACAATTTCGCGAATGTGGTGGACGACCACCTGATGGACATCACCCACATCATCCGCGGCTCCGAATACCTCTCCTCCAACCCGAAATATCTGCTGCTCTACCAGGCCTTCGGCTGGGAAGCCCCGCAGTACATACACCTGCCCATCATCAACGGCCGCAACGCCGACGGCTCCATCAGCAAGCTCTCCAAGCGTCACGGAGCAGTCAGCTTCCAGGCCCTCATAGAGCAGGGCTATCTGCCTCAGGGCATTATCAACTACATCGCCCTCCTCGGCTGGTCTCCCAAGAGCGAGCAGGAAATATTCACTATGGACGAGCTCATAGCCCAGTTCTCCATAGAGGGAGTACACAAGAGTCCCGCCGTCTTCGACTACCAGAAGCTCGGATGGGTGGACGGGCAGCACATCACGATGCTGGACCCTCAGGTATTCATCCGTGATGCCTTCCCCTTCGCGGAGATCAAAGGCACTTTCCTGGAGGAAAAATGGCCCAAGCTGGCCTCACTCCTGCAGAGCCGTATCACCAGATACTCGGACATCCCCGAGAAGATCGCCTTCCTCCTGCAGATGCCCGAATACGACGTGAACCTGTACATCCACAAGAAGAACAAATCCACCCTTGAAAGCTCGGCTCCCATACTCTCCCGCACCATAGAATGTCTCACCGCCCTGGAGGAGTGGTCCGAGGAGTCCCTGCTGGCCTCCATGACCTCCCTCGCCGGAGAGCTCGGCCTCAAGCTGGGTCCCCTGACCTGGCCCGTAAGGATAGCCCTTTCCGGTCTGATGGCCACTCCCGGAGGAGCGATAGACATCCTCTACCTCCTTGGTAAGGAAGAGTCACTCAAGCGCTTGTCCGACGGAATCCGACTTATCGAGAAAGAAAATTTGGTAGATGGAAAATAATATCTATCTTTGCACTCCCAAAATGCAGGCATAGTGTGCGGGAACATAGATACGGAGGATTCGTCTAGCGGCTAGGACTCAAGATTTTCATTCTTGCAACAGGGGTTCGATTCCCCTATCCTCTACCAAATATAAAAAGATTTAAAATGGCAAACCACGCATCAGCAGACAAGCGCAACCGTCAGAACGAGTCGCGCAGATTGCATAACCGCTATTATGCAAAGACAACACGCAACGCCATCAGGGCGCTCAGAAACACTACCGACAAAGAAGCAGCTGCAGCTCTTCTCCCCAAAGTATCCGCTATGATTGACAAGCTCGCGAAGATCAACGTGATACACAAGAACAAGGCAGCTAACCTCAAAAGCGGCATCGCAGTATACGTAAACAAGCTCCAGTAAAAAAATTTACGTTTCTGCACACAGATATCTGAAAACTTCCCGAATTTCGTCGGGAAGTTTTTTTTATATCTGTACAATGAGCATCAACAACTGGAAAATGGACGACAGGCCGCGGGAAAAGATGAATGTGTCGGGAGCGGCCTCGCTGAGCGATTCAGAATTGCTTGCCATACTTATCAACTCCGGCACCAGGGACAAGAGCGCGGTGGATGTAGCCAGGGAAATTCTGGCATCAGTCGGAAACTCGCTCAACGCGCTGACAGGAACCTCTAAAGACAGGCTGTGCGCCATACAGGGGATAGGAGAAGCCAAGGCCTCCAGGCTGCTGGCGGCATTCGAGCTTGCTGTCAGGATACAAAGCGAGCCTTCGGGTCCAAGGATGCGGATTACCGCTTCAAGTACCGTCAGCAGGATATTCTCACCCTTGCTGCGCAACCTCCAGCACGAGGAATGCTGGGTACTTTTCCTCAACAAGGCGAACAAGATCATAGCCAAGGAAAAAGTCAGCACCGGTGGTGTCAGCGGAGCTGTCCTGGACCCGCGCATCATCATCCGCAAGGCAGTGGACAAGCTTGCAAGCGCCATTATTCTCGTCCACAACCATCCCTCCGGCAACCCCACCCCCAGCGAGCTTGACCGCAGGCAGACGCGCGTCCTGCGTGACGCCGCCGCCCTGCTGGACATAGCCCTGCTGGACCATGTGATCATCGCCGGCGACAGGTATTACAGTTTCAGCGACGAAGGTCTGTAGAAATTTAATATATTTGTAAAAAAATTCTTATGACCATTCACAACCTGAGCGACGGAAACTCCGTCCTGAACCAGTACATCGCAGAAATCCGCGACAAGAACATCCAGAAAAACCACATGCGCTTCCGCAGGAACCTTGAGCGCATAGGAGAAATCTTCGCATACGAGATAAGCCGGACACTGAATTACAAGAATGTGGAGATAACGACACCACTGGGCATATCCGAGTGCCATGTTCCGGCTGACAGCATAGTGCTTGCCACAATACTCCGGGCCGGCCTGCCCCTCCACAACGGCCTGCTCAACTTCTTCGACGACGCCCAGAACGCCTTTATCGCAGCCTATCGCAAATACGGCAAGGACAACAAATTCGACATCAAGCTCGAATATGTCACCACCCCCTCTATCGAAGGGAAGGTCCTCATCCTGGCCGACACCATGCTGGCAACAGGTGCCTCTGTGGTACTGGCCTATCATAAGCTCATAGAGGACGGAACCCCGCTCCATACACACATCGTATGCCCCATAGCCAGCACCTACGGAGTCGAATATCTGTCGAAGAATCTGTCCCACAAGACTGTAACCCTATGGACAGGTGCTGTTGACGAAGAACTCACCAACAAGTCCTACATCGTACCCGGACTGGGCGATGCAGGCGATCTCGCCTACGGAGACAAACTGTAGCCGGTATCAGATCTCCTTCCGCATCCTCGCTATGGGGATGTTGAGCTGCTCCCGGTACTTGGCCACAGTACGGCGGGCTACCTTATAACCCTTCTGGGAAAGAACACTTACAAGCTCCTCGTCCGTGAGGGGCTTTTTCTTATCCTCCGCTCCGATGCTCTCAGTAAGGACTTTCTTGATCTCACGGGTGGACACCTCGTCTCCGCTCTCTGTCTTCATGCCTTCCGAGAAGAAATATTTAAGGGGATATACTCCGAAATTGGTCTGTATATACTTGCAGTTGACCACTCTGGATATGGTGGATATATCCAGGCCTGTCTTCTCGGCTATATTCTTCAGGACCATCGGCTTTAGTCTGGCCTCATCCCCATCCATGAAGAAATCGTGCTGAAAATCCAGAATCGCCTTCATGGTATTCTGAAGAGTATTCTGCCTCTGCTTTATGGCCTCCACGAACCACTTGGCCGAATCCAACTTCTGCTTGACGAAGGCCACCGCCTCCTTGCCGCGCTTGCCGGAAGATGAGGCGGAGTTCATCAGAAGGTCCGCATACCGTTTATTGACCCTCAGCTCAGGAACAGAGAACTTAGGCATCGTCAGAATCAGCTCACCGTCCTTGTTTTCCAGAATAAAATCAGGCACAATCTGCTGAGCCTGTTCTACATACGAGTCATCTATCTGCCCTCCGGGACGGGGATTGAGCCGGACTATCTCGTCCATTGCCTCCTTCAGTTCTTCCTTGTCCATGCCTGTGCGGGCCATAATCTTATCATAGTGCTTGCGCGAGAATTCCTCGAAATAATTCTCGAGTATTTCCTCCGCCCTCCGTCTCGGGGGGGTCTGCTCCTTGGCGCGCAGCTGGAGCAGCAGGCATTCCTTCAGATTCCTCGCCCCCACGCCCACCGGTTCGAATTCCTGTATGACCTTAAGAATCTGCTCCACATGTTCTGGCGTGGTCTCTATGTTGAGTCTGAATGCTATGTCGTCTGTCAGGGAAACAATATCCCTGCGCAGATACCCGTCATCGTCTATGCTTCCTATGATAAATGAGGCTATCGCCCTGTCCTCGTCTTTCAGGTCGCTGTACCCCAGCTGCATCTCGAGATTCTGATGAAAGCTCTCCTTCACGGAGAAGGTATTGTACTGGGGCTTGAGGTCCTTGCCCTGATTATTGACATACAGCCGGTAGGAGGGCGTAGAATCATCCTGACTGCTGTAGTCGCTCAAGGACACATTCTTGGGCTCGCCGTCATCGGCTTCCTCGGATGAAGGGGCCTCGTCGAGTACGGGATTCTCCTCCAGTTCCTTCTTGATGCGCTGCTCCAGCTCAAGCGTGGGAAGTTCCAACAACTTGATAGTCTGAATCTGAAGAGGAGAGAGTCCCTGCTGTAATTTCTGTTGTAATCCTTGTTTTAGCATAACTGACTTCAAAGATAACAATAAATATTCTATCTTTGTACTTTGACGATTAGATATGGAGCCAGAAAACAACATCCTTTCTGTTGATGTCGAGAAGGTCATCCGCGGGAAAAGCAAGAGACTTGCGGAGCGCCTGCCCCGTTGCGTCATTGAGTATATCAAAAGGACCATCCACCAGGACGAGATCAACCGTCTGCTGTATAAGAACAGGGAATACACAGGGGTGGATTTCGCGACACACATACTTCAGGACCTGGATGTAACCTACAACGTGCATTTCACCGGCTCCACCCGCCCCAGTCCCGGCGGACGGTACATCTTCGTATCCAACCATCCTCTCGGCGGCCTGGACGGCATGATTCTCATATCCTACATAGGCAACAGCATGGGAGACGTGCGCTTCATCGTCAATGACCTGCTGATGTACATCAAACCGCTGGCTCCGGTATTCGTCCCTGTCAACAAATACGGACGGATGAAGCATGACAACACACGTCTCTTCCAGGACACCTTCGACTCCGACGCACAGGTGCTATACTTCCCGGCCGGCCTGTGTTCCAGGCTCATTGACGGAGAGATAACAGACCTCGACTGGAAAAAGACCTTTGTCACCAAGGCCATAGAAAGCCGCAGGGATATCGTGCCCATGTTCTTTTCAGGAGAGAATTCCCGTCGTTTTTACCGCCTGGCCAATCTACGCAAACGCCTGGGTATCAAGTTCAACATCGAGACATTCCTGCTACCTGACGAAATGTTCCGCAAGAAAGGCACCTCCTTCGACCTCTATATAGGAGAGCCTGTTCCATACACATCCCTTACCGGAGAACACAGCCACAAAGAGTGGTGTGACATTATAAGAAAGTACAGTTATGCAACCCGTTATCAAGCCCGTTGACCGCAAGCTCATACGCCGTGAGCTTACAGCGGCGAAGTACATAAGGACCACCCGCAAAGGCGACAACGAACTCTATGAGGTCACCTACAAGGACTCTCCCAACATCATGCAGGAGATCGGACGGCTGCGCGAGATATCATTCCGGCTGGCAGGCGGAGGCTCGGGGAAAGACTGTGATATAGACCAGTTCGATACTGACCCCGTGGACTATTACCGCCAGCTCATCGTATGGGACCCGCATGAGCAGGAGATTCTGGGAGGCTACCGGTATATTCTCTGCGGAGGCATCTCTCCGGAGAAAATGGCCACTAGCGAGATTTTCCACTTCTCGGACAGATTCATACAAGACTACCTTCCTTTCACCATAGAGCTGGGCAGGTCGTTCATCCAGCCCAACTACCAGAACATCAACGTCAAGCGCAAGAGTCTTTACGCACTTGACAACCTCTGGGACGGTCTGGGTGCCCTCATGCTCAAATACACTCACTACAAATACTTCTTCGGGAAAGTAACCATGTACACTTCGTACAACCTGAGAGCGCGCAATACCCTGCTCAACTTCCTGCACAAGTATTTCGGAGATCCGGACAGCCTCGTAACAGCCATTGACCCGATAGACTACGACTGCAGTAACAAATACTACCTGGAACTGTTCAAGGACCTGGACTACCACGACGCCTATAAGGTGCTTCAGAAAGAGATAAAGCTCAACGGAGAGTTCATACCTCCGCTCATAAACTCCTACATGAACCTGTCACCCTCGATGAAAGTCTTCGGCACGGCAGTGAACCCGGGATTCGGAAATGTGGAGGAGACCGGTATTCTCGTAAAGATGGAGGACATCTACCCTGAGAAGAAAGAAAGGCATCTTGCCCCCATGCAGGAAGCTCTCCGCACCATGGCAGCCAGATTCAGGCCTAAATGGTGGAGAAAGATTCTTTAACCAGAAAGACAGTCGGATATTCCGGACGTATGGCCTCCAGAAAACGCATGGCGTCGGACTTGGTGCGGAACTCTCCCACCGTCACCTTGAAATAAGGATTGTCATAGATCCTGAATACCGGCACATCCGGATGATGCACCTTGAAAGTATCGACGATCTGTTCTGACACTGTTCTGGCATTCTGACTGTTATCAAAATATATCCGGATTCTGTATCCCTGCGCTGCACGTCCCCTGTTCCTGTCCACCTGTCCGGTCATGGCCTTGGTCAGCGAATCCGAAAGATGCACTTGACCGTCCAGATACGTCATCAGGCTGTCATAGTTCATATATCTCTTTCCGGCAAGCGTATCCGCCGCAACTCCTGTATCTGCATGAGACACTGCCAGAGTATCCGTAGTCTGCGCTTCCAGGGACAACACGGAAAAGAGCAGCACTGCCGCTGCTATGAATAACCTTTTCATCACAACTCCTATTTTAAAGCATTCACGATATCCTTGAGAGGAACTTTCCGCAGTCTGACCGTCTTTTTCATCTTCCCGTCCAGACTAAGGACCACACTGCCGTCCACCACGAAATCCTCCAGCCTCCAGCTTTTGAAATCCAGGCCGGCGGATATGATGCCCACCGGATCCAGTACCGAGGCTCTCACGGGCAGACTTACCGTAGACTCCGTACGGGGTGCAGCCGAGACTTTATCCTCCAGGGAGAATCTTACAAATTCCCTGCCTTCCCTGAGCAGAACGGCATCCACTGATTCCACTGAGACGGTGCGTGCCGTAGGATTATCCACCTGCACCTTCAGCTCGACGGTAGCGGAGGAAGTTCCGTTGAACCGGAAACTGCCCGGCGTCACTCCGTCAATCCTTATCTGCCTGTAATCCGTACATCCGGAGAGCAGGAGTACGACAGCGGCAAGCAACAGTACAATTCTTCTCATTATTCTCTGCGGTTTGTTCCGGCAAAGATATAAAAAGTTATCTTTGCGGATGCAATGACAAATGACAAAAGAATATTCATAGAGACATACGGCTGTCAGATGAATGTCTACGACAGCGAGATAGTCCTCTCCGTTCTGGAGAAGGAAGGCTATACCCCCTGCAAGGGACTGGAGGAAGCGGATCTGATCATGGTCAACACATGCTCCATCCGGGACAATGCCGAACAGAGGGTCTGGGGCCGCCTCGACCGGTTCCTGCAGGAGAAGAAGCACCGCAGGGTCACGGTCGGAGTCCTGGGCTGCATGGCGGAAAGGCTCAAGCAGGAGCTCCTCACCCATCCGGCCGTGGACCTGGTGGCAGGTCCCGACACCTACCGCGACCTGCCGCGGATGCTGCATTCTCTCGAGGACAATGGAGAAAAGCAGGTCAATACCGTCCTCTCGCTCCGGGAGACATACGCCGACATCGACCCTGTACGCACGGATGCGGGCGGTGTCACGACCTTCATCTCCATCATGAGGGGATGCAACAACATGTGCACCTACTGCATTGTTCCCTACGTCCGCGGAGGTGAGCGCAGCCGCGACCCCCAGTCCATCGTGAAGGAGGCCGAACGCCTGTACGCCGCCGGCTACCGGGAAGTAAGCCTGCTGGGCCAGAACGTTGACTCCTACCTCTGGAAGAATCCGGAGAATCCCACGGAGACCGTCAACTTCGCCCAGCTCATTGAGCTGGTGGCTCTCGTAGCCCCGGACATGAGGGTAAGGTTCTCGACCTCCCACCCCAAGGACATGAGCAACGGAGTCCTGTACTCCATGGCCATGTACCCCAATATCTGCACCCATATCCACCTGCCGGTACAGTCCGGAAGCGACAGGATGCTGGAGAAGATGAACCGCAAGTACACCGTGGCCGGATATCTGGAGAGAATAGAGAAAATCCGGGAAATAGTTCCGGAGGCCGCCATTACCACCGACATCATAGCCGGCTTCTGCTCGGAGACTGAGGAGGACCACCGCGCCACACTGGAGCTGATGCAGAAGGTCCGCTTTGACAGCGCCTTCATGTTCCAGTACTCCCAGAGACCCGGCACCAAGGCCGCCAGACACTTTCCGGACGATGTGCCGCCGGAGGTCAAGACCCGCAGGCTCAACGAGATCATCGAGCTCCAGAGCGCCATATCACTGGAACGGAACCGCGAATGTGTGGGGCAGACCTACGAGGTACTGATCGAGGGTACGTCGAAACGGGACAGCGGCTCGCTCTTCGGCAGGACGTCCTCCAACAAGGTGTGCGTCTTCCCAGCCCTCGGACACCGTCCCGGAGAATACGTCAAGATCAATGTAGAGAGCTGTACATCGGCTACTCTGCTTGGGAATATAGTAGAATGATGAATTTTTAAAACAGATAGTTATGACTAAGATGAAAACCACTTATCTCGGCAATCTGCGTACCGAGATCCTCCACGAGCAGTCCGGAAACAAGATCATCACAGACGCACCTCTGGACAACCACGGCAAGGGAGAGTTCTTCTCCCCCACAGACATGTTCGCGGCATCCCTCGCCTCATGCATGCTGACCATCATGGGCATCTCCGCACAGTCCTACGGATTCAACATTGACGGAACCACTGTAGAAATAGAGAAAGAGATGGCCGCCAATCCCCGCCGCGTGGCACGCATCGTCGTGGACATTACCTTCCCCAAAGGGCAGAAATACGATGACAAGGCCAAGAGACTCATCGAGTCAGCCGCCCGCACCTGCCCCGTATCCAACAGCCTCCATCCAGACATCATCAAGGACATCCGCTTCAACTACGATGAATAGGCGCTGCTTACTGCGGGCATCCTAAAAGATCCGCAGAAGAAACAGTACACCCCTCTGAGGTCCTTCCCTACCCGGGATCCGATACCTCAGAGGGGTTATACTTTATTTTCTGCTCATGAATGGGCTACTGCTGCCTCTTCCTGCGGAGAGCACCGTAGATGAGGCATGCGGCCAGGATCAGGAAGGCCGCGAGGATGATGACCATCTCGGTGATATGTTCCAGAGGAGCCACCCATATCTCGTTGAAGAGGTTTATGCGGCCCATGATTTCCACGGGAGTCCAGAAGACTATCACCGTAGCTATGGCCATACGGATATTGGCACCCCACGAGGCTATCCTGAGCTGCTTTATGAACATGAAGACGGCTCCGATAAGACAGCCGGCACCGATAATAAGCGTCACAGGATGATGGTCGCCCAGGAAACGGGGATCATAGCAGAACATAAGCAGCAGGTAGCAGGCCCACATCATCATGTTCAGCTCCATGAATGTCGTAATGGAAGTGTGCCGGGTCAACGGACGGGTCACTATCTCATCCTTACGTCTGCCGAATATCCTTTTCTGTATCCATGTTATGAAATAGCAGCCTGTCTTGACACTGAAGATATACACCGTCATAATCAGCATCCAGAAACCGAAGGTCGCCGGCATGATCAGGTACTCCGGCTTGGTTACCACCTCCCCGTTCACAATCTCCGGCTGCACTCCGTAGCGGGCGGCGTAGTACTGAAGCAGGAACTCCACCCAGCCGGTCCAGAAGAGCAAGCCTCCGATAAGCCCCAGCAGGGTCTGCTTCGTATCTCCCTTTACAAATACACCGGTGATGACTATTCCGAGTCCCACGGCGCCCATCGCAAAGGCACAGCCGTGGAGGGCAGGTCCTGGAATAAAATGTTCCATCAGAATCATCATCGCATGCCCCAGAGGCATGGAGCACAATACCACCAGGAATGATATCAGGGTCTTGCCCCAGTATCTCCGTTGCCTGGACTGCGGATTGCTTTCTTTTTCCAATATACTCATATTTTTTGTTTTATGGTTCCTACATGCTCCACTCAGTCCCCTCCTTGGTATCCTTTATGGATATGCCCAAGGCCTTGAGTCTGTCGCGGATGGAATCACTGGTGGCGAAATCCTTCCTGCCCTTGGCATCGCGGCGCACCTCCAGGATCATATCCATCAGGCCCTCCACTGTCTTCTCCTCAGAAGAGGCGGAGACCTCGTCGATGAGTCCCAGTACGTCCGGAACCAGCCTGCAGAATATCTCAGACAGAGAGCGGTAATCCGCTTCCGACAGCCTGAGGCTTCCGTCCTTGGCCTGGTTGAGCAGTCTTACGGCATCGAAGACATGGGCCAGGGCGACCGGAGTATTGAGGTCGTCGCACAGGGCCTCCACTACTTTCTCGGGGAGCCCGGCAATCTCCGGATTGACTTCCGTTCCGGATGTATGCTGAATGTTCTTGAAATCCCTGGCCGCCTGCAGCACCCTCTTCAGCCCCTTTTCCGCTGCGGACAAGGCCTCATTACTGAAATCCAGCGTTCCTCGGTAGTGGGCCTGCAGGATGAAGAAGCGGATGGTCATGGGAGAATAGACCTTATACAGATCCGCAAGGGTCGTGAAGTTGCCAAGGGACTTACCCATCTTCTGACCGTTGACGGTCAGAAGGTTGTTGTGCATCCAGTACTTCACCCCTCCCTGACCGCGGGATGCCGTATTCTGGGCCAGCTCGCACTCGTGGTGAGGGAACTGCAGGTCCATCCCGCCTCCATGTATGTCGAACTCCTCTCCCAGATACTTCTCACTCATGGCCGAACATTCCAGATGCCAGCCGGGGAAACCCTCGCTCCAGGGAG
Organism: Alistipes sp. CAG:831; assembly: GCA_000432775.1. GTDB lineage: Bacteria > Bacteroidota > Bacteroidia > Bacteroidales > UBA932 > Coprenecus. The sequence goes on from HF990325.1 coordinate 26,905, forward strand.
ACGGCCACTTCATTATATGCTGAGGCGAGGCCTTCTTCCACAGGGCGAAATCATAGGGCGAGCGCTTGTCGCCCGTACCGTCCAGGGAACGGGTATTGGCCATCATCTCATCGATATTGCGGCCTGAAAGCACTCCGTAGTGATATTTCCTGTTGTAGGCAGGCACGTCAAAGTACACGGAGCCGTTGCTCTCATAAGCGAAACCGGCGTCAAGAATCCGCTTGATAAGCTCTATCTGCTCGATAATGTGTCCGGAAGCCCTGGGTTCTATGCTCGGAGGCAGAGTATTGAGCCTGCGCATTGCGTCATGGTAGGCTATGGTGTAGGTCTGTACCACCTCCATAGGCTCGAGAGATTCCAGACGGGCCTTCTTTGCGATCTTGTCATCACCCTCGTCCGCATCATGCTCCAGATGCCCCACATCAGTTATATTTCTGACATATCTTACCTTATATCCCAGATACCTGAAGAAGCGCACCAGCACATCATAGGTCACTGCCGGTCTGGCATGTCCCAGATGCGGTTCTCCATAAACCGTAGGGCCGCAGACGTAGAGGCCCACCATGCCCGGATGTACCGGTACGAATTCTTCCTTTCTCCGTGATAATGTGTTGTAGATGTAAATTGTCCTTGCCATGTTGAAAAATTTTCGAAAGGCAAATATAATGCTTTTATGTCATCTCCGGCTCCTCAATTTTGACTCTCGTAGCCAGCACCTCGTAGAAAGTCCTCTCCTCCCCGTTGGCCGCCGTGTAACGGTTCTGCCGCAGACGTCCCAGAACATAGACGCAAGAGCCCTTGCAGATACGCGAGAAGTCCGGCATTCCCTTCCCTGACCAGGCTGTCACGGAATGCCAGGTAGTCTCCTCCTTTAGATTACCCGAGCGGTCCTTGTACGTCTCGTTTGTGGCGATACTGAATCTGGCCACCGTGTTGTCGCCCACCTGCATGATCCTGGCGTCCTGTCCTGCGTTTCCGCGCAGTTCGATTCGGTTGAATGATCTGTCCATAATCTTGATTTTAACTGTTGAACAATGTTTACGGCAGCAAAACAAGGAATAATCCGCCGGATTTTCCGCACTCGAAACGCTTATAAACGGCTATAACCGGTTATAGTCGTTTACAATCGGCTACAGCCGGCCACATGCAAATAAATTTACGTTTGCGACACTTTCGTATTCAGGTATCTGCCTATATTTGCCGCAACAACTATCTAAAACAAGAGCGTATGGAAGAGGAGAACAGGTATTGCCCTAACTGCAATGGGCTCATATCAGGAAGGTCCGACAAAAGATTCTGCTCGGATTCATGCAGGACGATGTACAACAACCGCATCTATCGGGAACGACGCGAAGAAGTCGCCAGGATTGACCGGATTCTGAAAAAAAATCACGCCATCATCGAAAAGCTGTATGCCATGGGAGAGCGGAGAATATCCTTCGTGGCCCTGTTCGGTATGGGATTCAACTTCGACTATATGACGTCGCTGAGGGAGAATCCCGATACCGGCAGTTCCTTCATCATCGGGTGCTACGACTACTCCTACATAATAGGAAACGACGGCACCGTAGTAATCGACAGAAAACGGACTACTCTACTGTAACCGATTTGGCCAGATTCCTCGGCTGGTCCACATCCCTGCCTTTGGCGATAGCCACATGATATGCCAGCAGCTGAAGAGGGATGGTGGACAGCAGAGGCACGAAGCACTCCTCGGTGTCAGGTATCTCGAAACTCCAGTCCGAAATATTCCTGACATCCGTGTCACCCTCCGTGACTATTGAGATTATACGTCCCTTTCGGGCCTTTATCTCCTGCACATTGCTGACAATCTTGTCGTACTTGCCTCTCCTGGTAGCAATTACCACGACTGGAAGCTCGTCATCTATCAGGGCGATGGGGCCGTGTTTCATCTCTGCGGCAGGATATCCCTCGGCATGGATATAGGATATCTCCTTGAGTTTCAACGCACCCTCGAGAGCCACGGGGTAATTGTAGCCCCTGCCGAGATAGATGAAGTTATGCGCATATGTGAAGACACTGGCTATACGCGAAATAAGTTCATCGTGCCTGAGAATCTTCTCTATCTTTTCAGGGATGCGCTGCAGTTCCTCCACCAGCTCACGTCTGCGGGCTTCAGTAATGGTGCCCTTCTCCTTGGCAAGCGACAGGGCAAGCAGGGCAAGTGTAGAAACTTGGGCAGTAAATGCCTTTGTGGAGGCCACACCTATCTCAGGACCGGCATGTGTATAACATCCGGAATTCGTCTCACGGGGAATGGAGGAGCCGACCACATTGCAGATACCGAAGAGGAATGCTCCATGGGCCTTGGCCAGCTTGATGGCTGCCAAAGTATCGGCAGTCTCTCCGGACTGAGATATGGCGATTACAATATCATCACTGAAAATCACTGGTTTCCTGTATCTGAACTCGGAAGAGTACTCCACCTCGACAGGTATCCTTGCCAGTTCCTCTATCATGTACTTACCTATCTGGGCCGCATGCCACGAGGTACCGCAGGCACAGATGATGATTCTCCTCGCATTGAGGAACCTGTCCCTGTTGTCAATGATACCGGAGAGCTTTACCTCGCCGAGCTCCGGATGAAGACGGCCCTTCATGGACGTTCTGAGGGTGTTGGGCTGCTCGTATATCTCCTTGAGCATGAAGTGCGGGAATCCACCTTTCTCTATCTCGCTCAGGTTGAGCTCCAGCTTCTTTACGATAGGAGTCACCTCCACCTGACGCAAGTCCGTGATGCGGATGCCGCCACCTCTCTCCATCACCGCAATCTGCTCGTCGTCCAGATATATCACCCTGTCGGTATACTCTACGATAGGCGTGGCGTCCGAGCCGATGAGGAACTCTTCCTTACCGATACCGACCACCAGCGGACTGCCTTTGCGGGCAGCAATCATGATATCGGGATTGTCCCTGTCAATCACAACTATGGCGTATGCGCCCACCACATTCCTGAGAGCCAGGGGTACTGCCTCTGTCAGGGAGATGGAATGCGAATCCATCATATACTGTATGAGCTGGATTACGACTTCCGTATCGGTGTCACTTTGGAAATGGTAGCCCTTGTTGAGCAGTTCCTTCTTCAGGGCCTTGTAATTCTCGATGATACCGTTGTGAATCAGAGCCAGGTTCTTGTGCTCCGAATAGTGGGGATGGGCGTTTACGTCATTCGGTTCGCCGTGAGTGGCCCAGCGGGTATGCGCGATGCCCACTGTTCCTGTGGTATCCTTGTCGCTGATAAGTTTTTCCAGGTCGCTGACCTTGCCCTTTGACTTATATACCGAAAGCGTACCCTCAGCATTGATAAGTGCTATACCGGCGCTGTCATAGCCCCTGTATTCCAGTCTGTGAAGTCCTTTGATCAAGATGGGGGCCGCCTGTTTCGGGCCCATATATCCTACAATTCCGCACATAATTTTCGATTTTAAAAAAGCAAAAATAATAAATAAAGGTCAGTTTTTATAAATTTGCGACGTTCAATGCGATATTTATTAATTGTGACTTCACAAAATGACAAAATTTCTTAAAATCGCCGGGAAAATACTGGCATCCATTCTACTGGCGATAGTTCTGGTTCTCGCCATTTTCAGTATCTCACCCATATACCGGTTCGAAGGTCCGGTTCCCTTCAGCGGGGAAAATATATACAATCCCTACGCAGACCTGGATACATCCATAGGATGGAAACGCGCATGCCTGCACACCCACACCAAGGTGGACAAGGGCATCAACGAATGTCCTTATTACCCTGATGTGGTATACGCCGACTACATGAGCTACGGATACGACATCCTGGGCTTCACCAATCATCAGGCCCTCACTCCCCACCCCATAGACTCATCCCTATACATAGCCGGATACGAGCACGGGTACAACCTCTTCAAATTCCACATCAACGCATACGGCGTCGAGAAAGTGGAGAAATTCGACCACATCCTGCCCATTCTACTGTCCCAGAAACAGTTCATGATAGACAGGCTGGCTGATGACGGAGACTTCGTCCAGTTCAACCATCCCAACCGGACCCTCACTATAGACAGGAGAGTGATGGAGCATCTTTCGGGATACAGACTTATCGAGGGAGACGCCGGATTCGGCGAGAAAGACCACGGCAGAGGCACCAGCCTGAACCACTGGGATGAGGCTCTGTCCGCCGGACGCTACGCCCACAACTGTATCAACGATGACAATCACAACTCCAAGGCCCATGCATCCATTGCCCGCCGCTGTTCCTGGATCAACACTCCCACCCCCTATTGGAAAGACATCCGCGAGCAGCTGCTCAAGGGGAACTTCTACACCACCCGCGTTCCTGACTTCGGGAACGGAGATACTGCCGTCAAACACGCGGAGAACCTGATACTGCCCAGAATTGAGGATATCGGACTCAAAGGAGACACCGTATACATGCGTCTGAGCGCTCCGGCCAGTGCCATCAGAGTCATCTCCCAGAACGGGACAATAGTGGATTCCACATTCAACTCCAGTGCAATACAATATGTCATGGCACCGGAAGATCCCTACGTGAGAATGACTGCATGGTATGATAACGGCACCACCGTCTATACCAATGCCTTTGCCAGATATTCCGAAGGAGATTCGCCCTATCGTGACTTTGCCCACCCTGTCAGATGGGGAATGACCATTCTCTGGAACCTGCTGTTGCTGGCCGTCGTCGCCGGGTGCATTTACTGCTACAAACTGATGTTCACCTCCAGGGCACCGCTGCCGTAACGCAGTGCAGAAGCATCCCGAACCACTACACCGGGATATTCCCGAAGACGGCGAAGGAGCTCGGAACGGAGGACACCACGGCCTTTGCCGTGAATAAGGATTACCGTCCGCACCCCTCTTCTGAATGCCTCGGACATACTTTTCTCGAATACATCCAGCTGGACGTAGAGAGCATCCTCGTCAGGGACATTGCGGGATGCCGGATATTTCTGCCGTATCCTATCCAGATGCAGGTCCACTTCCATTGTATCCGACTGACGCCCTGATTTCTTTCCGGTCGGGACGGAGCGATGCGCAGGAGCAGCGCACTGCTTGAAACGGGAGAGATTAGTATTGCCATCGTAGAGAAGACTTTCATCTTCTCCGTCACGGGCATTTACCGGGACTACCTCTCCGGCCGACACCCTCATACTCATCCCCTCGACCTCTATCTCCAAAAGCCCGTGCGGAAGGACAGCCGTAACCATACCGTCTCCGTCAAAGTCCATGAACCTGACTCTGTCTCCGATACTGTACTGCATATTTAATGTGGATTTTGCCGGCAAATATAACAAACTTTTCAGGATAGAACCCGGCTGACCATCAGAATACCGCGCACATTGCTAATTTTATCCTGGGGCAATGTCGCCCCGGTTAAATTTTCAATTAAATATGATTGTAGGTTATCTCAGGGTCAGTACTGGCAAACAGCATTTGGCCAATCAGAAGGAGGAGATCCTCCGCTACACTGAAGCACGACAACTCACTGTCGACTGCTGGGTCACGGAAATCGTCAGCGGAAAGAAAAACGAAAAAGAGCGGAAACTGGGTCGTCTGCTGCGCAGGCTCAAGCCCGGTGACACACTAATTGTTACTGAAATATCCAGACTAAGCCGCACTCTCACCGACATCATGGAGATTATGGGGAAATGTCTGCGGAAGAAAATCCGACTATACACTACCAAGGAAGGATATACCTTCGATGACAGTATCAACAGCAAAGTTCTGTGCTTTGCTTTCGGCCTGGTAGCAGAAATAGAGAGAAACCTCATTTCAATGCGTACTAAGGAGGCCCTGGCAATGCGTAAGGCCAACGGAGTAATCCTAGGCCGTCGGAAAGGCAGTTACACCAAGCTCAACATCCTGATAGACAACACGCACACTGTACTGGAGATGCTGGAAGACCAATACACTATACTGGATATCTGCCGCCACTTCGACATATCGCGCGAGACTTTCAATAAATTCCGCCGGCTGATACCTTCCGTCAACGAACTGACTCTTAGGAACAATTTGCTGCGCGGCCTCCCGTTGCGTAGGGAAACGGGAGAATAGAAGACGTAGACATAAAAAAAGCCCCCGGAGCGTCATGCTCCGAGGGCTCTAAGGGGCGGCGGCTACCTACTCTCCCACCCCTGTTAGGGCAGTACCATCGGCACAAGTGCGTTTAACTTCTCTGTTCGGAATGGGAAGAGGTTGGTCCACACCGTTATAACCACCATGATTTCTCTGT
>HF990326.1 GCA_000432775.1 Alistipes sp. CAG:831
CCCATCTCCACAAAAAAAGCCGCAAGAGCGGCTTTTTTTGTGGAGATGGGCGGACTCGAACCGCCGTCCAAACACAGCACCCGAGTGCTTTCTACATACTTATTCTGCCATTGGTTTTCGGGAAGCAGCTGCGGACAGACGCGCCACTGAATCCTTATCCCCTGAAACTTGAGCCGCCTTAAGGGAGTCAACGGCCGCATCCAGCTTTAATGATACCCCGTATGCCGAACATAGCAGGCGGAAAGCCCGGCGGGATACTCGTCGCTATCGCCCTTGGCGACCGCGATTAAGGTAGTAAACCCGGTTTACTACGCAGCGAGTGCATAGTTGTTGTTGCCAGTTATGGCTTTGTAACCTTGATAACGGGGTGGGTCACCTGCCCCGGTATGCTTACAGTCCGATGTCTTGTGCTGTCAAAACCAAAACATCCCCATTTGCGGCTGCAAAGATAAGCAAAATTATACAATATCAAGCTTTTTTCAGCGTAGGATATGCTATTCTTTCGTGATAGACCTGTTCCAGACGCTCCTTGAACATCCTTTTTACTATCTCTACCTCCTTAATCGAAATATCGGCCTCCACCAGCTGTGAATCTGACAGACGCTTGCTGATAATGGACTCCACCAGATTCGATATACTCTCCGGCGTGTAGTCCTTGAGTGAGCGTGATGCCGCCTCCACTGCATCGGCCATCAGCACAATGACCTGTTCCTTTGTCGTAGGAAGCTCCCCATGATACATGAACGGCTCCCGGTTCTCAGGATCTCCTCCCGCATTGCAGTACTGGGCATAGAAATAGAAGGTCACAGTCTTGGCATGATGCGTACGGATGAAGTCTATCACCACTTCCGGGAGCTTGTGCTTACGGGCTATCTCCACCCCGTCGTCCACGTGGCGTATGATCTGCTGGGCGCTTTCTTCCGGAGAGAGGCCCTTGTGATAATTGAAGCCGGCGGGAGCATTCTCAACGAAACACTGGGGATTGTTCATCTTTCCTATATCATGATACAGAGCCCCTACCCTGGTAAGAATCATATCCGCTCCTATCTCACGGGCTGCCTCGGACGCCAGATTGGATACCTGAAGCGAGTGTTGGAACGTACCCGGGGCCTTCTGTGCCAATTCTCTCAACAGCTTGTTGTTAGTGTCTGAAAGATCTATAAGACGGAAATGCGATACCAACGAGAAGACTCTCTCGAATATGAAAGCAACAGGATATGCGGCTATCACCAGCAGCGAGTTGACTGCTATGCTGAATATGTCCTTAGGGTCGAACAGAGTCAGCGTTCCGTCTCCGGACAACTGAAATCCTATGTATACCAAGGACATCCCGATAAAGATGAAAAGGGAATTGAGGAACTGAGCCCACCCCTTGTTGAAATATTTGAAGGAAACTATCGCGATAATCCCACCGGTAAGGTTCATCATGTACAGCTCTACGCCGCCGTCCACCTGGAACAGCAGGGGAAGCAGCATCACCGTATATATGGGAAAGACATACCTGCGCTTGAAGAATATCATCAGGTAAATGGCGAATACCGGATACGGCACGATGTACAGGTTGCTTACATCGAAACGGTGCACAATCATCGTCAGCACGCCAAGCAGGACGTACAGGGTAAGAATAAAATACAGTGTCCTGCGCTGCTGGATAATCTCCTTGCGGGTAAAATATATGACAGCGAAAAGTGAGGCTACGATCAGCAGGCAGAGGATGAAATGACCTGTCCTCAGGCCAAGCAGGGACTCAGCGTAACCGTAACTGAGCTCATACTCCCGCTTGAACGAATCCAGCATCTGCTCTATCTCCGTCGTTACTATCTCGCCCTGGGAAACGATAAGCTGACCTGCATAGACCATCCCCTTAGTAGGAGAAATGTAGTCTACAGCCTCCTTATGGAACAAGTCTGTCCTGGCCTGGTCGAAAACTAGATTGGGAACAATATAGTCTCCTATCTTATAGGCACTGTATACCGAATCGGGACTGTAGGACGGAAAGCTTATGGACAGATAGTACTTTATGTAATCCTCCGCCTTCTCCCTGGTGTACACTTCGGATACTGGGACCTCCTGCGCCCTCTTGTCTCTCTGTATGACAATTGTACCTCCTGTGGATATCTCTTCCATATCCGGAAGAATACCCACTGAATACATGTTGTAGAGGGATTCAACGATAAAGTACAGGAGATGATTGTTCACGCTGTCATTTCCCGGCATCCTCCTCAGGCGCTGTACCTGGACATTGGCAACAGCATTGTCATACTCGAAATAAGGCAGGACCCTGGAGGCCTTTTCCTCTTTCTCAGCCAGAAGTTCCTGCTCAGTCTTAAGTATGGGGAAATCTATCGGTGACAGCAGGGTCTCATAGACCCACGGCCGCCCCGACTGATAACTGTACTTGAATTTACCCTCCTCGGGGAAAAGCAGTACGGAGACTACCAGTACGACGAGGAGGGATAAATAGATTTTGGGATCCTTCAGGAACTGCTTGCTGTCCTTCACCATACCTTAGAGGATAGCCCTGTCCTGAATATTGTCGCCGTCATATTCTCCCGCATCGAGTTTCTTTTTAGCCTCGGAGAATGCGTTGAGAGTGTACTCTACATCTTCCAGAGAGTGAGCGGCGGTAGGAATGATCCTGAACATGATCACACCCTTAGGCACCACAGGGTATACAACCACAGAACAGAACAGGTTATAGTTCTCCCTGAGATCCACCAGCATGTTGGTTGCCTGAGGTACAGTACCGTGAATGAAGACAGGAGTTACGCAGGCCTGGGCGAGTCCGATGTCGAAACCTCTCTCCCTGAAGCCGTTCTGCAGGGCACGGGTGACTGTCCAGAGTTTCTCGCGGAGACGGTCTCCCTCGGGGCCGCGGATAATCTCGAGTCTCTTCAGACAGCCCTCAACAATAGGCATGGGAAGTGACTTGGCATAAATCTGCGAACGGAGGTTATAGCGGAGATAGTTGATAATGGACTTGGGACCTGCGACGAAACCGCCGATAATGGCCATTGACTTGGCATATGCACCGATGTACAGATCGATACCGTCCATCACTCCGAAATGTTCGGAAGTTCCACGTCCGTGAGGGCCCATAACACCGAAACCATGGGCATCGTCGATGAGTATACGGAAATTGTACTTCTTCTTGAGAGCCACTATCTGGTCCAGGATGCCGAGAGCTCCGGTCATGCCGTACACACCCTCAGTAATCAGCAGCACACCGCCGCCGGTCTCCTCGCATACCTTTAATGCACGCTGGATGGTTCTCTCGCACTTTTCGATATCGTTATGAGGATATACCATCCTCTTGCCCATGTGCAGACGGCAGCCGTCGATAAGGCACGCGTGGGCCTCTGAGTCATATACGATAACATCGTGGCGGGTAAGGAGGGCATCGATAGTGGAGACGATTCCCTGATAACCGAAATTGAACAGGAAAGCATCCTCCTTCTGCTCGAACTCAGCCAGTTCCCTCTCAAGCCTCTCGTGCAGGGATGTCTGGCCGGACATCATCCTCGAGCCCATGGGATAAGCCAGTCCCCAGCGGGCTGCGGCCTCGGCATCCACCTTTCTGATCTCCGGATGATTTGCCAGTCCAAGGTAGTTGTTGAGACTCCAGCAGAGGACCTCATGCCCATTGAACCTCATCCTCGGAGCGATCTCGCCCTCGAGCTTAGGGAAGGTGAAATATCCGTGACCTCTTGCGCGGTACTGTCCCAGAGGACCTCCCTCGTCTTTGTTTATTCTCTCAAAAATATCCATAATCGGTATAATTTAAAATGATTTATGCGTCTATTTTAGCGTATTTCGCGTTCATTTCGATGAATTCCCGACGAGGAGGCACCTCATCGCCCATGAGCATGGAAAAGATACGGTCGGCCTCGGCGGCATTGTCTATGGTCACCTGACGAAGCAGTCTGGTGGCAGGGTCCATTGTAGTCTCCTTCAACTGCTCCGCATTCATCTCTCCCAGACCTTTGTAGCGCTGAACATATATGCTGCCCTCATTGCCCTTGCCTATCTCTGCGATGGCTGCGATACGTTCCTCCTCGGTCCAGCAGTACTTTTCCTCCTTGCCCTTCTTGCTCTTGACCTTATAAAGAGGAGGCGCGGCGATATAGACATAGCCGTTCTTTATCATGTCGGGCATATAGCGGAAGAAGAACGTCAGGATAAGTGTTGCAATGTGTGCTCCGTCGACATCGGCATCCGTCATGATGATGACCTTGTGGTAACGGAGCTTGTCCAGATTGGCGGCTTTCGAGTCCTCCTCCGTTCCAATTGTCACGCCAAGGGCAGTGTATATGTTGCGGATGGTCTCGCTCTCCAGCACTTTATGTTCCATGGCCTTCTCTACGTTCAATATCTTACCGCGCAGGGGCAGAATCGCCTGATAGGTACGGTCGCGGCCTGTCTTGGCCGTACCGCCGGCGGAGTCTCCCTCGACAAGGAAGAGCTCGCATTTCTCCGGATCGCGGTTCGAGCAGTCGGCCAGTTTGCCGGGCAGTCCGGCTCCTGACATAACGGTCTTGCGCTGCACCAGCTCGCGGGCCTTCCTGGCCGCATGACGGGCAGTAGCTGCAAGGATCACTTTATCTATGATGTTCTTTGCATCCTTGGGATTCTCTTCGAGATATGTCTCAAGGGCAGCCTTTGTAGCTTGGGAAACTGCGGCATCCACTTCACTGTTGCCGAGTTTTGTCTTGGTCTGTCCCTCGAACTGAGGCTCGGCCACCTTCACCGATATGACGGCCGTCAGGCCCTCGCGGAAGTCGGAGGCGTCCAGGTCAAATTTCAATTTGGAGAGATATCCGTTCTTCTCGGCGTAGGCCTTGAGTGTGGATGTAAGTCCCCTGCGGAAGCCGGTAAGATGCGTTCCGCCCTCTATGGTATTGATGTTGTTGACGTAGGAATGAATATTCTCCGAGAAACCGGTATTGTACTGCATGGCTATCTCGATAGGGATGCCTGTCTTGTCTGTTTCCAGGGAGATAGGCTTGTCAGTGAGCTTTTCACGGGTTCCGTCCAGATACTGCACGAACTCAACCAATCCGTGCTCGGAGTAGAACTCCTGACGCACAGGCTCGTGCTCCACTTCCTCCATAGTCTCACCCTCCTGAGCCTGAGGCTTCCTCTCGTCTATAAGTGTCAGATGAATACCCTTGTTGAGATATGCCAGCTCGCGCAGCCTGGTGGCCAGTACGGAGGCATCGTATACAGTGGTCATCCTGAATATCTCTCCGTCAGGAGTGAATGTAATGGTGGTTCCAGTGTCATCGCACTCTCCGACCACCTTCACCGGATACTGCGGCACGCCGCGACTGTATTCCTGTACGAAGATCTTGCCTTCGCGGTGCACCTCGGCCTTCAGATATGAGGAGAGGGCGTTCACGCAGGAGACACCCACACCGTGCAGACCGCCGGATACCTTATAGCTGTCCTTGCTGAACTTACCTCCGGCATGAAGGACTGTCAGCACTACCTCAAGGGCCGAGCGGCCCTCTTTCTCGTGGATTCCTGTAGGGATACCGCGTCCGTCATCCTTGACGCGGATGGAATTGTCAGGCAGAATTGTTACTTCGATATTCCTGCAGAAGCCAGCAAGGGCCTCGTCGATGGAATTGTCCACCACCTCGTAGACCAGATGGTGCAGACCCCTTGGTCCTATGTCCCCGATATACATCGAAGGACGCTTCCGGACCGCCTCGAGTCCCTCCAATACTTGAATACTGTCCGCAGAATACTCTCTTTCCGCTTCGATCATTTCTTTATCTGTCATCGTGGTTCTAAAATTATATAACGGACAAAGATACGAAAAATTCTTACAACTTCAGGCAAATGCCAGCCCCAATATTGATTCCAGGCTCAATGTAGTTGAGAGAATACTGTATCTTACTGTTTGCCAAATTATTACCTTCTACAAAAACCATCATGCGGGTATTTACGGCATAGGAAATCCGCAGCCCGACATCCACAAAGGCCGGCACACGATAGACAGAAGCTTCCGTATAGGGCACTGCAGCCCATCCCGTTGTGGATGTGCGGAAATAACAATCAGCCCGTATAAATAGGCGCTGCCTGAGATTATACTCCAGGATTGCGTCCACATCAAATGCAGGAGTCATCAGAGCCGCATCCCTATTGGAGAAACCGCGGTAATTGAATTCAGCCTGCGCCCAAAACGCAGGAGACTGCCACTTGAGCATTCCCGACACTGTCAGTATATGCGAATCATTCAGGCTCACTGTCTGATACCAGGACTGATACTGCTGCATAGCCATAAAAGACAAGTAATTACGCGACATCGTGTAATTTACGCCAAGACTGTAAGAAAAGCGGTCACGGACCTGTCCGTTCAGTCCCAGTTCTGCTGAGACCGGTACTGCAGACTGATACTGTGCCCTGCTGTTGTCCATCCACGGATTGACGGCGTACAGATCATAGCGGGTATACAGCCTGTTGTCTCCTGAAAGCTTGAGATAGAGCCACAATGCATTTCTGGCCGCTTCGAATCTGACAGAAGCGTCAGGGTATATCAGAAAACCATTCCCGCTGCGCTGTATATCAGCTCCATATACAGATGAGAATGCCAGTCCGGCACTCACTCTCCACCTGTCTCTATCCCAGCGGTACATGGGCGAGACCTTCCATATGCCGAAATTATAAAAGGTGCCGTTGAACCTTAGGTATATCTTATGCTCGCTCTTTATCGTTGCGCCCAGAGACACATCGGCATCAGCCAGATGCTCCCGTACGCCATGACGGTTGTTGAAGTACCTGTACGCCACGTTCAGGTCATAGTAAAACGCACTGGGATCAGGATTTGTGGAACGGACAGAGAGAGCGGCCCGCAGATGGTCGAACTTGTTGGAATACGTATTCCATATTTCACTATGTGAATGGCCTCCTGAAACAGGAGAGAGTGCATACATGCTGCCGGAATAGGCGGCGTTCAACTTAATCTCTCCCTTCTTCCAGCGATAGCCCATGAAGGCTCCGGCCTTATTTTTCATCCTGTCTCCCAGCACTTTCCTGCCGCTGTAGACAGCATTGCTTCCTGACAGTACGACCTGAGGTACATGGTCCCAGTATGAGTCATGATTGAAATAAACTCCCATGGAGAACCTCTCTCCCAGGCGGGGTGTGACATAGACATCTGCCGATGGCGTCCAAGGATAAGCCGCTGCGACTCTGGCATACAGCCATGGATACACCACCTTGCCCTCGGCAGCGGGACCGAGAGTCATCATCGGGGTGAATTCGTAGAGATCCTTATATGGACTGTAGAATGTGGAATAGTCGAAGTTCAGCTTGAAATTGAGCAGCGAGTCATCCACCGGAGCATCCAGGGGGGATTTCACCGTCCGGGCAATGCGTCCCTCGTAGTCCCTCTCCACCTCGACTGTGGAATTGATACCGTTCTGGGCGTAAACTGACGGCACCTGCAGAAAAACAGCCAGTGCCAGTCCGGACAAAGCCGATATTATGTTTCTCTGGACTCTGATCATTGTTCATTCATTTTATCAAGTCGTGCCAGCCTCATAGCCACCTGCTCCAGAACATCATCCTTGGGCCCCTGCGGTTCATAACCGTCCCGTACGCTCTCAAATGTAGCCCTGGCCTGGTTCCACTCCTCCCTCTCGGCGAAAGAGTCTCCAAGCACTATGAAACTCTTTGCCAACCAGTAAGTCTGGTTGGTCTGGGAATCGGAGAATGCGTAGACAAGATTCTCCACCTCCTCAAAATTGCCAGCGTCATATGTATCCTGAATCACCAGATAGGCAGCCTCGGCCCCCCGGCAGGTAAAACTGTCTGCTGACAGGCTGCGCAATAACGGCAGTGCCTCGTCTCTGCGTCCCAGGGCGAGATAAGATTTAGCCATTATATACTCTGCCTCCGTACGGTCCTCATCGCTCACTCCGGAGGAAGACTCCACCCTGGCGGCGGCCTCGAGAGCCGAGAGATATTTCTCGTTCATGTAGTACGAGCGCATGACGCCCATCATCGCGACGTATCTGTTGTTCTCCAGCCGCGCGATTTCATAAAGCGACTCATAAGCCGACACGGCCCTGTCGTAATGCTCCAGCCCGTAACAAATCTCTGCATAATGCAGGGTCGAGAGCTCTACAAATGAACCGCTGCCCTTGTCCATCACCTCAGAGTATGCCTCTGCTGCAGCCTCCTTACGGTCCAGGGCTGAAAGGGACTCTCCGAGGTAAAAATATGCCAGCGGAGTCTTCTGTCCGTCAGGATACTGGGCGATGAATGAGCGCAGGGATTTCTCAGCAGCAGCATAGTCTCCGGACAGGAAAATCTGTTCGGCAGCGTTGAATATCATAAGTTCCTTTTCATCCGCTGTCTTGGTTCCGGACAGACCGGTCCGCTCCAGATAAGCGAAATATTCCTCGGGCTTGTTGAGCGTCATGTATAAGCTCTCTATCACGGCCAGGGCGTTCTCCGTATCCTCTGACAAAGGCATATCCTCCACTATCCGTGTCAGGCAGGACAGCGCCCGGTCATATTCTCCCTCATTGGAATACAGCATTCCAAGCTCCAGCAGGGCCTTACCATTATACACCGGATCCGCAACCTCATCAAGCAGGTATCTGAAACAGCGCTCAGCCTTGTCATTCATTCCCCTCTGCACATAGGTCCTGCCGAGCTCATACACAGCAGTGGAATAGACCGGCGCATCTATACGCCTGTCCATAACCGTCTCCAGTATCTTCATCTTCTTTTCCAGATCCGGGAGCAGACCGCAGGCAACCGCGCACTGATACGCCGCATAGATTACCTGATCATCCTGATAATCCACCATGGCCACCTCCTCATATACGGAGGAAGCCTTGGCATAGTCCTTAAGCATGAAGAACGAATCCCCAACCCTGAGCTTGGCTTCAATTATCAGATCCATGTCGGTACCATGACACTCCAGAAAACGGTAGAACCACTCTATAGCCCTCTGATAGTCCTCTTTGGCAAAATAGTTGTACCCCTGACCGTAAAGCATCAGGGGATATTCCTTGAAAGAGCGGAAAGCGCTGTTGCCGGCAAGATAGTCATTGATCTTCACGGCCTCGTCCACCTTCCCAGAGCGATAGTACGCCTCCGCCAGCCAGAAACGGGTCAGAAGCCCCAGAGCCGAGTTGTACGACGAGTGATTGAGCGCTATCCTGAAATCTACAGCCGCTCCGCCGTAAGCCCCCCTGTCGAAGAGTTCCATTCCCCTCAAAAATGCGGCCTTCTGGAGATTCATGTCCATTTCCGGGGTCAGCCGGCGGATGCTGTTGAGAGCATTGATGGCCGACTTGTACTTCTTCTCAAGAAGGTAGGAGGTGGCTATATATGAATATATCTCGTCAGAACGTCCGGAGTCGGGGTAGGTCTCCAGATAATCCTGAAAAGGCACGATGTCAGAATTGAGGTCAAATGCCAGCTTGGCATAATTGAAGAAGGACTCCTCCCTTATTCCGGCATCGAACCTCAAGTCTGCGGCTTTTTTATAATATGTCATGGCCGCGTGCTTGTTCTTCAGTTTCAGATATGAGTTGGCCATATGCATATAGGCGCTTTGAGACAGGGAGTCGTCGGGCGCGCCGGTAACTGCCTTGGTGAAGGCATCCACCGCTGTCCTGTATGACTCGAGCGAATAGGATATGATACCGAGATAGTAATTGTCCTTTCTGGAAATATCCGCACCCGAAGAAGAATAGCTCTCGAACCACTCTTTGGCCTCTTCCGGACTGCCAAGCCGGTAATATGCCTGCGACGCCATCCTGGCCACCTTGGCCTTCATATCCCCTTCCACCAGCTGCTTTATCCTGGAGCTGTTGTCCGCCACGTATCTGTAATCCCCGAGCATGAGTTTAGACTCAAGGATATAATACTCGCAATAAGCGCCATAATGAGCATCGTTCCGGATAGAGGAAAGAAGTTTGACCGCTCTCTTAAAATCATTGTCCGTATAGGCGATATATCCTCTGTAATACACCGATGCCGTGGTATAAGGAGTGTGGCTCCCTTTCAGCAGAAGGTCGAAACCGTTCCGCGCCTCGGCCAACTGCCCGGCCCTGAGCTGACAGAATGAGCGCTGGAAAAGAAACTTCGTCTTGTCTTTGCGGGAGAGCAGCGGATACTCGACGGTCTCGAGTATCTCCAATGCTCCAGCATACTCCTTCCTGTCAAAATAATAACCGGCATACATCAGTAGTACGCCCATATAATCAGGGGCATATCGGTATTTATCCCTATACTCGTCCATGAGGGCATCCACGTTAGGGCTGCCGAGCCTTATATCACAGACTATACGGTATGTCGCCAGTTCCGTTTCTACTGACGCCGGCACGGAACACTGCCGGAAAATATCATCTATCCCGGCCCTGGCAGCCTGATACATGTCATTGCCGTAGAGTTCTCTCACCCTCTCCAGCCTGCGGCCGAAATCCTTCTCTCCCTGAGGAACTTCTTGGGAAAGAGCGCACCAGCACAGAGGAAGAGTGACGGCCAAAACCGTGATAAACCTTTTCAAGACCATTTTACTCTATTTGGGGCAAATGTAAGAATAATTTGCCTATCTTTGTAAGACAAATAACTCTTTCATGGAAGAAAACACAGAGCGTCCCATCATATTCTTCGAGCATACGGATATATGCGCCAGCGGCAATCTGGTCATATCCGACCTCAACATGAGCATCATGCCCGGTGAATTCGTATACATCATCGGCAAAGTGGGCAGCGGCAAGACCTCAATCATCCGGACCATCATAGGGGAAAACCCTGTGACTAAGGGCAATGCCATAGTCGGAGGTTTCAACCTAAGGAAACTGAAAAGCCGGCAGATTCCGTACCTGCGCCGTAAGATAGGAGTCGTGTTCCAGGACTTCCAGCTGCTGATGGAAAGGTCAGTGTACGAAAACCTCAGGTTTGTCCTCCGCGCCACCGGCTGGAAAGACCGCAGAAACATCGAAGACCGCATACACAAGGTACTGGACGCGGTAGGCATGGGACACAAAGCAAACAACATGCCTCATCAGCTCTCAGGAGGAGAGCAGCAGAGAATAGCTATCGCCCGGGCACTGCTCAACAGTCCTGAAATCATTCTGGCTGACGAACCTACCGGCAATCTGGACGGAGAGACAGCCGCACAGATCATGGACTTGCTCATAAGCATTAATAAAAAACGCGGCCCGGCGGTCATCATGGTAACACACAATCAGACCATTTTCCAGCAATATCCTGCCAGGACCTTTCTCTGCGAGAAACTTTCCTGCACGGAAATAGAGGACGAGTCGGACATCCAGCTGGACCTGTCCGAGTTCATCTAAAACTTGCCAAGAACAGATGCCCCGTCAACTTACGATAAAACAAAGATACTCCGCCATTCTCGGATGGTTCGCAGCCAACCGCCCGGCCGTCCGGTCCGAGCTTGACTTCCGGAACGGATATGAACTCATAGTCTCAGTCATCCTCTCGGCACAGTGCACCGACAAGCGGGTAAACATGGTCACTCCCGCCCTGTTCGGACGGTATCCTGATCCTGAATCCCTTGCCTCCGCATCTTTCGATGATGTCCTGGATCTTGTCCGTTCAGTGTCCTACCCCAACAGCAAGGCCCGCCACCTTATAGAAATGGCCAGGAAGCTGGTATCAGACTTCCACTCGGTAATACCCTCCGACATCGACAGCCTGATGACCCTGCCCGGGGTAGGCCGCAAGACTGCGAACGTAGTAGCCTCCATTCTCTACGACAAGCCTGTAATCGCCGTGGACACCCACGTGCTGAGGGTATCCAACCGCCTCGGCCTCTCCCACGGAAAGACTCCGGAGAAAGTCGAGGCCGACCTGGAGAGCCACATTCCCGTGGAACAGCGCGCCATTTCCCACCACTGGCTCATCCTCCACGGACGCTACACATGCACGGCACGGAATCCCAAGTGCGGGGAGTGCCCCCTTACACAGTGGTGCGAATATTATTCCGACAATAAGCAATGACCGACTGGCCCGGCATACTCTCCGATTACCGCTCCTACCTGCGCATCGAGAGGTCCCTCTCCCCCAACACCGTGACCTCCTACCTGAGCGACATCGCCAAGCTCCGGGATATGTATCCGGAACGCGGACCGGAGACCCTCGGCGGAGAAGACCTCTCCGCATTTCTCGCCTCGGAGGTGGAGCACGGCATATCCAAGCGGAGCCAATCGCGGATGGTCAGCGCTATTAAAAGTTTTTACGGATTCCTTGAAATAGAAGGACGGCTTTCAGGTCAGGACGGACGTAATCCCGCCGAAACCATTGACTCCCCAAAGCTCTCCCGCCACATACCCACCGTGCTCTCCGTCGAAGAGGTGGAGCGCATCCTGGAGTCGGTCGACCTGTCCACCCCCGAAGGACACCGCAACCGGGCCATCCTCGAGGTTCTCTACTCCTGCGGGCTGAGGGTCAGCGAGCTGGTGTCGCTGCGTATATCCGACCTGTTTCTGGAAGATTCCTTCATCAGGGTCATCGGCAAGGGGGACAAACAAAGGCTCGTACCCATAGCTGAGCCTGCCGCACGTGCCGTCCGGCAGTACCTTTCACAGACCCGCCGGGCATTTGCCTCGAAACGGGACGAAGACATAGTTTTCCTCAACAGGCGCGGCGGAAAGATGTCCCGCCAGATGGTCTTCCTGATCATCAAGCACCAATGCGGGATAGCCGGCATCACCAAGGAAATCTCACCGCACACATTCCGCCACTCCTTCGCCACCCACCTCGTCGAGAACGGAGCCGACCTCCGCGCCGTCCAGCAGATGCTCGGCCACGAGAGCATCCTCACCACCGAGATCTACACCCACATCGACTCACGCAAATGGCAGCGCACCATCCTCGACCATCATCCCCGCCGATAAAAACAAAAAAGCCGCAGCCTCAACAGCCACAGCTTCCGCGTGCATCATAAGGTGCGTCAGAATGGGTGAAATGCAAGGAGTTAAGGATCAGGGCGAAGGAGTTTACTTAGGTAAATGACTGAGCCATGAGCCGAAAACGACGCAGCAGTTTGCCCGTTATGACGCGCCGAAGAGTAGCCCCAACAGGACTCGAACCTGTATCTAAAGTTTAGGAAACTTATAATCCATTCTTGTAAATCAATCACTTGCGAGTTTTTTTAGCATTTTCGTAGAACTATTGTAGAACTTCTGCAATTTCTATGAAAAATCCCCTATCCACCCGAAAAGCGATAGAGGATTTATAATGCAACACCGATTTCGGATCGGATGGTGCAAAGATACGCATTTCCAACCAGATAAACAAGCCGTGCGAATTTCACAACTGGCACGGCTCAAAAAGTTCTATGTGTAACAGAGTTATTTTTTCTTGTTTCGCTTCAATTCTATATATTCAGAATAAACTATCTTGGTGTATGGGCTGGAGCTTCTTATCTCCTGCCTTATCGCTTTCGTTCCCCATTTGAAGAACCACCATTTATGCGGCACTCGGTGTACAACTTGAATGAGCGTATCTACTGTTTGTATTTTCCCGGTGAATATGCCACTATCAATAGTTCCGTCAAGTGAAACCCACGGATCTTTGAATGTAATCCGCTGTATTGTTATTGGAGGCAGTGGAGTTAATCTAAGACTATCCGGCATACGGTAAACTATGCTATCCCTTACCTCTGTCTTAATAGGGACTTCCGTTTTCGTTGCAGTCGTAGCGACTGACTGGATGCGCTTTAATTTCAAGTTAAGATCCTCAACTGTTTTTACAAGCTCATCGCAATGTTCCTGTATCTCCGACTTTGACAACTCCAGCGATTGAACAGATGCGGCATATTTGCCGGATTCAGTCTTATAGTATTCGACATCTTCCATTAGTGCCGTCTGGTTGTTCTCTAACCTGTCACGCTCCGTTTGGAGCGATCGGACACGGTGTGATAGGAAAGCGATTGCCGCCAAAAGAACGGCAAACGCTATGATTACATACTTACGCATACTTCTCAATGTATTTGGTTATTGAATCCACATGAAGTTTCACAACAGCCGCCTTGCCCTCCGGGGAAAGAAGAAACTTGCAATCCCTTTCGTTATCCATGAAGAAGTTTTCTGTAAGTACAGCCGGGCAAGTGGTTTTTCGGAGAATGTAGAAATTGCTTTCCCAATCACCGTCCCCATCGCTCCAGTCACCACGGATCTTCCAGTCATTACCGAACATTTCTTTTGCGGTGTCCCAGAAGATCTGCGCAAGATCATCGGCTTTTGTTTTTCCGGGATAGGTGTGTATCTCCCAGCCTGTACCCTTTCCATTGGAAGCGTTTACATGGATAGATACAAGGATAGTCTTGCTCTTACCATGTTTTGCAGCCGCTTCATTGGCTCTTCTAGCTCTCTCTGCCAGCGGTACATCTACACTTTCCTTAACCAGTAACTCGCAATCCACACCTTTTGCGATAAGCTGGTTATATACAGCGTTTGCTACTTCTCTGGCATACTGCCATTCAAACAACTGTGAGCCATCAGCCCATTTTGGAGATCTTTTGCCCGGTGTATTTTCACCGTGCCCGTTATCAATCAGTACCAACATTGTTTTGTTCCTTTCCTTTTTTGCTTCGTTCACTAATTGCTTTATTTATTCCACCGCCAGCCATGAAACCACCGATACAGAGCATGAATACTCCAAGAGCATCAAGATCTGTTTTCAGATAGCCGTTGGTGCATACATCCCATATAAGGCAAAATCCGACACACAGCCCGATAAACGCACCTACCAGAATTGATAGTACAAGCGCAAAGGATTTGCTACTATCAAGCGTATTAGCCCTTATCAGACTTTTTAGATACTCCGCTATCCTTATTCTCTGCATTGCTCTTCTTGTTTTCAGTTATATCATCATCTTCATAGAAAGCATCATAATCTCCAGAGGCAAGTTTTTTCAATCGGCAATAAGTCCTTTTAGGTAGCCTACCCTTAAAGCACTCATCATCAGGTCTGACACATTCATTGTGTCGTGCCTCTCTTAGCGCAAGTTCCAACTCCGCATTTCTCTTGATCAGATCCAGCCTCTCATTTTCAAGTGAGCGTACTTGCCTGTATAGCTCATCCACTTTCTCGTTCAGAGATGAAATTTCCCTTTTTGCATCATCTACCTCTTTTCTTACCCTATGGTAATCCTCAATGATAGACTTATATTCCGCCTTAAAAGCATCTGCCGCTGTAACACGGTTTATATTTTTCCTGTTAAGGAGATACTTTAAGAACTCCAATCCGCCAAGTGCTGTTACTACGGAGGCAAAGGCAAGTAAAATTTCTTTCCAGTCATTCATTACCTTTTTCTTCTATACTTGTTACGTTTGTAATACTCGAAGTTATCCTTATCCTCTTGCGTGATCTTTGACTTCGGAGAAAAGAACTTGAATCCTGTGTTATTCCCGAAACGCACTACCTTAATGATAGCACGAAATGGGAAAGTGCGATTTGGATTGCACACTACATCTTTCAGCCTCTTACTATCAGTAAAGAAAGCCGACCGACCTGCGCCCTCACCAAAGGCAACAAGTGTTCTCGTTCCGTTCTCTGTCTGCACATCAGACTTTACGCCAGTGAATACGATCACTTCATTAATTAGGGCATCCACGCTGGAGTATTCGCAATCAAACAGATCACTATCTCCAGCGTTGGAATCCAGCTCATCTTCAAAATCTTCAATCATATTACAAGTCGGTTGGAATGTTGTATGTTTCAGCATCGGCATCAATCATGGAACGGATAGCCAGACGATCTTTCAAGAAATCCTCATAAGGCTTCTTGTAGTCCTCATCAAGCAAACCAAGCACTGCGGATTGATACTCATTTATCAGCTTGCTTTCCGTCTTTGCCGGATATTTTGCAGTGAGCAAAGTGCTGAAAATGTTGTCCGCTGTTTTTGGGTATTCCACCCTCACGCTGTCATACTGGAACATCTTTCCAGTGGCATTTTCGTCATCGTCCGTGGTGATAGTAATACCACCCTCTTGTTCCTTGATTACCGATACTTCCTTGATATTATGGTTATACAGGAATGTACCTTGCCCGTTGTACAGGTCATAGATAACTTCCGGCTTTTCGTCAGCCAGCAAACCGATAGCTAATGTTGTTGTTTCCATTGTTCAAACATTTATTAAATATGAATTTACTGTGTTCCTCCGAGCATCTGATTACCCAGCCGTATTCAGACGGAAAGAGGTGTTTTACATCGTTAATGTCTTTGATCTCGTATCTCTTCTTCACCTTGTTAAGTTTCTTATAGAACCTCATAAGTATGCCCTTTCGGAGCAAGATACCGTAGTGATTCTGTTTGAAACCCACATAGTCAATACAACGATCATCGACCGGGAAGATCTGCCAGTTCGGTTTTATCTCCAGTTTCAGTTCCGTTGCCAAGTAAAGCCCCATCATGTCAAGTATGAAATGCAGTGCTTCCTTGTTGGAGCAAAGAACTACTATATCATCCATGTATCGGTAATAGTATATCTTCACTCCGTATTTTGCCTTAACCATTTTTGCCAAATCCTCTTTCACCCAGTGATCGAAGTAAGCGAGGTATAGGTTGGCAAGGTACTGACTTGTATAATTGCCTATTGGCAAACCGATTGTTTTACCGTTGCTATCTATAATGCTATCCAACAGCCAAAGCATCTGATCATCCGCAATGGTATAGCGGATTATTCTTTTCATTGATGCGTGATCCACATTGTCGAAATACTTTCTTACATCTATCTTCAAGCAATACTTAGTGCCTTTCTTATCCATCATCATATCACGGTGAAGATCTTCCATGCACTTATGTACCCCTCTGCCTTTAATGCAAGCATAGGTATTTGATGTGAATATGTGCGTCCAATGTTGCCCAAGCACATTGATAACGCAATGGTGGACTATCCTGTCTGGAAAGAAAGGAGCGATCATAATCACCCTCTCTTTTGGCTCATATATAGTCTTTGTCTTGTATTCACCCGGCTTGTATGTCATGTGCCTAAGTTGCTCATACAAGAGTGTAAGACGCTCTATAATGTTATCATTAAATTTGCGTATCTCTGTGCGATCGCCCTTTCCTTTCTGTGCATTATATTGCGCCCTAACGAGGTTTTCAGATTCGTATATAAGGTGATAGATATTCTTTAGCTTCTTACTTTGTGAAGCATATAGCTTTCCAGTATCGCCAATATAATATCCGCAATCCTCCATATCACGATAATCATTAAACATCGTATCGCTACTATAGCATAAGCCGTATTCTGTTTTTATCAAGCCCATTGTGCCGTTGGTCTAAATCGGAGCGTTCAATTACTTACTAACACCGTTTTAATTCGTACTTTTTTACCAGCTACCAGCAGTGCCGATAACCCCTGTGTGGTAAGGTCATGGTGATCACAGTTATATCTTATAAAGTTGAAACCACGGTAAAAGCGGAAACCAATGTTCGCATTCGAGTTCGAGGAACGATTATTCGCATTCAGATAACCGAAGCCCGCATTCGCCCCATTATTCGCATTACCACCGAACAGAGCACCACCTATCACCATCAACCTTTCTATTTTCATGTCAATTCACGTTCACAAAAAAGCCCCCGTGTACCGCCGCTTTGCAGTCCGTCAAAAACGGCACAAGCGGAAACCAA
>HF990327.1:0-10007 GCA_000432775.1 Alistipes sp. CAG:831
GAGGGTATCCGCGCACGTGGTTTCAAGGTGGTGCTGGATGCCGTCAACTCGGTGGGCGGTATAGTGATGCCCCGTCTGCTGGAGGCACTCGGAGTGGAGTGCGTGAAGCTCAACTGCGAGCCTACGGGACAGTTTGCCCACAATCCCGAGCCTCTGCCCTCGCATCTGACGGACCTGTGCTCCCGCGTGGCTTCCGAGAAAGCCGACCTGGGTATTGCGGTGGATCCGGACGTGGACCGTCTGGCACTGGTCTGCGAGGACGGCTCGTTCTTCGGAGAGGAGTACACTCTGGTGTCCGTGGCTGACTACGTGCTCTCACGCCGGCCCGGCCCTACAGTATCGAACCTGTCGTCTTCCCGTGCCCTGCGCGATGTGACCGAGGCTCATGGCTGCACCTATACAGCCTCTGCTGTGGGTGAGGTCAATGTGACCACCGAGATGAAGCGCACCGGTGCCGTCATCGGAGGCGAGGGCAACGGAGGAGTCATCGTGCCCGACCTGCACTACGGCCGCGACGCTCTTATAGGCACCGCTCTTTTCCTGAGCTCGCTCGTACGCTCCGGCAAGAAGGTGACCGAGGTACGCGCCGGTCTGCCCCAGTATGTGATATCCAAGAACCGCATCGAGCTTTCCGACCGCTCTCTGATAGAGAAGATACTGGAAGAGATAAAGAAACGCTATGCTTCCGAGCGTATCACCGACATCGACGGGGTGAAGATTGACTTCGACCGTGAAAAGATGTGGGTGCACCTGCGTAAGTCCAACACCGAGCCGATCATCCGCGTGTATTCGGAGGCTGCCGACGAGGCTTCTGCAGAGAAGGTTGCGGCCGAGGTGATGGATATCGCCAGAAAAATAATAGGATAGGGCGGTATGTTCTCATTCAGGACCACACCGCTCGACCGTCAGGAGGATCTGGTGCTGCGCCGGGGGTCCCTGGCCGTGCTGTGCAATCAGTCGGCCTGGGACCCGGAGCGGCAGGAGTATCTCTTCGAGAGCCTGTACCGCAACGGGAGGCTGCGCAAGGTGCTTTTCCCTGCGGACGGCATCTTCGGAGAGAAACCCGACAGGTCGCTGGGCGAGGCTCCCGTGTACGCCTCCCTGGGACTGGACGACTGCCTGTTCGTGCCTCTGCACACCGGTCCTTCCGGAGAGCTTGTCATGGATGCCGGGGTGCTGGAGGATGTGGACGCCCTCATCATCGAGTATCAGGATACGGGCTCGAGGTATGATTCCCTGACAGCCCTTCTCTACGAGATATTCCAGCTGATACATCACAGCGGACTGTCTCTGTCGGTCTACATTCTCGACAGGGAGAATATCTGCGGACGCTCGGTGGAGGGAACGACCCTGTGTCCCGGCAGTTCGGAAGCTGCGGGCATAGAGGGCATCCCTCACCGGCACGGCCTTACGCTGGGAGAACTGGCCAACCTCTTCTATTCCGAGATAGGAGCCAGGTTCCCCCTGCACATTATCTCGTATATGGTTCGCCCCGCCACCCAGTACCTGATGCCGTGGAGTATCCCGCCGCGTCAGGATGTGCCGGGACTGTTCACTTCCAATTTCTATTGCGGCATGGTCCTCCTGTCGGGTACCGACCTGAGCTTCGGGGAGGGTACGGCGCGTCCCTACGAGCTGTTCGGCGCTCCCTACATGGACCGGTATCTGAGGGAGGGAAATGACCTCGGAGGTCTGTCCGACACCGGAGTGTTCCTCCGCCGGACTGTGTTCTCGCCCCGCTTCGGCCGCTGGAAGGACCGGAGCTGCTACGGTTTCCAGATGCTCCCCCGTCCCGGCGTTCCCTATCATTCGGTGGCCCATGCCCTGCGTATCATGCGCCGGCTTGTGGAGGACGGGACAGGAGTGGATATCTCGGGGCTTCCGGCAGTGCTCGGAGACGAGGTCATGACCGCCTATGTCACCGGCGGCATTTCCTGGAGCGGGCTTTTCGAGCATATCAAGGTAGAGGAACAGAAGTGGATCCGCAAGGCCCGCCGCTATATGCTCTACGACGACCAGCTGACGAGGGTGAAAAATCCAGGAGTCTGAATATGACGCGGAAAAATTTGGGAGTCAGAGAAATTATACATACTTTTGCGGTCCGAATTTGATTAGACAATTTATAAACACTCAAACACGATGAAAAAAGGTATACATCCCGAATCCTACCGTCTTGTAGCTTTCAAGGATATGTCCAATGAGCATGTGTTCATCACCCGCTCCTGTGTCAACACCAGGGAGACCATCGACATCGAGGGCGTGACCTATCCCCTCGTAAAGGTCGAGATTTCCAACACCTCCCATCCTTTCTATACAGGAAAGATGAAACTCGTCGACACCGCCGGCCGCGTGGACAAATTCTACCAGCGCTACAAGAACCGCCAGAAGTAATCCCGTACCCGCTCCCGCAGACGGGCGGAGAACTTCTCCAACAATATCGATTCCGACAGACACCCCTCCGGTTGGCTGTCGGAATTTTTTATGTTATTTCCCGACCATCTCCTTGTCGATGCGCAGCTCGGCGCAGACGGTGAGGTTGCCGATAGATTCGAGGGTGAGGTAGATGAAGCGGTTGTCGATCTTGGTGACGCGGCCGGTACGTTTCTCGAAGGGACCTCCGAGGATGCGTACCATGTCGCCCTCCGAGATGATGCGGCTCTGGTCGACCACTATGAGGAACTTGTGGATCTCCTCGATCTCTGAGTCCCGGATCACAGCCGGCTCGCCGCAGTAGTAGACGGGACATGCCACCCCCTCTACCGAGGCGAATTTGCTGAGCTGGGCCCTGGTACAGTGTATGAATACGTAGGAGCGGTACAGGGGGACCTCCACTGTCTTGACCCGGTCGGACCACTTGCGCTTCTCCCGGTACAGGGGCAGGAACACTTCCGCGCCCATGAGTGTGAGCCGCCGCTCCACGGCTTTCTCGGCCCTGGAGGCGGTGTACAGCACGTACCATCTTACGGGCTGGGACTTGAGCACTCTGGGTGCAGGGGTGTCCTGACTCATTTGAGAGAGGGTACTAGGTCCAGGAACCTGCGCATGCCGGCTGTCGCCACGTCCTGAATCTGGGTGTAATACTTGTAGCCTACGTGGATGGGTTTGGGGTCCACCAGGTAGAGGGGCACTCCGTGACGCACGTAGTTGACCAGTCCGGCAGCCGGATAGACTACCAGTGATGTGCCGATGACCAGCAGTATGTCGCACTCCGACACTATCTCCGCGGCAGGCTCGATCATGGGGACGGCCTCTCCGAACCAGACGATGTCCGGTCGGAGCTGCTCGCCCCTGTCGTCGAGGTCCCCGAGGTGTATGTCGCTGTAGCCTATATCGTAGACGGGCTTGGGCGACTTCTCGCCGCGGGCCTTGGTGATCTCCCCGTGAAGGTGGATGACCTTGGAGGAGCCGGCCCGCTCGTGGAGATTGTCTATGTTCTGTGTTATGACAGTGACGTCGAAGTCCTTCTCCAGGGCGGCGATGATGCGGTGGGCCTCATTGGGCTGCCGTGTCCGTATGTCCCGGCGGCGTGCATTGTAGAAGTCCAGAACCAGACCGGGGTTGCGGTACCAGCCCTCGATGGAGGCCACTTCCTCCACCGGGTACTGTTCCCACATTCCGTCCGAGTCGCGGAAGGTGTTGATTCCGCTTTCCTTGCTCACTCCTGCTCCGGAGAGTACTGCCAGTTTCTTCATGTCTGCTCTATTGTCTGTATGTTTTTCCTGTCTTGAAGTAGAACCTGTCCAGCCATACCTTGAATATAGGGTCTATGATATGCGGAATGTCCTGTGCGTCGAAGACCACTACCTCTTTCTTTGTGAGCGCCTCTTTCAGGCGATGGACATTTGCCGATGAGTTGAGGTGATAGGTGTTGATGGTGGAAGTGGCGCTTACCTTGGTCACTCCGTCGAAGATGGCTCTCAACAGATAGACCTGGTAGCGGCTCAGCCCGTCGGTTATGTCCTGGAATCTGGGGGTGTGGGCATATAGCAGCGAGTCTATGGCCTCTTCCAGAAGGCTGTCGGTCAGGTATCCCTTGGTGAGGTTGAAACAGCTGTTGGCTATCTGCCAGATATACCAGGGATGTCCGTCGGTGATACTGTATATGCGTTCGGTCTGGTACTGTTCCACTACTCTTCCTACACGCAGGAAGGTCTTGATTATATGCTCTGATATCAGATTCTCGTCAATGGGGGACAGGGGAACCCTCTCGTAGAGGCGGTAGAAGTATTTCTTCTCTTCGAATATGTATTTCATGGCATTGATCTTGGAACCTGATACTATGTATGCAGGTCCGTCCTGTTTCTGCCATTCCTTTTCCAAAGTGCGGATCAGTCTGTCGCAGCCGTCAAGCCTGAGCAGGTTCTGGAACTCGTCGATGCATACTATAGGTCTTGGGGATGCCGGCAAGGACAAGATGTCTTCAAGAATTCGTGAACAATCCTCAGTGTCGATGGTGTTGAGGAGACTGATGCGGAAGATACGGTACCCGGAATCATGCTCGTAACGGCTCAGAGCCGCGTTGATGAGGGACTGTTTCCCGGTACGGGGAGGCTCGTAGATGACGGCATGTCTGCCATCTGCGATAATGGATACGAGCTGGCTGACGTCCTTTTTCCTTGAGAGAAAGTCGCTGCCAGTGGCGATGGTGTTGTGTGTAAATGGGGATTCCATGTTGTCATCTTAGTTTTTCGCGGGAGCAAATTTATGAAAAAAAGTAAGTTTTTTGATTTTAATTTGTGAAAAATAGTGAAAAGTATTACTTTTGCACTCCTAAAAACAATGATGTAGGTTGTTAAGCTATTGGAAAAGAGCTGCTTGCAAGTACAGCAGCCGCTTACTGCCGCTAACTTTTAAAATAGATTCAATTAAATGTACGCAATTGTAGACATTGCAGGACAGCAGATGAAAGTGGAGAAGGGCAAAAAGCTCTTCGTTGCCCGCCTCGAGGGCGAGAAGGGTGCTTCTCTCGATTTCACCAAAGTGCTTCTGACCGATGACAACGGTTCGGTCAAGGTAGGAACTCCTTATGTAGACGGAGTTAATGTAAAGGCCACTATCGTGGATCATGTAAAGGCTGACAAAGTTCTGGTCTTCAAGAAGAGACGTCGTAAAGGCTATCAGAAGCTGAACGGTCACCGCCAGTGTTTAACCCAGATTCTCATCGAAGAGATCGCTTAATGTAATAGGAGGAAATACTTATGGCTCACAAAAAAGGTGTCGGTAGTTCTAAGAACGGTCGTGAATCACATAGCAAACGACTTGGACTGAAGCTTTTCGGCGGCCAGATGGCCAAGGCCGGCAACATCCTCGTACGTCAGAGGGGAACAGTCCACTATCCCGGTAAGAACGTAGGTATGGGCAAGGACCATACTCTGTATGCTCTCGTGGACGGAGTGGTGACATTCCGCAAGACCAGGGAGAACAAGTCCTTCGTATCCGTACTGCCTCCTGTGGCTGAGTAATCATCAGGCCATAAAAGATGTGAAATAAGGTTCCGGTGGATAATACGTCCATCGGAACTTTTTGTATATTTGCATCCGTTTTTAAAACGCAGATACAGATGTTGACTCTTAAACTTTTGAGGGAACAGCCTGAATTCGTAGTGGAAAGGCTGGCAGTCAAGAATTTTGACGCTTCTAAAATCGTAGAACAGATACTGGCACAGGACAGCCGCCGCCGCTCCTGCCAGACAGAGCTTGACGCGGCCCTTTCGGTGCAGAAAGCCAAGGCCAAGGAGATAGGCAAGCTCATGCAGCAGGGACTCAAGGATGAGGCCGAGGCTGCCAAGAAGGAAGTGGCCGCCATGAAGGAGAAGTCCAAAAAGCTGGAGGCCGAGATGGAAGAGTGCCAGCTCAGGCAGAACGAGCTGCTGGTGCTGCTGCCCAACCTGCCTGACAAGGTGGTTCCTGCCGGCAAGAACGCTGATGACAATGTGGTGGTACGTATGGGCGGGGATGTCCCCGAACTGCCGGAGACAGCGCTTCCCCACTGGGAACTGGCCACCAAGTACGACATAATAGATTTTGATCTGGGCGTGAAGCTTACCGGTGCCGGATTCCCAGTCTATAAGGGAAAGGGCGCCAGGCTTCAGAGAGCCCTCATCCAGTATTTTCTGGATTTCAATACCAAAGCCGGATATCTGGAGATAGAGCCGCCTGTGCTTGTCAACGAGGCTTCCGGATTTGCTACCGGGCAGCTGCCCGACAAGGAGGGTCAGATGTACTTCGCCTCTCAGGACAAGTTCTATCTGGTGCCCACGGCTGAGGTGCCTGTTACAAATATCTACCGGGACATGATTCTTTCCGAGGCCGACTTCCCCGTAAAGATGACGGCTTATACCCCCTGCTTCCGCCGCGAGGCCGGCTCCTACGGCAAGGACGTAAGAGGTCTGAACCGCCTGCACCAGTTCGATAAGGTGGAGATCGTCCAGCTTACCCTTCCGGAGGATTCGGACCGTGCCCTGAACGAGATGGTTCTCCATGTGGAGAGGCTGGTAAGCTCGCTGGAACTGCCCTACCGCATAGTCCGTCTCTGCGGAGGTGACATGAGTTTCACGTCAGCCATCACCTACGATTTCGAGGTGTATTCCGCTGCTCAGGGAAGATGGCTGGAGGTCAGCTCGGTGTCCAATTTCAAGTCCTATCAGGCCAACCGCCTCAAGCTCCGTTATAAGGATGCCGAGGGACATATCCAGCTTGCCCATACCCTCAACGGCAGTTCTCTCGCCCTGCCCCGCATAGTGGCCGCCCTGCTTGAGAACAACCAGACTCCCGACGGTATCACCGTACCGAAGGTACTGCACGAATATACCCGTTTCTTCCGCATCGACTGATGGAGGAGGGACAGAGAATAATATTGGGAATTGACCCCGGCACCATGATTCTCGGGTACGGGGTCATTCTCATTGACAGACGTAAGGTCCATTTCGTGGACATGGGTGTGGTGGACCTGAGGAGGGAGAAGGACAGCTTTGCCAAGCTTAATACTATATTTACCGAGGTCAGCGGGATTATCGGGCGTTACAGTCCCGACGATGTCGCGGTGGAGGCTCCGTTCTACGGCAAGAACCCCCAGGTCATGCTCAAGCTGGGCAGGGCTCAGGGTGCGGCGATATCGGCCGCGATAGCCCACAACCTGCCTATCTTCGAGTATGCCCCCCGCAAGGTCAAGATGGCGGTGACGGGGCAGGGCGGGGCATCGAAGGAGCAGGTGGCCCTGATTCTGTCCAGGACTCTGAAAACGGATTTTCAGCCCAAGTTCCTGGATGCGACGGATGCCCTGGCCATAGCGATGTGCCATTTCTATCAGTTGGTCAACCCTCTGGCGGATACCGCCACGTCCACCAACTGGGAGAAGTTCATCAAGGCCCATCCGGACAGAGTAAAATGACATGAAAATAACATCGGCCTGTGATTAAACTATCGTTTGACGCATTTGTCAAAAGAGCATTGAAATTCGACTCAAACCATTTGAACAGGCGATGACGCGCACATGTATCCTATTGACTGTTCTCCTCGCACTCCTTTCGGCGGGGAGTCTATCAGCCCAGAACCAGAAGAAAGGAAGTTATTCTCTTAAAGTCCAGCTTACCGACTCGATATCGCGGGAACCGGTATCTTTCGCCACAATTTACGTCTCGAAGGACGGAAGTACGGAGAATGCTTATTATTCCATGACGGACGGAGACGGAAAAGGCGTGGTTACAGGCATACCTGCCGGAAAGTACGTTTTCGTGGCCGACCTCATGGGCTATTATAGATTTACCCGCAACGTGGAGCTGAAACAGAGTGTGACTGACCTCGGCGAGATGCTGATGAACAAGGATGTAACCATGCTGGACGAGGTGGTGGTATCCGCTGTCGGCAACCAGGTGGTGGTCAAGAAAGACACGGTGGAGTATACCGCGTCCCTCTTCAAGACTACTGACAACGATATGCTGGAGGACCTCCTCAAGAAACTTCCCGGAGTGGAGGTGGACAGCGACGGAGGCATCACATACCAGGGCGAGACCATCAACAAGATCATGATTGACGGCAAGGAGTTCTTCCTGGACGACCCGTCCCTGGCCTCCAAGAATATCCCCGCGAAGATTATCAACAAGATAAAGGTGGTGGACAAGAAGTCCGACCAGGCCGAGTTCACCGGTATCGACGACGGTGAGGAAGAAAAGGTCATCGACCTCAGTGTCAAGCCGGGACTTCTGGAATCGTGGTTCGGCAACGTGGCTGCCGGCGGAGGCCATGATCTCCAGACCGAGGAGCACGCGGCCCGTTTCCAGGCATCCGGCATGGTGGGACGCTTCACCGAGGACAATCAGGTCAGCATCATCCTCAACAGCAACAACACCAATAACCGCGGTTTCGGCGACATGGGAATGGGAGGCGGTATGCGCGGACGCGGCTTCGGCGGCAACCGCGGAGGTATCATGACCACCTGGATGGGAGGAGTCAACGCCAATATGAACATCGGCGGGGACCGCGACCGCGAGCTCGGGGCGAACTATCTCTACAACGGTATGGTCCGCGACGTGGAGGAGCGCAGCAGCCGTACCACCTTCCTCAATGACAGTATAAGCCAGCACACCGCCAACAACGAGACCAGCCGTTTCTTCAGCGACGGCCATCGCGGAGGCGCGGTATTTGACTATAAGTTCAATGACCGGACCTCCCTGCTCTTCCGCCCCAGTTTCAACTACAGCCGTTCGGTCTATGACGAGAGCAGCGAGTATTCTACCGAGAACTCCCGCACCGGAAAGGTCAATGACGGTATCAGCAAGGCATCGTCGGACGGAATCTCCTGGAGGACCAACGGCCGCCTGCTCTACCGCCAGAGGATAGGGCAGAAGGCGGGAAGGACCATTTCCCTCAATGTGGACTACTCCATTTCCAACAGCGATTATACCGGAATCAATTATTCCGAGACCAATACATACGCGGACGGCCTTCCCTCCGGGACGGAACGGGTGAATCAGAATTACGAGCAGCGCGAGGACAGCTATTCCGCCTCTGCTGACCTGACCTATACCGAGCCCCTGGGCAAGAATTTCTTCCTGCTTGGCTCCTACCGCTTCAACTGGAGCAACAGCCAGACAGAGAAGGATACCCGTGACATCCTGGAGGACGGAACGGTGAGCGACGAGCTGGACTCCGTCTATTCTTCCCGGATGGAGAATACCTTCCTTAGACACAGGATGCAGCTGAGTTTCATGAAACAGGAGAAGAAGTACAACCTCCAGCTCGGAGTCAACGCCCAGCCCTCGACCACCATTACCCGGGACGATTTCAACCCAGGGAGGAATGTCAATTACACGGTGTGGAACTTCGCTCCCTCAGCCAGGTTCGACTACAACTTCGACAAGAACGAGTTCATGCGCATCAACTACAACGGAAGCACCTCCCAGCCCTCCGTCAACCAGCTGATGCCGGTGCCCGACAACTCCGACCCTCTGTACGTGTCCGTCGGAAACATGAGCCTGAAGCCCGAGTTCTCCAACCGGTTCAGGATGCACTACAACTATACGGATATGGAGAGTTTCTCCACCTATTCGGTGATGGGAGGATTCAATTTCACCAAGGACGACATCATCAATGCCAGCTGGTACAACTCCACCGGAACACAGTACACGGTGCCCGTCAACTCGGACCGTCCGACCCTCGGGGGCAACGTGATGCTGATGACCAACTCGCAGTTCGGCAAGTCCGGTTTCTCCCTGATGACATTTACCCGCGGCTCGGTGACCAGTTCCCTGTCCTATACGGGGGACAATCCGGAGGCCGAGACCTTCGAGGAGATACAGGATTATCTCATAGGCGGACGTACCACCTCCATGTCGCTGAGCGAGAACCTCACGCTGGTTTACCGCAACGACTATATCGAGACCCGCCTCGGAGCCAGTGCGTCATACCGAAAGGCGTGGTACGAGATAGCCTCCCAGGCCAGGGCGGATACTTGGGACAACTCGGTGTTCGCCGAGGTCAACGCCACGCTCCCCTGGGGCATGGAGTTCA
>HF990327.1:10026-17265 GCA_000432775.1 Alistipes sp. CAG:831
GAGTTCAGGACGGATGCCAGGTACAACTACTACATCGGCTATGAGGCCGGATTCGGCGAGCCCGAACTGACCTGGAACGCGGAGATCTCCCAGCTCTTCCTGAAGGACAAGATGACCCTGCGGTTCAAGGTCTACGATATACTCAACCAGGCCAAGAACAATTACCGCACCACCACCGACAACTATGTGGAGGATACCTACAACAATACCCTCGGGCAGTATTTCATGATATCGCTCGTCTACCGTTTCGGCAACTTCGACAAGATGATGGGAGGACGGCGCGGTCCGGGTGGTCCTCCGAGACCTCCCCGCAGGTAGGTTGAGGCGTCCCTAGGAATTACGGGAATTGACGAAGACCCTGAATTTTTCGATAAGTGCTTTCATGTCGTCGGGCAGTTCACTCCCGACGACTATTTTTTCATGTGTACGGGGATGTATGAACCCGATGGTACCGGCGTGGAGAGCCTGCCGGGGCAGTACTTCGAAGCAATTGTCGATGAACTGGCGGTAGCGGGAATACAGGGTGCCCTTGAGGATGCGGTCGCCGCCGTAGAGCGAGTCGTTGAAGAGAGGATGCCCGATGTGGTTCATGTGTACGCGGATCTGATGGGTGCGGCCGGTCTCCAGGCTGCACTCGACCACTGTTATGTAGCCCAGGCGCTCGATGACCCTCCAGTGGGTCACGGCATGCTTGCCGGTTCCGTCCTCCACGACCTTGAACCGTATCCGGTTGGCAGGGTCGCGGCCGATGTCGCCGATGACAGTGCCGGAGTCCTGTTCCATGTCGCCCCAGACGATAGCCGTGTATTTTCTCTCTATGGAGTGGACGAAAAACTGGCGGGCCAGGTATGCCTGGGCCTCGTCGTTCTTGGCTATCAGAAGGGTGCCGGAGGTGTCCTTGTCTATGCGGTGTACCAGGATGCCCATGCGGTCGTCCTGTGCGTCGGGACCCTGGCTGCGTCCCAGGTACCATGCCAGACCGTTGATGAGGGTGCCGGTGTAGTGGCTGCAGCCGGGGTGGACTACCAGTCCGGCCGGCTTGTTGATAACCAGGACATCATCGTCCTCATAGCGGATGTCCAGGTCCATCTTTTCGGGCAGAATCTCGTAGCCCCTGCGGCGGTAGGGGAGGCAGATGCGGATATCGTCCAGAGGCTTGACACGGTAGTTGGCCTTGACCGGAGTGCCGCCTACGTAGACGTAGCCTGCGTCGATGGCCTGCTGGATGCGGTTGCGGGAGGCTCCCATGATGTGGGCTGCGAGGAATTTGTCCACCCGGAGCAGACTCTGGCCGCGGTCTACTGTGATGTGGTAGTGCTCGAAGAGGCCCTGGTCATTCTCTTCGTCTGGATTGTCCTCATCTTCCTGGGATATTTCCTCAGCGATGGGGTCAGGAAGCGGGACGGGCTGCAGGTCAGAGCTGGACATCGGTGCTGTCGGTTTCTTCCTCCGGAACGGGGATGCGTGAGACATCTTTGGACAGATACAGGGTTACGGACGTGCCCCTGCGTACGCTGACAGAGTCGGAGGCGGGAGGGTACTGGCCGTAGACATATGCCTCCAGGGAGTCGGCGTAGGTGCTTACAGTGCCGTCAAACTCACAGCGGTAGATGTTCAGGGAGTTGTCGTGCAGCAGCTCAGTGGCCATCTGGTAGCGGTAGCCTATGATATAAGGCACGAAGGTGGCGCTGTCCGACGGGTTGAGGCCGAGTACCAGGTCTATGTACGAGCCGCTGTTGAGCCTGGTTCCCGGCTCGATGTCCTTGCCCTTGTATTGCTGGGCCAGTACGTTGTCTGTGGCTATATCCTGTACATATATGAGTTTGCCTATGTTGAGACCGTTGGAGGCCAGCTCTGTCCTGGCCTGTCTCAGGGAGAATCCTGTCAGGGACGGCATGGTGGATTGCCTTGGGATAATGGAGTTGATAACCAGCAGTATGCGTCGGTTCTTCTTGACCTTGTCTCCCGGCTCAGGATTCTGACGGGCGATGGCACCTCTCTCCATACCTCTTATGTACACGGAATCTGTGACTTCCAGGCGGAGCTCGGCCTCTGCGGCTACTGCCGCTGCTTCAGTCAGGCTCATGCCGGTCATGTCGGGAACGGAGAGCTCCTGATTGTGCCTGGTTATGATCTTGAGAAGCAGACTTATGATGAGGTAGCCTGCGAGAAGTATACCCAGGATGAGGAGTATGTTCTTGGTCAGGGAGTATTTGAACGGTTTCTGGAGAAATTGTTTCATGTGTTGAGTGATTCTGTCTGCAAATATGCAAATATAAGGTAAAATTGGTAATATTACATGTGAAATATATGTTTTCCCTGTGGCAGGGGATAAGTATCTTTGCAGCCGAAAACGAATGGAAGCAGTCATGGCACTTAAACGATTCGGAGTCTCGCTGGAGAGCGAGCTGCTTGATGAACTGGACCGTTATACGGTCGAGAACGGTTTTGCGAACCGCTCCAGGGCAGTGCGGGCCCTCATAGAGAAGTACGTTACGGAGGAAAAATGGGCGTGCAATCATATCGTGGCGGGTACGGTGCTGGTACTCTGCGACCGGGACAGGCAGGATGTCCAGGCCCGGATAGCCGGTGTGGTGAGAGACAACTCCGATGCGGTGCTTTCGGCCTCGGTCTACTTTGTGAGCGCCACTGCCTGCCTGCACATCGTGGCATTGCGGGGTGAGGCGGCGAGACTGACCTCTATCGGGGAGAGACTGGTATCCATCAACGGGGTCCGGCACGGAAAGCTGCTGATGAGCAGGGTTGATTGAGAAGGATGTGGTGGGAGCCAGCCTGTTTTTTTGCCATTATCGTAACATGATTTTATAAAAACGTAACACGAAATATGTTTATGAGAAAATTCTTTCTTCCGGCAGCCATTCTGTGCGTTGCCGCCTTTACCGGGGCTGAGGCCCGCAATATTGAGGAACCGGCGGATACTGCCGAAGGCCCCCTGACCGATACCCTTTCGCAGGTGGTTGTCACCGGTACCCGCAGCAAGACCGATATCAGACATCTGCCGCTGA
Organism: Alistipes sp. CAG:831; assembly: GCA_000432775.1. Lineage (GTDB taxonomy): Bacteria > Bacteroidota > Bacteroidia > Bacteroidales > UBA932 > Coprenecus. Next base: position 13,053 of record HF990327.1, read on the forward strand.
CCGTCACCGTGCTGGACCGTCCGGCGATAGAGTATTCCTACACCCCGTCACTGCTGCCGGTACTGACGGAGCAGGTGCCCGGATTCTTCTCCACATCCCGCGGCATCATGGGCTACGGAGTCTCGGGCGGGGCTGCCGGCAACATATCGGTCCGCGGACTCAGCGGCGGTTCCGGTCAGGTGATGGTGCTCATAGACGGGCATCCGCAGTACATGGGCATGTTCGGACATCCCATATCGGACTCCTACCAGTCCCTGATGGCGGAGCAGGTGGAAGTCCTCCGTGGGCCGGCTTCAGTACTTTACGGGTCCAATGCCATGGGCGGCGTGGTCAATATCGTCACCCGCAGGATGGAAGAGGACGGGGTCAGGACCAATATCTCAGCGGGCTACGGTTCGTGGAACACTGTCCAGACTGAGGCTACCAACCGTATGAAGTTCGGCGGTTTCTCCAGCGTGGTCAGCCTGTCGTACAACCGCACCGACGGCCACCGTGCCGATATGGGCTTCGAGCAGTACGGAGGCTACGCAAAGCTCGGCTACGACTTTACCGAGAACTGGAGGGTGAGGGCCGATGTCAATGTGACCCATTTCAATGCCTCCAATCCCGGAACAGTCTCCGAGCCTCTCGTGGATGCCGACCAGAGTGTTACCCGCGGCATGACATCCCTGGCCGTGGAGAACGAGTACGAACGGACCTCAGGCGCCCTGAGCGTGTTCTACAACTGGGGCGACCACCTTATCAACGACGGCTACATGCCTTCGGAAGGCGAGACTCCTCTGGACTACCGCTTCAACTCCCACGATGACATGATGGGGATATCCGCCTATCAGAGCGTGAGGCTTTTCAGGGGCAACCGTCTGACAGCCGGAGTGGACTGGTACCGTTTCGGCGGTTCGGCATGGAACCGGTATGTGGCCGGGGAGCGCAACGGAGAGCGGGAGGACATCGTGGATATCGCGCAGCATGAAGTGGCCGGTTATGTGGACTTCCGGCAGAACATCGGAACGTGGCTGACCTTCAATGCCGGTCTTCGTGTGGACCACCATTCGCACCTCGGTACGGAGTGGGTGCCTCAGGCCGGGCTGGCCTTCCATCTGCCGTATTCCATTGAACTGAAGGCATCGGCCAGCAAGGGCTTCCGCTATCCGACCATCCGCGAGATGTACATGTTCCCGCCGCAGAACCCGGACCTGAGGCCAGAGCGGCTGTGGTCCTACGAACTCGCATTGTCCCAGAAACTTCTGGACGGAAGAGTCTCGTACGGGGTCAATGTGTTCTACATCGACGGGGACAATATGATACAGACCCTGCCCAACCCTTCCGGCGCCGGGATGCTGAACCAGAACACCGGAGAGATTCACAACGCCGGGGTGGAGGCCCAGGTGGCCTGGCGTATCGCCCGTGACTGGTCGGTGGATGCCAACTACAGTTTCCTGCACATGGAGAATCCGGTGGTGGCCGCTCCCGAGCACAAGCTCTATGTCGGCGGTCTTTTCACCCACGGACGCTGGCATGTATCGACCGGAGTGCAGTACGTAGCCGGACTGTACACTGCTGTCGGCGACTCTCCGGTGCAGGAGGATTTCGTCCTCTGGAACATCCGCGCCTCCTTCCGTATCCTCGACTGGATGTCCGTCTGGGTACGCGGCGAGAACCTTCTCAACCAGCACTACGAGATCAACGCCGGCTTCCCCATGCCCGGGGCCAATGTCATCGGCGGCCTGAATTTCAAATTCTAGCAGTGATTTATATGTTTCCGGGCACAAAAAAAAGCTGTGCCCGGATAAACCGCAGACACAGCCAAGGCTTTTTGTCAGAACTGGTGAAGTGCAAGCCATTGAGGCCAAGAGCGAGGGAGCTTACTGGCGTAAGTGACCGAGCTATGGGGCGAAAATGGCGCAGCAATTCGCCAGTTCTGGCGAAAAGGGTTACCAGATCATGACGCGCTCGGATTCGGGACGATACATCGGGTCTCCCTCGGAGATTCCGAAAGCCTCGAAGAACTGCGGGAAGTTGCGGACAGCCACGTTGACGCGGTTCTCGGCAAGGGAGTGCACGTCGAGTTTGTTGAGGCGGGCCTTTTCCTCATCGGTGGCGTTCTGGGCCCAGAGGTGGGCATAGCCGATGAAGAAGCGCTGGGCGGCTGTGAGACCGTCTATGGGTGCGGGCTCGGTGCCGTTCAGGGAGTTCCGGTAGGCTGTCCAGGCAACGCTGAGTCCGCCCTGGTCGGCGATATTCTCACCGAGGGAGAGGGCTCCGTTGGCATGAATACCGGGGAGAATCTCCACATCGCTGTACTGCTTCTCGAGAACGGCGGTCTTGGCCTTGAAGGCGGCCTCGTCCTCGGGAGCCCACCAGTTGTTCATGTTGCCGTCCTTGTCGAAGAGGCGGCCCTGGTCGTCGAAGCCGTGGGTCATCTCGTGGCCGATGACTACGCCGATGGCTCCGTAGTTGACGGCGTCATCCGCGTCGGCGTTGAAGAACGGGGGCTGGAGAATGGCGGCAGGGAAGCATATCTCGTTGGTGGTGGGGTTGTAGTAGGCGTTGACGGTCTGAGGAGTCATGCCCCATTCGTCGGGATCGGTGGGCTGTCCGAGCTTGCTGAGATTGTCCTTCACGTACCAGGCCTTGGCGGCACGGAGGTTCTCGTAGTAGCTCAGGGCGGGATCGATGGTCAGGGTGCTGTAGTCCTTCCATTTGTCGGGGTAGCCGATCTTTACTGTGAAGGCGGCGAGCTTCTCGCGGGCGTAGGCCTTGGTGGCGTCGGACATCCAGTCGAGGGAGTCGATGTGCTGGCCGAGTGATACCTGAAGCTGGCGGACGAGCTCGAGTACCTTGGCCTTGTACTCCTCGGGGAAGTACTTGTGTACATACATCTGGCCGACAGCCTCGCCGAGTACGCTGTTGGGCACGCTCATGGCGCGTTTCCAGCGGGGTTTCTGCTCGGTGATGCCGCTCATCTGAGTGCTGAAGAAGTCAAACGATGCATCGTAGTAGTCATCCGACAGGCTGCCGGCGGCGGAAGTGAGCAGGCCGGCTGCCAGGTAGTCCTGAAGCTGTCCGAGGGTGGCGGAGGCGAACAGCCTGCTGAATCCGTCGAAGAATGAGGGCTGCTGCACGATGATCTTGTCCTGGTCGGGGAGGCCGAGGGTCTTGAAGAAGGATGCGAAGTCAAATCCTTTCCAGCGGCGGCAGATCTGTCCGGTGCTCATCGGGTTGTACTGTTTGGTGTAGTCGCGGTTCTCGACGCTGGTCCAGGATACCTCGGCGAGACGGTCCTCTATCTTCACGGCGTTCTCCGCTTTCTGCGCTGCGTCTTCGTATCCGCTGAGGGCGAAGAGTCTGGCCAGCATCTCAGTGTAGCCCTTGTGCAGTTCCGCGTTGGCAGGGTCCACGTAGTAGTCGCGGTCGCCCATCCCGAGGCCGCTCTGAGCGAGGTAGAGTACCTGCATCTTGCTGTTCATAAGGTCAGCATCTACTCCGATGCTGAAGAAGCCGCCCTCTCCGTACTTGTTCATCTCAGCCAGCTCTACGGCCAGGGCCTTCTTGTCCTTGGTGGCGTAGATGGCGTCGAGGTATTTCTGGAGCGGCTGTCCGCCCTCTGCGTTCAGCTTCACTGAGTCGAGTCCCTGCTTGTACAGGTCCACGATTTTCTGGTCCACCGTACCTGCCTCGGGGGTCATCTTGGCCATCTCTGCGAACAGGTCGTTGAGGCGTACCACATTGTTCTCCCGCAGCACGTCGAACGAGCCGAAGCGGGCGTACTCGGGTTTCAGGGGATTCTTCTTGATCCAGCCGCCATTGGCATACCGGAAGAAGTCATCACCGGGGGATACTGTCAGGTCCATGTCCGTCATGTCGATGGCGGGGACCTTCTCCACTTTCTGCTGGCAGGATGTCGAGGCCAGCATCATCATGGGAATCATCATAACTGCAAATGTCTTTTTCATCGTTGGTATTTTGTGTTTCGTTTTCCGTTTTTTGTGTTTTGCGGACGTGAAGATACAGAATTTCCGGTCTTCCTGTTCATATACTTTCGCAATTCCGCATAATCAGCCAAGGCTGTCGTGTCGCTTCGTGGTAAGTCGGGAGCGTTTAGGGGCATGCGTGCAGTTTTGTGCGTGCAGTTTTGTGATACGTCTGGATTGTTTCGTGGCGTGCGTTCCTTACCATTTCCACAGCGCCTGTGGCGGCGTTCCCGGTATTGCCC
>HF990328.1 GCA_000432775.1 Alistipes sp. CAG:831
CTTCATGGGACGTGTGGGTATGAACACCAATGTAAGCAACAGCAGTACCCGTACCAATGCATGGCACTACAACGACTTCGCAAAGACATCCGGACGAAGCTACGCTACATCGGATATCTACTCCACATTCTATACGTATGCGGACCTTTCGCAGAGAATCAATGCGGACGTGATGGCCTTCGCCGAGCATCAGTTCGGCAAGAACTTCGGTATCAAGGGAATGGTCGGATGGTCCATGAATACCCGTTATGAGGAGGACAAGGATGTTGAGGCAGCCCAGCTCGCTCTGGACAACCTCTTCAATGTCTCCAACAAGGTGGGTGAGCTTCTGGGCGGAAACGGTATTACCAGAACCAGGACCCAGTCGGTATATGCCAGCATAGACTTCAACATCCTCGGCTGGATATACCTGCAGGTTACCGGACGTAACGACTGGACATCCCTGCTGGACCGTAGCAACTGGTCGTTCTTCTATCCCGGAGCCAATATGTCCCTCATGCTCTCCGATGCGATACCCGCACTCAAGAACAGTTCCTGGCTCTCGTATCTGAAACTTCGCGGTACATTCGCGAAGGTGGGTGCTGTAAATGTCAGTCCTTACCGTCTCGACAACATGGCTGAGGTGGCCGATCCCTTCCCCTTCGGAGCCCTGACTTCCTATCAGATCGACAACAGTATCCGCAACCGCTATCTGAATCCTGAGTTCACCACAGAGTTTGAGGTGGGTCTCGAGGTCGGTTTCCTCAAGGACCGTATCACATTCGAGG
>HF990329.1 GCA_000432775.1 Alistipes sp. CAG:831
ATCTTGGCTTGTGCTATGAGTATGGTCGTGGCGTTTCCCAGGATTACGCCGAGGCCGCGAAGTGGTACGGTAAGTCGGCAGCGCAGGGCAATGATATTGCCCAATTCCAACTTGGCTGGTGTTATGAATACGGTCAAGGTTTGTCTCAGGACTACACCGAGGCCGCTAAGTGGTACGGCAAGTCGGCTGTGCAGGGCAATGATCTTGCCCAATTCCGTCTTGGGCTGTGTTATGAGCATGGCCGTGGTGTGTTGCAGGACTACACGGAGGCGGTGAAGTGGTACGGCAAATCCGCTGTGCTGGGCAATGCTGAGGCTCAGCTCAATCTTGGTTTGTGCTATTTCAATGGAGACGGTGTTTCTCGAAACTATGCTGAAGCAGCGAAATGGTACTGTAAGTCGGCAGCACAAGGCAATGCTCTCGCCCAGTGCAATCTCGGCTTTTGTTATGAGCATGGTCACGGTGTAAATCAGGATTATACTGAAGCTGTGGAGTGGTACAGCAGGGCGGCTATGCAGGGTGAATCTATCGCCCAGTTCAATCTTGGCTTGTGTTATGAGCATGGTCGTGGTGTTGTACAGGACTATGCCGAGGCAGCGAAGTGGTACGGCAAATCGGCTACCCAGGGCAATGCTAAAGCCCAGTGCAATCTTGGCGTATGCTACTTTAACGGTTATGGTGTTGAAAAAAACCGAAAAGAGGCGGAGAAGTGGTTCAGACTTGCGGCCGAGCAAGGAGATGAAAGGGCAAAGAAGAATTTGTCAATAATGAACGGCAACAGCAGCAGCGACGGTTCATTCCTTGAGGATGTAGGAGAAAATGTATTGTCTAATTTGTTAGGCGGACTGCTTTAACTAGAGGAAAAGACTTATGAAAAAAGTTATTTTACTCTTAGTATTGTCTTTATTCTGTACAGAGGCAGTCTCGGCGCAGAATCATTATACACCCCAGCGGTACATCTATCTTTGGGATGTTACTTACTCTATGTGCGGGTATGTCGGTACAGATGACAGAGGAAAAGAGATAATTGACCCCGAAAAAGATATTTTTGACAAAGTCGTAAATTTATTAAAGAAGCAGATTAGTTCTAAAATAGATCCAAATACTATTATTATGGTATGTCCTTTCCGTGGAAAAGAAGGATTGTTAGACACTTTTTTAGGAAAAGCAACAAAAGATGGAATTTCCTTGCTCAGTGAGGAAATTGATAAATTTGCTGCAAAAATCAAGTCGGAGAGAAAACTAACCAATACTGATGTCATATCCGCTATTCGGCAGGCAAAATCCAGATATATCAGGCCGGATGCCGATAATTTTCTTGTCATATTGACCGACGGCGTTCAGAATGAAAGGCTCAGTGACGGGAGACAGACCACGATAAAGGATCTTTGTGAGGAGATAGAGGAGTGGGAAGACCTGGATGATGATGAGATCTTCGCCTATCTGTATTATTATATGCTTACTGTCAGTGCCACGGATGATGACTTACAGGAAACACTGGAGGAAACGAAGAATGTTTCCGGTGTATATCCGGGGGAGGCATTTAAGCCGTCATTTACGCTGCAGCCGGCGAAGAAGGTCTCTGTCAATATAAAGGACAACAAAACGGCTGTACTGACCTTCAAAATCAATGAGCGTGACCCTCTCCCTGACGGTGTGAAGGTATCGGTATCAGCAGAGGATGATGCTGAGGATATTCTGGATATTGAAGATGAGGAATTTACTCTTGAGAACAATCAGATAGAAATTCCTCTCAGGTTCCGTTACCCATATGAGGAACTTAAAAACATGCTTCCCGAAAAATCAACAGTGGTGTTTGAAATAGAGCTTGTGGATGCGGACCGAGCGAATGCCATTATCAGACTTGCATCGGATGATTTTAAGTTGGAATTGATTAACAAGCCTGAAAAAACCCTGACTATCACTATTAAACGGTAATCATCATGAAAAGATATGTACTGGCCTTTTTTGCCGTAATGCTGGCCGTTGCCTTGCTCTCTTCGTGTGGGAGGCAGGATGAGAATTCGCTTTTCTGGGGACAGACCCGTCAATATTCTGATTTCCTTTTCAGAAAATATGAACCGGTCAGGATGGAGCAGACCCTTGTCTTTGAATTCAACGAGGATGCTCTCAGACAATGGGACAATGTGCTGACTTTTGAGTTGATAGACATCAATACCAAGCGAAAGATAGAAGATGTCATCCTTTATAAGAACGGTGAGATGTGTGAAGACAATCTTTTGAATATTACAGCGGCAGACAGAGAGGTAGTTGTCGGAATCGAGTTCGGACTTTCGGTGCCTGAAGGCCGTTACATGCTGGCTCTTCAGCCTAAAAGTCTCAATGGGCTTGACAGAATTGATGCGGTAGAACTAGAACACGGCATCGTCATAGAGAAAGAGGATGTAATGAATCCGCTTGCAAAAGGCTCGATGTTAGTATTGACTGTCATTGTCATCGTTCTATTGGCATGGATTGTCATAGTTCACTTGTTCGTTAATCCCAGTACCTGCTTCAACAAGGTTTACTTTGATTATGGCTCGGGAGCAGGCAGGCCGATACGGATGGGATCTGCATACAAGCTGGTTTGCTCTAATAAGTCAAAGAAAACATCTTTTCTCAAAAAACTTTTTGTAGGTGATGTCAGGTATGAGGTGAACGAATTCTGGGATAAGGATTTTGTCATTACGAACGGCATAAGACACCGGCAGATTCGCTTTGAGGGCAAGGCGTACTATGGAATTGCTCCGGATAGCGTCATGAAGGGGGATAGTGTTATAGTGACAAACTCCCGTGACGAGAAAGTACAGATACAACTATAAATTAAAAATCATTATATTATGGCAATCAGACCTTCAATTTACATCGGTTTAGGCGGTACAGGGCTTACAGCTGTATCTTATGCGAAAAAATTATATGAACAAGCCTATAAGGGAGTGGATAACATTCCCGGACAAATTGCTTTTGCGGCGGTAGACTTTGATCTGGCGGCTCCGGAAGATCCGAATCTTGCAACAGATATGCATGATGACTTTCTGTCTTTTTCAAATGTGGCGGCCGCAAGTCCGAAAACTCTTTATGATGTCAGGAGTGAGAGGGGCGATTTTGCATGGATGTTTCCTTCTAATACCCGCTATCTCGGTAATCGTATCAGCGATGGTGCCAGTCAGGTCCGTACTTATGGACGTTTTCTTACCGAGATGATTCAGGACAATATTATCCGCCGTATCTCAGACTGCATAACACAGGTCAGGAACATACAAGCGACGCTGGATGCCTCTGAGGTAGTTAATCAACCGATAGACATTCATATCGCAATGTCTTTGGCAGGAGGTACAGGGGCTGGTTCGTTCCTCAATGTCGCTCAGCTTATACGGGAGAAGTATCAGAACCAAGTCCATATCATAGGTTATGGAATACTTCACAGTGTTTTCCGTGCGATGGATCCTTCTGGTAACAAGACTCCCCGTGTTATCGCAAATGCATATTCTGCAATCATGGATTTGGACTATCTTATGGGTGCGTCAAGTGAGAATCCTATTAGGGTTTCTTTAAATGGTCGCAGCAGAGAACTGCGTCAGCCGATTTATGATGAGTTTTATGTGGTTGACAATGAGACAGAGAACGGTAAGAAAGTAGATCACATCAACAAACTTTGTGAGGTGGTGGGTTTGAGTATGTATGTTTCAGGAGGAGAGATGGGCAACAAAGTCCGCTCAGGAGCAAGCAACACTGGATGGCAGCAGGGCTCATATAACATAACTCCAAAGCTTGGATGGGTTCAGGGTCTTGGGGCCTGTCAAGTTGTCTATAAAGGACAGGAACTTGCGGAAGTCTATTCACTTAAAGCTGCGCTGCATCTCATAACCAATATGCAGAACATATCTTTGGATGTAGACAAAGCGGCAATAGACTGGGCTCTTGAGAATAAGATTCGTGAGGACCTGAACTTTGATCAGTTGATAGACAGTATCTATGATCCTAAAAAAGTCAATATAAGTCCGGCACCGCTTGATGTCGAAGATTCTATTTCTGATATAAAACAGGCTGTTGAGCGGTATGTGAAAAGTCGGCCGCAGTTCCCGGACAACAAGGTCATAGACACGCGTATGGAAAACCTTAGAAAATCATTGCAGGATAAGGTGGAAACTCTGGTACATGCGGAAAATGGCATAGCGAATACGAAGGGATTCCTGTCTACTCTGATGACAAATCTCTCGATCTACCGCACAGAGATGGATACTGAACGGTCTTTGTATGAGAAGAATGCTCAGGACAAGCAGTCTGCTCTTAAAAAGGAATATAAGGATTACGAAGGGTATTCAAAAAAGATATTCAAGTCAAAGAAGAATAAGGCTGTTATGCTTGAAGACGGTATCGGGAAGATTGCCAGGGATATCCTGATTGACAATCTGGAAGCGGAACGTCGTAAAGTCGCATCTGAGATATATACAAATCTGTTGACTGAGGCTGGCTCGCTGCATGATTGCATAGAAGATCTGGACAATAAACTTTCGGCATTGAAAAAACAGTATAAGGACGAACTGACATCAAAGCAGAATGACAGTGCCGCTGTCCATGTCTTTGAGTATGATCTGTCCGCACAGGAGAGGCAGACCATGGAATTCTTGCCAGATGAGGCATTCTATGATGGATTTTTCAGTTCTTTGGGCAAATCAATCATGAATGTTGATGTCAATAAGGAACTGCATGGGAAGATACATGACTATTGTCTGTCATTACCGCAGGCAAAGGCGTATTGTGACAAACTTATCATAGATGTCGTTGAAGGGCTCTCAGCGGAAGAGTACGCGGCTTTCAAAAAGATTGTTTCAGAAAAGTCAAGCCGGCTTCTTCGTCTTGATGACCGGGGCCAACTCAGTGAGACACGCGGTATGTTGCCGACTGCAATGATGGTTCAGAACTATCTGATATCAATCTACAAGAATGACAGTAATCAGAAGACAAGACTGGAAAGTGACAGGACTCTATTGCCGGATATTAAGAAGGAGTTCATTTTCTCTGAGTTTGATTCGATGAAGCAGAAGATCATTTTCTATCGTTCCGACATGGCTATTATTCCATATTGTATAGGCGCATTTGATGAGAATACCGTAGATCGTGAATACAGTGTTCTTGTCCGTGATGCTATGACGACAGGAACTACAAGCTTCAACCCCCACTTTGACAAGCAGATATTTGATACTATGCGTTCAATAGATTTTAAACTGAAACCGGAGATGCAGAATGAGGTTGAGTTCTATTGGATTTGCGGAAATTTCTTTGGGTGGACAGATGTTGTTGAGACTCAATACATCATGGAGAAAGACAGTAATAAGAAGCCAATAAAAATTGAAAGTAAGGAAGATGTACCACATACAAAATACATCCGTTGCTATAAGGGAAAGTATCAGGTGTGGAATGAGGATGGTACAGCGATGACTTTAGATGGCAAATGGGCAGCCCTTGGCAATACCACTCAAAGAGAGAAAGCGTTCAATTATTTCAAGACAATTGTTTTTCCCGAACTTAGAAATACATTGCATGACAAGATACTGAATGATATCCGCTCAAAAGGCAAGGAGGTGTATAAGATGATGATACAGGGTGTTATTGATGACGGTATGGCGGATTATATAGACAAAGTAGTATGTACGGATAAGAATTCATTGACATATTTCTCAAAGCAGAACGGTGAGACGGAGCGTTTTGTCAAGGAATGGGAATTCATACAGAAGGATTTTATCAATTCAATTGAGAATTTTAAATAATTGGAGATGGAACATTTTGCGCATATATTTATCGGTAAAGAATTTGCGGAAATAGTTTCAAATATCGGCAGGAAAGTTTACAAGTACGGAGGGGAGGAGCTCCTCTCCTCCGTTAATCAGTTTGTGGTAGATGACGGACGTGTCAGGCAGTTGCTTTATCCGGAGGGGGCTATCGATATAAAGGACATGATTCAGCATAGTTCATTGCAGCTGGAATGGAGAGAGTTGGGACGGCTTACTGATAACCCGGAGGATGACAAAGATTTATTCCTGAATGGCATATTCAATCAGATTCTCCGTGTTGGCAATGTGGGCGCAAATGCGTCCTTATATACGATGATTCATTTTCCTCTTTATAAGAGTGAGGCACTGGAGTCTGCGGAGTATTTATATAGGATAATAAAACTTGCAGGGCGTCCGGTAGATCTGGATTTTATGGGTTTTTGTGATGATATGGCATCTATAATAGAACCAGATTATGTTATTACCAGCCCGTCAAAGAACCAGGTGGAGAAATATAAGGCATTCAGGGATGCTGAGTCTATTGGGTACAGTACTCATTTCATCGTGATGCAGAATGCTTCCCAGAACGGTATTTCCTTAGGATTGAACGCAGATTCTTTCGCAACGATATTATCTCATTTTTCTATACTATGTGCCGGATATTACCATGAAATGTTCCCGAATACTGTGGAATATATGGATGTTGTGGCATTCGGTTTCTCTACTTTATGTCTGGATAAGTATCTGTATGCTGAATATTTGTTGAGTAAATCCATGCTGAATGCCATGGATGCTGCTCATGTGAACGACAGAGAAGTTGATGTCAATAATGCATATGTTGTGGTGAACAACATGCTTAAAGACAAGGCGACACTGCTTTCCACACTGTTTCAGCAGTTGGACGGGCATCGCAATAGTGAGGCAGACGATGAGTATCAGGATATACAGAAAAAGTTTACCGATGATGTGCAGGAAATCGTTGACCGTTGCAAAGATACGCTCAAGAAGCAGAGCGCAATCACAATGCAGGCAGCGATTCTCGCAGTGTGCCTGGCCAAAACAGACTGCGAACTTTTTTCAGAGACAATATTTACACAGGATATTGTTACTGTAGATAAGTTGTTTGATGAACCTATAGAGTATTATATAAATAATGACCATGCTCATTATTATAAGCTGGGAGGTGAAAATCCTGTTAATCCGATTCAGAAACTCAAGGAACTTGACGCACGTCTGATTAATTCCGAGACAGCAATCCGCAATCTTAAAAATGATTTGGAGACGTTGAACAAACAGATTGGAGATTCTGAGAAGGTAAAGGAATTTTATGTGGAAGACGGTTATATACACTTTAAGAATCAGAAATTCCGTCTTCTTCCGTCTGTTGAGCAGGTACCTTTGGCAGAAACATATACTCCGCATGAAGTTAAGGTAAGGAGCCTTGACATGAGGAGCAAGTTCACGTCTGTTAAGAATCAAGGGCAGCAGGGTTCATGTCTCTCATTTGCCTTGACCTCGATATTTGAATATGTGATGCACTTGAATGCGGCTCAGGAGTTTGATTTAAGTGAGGCGTTTCTTTACTACAATGCCCGCGATCTTGATGGAGACGGTGGTGTGAATAATGACTCTGGCTCACGTTTCAAACCTTCTATAGACGCTCTTATAAAGTATGGAATCGCATTGGAAAGTGTATGGCCTTACAATGATCAGGTTTACAGTAAGAAACCAAGCGATGAGGCTTATGCGGATGCTGCTGGGAGGAAGTTGGTCTCGGCGATGAACGTCAATTCGAAGGTAAGTGATATTAAATCGGCATTAGTAGACAATTGCCCTGTTGCCGCATCTTTTACTTTGACAAAGTCTTTTTTTGAGTTTGGCAGGGCCGGTGGTTATATTCCTATGCCTGGTGATGAAGAAATAGCATCGGTGATAGAGCAGGAGTCAGAGGAGGACCTCCATAGCTGTCATGCAATGGTCATTGTCGGATTCAGTGATGATCTTCAGATGTTTATAGTCAGGAACTCTTGGGGAACAGACTGGGGAGATAATGGATATTGCTATATTCCCTACAGCTATGTAGAGCATGAGGGCTTACTGAATTATGCCTGTATCTTTACAGAAATAGAGAAACTGGTGACTTGTCCTGACAATATGGAGGTTATGCCTCTTACGATAGACAGCAGTGACTTACATATTCAGTATGCAGTCAAGAAAAACGAATTGTATATTGAAGAGCATACTGCGGAGCAACTACGTAATGATAGGAAGGAATTGAGAGTCTATTTTGAGTCTCTGAAGCAGATGTATTGTAATCCCAATCAGCGGGACTGCTTCATAGACGCTAATAAAGCCCTGCTGACAGCAGAACAGGAGTCTTTAAAGGAGAAAATAAGTGCAAAAGAGGCAGAGTGTGATGCGAATGATGAGAAGATGAATAAGTACAAAAAGGATTTGCTTTTCCGTTCTGCATCATTCTTGACAGGAACAGTCCTGCTGGCCGTTATGTATAAGCAATTTGTGGATTTCCTTCATGTGTCCAGCGCAGATCCGGATTTTCAATTTACATTTAAGCCTTTTCTGGTGTGGATTATAATTTTTGCGATTTTGGCAATTGTCAGTTGGCTCTTACGGAAGAAATCATTTGTGAAATCTTTCTGGATGTCTATTTGGGGAGTCGTTGGAGTATTGATGGCAAAAGCAATAAGCCGTTTGGTAAGTTATTTTGTGGGCAGCGGTACCTTGGTTTCGTACTTTGGGCCGACAGATTTCTTCCATAAGATTGACGGAGGTCAGTTTTTATGGCTTCTGGCTGTTTTTGCTGTAGCTATAATAATCACTTATAGAAATGGACATATAGTCTGGCGTGATTGGCGGGACGAGCGTGATCGCATCAATGCTGAGATTGACAAGCTGCATAATGAGATTAATGTCAAAGAGAAGGAAAAGCGCTTCTTGAAACTGAAGACTTTTTCAGCATGGACGTTGATTACCAAACTTCAGGGGCTGCATACTGAATTTTATTCAAATTATGCCAACTTGATATCTTTGATTAACAATTTTAGAGTGTGGTATAATGAATTGAAAACAAAAGGAGATGATATTTCTTTGCATACCGTATTCCCAGAGACTTCGTTATTGTCAGCAGAATTGCTGGATGAATTCTTTGATAGGAGTTTGAAAAATGATCCTGAGTTATGTGTTGATTTATGCGCTAATATAAGCCAATACAATATAACATCGGAATCCCTTTCAAAATATAAAGAGACCTTAATGCGGCAGGTTATAGATAGTCTTCTGTCCCGTAAGGAGATCAGAGAGTTTGATATTTCCAATCATATAGCGAACAATACTTTTGCTGATATTGCTATGGAGGTTAACCGTAAGTTGGTAACCGCTCTTGACGAACAGTCTGGAATATTTCTGAATGTAAACAGCCAGCAGAGGGGAGTGATAGTGCCGTCAACAGCAGTGTTCGCGCCATCCTTGGGAAAGTACCGTGATTCTATCCGTAAGAAATTGGGCAAATACTCAGAACCGTATTATGAGTCCGCAGGCAAGTACTGTCTGACATTTCTCAAGACAGCGACAGTCTGGTTTCAAGAGTGTGTGAATTTTAAATAACCTGGATTACTTTGCGTTAGTATGTGTATTTACACAAGTGTCTGTGAAGAAGTAGTAGAGTGAGTGAAGATGAGCAAAGCAGACTGAGTCAATGACGAACAGTTTTATTTAGGGTCTGCGGCGAACAGATCGTCCAGTACAATTTCGTTCTGTATCATGCCGGACCATGCGTTCGGTTTGAGGCCGTAGGTGGTGACCATGGTGAGATGCAGGGCCTTTCTGGTTTTCGTGGCCGCTCTGAACAGTTCCCTGCGTTCCTGCATCTGATCAAGGTATTTTTTCGTTATTTCAAACGGGCCAGATGAGAATTTCATCTCGCATAGATTGACCGTCTGGTCGCGGCGGTCGATGACCAGGTCTATCTGACCTCCTTTGTGGCCGTCTGCGGCGGCGGTATTCCATGAAGATACGTAACTCTGGATACCGGATATTCCGAGTCCGGCCTTTATCTGGGGGATGTGGTGAAGACAAAGCTGCTCGAAGGAATATCCGCTCCACGTTCTGCGCTCGGGAGAGTCTACCATATTGGACCACAGATGCCCGTCTGCAGCAGTCGTGCCTCTGACCTTCCCTGATTTAGGTTGACACTTTTAGAGCGGATTAACTAATATTTTGCCTGGATGGTGCTGACTTTACCGCTGAAACCTGGAAAAATTCACGAAAATGGTTGGTAATTAAAAAATTAGTGGTATATTTGCAGCCCGCGAAAAGTGCGCGGGAGCTATTAGTTCATTGATTAACAACAAATTAATTAAACCAATGCCTGGATTAATTGGAAAAAAAATCGGAATGACTTCCGTTTTCGATGCTGATGGGAAGAATATCCCATGCACCGTTATTGAGGCTGGTCCCTGTGTTGTCACGCAGATTCGTACAGTAGAGAAAGATGGTTATGCCGCTGTACAACTTGCCTATGACGAGATGAAAGAAAAACACACCAGCAAGGCTCTCAAGGGCCATTTTGACAAGGCAGGAACCACACCCAAGCGCAAACTGGTGGAGTTCAAGGCGGACTTCCCCAAGGAGCTCAAGCTTGGAGACACAGTGACCGTTTCAGACCTCAGCGAGGGAGTGGAATGGGTAGACGTTACCGGTATCTCTAAAGGTAAGGGATTCCAGGGCGTCGTTAAGCGTCACGGATTCGGCGGCGTGGGCGGAGCTACCCACGGTCAGGCCGACAGACTCCGTCACCCTGGTTCTATGGGTGCATCCTCTTGGCCTTCAAGAGTATTCAAGGGTATGAGAATGGCAGGCCGCATGGGCGGTGACCGCGTAAAGGTTCTCAACCTCAAAGTTATCAAGGTTATCCCTGAGAACAATCTGGTTCTCGTGAAGGGTTCTATTCCCGGAGCTAAGGGTTCATACGTAATCGTGGAGGACTAACGTTATGGAATTGTCAGTTTACAAAATCGACGGAACAGAATCGGGAAAGAAAGTGACCCTGGATTCGACTATCTTCGGTATCGAGCCGAATGACCACGCGATCTATCTCGACGTAAAGCAGTACCTGGCCAACCAGCGTCAGGGTACCCATAAGACCAAGGACCGTTCCGAGGTCAGCTACAGCACCAAGAAAATGGGTCGTCAGAAAGGCGGCGGCGGAGCACGTCACGGCAGCATCAAGTCCAACATCTACGTAGGCGGTGGCCGTGCATTCGGTCCCAAGCCCCATGACTACGGCTTCAAGCTCAACAAGAAGCTCAAACAGCTGGCCCGTTACTCGGCTCTGACCTACAAGGCCCAGGAGAATGCCATCATCCTGGTGGAGCCTTTCAGCATGGACGCTCCCAAGACCAAGGAGTTCATCCAGATTCTGGACAATATCAAAGCCAACGGAAGAAGGACCCTGTTCGTACTTCCCGAAAACAGTGAGAATATTTACAAGTCTTCACGCAACCTTCAGAATGTCAATGTAATCTCCGTAGACGAGATCAACACTTACAACATCATGAACGCCTATCAGCTCGTGATGGTGGACGGTGTTCAGGACATCATTGCAGCAAGACGCAAATAAACCATAGGAGACATGGGAATTATCATTAAGCCTATCGTAACAGAGAAAATGACGGTTCTGGGCGATAAATTGAACCGTTACGGTTTCATAGTAGACCGTGCAGCCAACAAGATAGAGATCAAGAAGGCTGTCGAGGAGCACTACGGAGTGACAGTGAAGGACGTAAACACTGTCAACTACCATGGCAAGCGTAAGAGCCGCTACACCAAGGCGGGATTACTCAGAGGCCGTGCCAATCACTATAAGAAAGCTTATGTGACACTGGCAGGCGAGGACAAGATTGATTTCTATAGCAACATTTAATCCTATGGCAATACGTAAATTCAAACCGACCACACCTGGTCAGAGAAATAAGGCAATAAGCGCATTTGACGAGATTACCTGCACAAAGCCCGAGAAGTCCCTTCTCGAGCCCATCAGGAAGTCCGGCGGCCGCAACAACACCGGCAAGATGACCATGCGCTACATCGGTGGCGGACACAAGAGAATGTACCGTATCATCGACTTCCGTCGTGACAAGGACAACTGCCCCGCAACCGTCAAGACCATTGAGTACGATCCCAACCGCAGTGCCCGCATTGCGCTGGTAGTATATGCCGACGGAGAGAAGAGATATATCATCGCCCCTGCAGGCATCCGCGTAGGCCAGACCATCATGTCCGGTCCCGGCGTGGCTCCTGAGCTCGGCAATACTCTTCCCCTCTCAGAAATTCCTCTCGGAACCATTATCCACAACATCGAGCTCCGTCCCGGTCAGGGTGCCGCAATGGCCCGCAGCGCCGGAACATTCGCTCAGCTTACAGCACGCGAGGGCAAGCATGCCATCCTCCGCCTCCCTTCGGGTGAGACCAGAATGGTGCTCGTGACCTGCCGTGCCACCGTGGGAACGGTTTCCAATTCCGACCACAACCTCGAGTCGTCCGGTAAGGCAGGACGCAGCCGCTGGCTCGGCCGCAGACCCCGCAACCGTGGCGTTGTGATGAACCCTGTCGATCACCCTATGGGTGGTGGTGAAGGACGCGCATCCGGAGGACATCCCCGCTCGCGCAAGGGTATTCCTGCAAAGGGTTACAAGACACGTAATCCGAAGAATACTTCGAACAAGTTTATCATCGAAAGACGTAAGAAATAACCGGAATAAAATCAGAGAATTATGAGTAGATCACTTAGGAAAGGTCCCTACATTCAGGAGAGTCTTGAGAAGAAGATCCTTGCCATGAACGAGGGCACCAAGAAGAAAGAAGTCATCAAGACCTGGTCCCGCGCCAGCATGATCTCTCCTGACTTTGTCGGCCATACCATCGCTGTACACAACGGAAACAAGTTTATTCCGGTATACGTTACCGAGAACATGGTAGGACACAAGCTCGGAGAGTTTGCGCCGACCCGTACATTCAAAGGACATTCGGGCAACCGTTAATAATTAAAAAGAATCACAATGGGATCTCGTAAGAAAGAAATGGCCGACAGGCTGAAAGAAATAAAGAAGACAACAGCGATCGCCAAGCTGAACGATGTTCCTACATCGCCCCGCAAGATGCGTCTGGTCGCTGACATGATCAGAGGCGTTGAGGTCAACCATGCTCTTGATATCCTCAAGTACACCAAGAGAGAGGCCTCCATCCGCCTTGAGAAGCTCCTCAGAAGCGCCATCGCCAACTGGGAAGCCAAGAACGAAGGTGCCCGTAAGGAACTCGAGGACGGCAACGTCATCGTACAGACCATCATGGTCGGACAGGGCACTACCCTCAAGCGTATCCGCACCGCCCCTCAGGGCCGCGCCGGACGTATCCGCAAGCGCTCCAACC
>HF990330.1 GCA_000432775.1 Alistipes sp. CAG:831
ACACAGGGGTGAGTGACGACGAGCAGGAGCCCATCGAGCTGACCACTCCCTCTTATCAGGCCGGTCAGTCCTGGGCAGTCCAGGGAGGTATAGTCGCCGGTATTGACTACTCGGTGGCGCCGGGTCTGGTGCTCGGAGTCGAGGTAGCCCCCGGCATGTATCAGTGCACTGTCATGGAACTTCATCCCTCTGGCATGTCCCCTTACAGGGCCATCAACCACGACATCAAGATCCTGACGATGCCCCGCCTCAAGCTTGCCTTCCGTTTCTGACAACTGTTGCAGTAGATAACCTAAGAGCCGCCCCGCCCGGAGCGGCTCTTTTTTCATTGTGCCCGGATTCCCGGTCCTTCCAGCGCGTTCCGGCTCCTCTCCAGCCATTCCGGTCCTACCAGTCATCCGTGCCACCGCATTTCCCTTGACGTGCCCGCACGCCTTGTTTGCCTAACTGATTGTCTTTCAAAGTTTTGTATAGTAACGATGTGCTTTCGTCGCAATTAAAATTCACCGCATCCACAGCCATTTTTGCTAACCTCCAGAGCCACAGCTATATCCGGAATTGCCCTGTGCGAACGATTCATTTTCGTTCTTAGCATCTTCATAGCATCGCTTCCGGGTGGGCAAGCCGCGCCTCGTTGTCCGGCATTCCGTCTCCGCGCCCATTGCCGTCCTCCGAGCCGCTGCCCAGATTCGCTGCCATTCGAGCCGGCCTTCACCTAGCCGATATCTGCAGGGTAACTGCCGCAAACCGCTGTCGGGTGTGTTGCCGCCTCCGCGCCATCCGTGTCCAAAACGTCCGCCCCGAAAATGTTTATATTTCGCCAACCGCTTGAAAGCCCGTTTCTTGACTTTTAAATTAGCCGGTCGAAAATGCTGTAAAATTTTTCTAAAAATTCTTCAAAAAAGTTTGGTGTTACAGGAATTTGTAATATCTTTGCAGCCCCGTTTAATGGGAGAAGTGTGCTTAGTTAACTGGAAATAATAGACTTACAAAAAGTATAGACAATGTTACAACCAAAGAAAACCAAGTTCAGAAGGCAGCAGAAAGGCCGTATGAAGGGAAATGCCCACCGCGGCACTGAGCTTTCCTTCGGCTCTTTCGGCATCAAGACCCTCGAGTCGGCATGGCTCACAGGTCAGCAGATTGAGGCTGCCCGTCAGGCTGTAGTGCGTTACATGAAACGTGAAGGTAAGATTTGGATTCGCGTTTTCCCTGACAAACCTTACACAAAGAAACCGGCTGAGGTACGTATGGGTAAAGGTAAAGGTAATCCCGAGGGATTCGTAGCTCCCATCACTCCCGGACGCATGCTTATCGAAGCAGAGGGTGTGCCTTTGGAAGTTGCCAAGGAGGCTCTCCGTCTCGGAGCGCAGAAGCTGCCTGTAACCACCAAGTTCGTGGTACGCAGAGATTATGTTGAACAGTAATAAACCGGAGGAGAAGAAATGAAACCCAAGGAAATCAGAGAAATGTCTATCAAGGACCTGCGCGAGCGCATCGAGACCGAGAAGGCCAATCTGGCGCAGATGAAGATCAACCATGCCGTCTCCCCCATTGAGGATACCTCAAAGATCAGAAAGGCAGGAAAGGACATCGCCCGTATGCTCACCATCCTGACTGAAAAGGAAAACCAGGCAAAAGCAGAGTAACAGTTATGGAAAGAAATTTACGCAAGGAAAGAATCGGGGTGGTGGTCAGCAACAAGATGGACAAGTCCATCATCGTGGCTGTAAGAGTTAAGGAAAAACACCCTGTTTACGGCAAGTTCGTGAACAAGACCACCAAGTTCGTCGCTCATGACGAGAAGAATACATGCGACGAAGGCGATACGGTCCGCATCATGGAGACCCGTCCCCTGAGCAAGACCAAACGCTGGAGATTAGTAGAAATCGTAGAAAAAGTGAAGTAAAATGATACAACAGGAATCACGTTTAATGGTAGCTGACAACAGCGGAGCAAAAGAGGTACTCTGCATCCGTGTACTCGGAGGTACCCGCCGCCGTTATGCCAGCGTCGGCGACAAGATCGTAGTCGCTGTCAAGAGCGCTATCCCCGGCGGTGACGCCAAGAAGGGATCGGTATCCAAGGCCGTTGTAGTGCGCACCAAGAAAGAGATCCGTCGTGCCGACGGCTCGTACATCCGTTTCGACGACAATGCCTGCGTGCTTTTGAACAACCAGGGTGAGGTCCGCGGAACACGTATCTTCGGTCCCGTTGCCCGTGAACTGCGCGACAACTACATGAAGATTGTCTCTCTTGCACCCGAGGTACTTTAATATATAGGAGGCACAGACATGAACAAGAAATTGCATATCAAGAAAGGAGACATGGTCTATGTGAACGCCGGCAATGACAAGGGCAAGACCGGAAAGGTTCTCGAGATCATCACCAAGAAGGACCGCGCTATCGTTGAGGGTGTGAACATGGTGAGCAAGCACACCAAACCCAATGCAAAGCATCCTCAGGGCGGTATTATCAAACAGGAAGCCGGAATTCATATTTCCAACCTCCAGGTAGTGGATCCCGCCAAGGGAGGCCCCACCAGGATCGGCCGCCGCATGGGCGAGAATGGAAAGTTGGTCCGTTACGCTAAAAAATCAGGAGAGGAGATTAAATAATGGCAAAGAAAAAAGTAGAAGAGACCAAGCAGGAACAGCACGTGAGCTTGGCAGGATACGTTCCTAATCTTCAGAAGAAATACAAAGAGGAAATCGTGGCCAAGCTCCAGAAGGAGTTCGGATTCGCAACTGTAATGCAGGTGCCCAAGCTGCTGAAGATTACCCTTAACCAGGGTATCGGCGATGCTACCGGAGACAAGAAGCTCGTGGAGGTTGCCCAGCAGGAGCTCACCGCTATCGCAGGACAGAAGGCCGTGACCACCTATTCCAGAAAGGATATCTCCAACTTCAAGCTCCGTCGCGGTACCGCCATCGGAGTGAAGGTTACCCTCAGAGGTGCCCGCATGTATGAGTTCCTAGAGAGGCTCATCGCAGTGTCCCTGCCCCGTATCCGTGACTTCAACGGTATCAACGAGAAGTTTGACGGCCGCGGTAACTACACTCTCGGTATCAAGGAGCAGATTATCTTCCCTGAGATCGATATCGACAAGATCACCAAGATCTTCGGCCTCGAGATAACCTTTGTGACATCCACAGAGAAGGATGAGGAGGCTCATGCTCTTCTCCGTGAGTTCGGACTGCCTTTTAAGAACAAAAAATCGTAATTAGAAGATATGGCAAAAGAATCAATGAAGGCTCGCGAAGTGAAACGTGCGAGAATGTGCGCTAAATACGCAGAAAAACGTAAAGCTCTCAAGGAAGCCGGCGACTGGGCCGCTCTCGACAGACTCCCCAAGAACTCGAGTCCCTGCCGTCAGCACAACCGCTGCTCCATCACCGGACGTCCCAAGGGTTATATGCGCGTGTTCGGCATCAGCCGTATACAGTTCCGCGAGATGGCAAGCAAGGGTCTGATTCCCGGAGTTCGCAAGGCATCCTGGTAAGCCGCTGCACTTTCTTCGAACGATTTTCTGCGTTTTGCTCGTTCGGCGACATCCTCATTTACGGCAGTAAACTCCGGTGTCCCCTCGCTCGCAGGCCTTGAAAATCGCCCGAATAAAGCACAGCGAATGTGTGAGAAAAATATTTTAACTTAATTTATAAACCATTGGATATCGGGCGCTGAAAAGCGTCGAACCACTAAAACAAAACAAACAAAATGACTGATCCAATAGCAGATTACCTGACGAGAGTCAGAAACGCGTATCTCGCAAAGCACAAGATCGTAGAGATTCCCGCGTCCAAGATGAAGATGGAGATCACCCGCATTCTCCATGAGAAGGGATACATCCTCAGCTACAAGCTGGTCGAGGGTAATCCCTACAACACCATCAAGATAGCCCTGAAGTATCACCCTACAACCAAGCAGGCAGCTGTCAAGAAGATTCAGAGAGTATCGACCCCCGGTCTGAGAAAGTACGTAGGCGTAGAGGATATGCCCCGCGTGCTCAACGGCATGGGTATCGCCATCCTCTCCACTTCGAAGGGAATCATCACCGACAAGGAAGCCAAGGATATGAACGTCGGCGGCGAGGTGCTCTGTTATGTTTATTAAAATTTAAAAAAGTAAGAATACAATGTCAAGAATTGGAAAATTGCCTGTACACCTGCCGCAGGGCGTGACCGCAACGGTCGGCGCCGATAATGTGGTACTGGTTAAAGGACCGCTCGGACAACTGAGTCAGAAGGTTGATCCTGACATCAAAGTATCCGTTGAAGGGAATACTATTACGGTAACACGTCCCACGGACCAGCCCCGTCACCGTTCCCTGCACGGACTCTACCGCGCACTCATCAACAACATGGTTACCGGTGTATCTACCGGTTTTACCATCAAGCAGGAACTCATCGGTGTAGGTTACCGCGTGGAGGTCAAGGGCCAGATCCTGGAGCTCGCTCTGGGTTATTCCCACGACATCCACTTCATGCTCCCCTCGGAGATTAAGGCCGAGGCTGAGCCTGTGAAGAAGGGACAGAACCCTGTTCTTGTTCTCAAGAGCTGCGACAAGCAGCTGCTCGGCCAGGTAGCCGCCAAGATCCGCTCTATGCGCGCTCCCGAGCCTTACAAGGGTAAAGGTATCAAGTTCGTAGGCGAACAGCTCCGCCGCAAGGCCGGTAAGTCCGCAGGCGCTAAATAATTAGGAGGATAGGAATATGGCAATGACTAAAATACAGAGAAGACAGAGAATACGCTACCGCATCCGCAAGGTCGTAAACGGAACTCCCGAGAGACCCAGGATGTCTGTATTCAGAAGCAACAAACAGATATACGTTCAGGTGATTGACGACACCAAGGGCATTACCCTCGTGTCTGCCGGCTCCACCGATAAGTCTCTTGCAGAGGCTGTCAAGGGCAAGACCGCTACTGAAGTGGCAGCCCTGGTGGGCAAGCTCATCGCCGAGCGTGCTGTAGAGAAGGGTATCTCCACCGTCTCTTTCGACCGCGGAGGCTACCTCTATCACGGAAGAGTTAAAAGTTTGGCAGACGCAGCCCGCGAGGGCGGTCTTAAATTCTAAGAGACTATGGCAGATATCAACGTAAAGAAAGTAAAGACCACCGATCTGGAACTCAAGGACAGATTGGTAGCAGTACAGAGGGTTACCAAGGTAACCAAGGGCGGACGCCACTTCAGCTTCGCCGCTATCGTAGTAGTGGGCGACGAGAAGGGTGTGGTAGGCTATGGTCTCGGTAAGGCCAATGAAGTCACCACCGCTATTTCCAAGGGCATCGAGGACGCTAAGAAGAATCTCGTGAAGGTGCCTCTGAACAAGAGGACCATTCCCCACGAGCAGGAAGCCAAGTTCGGCGGCGCCAGAGTATTCATGAAACCTGCGGCTCCCGGTACCGGTGTGAAGGCCGGAGGTGCGATGCGTGCCGTGTTTGAGTCTGTAGGTGTTCAGGACGTGCTTGCTAAGTCCAAGGGCTCGTCCAACCCTCACAACCTGGTTAAGGCCACCATCGCCGCCCTTGCGGAGCTCCGCGATGCATATACTGTGGCAGGTGTCCGCGGTATTCCCATGCAAAGAGTATTTAAAGGATAAGGAGGCAAGACTATGGCAAAAGTTAAAGTTACTCAGATCAAGAGCAAGAACGGCTCGACCCAGAGGCAGAGGGCCAACCTCGAGTCTCTCGGACTGCGCCGTATGCACCAGTCGGTGGAGATAGAACTGACTCCTGTGACCAACGGTATGATCCAGAAGGTTCTCCATCTTGTAAAAGTAGAAGAGATTAACTAACTAGTAAGGTAAAAAGAGATGAAACTACATAATTTACAACCTGCAGAGGGCTCCCGCAAGAATGTGAAACGTGTAGGCCGCGGCGAAGGCTCCGGCCACGGCGGACAGTCCACACGCGGTATGAACGGCGCCAAGTCCCGCTCCGGTTACCGTCACAAGATCGGATTCGAGGGCGGCCAGATGCCTATCCAGAGACGTCTGCCCAAGTTCGGATTCAAGAATCCCACCAGAGTGGAATATAAGGCCGTGAACCTCTCCACCCTTCAGACTCTAAGCGAGAAGAGGAACATTACCGTGATTGACTTCGATACACTCGTATCCGCCGGTCTCGTTTCCAAGAACGACAAGGTGAAGATCCTCGGCAGCGGAGAGCTCACAGCGAAGCTCGAAGTGACCGCAGACGCATTCTCCAAGACTGCCAAGGAGAAGATCGAGGCTCTCGAAGGCAAGGCTATAGTACTCTAATAAGTAAAGCGGCCGATGAAAAGATTTATTCAGACAATCAAGAATATCTTCAAGATTGAAGAGCTGAGGAAAAGGTTGGGATACACCTTTCTCCTCTTGCTTGTGTACCGTCTCGGATGCTTCATTGTAGTGCCGGGTATTGACCCGACCAAACTTCAGGAGCTCGAGGCTCAGGCGTCCACAGGCCTCCTCAGTCTGTTGGATATGTTTTCCGGCGGCGCTTTCGGCAACGCTTCTATTTTCGCGCTGGGAGTGATGCCGTACATTTCCGCATCCATCGTCATCCAGCTTCTGGGTGTGATGGTCCCCTACTTCCAGAAGATGCAGAGGGAAGGGGAGAGCGGACGTAGAAAAATGAACCAGTGGACACGCTATCTCACAATTGTAATCCTTTTGCTTCAAGGACCTGCGTACATTACCAACCTTCACGCACAATTGCCTGCAGATGCGTTCTTAGTACAAGGTTTCGGATTCAACATCTTCGCTACAATCGTGCTGATGGCAGGTACGATGTTCGTGATGTGGCTCGGAGAGCGCATAACCGACAGGGGTATCGGTAACGGTATTTCCCTGATCATTATGGTCGGTATCATCGCCCGTCTGCCCTTCGCGCTCTTCGCTGAAGCCGCACAGAGATTCAACCAGACCAATGGTGGAGCTCTCATGTTCCTCATTGAGATTGTGATTCTCTTCCTCGTCTTCATTGCCACCATCGCACTCGTACAGGGACAGCGCAAAGTCCCCGTACAGTATGCCAAGAGAGTGGTCGGAAACCGTCAGTACGGTGGAGTCCGTCAGTATATACCTCTGAAAATAAACGCGGCCGGCGTTATGCCGATTATTTTCGCGCAGGCTCTGATGATGTTCCCGCTGCTCCTCTCGCGTTTCGACGCCTCACAGGGGCTTGCGGCTACATTGAGTGACTATACCGGATTCTGGTACAACTTCATCTTTGCTATCCTCGTAGTGGCCTTCACCTACTTCTACACAGCAGTAACAGTGAACCCTACCATGATGGCGGAGGAAATGAAGAAGAACGGCGGATTCATTCCCGGAGTGAAGCCCGGAAAGAAGACAGCCGACTACCTCGATGCAATCATGTCGCGTATCACTCTGCCCGGATCCCTTTTCCTGGCTATCGTGGCGATACTTCCGGCATTTGCGATGATGTTCGGGATAAACAACCAGTTCTCGCAGTTCTACGGCGGAACCTCGCTGCTTATCCTTGTAGGCGTAGTGCTCGATACCCTGCAGCAGATCGAATCGCATCTGCTCATGAGGCACTACGACGGTTTGATGAAGACCGGACGTCTTAAAGGCCGTTCGGGAATGTAATTCTCAAAAAGTTCTTTGAGTATGATAAGAATAAAATCCGAAGAAGAAATCGAGATTCTCAGAGAGAATGCGATCCTCGTCTCCAAGACGTTGGCGGAAGTCGGCAAGCACGTAGCTCCCGGTGTCACCACCATGCAGCTTGACAAGATCGCCGAGACTTTTATCCGTGACAACGGCGCGGAGCCGGGCTTCTTGGGATACGGCGGCTTCCCCTATACGCTCTGTCTGTCCGTCAACGACGTCGTGGTCCACGGTTTTCCGTCAGACTACAAGCTCCGCGAGGGCGACATAGTGTCCGTCGACTGTGGAACTATATACAAGGGTTACTACGGTGACTCCGCGTACACCTTCCCTGTCGGGGAGGTGGACGAGGAGACCGCAACTCTCTTGAGAGTCACCAAGGAATCCCTGTATCGCGGCATAGAGAAGGCAGTCGCGGGCAACAGGATAGGGGACATCGGCCATGCCATCCAGTCATATACCGAGAGTTTCGGTTTCTCGGTGGTCCGCGAGATGGTGGGACACGGAATCGGCAAGGACATGCACGAGCATCCCGAGGTTCCGAACTACGGCAAGGCGGGCACCGGAAAGAAGCTGGTCAAGGGTATGACCATATGCATAGAGCCGATGATCAATGCCGGAGGCAAAGCGATTTACCTCCACGAGAACGGATGGGCTGTCAGCACCTGTGACAAGAAGAAGTCAGCCCACTTCGAGCTCACGGTCGCCGTCGGGGACGAGAAAGCCGATATTCTGTCTACTTTTGACTTTATAGAAGGTAAGAGACAATATTAAGTTGTAAGAGACAAGTACTTATGCCCAAGCAAGCTGCTATAGAAAAGGATGGAACTATAATCGAGGCCCTCTCCAACGCCATGTTCCGCGTGGAGCTGGACAACGGCCATGTGATCATAGCCCATATATCCGGCAAGATGCGCATGCACTATATCCGTATCCTGCCCGGCGACAAGGTCAGAGTAGAGATGTCCCCTTATGATTTATCAAAAGGAAGAATTTCTTTCAGGTACAAATAAAAATTTACGGCAATGAAAGTTAAAGCATCCATCAAGAAGCGCAGCGAGGATTGCAAAATAGTAAAGCGCAAAGGCCGCCTTTATGTCATCTGCAAAAAGAATCCTAAGTTCAAGATGCGCCAGGGATAATTAAATGTGTAAAACAAATAAAAAAGTAATATAGTATGGCACGTATAGCCGGTGTAGATTTACCTAAAAACAAAAGAGGAGAGATAGGTCTTACCTATATCTACGGTATCGGCCGTAGTTCCGCCCGTAAGATCCTCACCGATTGCGGTATCGACTTCGACACCAAGGTGAGCGACTGGAACGACGACCAGATCGCAGCGATCAGGTCCACTATCGCTGAGCACTACAAGATCGAGGGTGAACTTCGTTCATCCGTTCAGATGAACATCAAGCGTCTGATGGATATCGGATGCTACAGAGGAATCCGTCACCGTATCGGACTCCCCGTACGCGGACAGAGTACCAAGAACAATGCCCGTACACGTAAGGGTAAGAAGAAGACGGTGGCCAACAAGAAAAAAGCAACTAAGTAACAAGTAACTGAATATGGCAAAGAAATCTGGAACAACCAATAAGAAGAGAGTCGTAAAGGTTGACGCCTACGGCGAGGCACATATCTCCTCGACTTTCAACAATGTGATCGTAACCATGACCAACAGTATGGGTCAGGTTATCAGTTGGTCTTCGGCCGGCAAGATGGGATTCCGCGGTTCCAAGAAGAACACCCCCTATGCCGCGCAGGTAGCAGCAGCTGACGCCGCAAAGGTTGCTTATGACTTGGGTTTACGCAAGATCAAGGCATATGTCAAAGGTCCCGGCGCGGGCCGCGAGTCTGCGATCCGCACCATCCATGGAACCGGTATTGAAGTTACCGAGATTGTCGACGTGACACCGCTTCCTCACAATGGATGCCGTCCCAAAGGACGCCGTAAAGTATAATTTGGTATAGAACAAAGAAGATTAAAAGTTTAGAATTATGGCAAGATATACAGGACCTACCACAAAGATAGCCCGCAAGTTCGGTGAACCGATCTACGGTCCGGATAAGTATTTCGAGAAGAAAAACTATCCTCCCGGACAGCACGGAATGGCCAAGAAACGCAAGAAAATCTCCGAGTACGGAAACCAGCTCAAGGAGAAGCAGAAGGTTAAATATACCTACGGTGTTCTCGAGAGACAGTTCCGTAACACATACGCAAAGGCCCGCAGGATGCAGGGACGTACAGGTGAGAACCTCCTGATGCTCCTTGAGTCCCGTCTGGACAACATCGTTTACCGCATGGGTATCGCACCCACACGTGCTGCAGCACGCCAGCTCGTGTCGCACTGCCACATCATCCTCAACGGCGAGGTATGCAACGTGCCCTCCACCATCGTTAAGCCCGGTGCTGTCGTAGGTGTGCGCGAAAGGTCCAAGAGCCTTGAGGTGATACAGAACAGCGTGGCCGATACCTGCAAGTACGCATGGATCGAGTGGAACCGCACCGACCTTTCCGGCAAATTCCTCAATCTCCCCGAGAGAACTGAGATACCTGAGAATATCAACGAGCAGCTGATCGTCGAACTGTACTCTAAATAATCAATGACGTCATGGCAATTTTAGCATTTCAGAAACCGGACAAAGTAATAATGCTCGAATCTACCGATACTTTCGGAAAGTTCGAGTTCCGCCCGCTGGAACCCGGATACGGGATTACAATAGGCAATGCCCTGCGCAGGGTCCTGTTGTCCTCGTTGGAGGGATTTGCCATTACATCCGTAAGGATTGAAGGGGTGAGTCATGAGTTTGACACTATCCCCGGAGTCATTGAGAGTGTAGTAGACATCATTCTTAATCTCAAGCAGGTACGTTTCAAGAGAGAAGTCAAGGAGGAAGAGGCTGAGACCGTCAGCTTCACCGTGACCGGCAAACAGGAGTTCACTGCAGAGGATATCTCCAAGAGCCTCTGCAACTTCTCGGTCCTCAACCCCCAGCTGCACATCTGCTCCATGGAGCCTACCGTGAAGCTCTCTGTGGAGCTCCACATCGGCAAGGGCCGCGGATATGTGCCTTCGGATGAGAATAAGGTGGATTCAGCCCCGATGGGAACCATTCCTATCGACTCGATATTCACTCCCATCAAGAATGTCAATTATTCTGTGGAGGACTACCGTGTCGAGCAGAAGACCGACTACGACAAGCTGAACCTCGAGATCACCACCGACGGATCAATCCATCCTAAGGATGCACTGACCGAGGCCGCCAAGATTCTCATCTACCACTTCATGCTCTTCTCCGATGAGAAGATATCCCTGGAGACACCTCCCGAAAAGAGCGCACCCGAGGCTCTCGACGAGGAAGCTCTGCGCATGAGGCACCTGCTGCTTACCAAACTTTCCGACATGGAACTTTCCGTAAGGGCTCTCAACTGTCTGAAGGCAGCCAACATCGAGACTTTTGCGGACCTGGTTTCCCACCAGAGAGCAGAACTCATCCGTTTCAGGAACTTCGGCAAGAAGTCCATGAACGAGATAGATGTCCTGATGGACAGGGTGAAGCTCAATTTCGGAATGGATGTAAGCAAATACAATATTGAAGTAAAAAAGAAAACTGAAGTAGATAATAGCAATGAGGCACAATAGGACAATCAATCATTTAGGACGCAAGAGCGGTCACCGCAAGTCGATGCTCGCCAACATGGCCTGCTCGCTGATTCTCCACAAGAGGATAGAGACCACTGTCGCCAAGGCCAAGGCTCTCAGAGAGTATGTAGAGCCCCTGATCACCAAGTCGAAGGATGACTCCACCCACTCCCGCCGTACTGTCTTCGCTTATCTGAAGCAGAAGGAGGCCGTGACAGAGCTCTTCCGCAACGTGGCCCCCAAGATCGCCGACCGTCCCGGCGGATACACCCGTATCATCAAGACCGGCTTCCGTCAGGGCGATGCCGCTGACATGGCGTTCATCGAGCTGGTAGACTTCAACGAGGCAGCCCTCGGAACATCCAAGGCAGCCGAGAAGAAGACCTCTACCCGCCGCAGCCGCAAGAAAGCCGCTCCCAAGGCAGAGGCAGCACCCGCTCCAGAAGCTCCCGCAGCCGAGGAGGCTCCCAAGGCCGAGTAATTCCGGCAGTCCTGACAGTAAAATGGCCGTTCTTCGTTTAGGAGAACGGCCATTTTGTACATTCCAAGTATCACTTTTTTGGTAGTAGAGGGATTT
>HF990331.1 GCA_000432775.1 Alistipes sp. CAG:831
AGCGTTCTCTACTCCTTCGGAAGGAGTGCAGATAAAGCATGTGCAGCATAACGAAAATTCACAGTAGCCATTCAGCGATGATTTATTTCTCATAGGCCGGTACAATGTCCATGCCCTTCCGCAGGTGTACCGGATCCGACGTTTTGGGTTCACCTACGGAAAAGTGTCCGGTCCTTTTTGATAAAGGCCACGGGCAAAACGGCCCGGCAGCAACGGTAAGCAGAAGCGCACTGTTGTTTTATAACTCGCAGTTATACAGTCAATTGAAAGAAATAGGCGCACTTCTTGGCCTGAAAAACAGGGTGAAAAGATAGCCGTGATTTATAATAGTTTTATAATCAGCAATATACAAAAACAAGGTGCTGCACAGCATGCAGTTGTGGGACGGTCCATCAGATGGCACATACTTTTACTGGTGATCCGAATTCTGAGCTAATCTAATAGCCTGTCACCGAGGCAGAAGAGGCACAAACAAAAAACCCCTGACTTCATCGAGTCAGAGGTTTCCGTCGGTGGAGAGCAAGGGAGTCGAACCCTTGACCTCCTGCTTGCAAGGCAGGCGCTCTAGCCAACTGAGCTAGCCCCC
>HF990332.1 GCA_000432775.1 Alistipes sp. CAG:831
GCCCAATTGCAAAGGTGAACCGTTTTCCTGCCTTTCGGGTACACCTATGCAAGGTGTTCCGGCAGTACCTGCCCTGCTTGCGTATCCTTGGCGGTGCGATGTTCCGCTCCCGTTGCGGTCGGGCAGATTCCTTGCGTCTCTTCCTGCAGGCCTTTTGGCGGATGGTTTCGATTTCCCTCGTTCCGCAACGGCAGTGATTCCCGTGATTCGGTGCCGTTGCGGAATATATTCTTTGGCATGTCCATTCCAGCAGTCGTGCCAGCTGGCCATCAGTCGGCAGTATGCTCAAGGGACTTGAAATGTCGGCACGCAGGTATACTCCAAATGTCTGATAATAAGGTAAATATCAAATAGCCATGTGCTTTCGTCCTTTTTAAAATCAGACGAAAGCACATGGCGGCTTGGTAATATACTGATTGTTAGATGGTTGGCGAAAAGGTGCGTGCGGCCATTGCAAAGTCAGGTGTGCAAATCAGATGCGCATCTGTTCCGCAGTCCCGTTCGTGAGGCACAGTAGATAGGGGGAGGTGATGAAGATGTCCGTTCTGAAACTGTCTAGGGTGCTTCGCCATTGAGAATGTCCGGAAGTCGTGATACTTCACCGCCATCAAGCAGTCCGTCCGACAATCATTTTGGCGGTGCGATGCCTCTGTCCCGCCGCAGGTGTACCGTATTTGCCTATTCAGGTTCACCTGTGCAGAAAAGTACCTGCTCAGAAAACTGTGATGCGGTGCTGTGATGTGTGAGGGTGCGTCGAGTAGGAAGATGAAAATAAATACCGGCAGACCGTCAGTGGACGGAGTGCCGGTATCGGGGTCTGTTATCCGCGCTGACTGTCATGCTTCACGCGCAAGACATTACCGTCGCGGGTACCGTTACTGATGCTGCTACCGGCGAGGTAGTGGCGGGAGCCACCGTAGTGCTGCAGGGAAGTACCACTACGTACGCCATGACTGACGATCTGGGAGCCTACTCCATCACAGTGCCCTCGGATGGAGTCCTGGAAATCAGTTTTATGGGATATGTTACACAAACTGTACCCGTTAACGGGCGTGCAACCATCGACATCCTGCTGGAGATGGACGCACAGACCCTGGACGACGTGATAGTCGTGGGCTATGGTACAGCCAGGAAAATCTCTTCCGTAGTGGGCTCTGCGTCCACAGTGAAGAACAAGGTCACTATGAACCGTCCTACTGCAAATGTCGGAGACGCTCTTCAGGGACAGGTCTCCGGTCTGCAGATTTTCTCGTCTACCGGTGAGCCTATGTCTGAGGTCAGCATGAGGCTCCGCGGAGTCAACTCCATCAACGCCTCATCGACTCCTCTCTTCGTGCTGGACGGAGCTCCCGTATCCGCTTCGATATTCAACAGTCTCAACAGTAACGATATCGAGAATATTGTCGTCATGAAGGATGCCTCCTCTACCGCCATCTACGGATCCAGAGCGGCCAACGGAGTGGTATACATCACTACCAAGAAAGGACGCAGCGGAGAGAAGCCCACTTTAGTCCTCAGAGGCCAGTACGGCATATCCACTATCGTAGACCACCACATGGACCTGATGAACAGTGAGCAGTGGTTTGCATTCAATAGGATGATCAATCCTAATTTTCAGATGACCGACGATATGCTCATGGCGCAGCATCTGAACATCAACACTGACTGGCTCAAGTACATATTCAACGAAACGGCTCCTGTCTGGAACGCTGATATTACTCTGTCCGGCGCCACGGACAGGACCGACTATTACATATCGCTGGGAGCGTTTGACCAGACAGGTATCGCACCCGACTCCAGGCTCGGACGCTATAACCTCCGCACCAATATCAATTCGAGAGTGACCTCGTGGCTGAAACTGGGCGCCAACATAGGCCTCACGTACCAGGACTATCAGACAGGACCCTACACTTCCGGAGACCAGTTCAGAAACTCTATCCAGAACCCTGTCAATGCAGCCAACATGCTAGTCCCCTGGGCTACTCCATACTACATCAACACGGATGACCCCAACAACCCGTATATAGACTACAGCCAGGAGCCTCACTTCCTGAGTGCCATCAACTACTGGAACCCCTTCTATGCCAACGACCTCCAGCCCTCAACCAGCAGCTATGCCCGTCTCAACGCGGCCACATATCTCGAGCTGACACCGGTCAAGGGACTCACGATCAGGTCTCAGCAGGCTCTGGAAGGATTCTACCACAATTCCTCGGCCAAGGCCTACAAAGGAGAAATCTGGGACTCAGGCTCAGCAACAGAAAGCACCGGCAGATACTACCAGTTCACGTTTACCAATACAGCTGAATACAAGTTCACCGCATGGGAACGTAATCATTTCACCATTCTGGCGGGCCAGGAGGCCATACTGGACCAGCTGCGGCAGTTCGGAGTCAGCGTCTCGGGTCTGACCGACGACCGCAACGACCTTATATCGCAGGCAACTCAGGCCAATGTCAGTGTTCCTGACTACTACAGCGAGGAGACAGCCTACAACTCCTATTTCGCCCGTCTTTCCTACGACTTCGACGAGAGGTACTTCATCGACGCCTCATGGCGTATTGACGGCTCCTCCCTCTTCGGTGCCGACAACCAGTATGCCAACTTCTACTCAGTGGGTCTGATGTGGGACGTCAAGAAAGAAAAATGGCTCCGCGGAGCAGACTGGATCAACGACCTGCGTCTGAAGGCCAGCTACGGAACCACCGGTAACTCCGGCATCGGACATTATCTGGCTCTCGGAACTGTCGGCAACTACTCCGGTAACTACGACGGCGGCATCGGCTGGGGAATCTCGAATCCCTCCAATCCCGACCTGACATGGGAGACAGTGGAGAACCTCAACATAGGCGTAAGTGCCAGGCTGTGGAACTTCCTGGATCTCAATGTAGAGTTCTATAACAAGATGACACGTGACCTGCTCATGGAGATACCCTATTCCTACATCACGGGGCACACCGGAGGCTGGGGCAATGCCGGTGATATGCTCAACCGAGGCGTGGACGTGGACCTGAGTTTCGACATAATCCAGACGCAGAATATCTACTTCAACATCAGCACCAACTTCAACTACAACCACAACGAGATCACGGCCCTCTTCGGAGGCCGCGACGAGTATACCGTACCCAACACCGGTATCTCCTATCAGGTGGGCTATCCCTACGGAGAATTCTTCTACGTACGCTCGGCCGGAGTGGACCCCAGGGACGGTATGCAGATGTGGTATGACCTCGACGGCAACAAGACCAAGAACTTCTCCGATGCCTATGCGGTGATGACGGGCAAACAGCGCTTCGCTCCCTGGTCCGGAGGTATTCAGCTGAACTTCCAGTACAAGGGTCTGTATGTCGGTGCGGATTTCTCGTGGGTGGCAGGTAAATGGACCATCAACAACGACCGTTACTTCCTCACCGATCCCACCTTCGTATCCACGGGCTATAACGGCCTGACCGACCTGCTGAACATCTGGACGGAGCCCGGACAGGTAACTGACGTGCCGGGAGTCAACTCACCCAGGCAGTTTGACGACACTCTGCTGGAGAATGCCTCATTCCTGCGTCTGAAGAACCTGCAGATATCCTACGAGTTCCCCAAGCAGCTGATTGAACGCAGCAAGTTCCTCAGCGGTTTCAGGATTTATGCTATCGGACGCAACCTGTTCACAGTAACTGAATATTCCGGATATGACCCCGAGGCGGACACCAACCTCCAGCTCGGCGTCTACCCCAACTCCAGACAATTCACCATAGGAGCGGAACTGACATTCTAACATTCAAAAAGACATTGAGATATGAAGAAAAAGATACATCTTTTAACAGCAATAGCAGCAGCAGCCTTACTGGGAGCCGCCGCATCCTGCAGCCTGGACAAGTTCCCCGAGGGCACCATCGGCATCGAGAATGCCTTCCTGACCATGGAGGATGCCGACAGGCTCCGCGACGGCCTCTACATCGTCTTCCGGGCCAATGCAGCGGGATCCACCACCTACAGCCCTGAGCTCATGACGGACCTTTTCCACGCCACGTCCTCCTTCGGCAACCGCGGCGGAGCCATGTACAACTGGATATTCACAGCCGACGACGCCGATGCCGACGCAATGTGGGCCAACTATTATTCGGCCATTGCCAACATCAACTTCTTCATCGACGGAGCCGCGAAAGTGGACAGAAGCTCCTGGAGCGAGGAGGACAGCGAGACCCTGGACATCTGGACCGGGGAGGCCTATTTCCTCCGCGCCTGGTACTACTTCCGACTGGCAGAGCGCTACTGCCTCGCCTACAACGGTAATGAAGGAAGTTTCGGAATCCCCTACAGCAAGGTATATTCCCCTTCCTCCGACCAAAGCACCTACATGAAGAGAGGCACGCTGCAGGAGACCTATAGCAACATCATCCAGGACCTTGACAGTGCCACGGCCCTTGTTACCACCAGAGGCAGCGTGGGCAGCATCTGGATAACCGAAGATGCCGTGGACGCTCTCCGCGCCAGGGTTGCCCTCAGTATGGGCGACTATGCGACAGCCATTGCAATGGCCTCCCCGCTGATCGAGGAGTATCCACTGGCCGCCAGTGCCGACGAATTCCGCCAGATATGGAGCGTAGACTCCGGCAAGGAGTGTATCCTGCAGCTTGACGCCGCCTATCCGGACGCCCTTCCTTCCTCATATTCCTACAACTATACCGGATACAACGCCCTGACCGGCATTTACACCCCGGACTACGTCCCCGAGCAGTGGGTAATAGACCTTTTTGATGACTTCGGAGAGGACCTGAGATTTACCAACTGGTACCTCCAGGCCACGATCACCATGACCGGTAACGCCAAGTATGACCTCTACCTGTTCAACAAATTCCCCGGCAACCCGGACCTGCGTGAGCGCGGAGCCAGCAATTCCAACTACATACACAAGGTGAAACCCTTCCGTATTGCCGAAATGTACCTGCTGCTGGCCGAGGCATACGCCCGCAGTGCCCAGGAAGGACCGGCCAATGATATGCTCAGCGCCCTTAGACGCAACCGCATCCCCGGCTACACCGCCATCACCTACAGCGGAGAGACCCTCCTCAATCAGATTCTCGAGGAGAGAATCCGGGAGCTGATGGGAGAGGGCTTCTACCTGGACGATCTCAAGCGCTTCGGCAAGCCGGTAGAGCGCAGGGCCGCACAGCAGAGCGGAGCCATATACCTCCCCGGAATCAACGAGCAGTTCTACCGCGGCACCCAGGAGAACCGCTTCGTGTGGCCTATTCCCCAGGCGGAGATAGACGCCAACCCCAACATCGCGGGGCAGCAGAATGAAGGATATTAATCATTTTCAGGAAAAGAACAATAATGAAAATAATCGACAAAACCATAATACTGGCTGCGGCCTCCGTCCTTGCAGGAGCCTGCAGCACCTATGAGCGGGACTTTACAGTCCATACCGGCAACACACCTGTGGAGTTCGTCAATACACTGGACACCGCAGACCTGGCCAGCGAGTACCTCAACATCCCCGTCCGCATGACGGAGAAGTCCGCCACATCAGCCCTGGCAGTGGTCAGATTTATCTCCGGTGAGATAACTGCCTCTGACGGAAGCCTGATACCTGTAGAGGAAAATAAGCACATCATCATAACCTCCAATGAGATATACATCGGAGCCTATGACGAGGACGAGGACGGAGACAACCTTCCAGTCGGAAATCTTGAAGTCAAGATTCCAGGATACAGGGACTATCTGCGCATCAGCCTTACATTCGCCCTGTCCGGGGAAAATGTCGGTGCAAATGCCTCCACGACCGTAACCCTTATCCAGCCTGACAAGGTGCAGATAGAGGGACAGTACGCCATCGACCCCTCGTTCATCCTGGCCGACGGCAGCACAGCGGATCCCTACACTTTTACCATACTGCCGGACGAGAGCGACCCGAACAAATACTGGTTCATCAACCTCGAGGGCGCCAATACCACCCGTCGCAGTCTTTACGGTATTCTGGAACTCAACACGATGACCATCCCTACCGACCAGGAGAACCTGGTGATTCCCCCTGTTGCCGGAGGCATCGTGACAGTGGGTATCTGCCCCGGAGGACAGATTGAGAACGGAGAACCTGTCCTGGAGTTCACTGACGAAGGCATAGTCTTCCGCAATGGATTCTGGGCGGGAGAAGTAAGCGGATCAAGCGTGTCGGCCTACTCTTTCATCGCCGAAGGAGATATAGCTGTCAGAATGTAGTTTTAGAAACTTTCCAAACATAATCATAATAATTAAATCAAAAGCATCATGAAAAGCAGTTTTGTCAAATTATCCCTGATTGCGGCTTCTCTGGCATCGGT
The DNA here is from genome assembly GCA_000432775.1 of Alistipes sp. CAG:831. Taxonomy (GTDB): domain Bacteria; phylum Bacteroidota; class Bacteroidia; order Bacteroidales; family UBA932; genus Coprenecus. The sequence continues at coordinate 6,318 of HF990332.1, forward strand.
GTTCATGTTCGCATCCTGCAACAAACCCGATAACGAGGAGACCGGCAACCCCGAGCTCACCATCACCTCCCCTGAGAACGACACCATCAAAGTAGCAATAGCCGGCGGTCCCTGCGAGATCACCTACACCCTCAAGAATCCTGTAGAAGGCGTGAATCTGCAGGTAGAGGCAGCCGAGGGCATCGACTGGATCACCGATATCGACCTTGCCACTGAGGGCAAAATCACCTTCAATGTAGCCTCCAACGAGGGCCAGCAGCCCCGCGAGACGACCCTCACCATCCAGTATGACTACATCCAGGAGACTGTGGTGGTGGCTCAGGAAGGAGATGAGAGCGCCCTCGACAATGAGTTCAAGGCATCTGTCTTCACCGGGTATTACTATGGTGACCGTCAGAAAACAGGTACGGCCAATTACTACTTCTACTTATCTGACAAAGGATTCATAGATGGAGTCATGATGGAGGCTGAGGCCAGTTATTACCTTATCGACCTCTATGCCCCCACTTCTGAGGATGCTGCCAATGCCTTCATTCAGGAGGGAACCTATACATTCGACTTGGAGAGCACAAAAGAGAGCGGAACTTTCACCAATCTCTGCTGCCTCAAACAGACGGATTTCTCAGGACTTGGAACATCATATGATTTCGAAGAAGGAACACTTGTCGTAACCAAGGACGGAGACAACTGGAATTTCGAGCTGACAGTCACTATCGAAGGAGAAACTCATCACGTAGTTTACAATGGCGCTCAGTCATTTGCAGATTTAAGTCCTTCCGATGAATGGACACGTCCCGACGGAGATTACTCTGCTGTTACAGGAGACATGACAATTACTCCCGAATCAGTGAGCGCCCGCTATACAGGATTCGAGGACGGAGGAAATCTTGCAATTGAGTTCGTTCAGGGCAACACCATTCTCAATTTGTCATTCATGGCTGCAAACACAGAAGGAACCATGATTCCCGGCAGATATATTGTTACCGGAACCCTTGAGCCAGGTACCATCGAGTTCGGAACCGCAACAATTTTCTTCGGTATGGTCCTTGAATCAGGTTCGTATCTGTTGGTTGATGGACAAACCTACGGATTCATCTCCGGCGGAACAGTGGAAGTCAATCAGACAGCTGAGAATACATTCTCCTTCGAGTTCAACCTCCAGATGGAAGGCCAATACAATCTGACAGGCACATGGGAGGGTCCTGTGGAAATCCAGCCTTATGAAGGATAACTAAAACCCGACCTCTCTTTTTATGCGCAGTTAGCGCGGATAACAGACCGGTCATAAGAAGTCTGATTTTTTTCATTGAGGTGGTTCTTTAAAATGGTTAGTGAGGTTGAGTGTGTGTTATAAAAAATGTGAATTTATGTTATACTTTGTAATAAGGGTTGCAATTATACATAAAAATATTTAATAATCATGTGAAAATTTTAGTTTTTGTTAAATAAGCAACAGCGGGCATCAATAGTAGACCCGTCGTCAGGGACGGTAAAGAAATCAAGAAGTCGCTGACGTCGAGGCGGTGGACGGGCTCGGTTGTAGTGGTAAGGATGCCATCGTTCTATGCGCAGGTGAACCGAAATCCCGCGTTTCCGGTTCACCTTTGCAGCGACGTGCGGTCCTGACCATTGCTGCAGCGCCTGTGGCGGCGTTTCCGGCATTGCCCAATTGCAAAGGTGAACCGTTTTCCCGCCTTTGGGGTACACCTTTGCGGCGGCGTGCTGTCTCGACCATTGCCACAGGGCCTGTGGCGGTGTTTCCGGCATTGCCCGGTTGCAAAGGTCAGTAGAGCAGCCCGAACATCCACAGCGGAATGCGGTTTCTATGGCCTATTTCTACTTCGTCCACTGCCAGATAGCTGTCCTGGATGCTGCGTATCTGTGTGAAGTCCTTGCCCCGTCCTCCGATTTCGAATGTCGCGCGGTTGTCTATCAGAAAGTCTCCCGCCGCAGGATATGTTACTGTGTGCGCCTGCTTCAGCTGATTGAAGAAAAATGTCTCTCTCATGGTCCCGGTGTTGATTTCCGGGGAAAGGGCATACATGAGATTGGTGTTGTCCAGATAGATTTTGTCCGGACGTCCTAATTCTTTATAACTTCTGTTTTTTGACGACAGCAAGCTGAGTAGGCCTCCCCGTTTCAGCGCACCCAGCATCTTCAGCCCCTGGTTCCGGTCTGTTTCCAACTGGTGGTACAGCTCGGACATTTTGGGGGTCTGCGGGACACGTGCGGCCAGTATCATGAGCATCTTTTTGGTCTTTCGGATGGTGGAGACGGATATCTCGTCTACAAGAGGATAGTCAACCTCTATGACGGTGTTCGCGACCTCTTTGAGTCTCAAGTGGTAATTGTACTGACTTTCGCGGTAGAACGGATAGTATCCGTGTTGCAGGTATGCGTGGAAGTAAGGCATGATTCTGATCCTTGAAGTAATCTCCCTGGCAATCTCCTCATGCGAGCACAGCAGGTCCTCCAGTCGGACAACCGGGATGCCGGTGATTCCTTCAAATTCCAAGAATTCCCTGAAAGACAGACCTTGGAGGGAGTATAAGGTCTGTCTTCTGGAAAGATCTCCCTTTGCGGAATCTATCTGCAGCATGGAAGAGCCTGTGTATACTATGTGCAGTTCGGGGTATTGGTCGTAGATATTTTTCAGCAACTGCTGCCATTTGGGATAGTAGTGCACTTCGTCCATAAAAAGATGGGTTCCTCCCCACTGGCAGTGGCGTTCTACGGCATCCATGGGAGAATTTGCGGAAAACCACAGATCGTCCAATGAGATGTAGAGAGCCTTGTCTCTCTCGGGAAAATCTTTGAGAATGCGCTGCATAAGGATTGTTGTTTTTCCGCATCCTTTTGGTCCCTTGATGCCTATAAGCCTTTCATTCCAGTCTATCCCGCTATAGAGATACCTGAAAAAGCGGAGGTCGTAGCCTCTTAGCCTGCGCTCAAAGCTGCGGTAAAGCTCTTCTATGCTGATGTCTTTCATGCTGCAAATATAGCAATTAATGTTTGAAAACACTAAATTTGCAGAAAAATAGTGTTTCCAAACATTAGTATATATTGCGAGTTTCTTTACAGCTTGGCTATGGTCTGGGTGTGCTCTGTATCATTGATGGATGCCGTCACGCTGTAGATGCCTCCCGGAAGGGCGCTCATGTCTACGGTAAGAGGCGCGAATGGAGAAACACAACCGCTCTGTGAGAGGACTACTGCGCCGTTGGCGGCCCGAATCATGACAGTGACATCTTCCTCAGGCTCCCCGGTACGGACGTAAAGGGTGTCCGCCACGGGGTTGGGATAGAAGTCAGCGGGGCGGGAGCCGTCGCGTATCAGCAAGGTGAATGTTTGCGACGCCTTCTCTCCCAGTGGGTCCTGTGCCACGACCGTGATGTCCACAAGACCGTACACAACAGGAGTGAGGGACAGTATGCCGTTGCTGACGGATCCGCCGGCTACGTTGTTGTCGGAGTATGACACGCTGTAAGACAGCGCGTCCGAGTCGGGATCTGAAAAATACACGCCGAGATTCAGTTCAAGTACGGGCTGGCCGCTGCCGGTGGCGTTGATGACGGTGTCATTTATCGTCCTGACAGCGACCGGGGCCGAGTTGTCCTTGACAATGCACCTAACAGTGAAACGGGAGGAGAGTCCGTACTCATCCTCGGCAGTAATCACAGCCTCATGTTCCCCGATACCCAGTCTCTCACCGTACATGGTCACACGCCATGTGGTGTCATTCAGCTTCGACAGCGACATGCCCTGAACATCCTGCATCGAAACATCGAAAGCATGCCAGTCCGGCTCACGTATTCCGAAGTCGAGGCGGACGGTCTGGTAGAGGTTGATGACTGTGTCGCCTGTGGTTTTCGGTTCGATTACAGGAGCGTTGTTGGCTTCAGTGGAGACTGCGATGGCCTCCGATACTGCCGACTCGTTTCCGGCCAGGTCAAGGGCGGAAAGGGTGACAGTGTACTCTGTGCTGAATTCCAGACCATGAGCAGATACATTGATTATGTCCCCGGCCTTCATGTAGTGGGGTACGGCCGTGTCCTCGTACACAGACTCCCCTCCTCCGGCAGGGGTACAGCGCATCCGGATGAAATAGGCGCATCCGTCATCGGAGTCGGCAGGTACACTGACATTGAATAGAATGCTGTTCGCAATGACCTCAGGGGTGAGACCTTCCGTATTCACGGACTCAGGTGCCTCCCCGCTGCGCAGGGAGAACGAGCGGCGGGCATCCAGAAGTCCGCGTCCAAGGAACTTCTCTCCGCTGTAGTATTCAGATATGTCCCTGGCTCCTTCCTCCAGCAGCCGCCGCAGCTCGGTATTGGTGAACCCGGGACCTCCGAATTCAGAAACCAGCAGAGCCGCTACTCCGGAGACATGGGGGCAGGCCATGGACGTGCCCTGCATCAGTCCGTACTGGTTGTCGGGCAGGGTACTCATGACCTGGTAGTTCTTCTGCACGTCACCACCGGGAGCGGTGATGTCGACCCAGTCCCCGTAGTTGGTGTAATAGGCGGGTTGGTAATCAGCGCCCACGGACGAGACGGCCACGGCTGTCTCATAGTTTCCGGGATAGCCCACGGGCCAGGCGTCGTTGCCGGCGGAGAATATCACCAGCCCTCCGGCCATGGGCCCTGTCTGGTTGCCGCCCTCCCTGCCGTTCTCGTCATAGCCGGCGTTAGCTGTGAAATAGTCGATAGCAATCTTGTCATATTCCGGAACGTAACCTGCAAGAGCATCGTCCAGTGTCTCATACGAGTATCCCCAGCTGTTCTGGGCTATGACCGCACCGTGATCAGATGCCCAGATAATGGCATCCGAGCCCGGACCGGACACGTCTTTCCCGTCCTCCCCGGTCTCGAATATCTGGCAGGACATGAGTCTCACTCCCGGAATTCCGGCTTTCAAGTCACCGCCCGCGATTCCGCAGACTCCGATACCGTTGTTGTTGACTGCCGCTACTGTTCCGGCCACGTGGGTACCGTGGCTATGAGCGACTATCTCTCCGTTGTTCCTCACAAAGTTGAAGCCGTGCGGGTAGCCTTCGGCCGCATTGGGATTCTGCCATATATTGGAGGACAGGTCCTCGTGGTCGATGTCTATGCCTCCGTCCACTACGGCCACTATCACGTCGCTGCTGCCTACCATTCCGCTGCTCCACACAGGGAGCACGTCTGCGTCCGAGCCGGCTAGTGTCCTGCTCCCGGAGCCGTCGTTGTAGTAATGCCACTGGTCGGAGTACAGCATGGGATCGTCGAATACGGGATTCTCCGGGGTCTCCGATGCAGGTGCGGCTGCCGGCGCGTCCACTGGCGTTACCTGTCCGTCCCAGAGCAGTATGGTCTCGGGGATGTATTCCACGTAAACTATGCCCTCCGCTTCTGACAAGGCCTCTCCGGCTTTGGTCAGTGGCAGGCTGTCGTCGAAGTAGACGTTCATCCACAGATGCAGTCCCCAGCGGCGGTGCAGCGGCTCGTAGATGCCGGCTTCCGGTACGGCCCGCTCTATCCTGACCGTCCCGATGGACGCCAGGGCATCGTCCAGCGATTTCACGCCCGTGAGGACGGCGGCACCCTCCTCGTCCAGACTGCCTTGAATGGAGGAAGCCAAGTCCTCCGTAACCTTTATCCTGGCCTGTCCGCTCCTGAAAGCCGAGGCGGGAAACTCACGCCCGTTCACGGTGACTTTGTATTCCCTCCGGTAGAGTTCACCCTCGCTGCACGAATACGGCAGCAGGAGGGACAGGACGGCTGCCGAAAGGAGGAATATGTGTTTCGGTGTTTTTCTCATATGGTAAATCATTGTTTGTCATTGTCAGCGCAGAACAGGAAGAGCCTCAGCAGGTCCGTTCTGGACTCCATGTCCAGAGACTGCTCCTTGATGAACTTCTTGATTTCACGCTTTTTTTCTGGGAAGAGGCGGCAGAATGCGGCGGCGCGGGCCTTGTACACGTCCGTCCCGTCCGTCAGCACGTACTCGCTCTTCATGCTGTAGCTGATGTCTGTCGCAGCCTCGAATTTCCGGGATGGGTCCAGAAGCATGAGGTTGGCCGACATGGCGGTGGAAGTTGGAGGAACAGAACCGTAAGCACCCGTCTTTTTCTCCTGCAGCACGTCCAGTTCCAGGCTCTTACGCTCGGAGAGCGAGTATGGTCCGAAAACTGCAATCTGCCGTGCAAAGTAGTCATTGGCTTTGAGTATGAGGGTGTCGGAGACGAGAATGCGGAGAATGCGGTCGCCATGGGACATCAGCAGGGTATCGCCGGCGGGGGCAATGAAACGGATCGAGTTGTCCACCAGGCATATATTCACTGTACCGCTGGATGTGGTCCCGTCAGTGAAATATATGACAGCCTCCTCGAAGCGGGTAAGGAAATAAGCCGCTTCCGCCGGCAGTACGCTCAGCAGGTCCTGCCGGGCGTTGACCGTAACGGTACCCTTTGCCGGCTGGGCTTTCAGGCTACAGGCAAAGGACAGCAGCATCAATGTCAGGAAAAAATTTTGTCTGTTCATAATCTTATGGAAATAAAAGGGCCGTCCAACGGATTGCACGGCCCTAAGGTATCAACTAAGTTTTTAGATTACTCCAGTCTTGTACCTGTTCCAGTACCGCCGACTGCGCCATAATATCCGGTTGTACCGATGAAGAAGCCCGTCGCGCTGAATGTGTTGTCGTCAGTAAATGTAAACTGAACAGGGCTGCCGGGGGTGAGTGTGCCGGGGCCGGTAGAAAGGCACCACATCATGTCGTCAACACCGTCATTTACGACAACGTTAGGGTCTATCTCAAGGATGTTGATGTTGCGGTTTGCAGGGAAAGTCAGTGTCTGGCTTCTGCCCGGACTTTCGGAATACAGTATATTGGAAACTGTAACGTAGAACTTGTTATAATCATTTTCGTCCTCCTCGATAATCAGAGTTCCGAACGTATCAAGAGACCATGTGCCTGACATTTCGTATCTTTCGGGGCCTCTGAATATCACTGTCTCCTCCACAAGTGTCCCCAGATTCTCTCCTGTCAGTCTTACTTGAACGGTTATATCCTGATAGTTCGCATAGTCAGGGAACCTTATTTCGAATGCACTGGTTTCTTCAGAACTCTGAGGGTTGGCATAGATCTCATAACGGGTGACAATATAGTCGGTATCTTCCTTCAGTGTAAGTACGTCTCCACTGAGATGTGTCACCTTGCAGTCAAGTACCTCCATCGAAACCAGTGTGGAGGTGTTGGATTCTGCAATCTGCTGCACCGGGATATAGCAGTACTCCCCGGTAAGCGACTGCTCGCCGATCTGGACAAACTCTACCGCAGTATTTCCGGTAGCGGGCGTAAAGTCTTTCTCCGAGCAGGAGGCCAGCAGTCCGATAAGGGCTGCCGCTGCTAAAAAGTATCTGATATTTTTCATCATCTGTCTAATAAATTAACTATTAATAACCGGGATTCTGCTCACCGTCCATGTTGGGATTGGCATCCAGCTCGGCCTGGGGAATAGGCCATATGAAGCGGGTGTCGCCGGGCATAAAGGTGGCGGTCACAGAACTGTGCTCGTACATAAGGGCACTGGCATCAGCCTGAATTGCTGCCCTCTGGACGGGATCGCCCCATCTCTTCAGGTCATACAGTCGGAAGCCCTCGCCGATGAGCTCACGTACACGCTCGTTCTTAATCTGAGCCATCACGTTTGCCTGAGCATAGTCTGTTCCGTCGTATCCGGATATACGCGAGGCCCTGAGTTCATTGAGGACATTGGCAGCCTCGGTTGTATTGCCGCTCATGGCGTAGGCCTCGGCCAGATTGAGGTAAACCTCTGCGGTACGGAAAGGCTTGTTCTTGTGCAGGTAGTTGGACGAAGGAGATGTCATGCCGTCAGGGAAAAGTTCCGGGTTACCGGGGAACTTGGTGAACATGTAGGTCTGGGCCGATTGACCGGAGCTTGTCACGTTTGTAAGCCAGAGGAACTGCGAGGTTCTCAGGTCTGTGGGATACTGGAGGAAAATGTCCACGATACCCTGGGTGGGCAGGAAGAAAGGCTCGTATGTGGCACTGTTGGAGATGTAGTACATGTAGTGGATGTCCATGGAGGTAGCCGGATTGTTGCTGTCCCTGCTGGCATCCAGCATCATCAGGCACTCGGCACCGGAGTCATTCACCCACATCGCGTAGAAATCAGCGGCGTTGTTGAGCAGCGCATATTTGGATTTAAGGGGAGCCGCATACTCGATTACCTTGGCGTAATCCTGCATGTTGAGGTAGACCCTGGCCCTGAAGGCATCCACGATGTCGGCATTGAGATACTGGGAACTCTGGCCGGTTCCGGGAGTGGTTATCATCTGCTCGGCCAGATCGAGATCTCTGTTGATCTCGGCGTAGGTGTCCTGGAGATTGCCCCTGGACGGATACTGGGTACGGTCCGATGTAGGAGAGTACACCTTTACGTAGGGGATTCCCTTCTCATTGGCTGCTGTCGAAGGATCGTAGAGGACACAGAACCTCATGGCGAGGTCATAGTGATAGAATGCCCTGAAGAAGTAGCACTCGCCGAGATACTGTTCGAGGGAGGCCAGGTCCGTATCCGTAAAATCCTCTGTAGGATTGTCCAGGACGGCCTGGACTCTGTCTATGAAGAAGTTGAGGTTTGCTATCGCAGAATAGTCGTACTGCCATACGTTGCTGACAGCTCCCTCGTTGGCCGTGAACTCCCAGCGGAAGAAGGAGCCCCAGTTGTTGCCGTAGCCGATGGTCGGCTGGAAGAGGTCGCTCTGCACCTCTGAGTTCGTCACCCAGTCGCCGCCGACCCTGCTGCGGAAGTCGATATAGCTTCCCGCCCTCAGTTTGTCGGCATCGGCTATGCTGGTCAGGGCGTTCTCCATATCGATGGCGCCGGGCTCGTGAAGGTCCATGCTGCAGCTGCAGAGACCGGCTGCCAGGGTAAGTATTGATGCTGCCTTTATTATATTTCTCATTTCTCTCAAGATTAGAATGTTAATTCGATTCCAAAGCTGAACTGTCTGGTATTGGGGTAGTTACCCATCTGGACATTGCTGTCCACCTCGGGGTCATATCCGGAGTACTCTGTGATGGTAAAGAGGTTGCGGGCGATAGCGTATACCCTGACACCGGCGAGGAAGCCTGTCCTGTCCATCCAGTTCTTGGGGAAGTCGTAGGCTATCTGCAGGTTCTTCAGGCGCAGGAACGATGCGTTCTCAAGATAGGTGTCGTCGAACTGTCTCGAGGACTCGAGGGAAGGCACGTCGGTGACATCGCCGGGTTTCGTCCAGATGTTGAGCATATCAGTGGTCATGTTGTACAGGGGGAACTGTGTGGGGTTGGTGAGGAACCATTTGTCGTTGTTGAGGATCCAGTTGCCGGCCACCCATGTGAAGTCCGCACCTACATACAGCCCCTTGTACTGGAAGTTGAGCTGGAGACCTCCGGACCAGGGAGCGTACCTCTGCTTGCCCAGCATCACGGCGTCATCATCGGAGTAATTCTTCGTGATGTTGCCGTTCTTGTCGTACCACATCTGCATACCGTCGCGGGGATCGACTCCTGCGGAACGCACGTAGTAGTACTCGCCCCAGGCGTGTCCCACCTCCATCCTCATACCGGTGTTGGCCAGGGTGAAGGAGTCACGTCCGTCGAAGAGGCTGATAATCTCGTTCTTGTTGTAGTTGAAGTTGGTCTTGATGTTGAAGTAGATGTCGCTGGTCTGGATGATGTCGAAACTCAGGTCCACATCCACTCCGCGGTTTCTCATGTCAGCGACATTGCCCCATGCTGTACCGTGTCCGGTTGTGTAGGAGTATGGTATCTCCATCAGCATGTCGCGGGTGACCCTGTTGTAGAATTCCACACTTACTCCCAGGAAGTTCCACAGTCGGGTGGTGACTCCCACGTTGAGGGTCTCTATAGTCTCCCATGTGAGGTCAGGATTCGCGGGGGTGGAAATGCCCCAACCGCTGACACCGCCGTAAACGATGTTGCCGTTGTAGTTGCCCACAGTACCCCAGGACATGTAGTTGTAGGGGATGCCGGAGTTACCGGTGGTACCGTAGCTGGCTTTCAGGCGCAGGTCCTGAATCCAGGAGGCGCCCCTCATCCATTCTTCCTTCTTGATGTCCCACATGGCTCCCACGGAGTAGAAGTTGGCGTAGCGCTTGTTCTCGCCGAAGAGAGAGGAGCCGTCGATACGCCAGGAGGCGTCGAGATAGTAGCGCTCGTCGAAGTTGTAGGAGAGGCGGGCGAAGTAGGAGTTGTAGGTAATCTGCGAGCGGCTCCAGGAAGGAATGTCGGCCTGGGTACCGTTGTCCAGATACGGCTGGCGGAGATCAGACATACCGTTTGAGCTGGCTCCGAAGCGCTGGTCGTCGCTCATGATGGCTTCCTGACCGGCCAGGATGGAGAAGTGGTTCTTATCGGCGATGTCGAAGTTGTACTCGGCTGTGTTGGTGAATGTCAGGCGGTAGTACCTCTGGAAGTTCTCGCTGGCTGACGGCGAGCTGGAGCCGAAAGGCCACTCGTCCGAAGACACGGGGAGGGCCTTCTGCGAGGCGCGGTAGTCATAGCCCTCGAGGCTCTGCTGTGCGCGGAGAACAAGTCCTTTGACGGGAGTGATCTGCTGATAGGTACTGGCATTCACCCTGACTGTCGTGTACTGGATGGGCTGGATATTGGACAGGTGGAAAGCATTCCACTGGCCGACAGCGTCGAAGTATATCTCTTCCTGACCACGGTCGATATAGGGATTGCCGTTGTCATCGTAGAGGAGGGCGTAGGGGGAGAGCCAGGCGGGCAGGTTGTTGGATGCAAACATGATGTTGCCGTAACTGTTCTGGCCGCTGTTCATGTAGGGTGTAGTCTGGTAGTCCTGATAGGTGAGACCTATGTTCATACCCATCTTCAGCCATTTGGTAGCCTGGGTGTTGACGTTAGTACGGATGTTGTATCTGGTCAGCTCGGAGTCGAAGGCCACACCTTTCTGGTCGAATGTCCCGAGAGACACATAGTAGTCGGTCTTGTCGGAGGCTCCTGATATCGATGCGTCCAGGCTCCACAGGGGGGCGTTTTCATTGAAGAAGTAGTCCACCCAGTTGGTGTTGATGCCCAGCTGCTGGGAGGCGGCCTGATATGCTGTCATCTGGAAATTAGGGTTGACCTTGCGCTGGAACTCAAACCACTGGTCGGCGTTCATCAGGTCCATCTTGTGGCGGGCTATCTGGGACACACCGTACTGGGCCCTGAGGGATACGACCGGTTTTTCTCCTGCCTGTCCTTTCTTGGTCGTGATGTAGATCACACCGTTGGCGGCACGCGAACCGTAGATGGCTGTGGAGGAGGCGTCCTTCATGACGACTACGCTCTCGATATCATTGCTGTTGAGAGAGGAGAAGACTCCTGAGGAGACTGGAGAACCGTCCAGGATGAACAGAGGCTCGGTGTCAGAGTAGATGGAGCTGATACCGCGCATGTACATGCTGACACTCGCGGAAGGCTCACCGGAAGATGAGAACACCTGCAGACCTGATACCTGGCCCTGGAGGGCGTCACCTGCGTTGGCTGTAGGCCTGTTGGCTATCACCTTCTTGTTGACAGTGGAAGCGGAGCCGACCACGGACGATATCTTCCTGGCAGAACCATAGCCGACAACCACTACGTCATCCAGCATCTGCGCATCCATCTCGAGGGCCACGTCTATGGTAGTCCTGCCGTTGACAGGAATCTCCTGAGTAGTGTAGCCCATAAAACTGATCTCCAGCACGCCGTTCTCAGGCACTGTCAGAGAGTACTGGCCGAGGTCGTCGGTCATGCTCCACTGTGTGGTGCTTCCTTTCAGCACTACAGAGGCGCCTATGATAGTCTCGCCAGTCGAAGCATCAGTAACAGTACCTGTCACGGTGATGTCCTGAGCGTAGGCCGCTGAGGTTACCACGAGTAACAAGATGTATGTTCAGTCTGGGTCAGGTCTGGGTCAGGTCTGAATCAGGTCTGAGTCAGGTCTTCAGGTCTATGAGCCCGTGAGTCCGTAGGCCTTCTGCAAAGGTGAACCGTTTTCCCGCCTTT
>HF990333.1 GCA_000432775.1 Alistipes sp. CAG:831
GCGCTGCCCCTCGACTTGCATGTGTTAAGCCTGCCGCTAGCGTTCATCCTGAGCCAGGATCAAACTCTTCATTGTATATGTTTTTATACTCTTAGCTTGTCCTGTATCACCTTAATTTCAAAGAAACTAACGCTACTCTTTTCTTGGTACTTTGCTTGTACTTGTTCTTCAATATTTCAATCAACTTTTGGGCTTCCGTGTCACACTCTCACTCTCTCGTCATTCAGTCTTCATCGTGTTTCCTTTTCGAAAGCGGGTGCAAAGATATGGCGACTTTTTTAATCCTCCAAATTTTTTTGCAACTTTTTTTTAAAAATTTTTTAATAAAATTTTAAAGTGCTTGATAATCAGGATAATTTATCTCCATCTTTTTTTGCCCACTCAAAATCAAGAATAGCCATATTCTCGGAAGCCGACACCACTATGGCCACTCCATACTTTTTCTTCCACCGCCTGACGATGGAACTGAACATCCCCTTGGTGAGGTAAGCCTCCACAAGAGGATTGACGGTAAGGTGGAAGGATTTCACACCTTTCTCCTTTACATAGAACGCCAGCTGCCTCTCGATATTCTCATCTATAAGTATACTGGACGTTATCTTCCCTGTACCGCCGCATGCCGGACATGTCTCCGTGGTCTCGATTTCTGTAGCAGGACGCACCCTCTGGCGGGTGATCTGCATCAGTCCGAATTTCGTCAGCGGAAGAATATTGTGCTTGGCCCTGTCTGAAGCCATAAGCTCCTGCATCTTCTTATGAAGGGCATTCTTATGCTCACCCAGGTCCATATCTATGAAATCTACTATAATAATACCGCCCATGTCCCGGAGCTTGAGCTGACGGGCTATCTCCTCGGCAGCTACACAGTTGACATCAAAGGCATTCTGTTCCTGGTCCTTTCCTGTCTTCACCCTCGTTCCGCTATTGACGTCCACCACATGCATGGCCTCGGTGTGCTCTATGACCAGATAGGCACCCTGGCGCATGGGAACGACCTTCCCGAACGAGGACTTGATCTGCCGCGTCACATCGAAATGGTCCATTATAGGCTCATGGGCCTTATATAGCTTGACTATCTTCTCATGATCCGGCAGAATAGTTGAAATATATTCGCGGACCTCGTGATAAACAGCCTCGTCGTTCACATAGATATTTGTGAACGTGTCATTTAACAGATCCCTGAGGATCGTAGTAGTCTTACTGTTCTCCTTGAAGAGAAGCTGCGGCATCTTCCTGGTCGCCATCTTGGGCCAGGACTCCTCCCACTTGCGGATCAGAAGGCGGAGCTCCGCATCCAGGACTGCGGCATTCTTACCCTCGGCTGCAGTACGGATGATGGCACCGTAATTTGTCGGCAGTATGCTGTAGAGCAGGCGCTCGAGACGCTTTTTCTCCTCCTTGGAGGATATTTTCTGCGATACGCTTATCTTGTCTCCGAAGGGAAGCAGGACTAAGTTGCGTCCTGCAATTGAAATCTCTCCGGTAAGCCGCGAGCCTTTGGTTGAAATAGGCTCCTTTACAATCTGAACTACTATCGGCTGACCCGGCTTGAGCACGTTCTCTATCTTCCCTTCTTTCTCCAGGATATGACTGATATCAACTGAAGAATAAAACTGTTTGAAATCCCTGTTGGGATTGATCTGCTTGACAAAATTGTCGAATGCCTTAAAATTCAGGCCGAGATCCAGATAATGGACGAAAGCGTCTTTCTTGTCACCTATGTCCACGAAAGCCGCATTCAGGGTTGGAATGAGTTTCTTGACCTTTCCCAGATACACATCTCTCAACGAAAAAGCTCTCTCGGCATTGTCCTCCTTATTGAGTTCCACCAGCCGGTGGTCTTCGAGAAGAGCTATCACAGTCTCCTTTAGTCTAACATCTATTATCAGGTTTCTTTCCATCGCAATTTAAAAAAAATCTAAAGCGGTTCATCAACGCTTTAGATTTAAGTAGCTGAGAATGGCCGCTATCTCTTCTTATGTCTGTTCTTGCGCAGGCGTTTCTTACGCTTGTGCGTAGCCATTTTATGTCTTTTTCTCTTCTTTCCGCTAGGCATAGCTTTAATTATTTATTAATATTGGTCTTAACTAAGTTCAGGAATGTTTTGGAAGGCTTGAAGGCAGGGATATAGTGCTCGGGAATCACTATGGTCTTCTGCTTCGAAATATTGCGGGCTGTCTTCTGCGCGCGTTTCTTAGCAGTGAAGCTGCCGAAACCGCGGAGATACACGCTGTTATCCTTTGAAACAGAATCCTTGACTGTCTCCATAAAAGCTTCTACTACCTTCTGTACGTTGAGTTTTTCAAGTCCTGTAGCTTTGGCTACCTCATTTACGATATCAGCTTTAGTCATTTCTGTATTATATTAATGTTACTAATAATCACTTGCGCGAAATTCAGATTGCAAAAGTATTCTTATTTTCGACATTTACAAAATATTATTGCACTTTTTTACATATTTTTTTTGGCACAATCATTGACAATAACAACTTCTGCCGGACGCACACGGCGTATGCTGCCGTAACCTGCCAAAATGACATAAAACACAGCGTCCGGCTGACACAACAAAGAGGAAAGACAATTATGAAACAGAGAATAGAAGATTTATTCAGTCCCGCATCCGGAGATGTGAATATAGTACCGGTTGTAAGCATCGACACCGTCCAGAAGCTGGATGTGAGCGAGCTTCCGGACGTACTGCCAGTACTTGCCCTCCGCAACGCAGTTCTTTTCCCCTCCACGGTCACCCCTATTTCCATTGGAAGGGAGAAGTCCATAAAACTCGTCAGAGACGTATACAAATCCAGCAAGATACTCGCCGCCATCTCCCAACGGGACATCAACGTGGAGGATCCATCGCTGATAGACCTATATAATATAGGTACACTGGCCCGCATAATCAAGATAATAGAGATGCCGGACGGCACCGTAACAGCCATTCTCCAGGGTCTGAAGCGCCTGCGTCCCATAGAGCAGACCGCCTCGGAGCCCTACATGTTCGCCAGAATCAAGTATCTGGAAGACACCTTGCCTAAGAAAAACGACAAGGAGATGGGCTCTCTGACTGGCTCCATCAAGGACCTTGCCCTGCACATCATCAAGCTGTCCCCTCACCTGCCGGCAGAAGCATCGTTCGCCATCAAGAATATTGAGGGTGACGAGTTCCTGATCAACTTCATAGCTTCCAGCATTGAATTCGAAGACCCCATGGAGAAGATAAAGTTGCTGGAGGAAGGGAACCTGAAGATAAGAGCAATGAAGCTCGTGGAGATGCTGAACCGCCAGATAGAGATACTGAAGCTGAAGGACGACATACAGCGCAAGGTCCGCTCCGAGATGGACCAGCAGCAGAGGGAGTACTATCTGAACAACCAGCTGCGCACCATTCAGGAAGAGCTCGGCATGGACGAGGCCCAGGATATCGACGAGCTGCGCCAGAAGGCCAAGAATAAAAAATGGCCCGAGTCAGTAGCCAAGACCTTCGAGAGCGAGGTACGCAAGCTGGAGAGGTCCAATCCCAACTCCCCCGACTACAATATCCAGTACCAGTACATCCAGTTCATCCTGGACCTGCCCTGGGGCGAGATGACCAAGGATAATCTCGACCTCAAGCATGCCCAGAAAGTCCTGGACAAGGATCATTTCGGCCTGGAGACAGTCAAGGAGAGAATCATCGAGTACCTCGCCGTGCTCAAGCTCAAGGGCGACATGAAGTCCCCCATCATCTGCCTCTACGGTCCTCCGGGAGTCGGCAAGACATCCCTGGGCAAATCCATAGCCAAGGCTCTGGGGCGCAAATACCAGCGCATCTCCCTCGGAGGCCTTCACGACGAGTCTGAGATAAGGGGCCACCGCAGGACCTACATCGGCGCTATGCCGGGACGTATCCTTCAGAGCATCAACCGCGCCGGCAGCTCCAACCCGGTAATCGTCCTCGACGAGATAGACAAGGTCAGCCAGGACTACAAGGGAGACCCCTCCTATGCCCTGCTGGAAGTGCTGGATCCTGAACAGAACAACGCCTTCCACGACAACTACCTCGACATTGACTACGACCTCTCTAAGGTGCTTTTCATCACCACGGCCAACAACATCAGCACCATCCACCCCGCCCTGCGCGACCGTATGGAGATGATATCCGTATCGGGATATCTGGCCGAGGAGAAGGTAAGCATCGCACAGGGATACCTGATTCCCAAACAGCTCGAGGCCCACGGCCTCAAGAAGAGCCAGGTACGCTTCCTGAAGGGCTCCGTCGAGAAGATCATCGACGAGTACACCCGCGAGTCCGGAGTCAGGGGACTGGACCGGCAGATTGCCAAGATAGCCCGTATCTCCGCCCGCAAGATAGCCACCGGCGAGACCGCGAAAGTCAGCGTCACACCCGAGGCCGTCTCGGAGTTCCTCGGCCTTCCGACCAACTTCCACGACCTTCAGAAGGGCAATGAGGCCCCCGGCGTGGTCACAGGTCTGGCCTGGACGGAAAACGGCGGTGAAATCCTCTTCATCGAATGCTCCGTAAGCGAGGGCAAAGGCGTTCTCTCCTCGACCGGTAACCTGGGAGACGTGATGAAGGAATCGGCGACCATAGCCTTCCAGTACATCAAGGCCCATCCGGACCTGATCGGCCTGACCACCGAGGAGATAATGAAGCACGATATCCACATCCATGTTCCGGAAGGAGCCATTCCCAAGGACGGTCCCTCGGCGGGCATCACCATGGTCAGCGCCATGGCCTCCGCTCTGTCAGGGAAAATGGTCCGGAGCGGCATCGCCATGACAGGCGAGATGACCCTCCGCGGCAAGGTCCTGCCTGTCGGAGGCATAAAGGAAAAAATCCTCGCTGCCAAACGCGCAGGCATCCACACCATCATCCTCTCAAGACAGAACGAAAAGGATATCAAGGATATCAAGCCCATATACATCGAAGGCCTGGACTTCATCTACGTGGACAACATATCCGAGGTTCTAAAATACATCTTCAGTTAAAGGACAATGGAAGTCAGGATAGAAGAATCGTGGAAAGCGGTGCTTCGGGAAGAGTTCGGCAAGGACTATTTCGCCCGAATCGCCGCTTTTCTGCATCAGGAGAAGCGGGAGGGAAAGACCATATACCCCCCGGGGCCTCTTATTTTCAACGCATTTCAGCTAACTCCCTTTGACAAGGTGAAAGTGGTTATACTGGGCCAGGACCCCTACCATGGTCCGGGCCAGGCCCACGGCCTGTCATTCTCCGTACAGGACGGTGTCGCCCTGCCGCCATCCCTTCAGAACATATACAAGGAAATAGCCGCCGATACCGGGACTATACCCCCTGCCAGCGGTAATCTGGAGCGATGGGCCCGCCAGGGAGTATTTCTCCTCAATTCAGTTCTGACCGTCAGGGCAGGTTCGCCAACTTCCCACAGCAGCATAGGCTGGCAGACTTTCACCGATGCGGTTATCAAGACCATCTCAGACCGCAAGGAGTGCGTTGTATTCATGTTGTGGGGCAATTACGCGCGCAGCAAGAAACCTCTGATAGACAGCAACAAGCATTTAATCCTGGAGGCTGCCCACCCATCTCCCCTGGCCCGCGGGGCCTTTTTCGGCTGCCGTCATTTTTCCAAAGCCAACAATTTCCTCATAGCCTCCGGACAGACTCCTATTGCCTGGTAAGTGATTTTTTCTTACTTTTGACAGATTTAAATTAAGACACTGAACATGAATATAGCTGTTGTCGGCAGCGGATACGTCGGCCTGGTATCCGGTACATGTTTCGCCGAGATGGGCGCTAACGTATGGTGTGTGGATGTCGACACCCATAAAATAGAAAATCTGAAGAAAGGTATCCTGCCCATCTACGAGGACGGCCTGCAGAATCTGCTGGACAAGAATGTGGCCGACGGCAGACTGCATTTCGCAACATCGCTCCGGGAATGTATCGACATGGTGGAGATAGTTTTCATTGCTGTCGGGACCCCTCCCAACGAAGACGGTTCCGCGGATGTGTCCCACGTAATGGATGTCGCTGCAGAATTCGGAAGATGCATATCCAGATACACACTGCTGGTCATGAAAAGTACAGTGCCGGTAGGCACATGCTTCAAGGTCCGGGATGCTGTCCGCAATGAACTTAAGGCCAGGGGGGCCGACATCCCCTTCGACATAGCCTCCAATCCGGAATTTCTCAAGGAAGGCGTTGCCATCAAGGACTTCATGACTCCTGACAGGGTCGTCATAGGCATTGAAAGCTACCGGGCCAAAGCCCTCATCTCCTCTCTCTACCGGCCCTTTCTGCTCAACAACTACCGGGTAATATTCATGGACATACTTTCTGCAGAGATGACCAAATACGCTTCCAACGCCATGCTGGCCACCAGAATCAGTTTCATGAACGAGCTGGCCCGTCTCTGCGAACTGACAGGAGCCGATGTCAGCAAAGTACGCACAGGTATGGCTGCAGACAGCCGGATAGGCTCAAAGTTCCTGTATCCCGGATGC
Organism: Alistipes sp. CAG:831; assembly: GCA_000432775.1. Lineage (GTDB taxonomy): Bacteria > Bacteroidota > Bacteroidia > Bacteroidales > UBA932 > Coprenecus. The sequence goes on from HF990333.1 coordinate 6,483, forward strand.
GGATACGGCGGCTCATGCTTTCCCAAGGACGTGAAGGCCCTGGCTGGCACAGCGGCAGCCTACGGCTACAGGATGAAAATCATCAGCGCGGTTGAAGAAGTCAATCTCGAGCAGAAAAGAACCGTATTCGAGAAACTTAAGGAAGCTTTCGGCGGATCTCTGAAAGGCAGGACCATAGCTCTTTGGGGACTGGCGTTCAAGCCCAGTACTGACGACATGAGGGAGGCCCCCTCCATTATCACCGTTTCCCTGCTCAGGGAGGAAGGTGCCAATATCAGGGTATTCGATCCGGCGGCAATGCAGACTGCCCGCAATATATTCGGAGACACCGTCACCTATTGCAGCGACATGTACGATGCTGCCGCAGGAGCTGATGCTGCCGCGCTCCTGACCGAATGGAAACAATTCCGGATACCGGACTGGGACAGACTGAGAGACATCATGAAAGGCCGTGTCCTGATAGACGGAAGGAATATCTACAACCCGGAGGAGCCGCTGTCAGCAGGGTTCGACTACTACTGCATAGGTCGGTCTCATGAAAGTATAAGCAGACGGTAGAGCCCTTCAAACAGGGATATCAGGCCAAGCACCATAATCACGACACCTGCCACACGGTTAATCATAATCAACTGGCGCAGACGCAGTTTGTTCCGGAATAGGTTGATGGATGTCGACAGGACATGCCACCACAGGGCAGCACCGGCGAACACCCCCATAAGAGTAACCGCTATCCTCTCCAGAGGCTCAGCCTCTGAACGGCTTATACCGATAAAAGCAAAGAGGCCCAGCATGAGAAAGAATGCTCCGGGGTTGCTTATTGTCATCAGGACCGTAGAGATGAAATCCTGCCAGTAATGACGGTTGCCGGACTTCACCCTTCGGATCTGCTTGACAGGATTGGTCATGAAAAGCTTTACGCCGAAAACACCCACTATTATTCCACCGGCTATCATCACCAGATACCTGTAGTCCGAGAGAATCCGCTGGACATAGGAGATACTGAGGAGAGCCACGGCCGCGAATATAGTGTCCGATACAGCCGCTCCCAACCCTGTTATAAACCCGGAGTTACGTCCCTTGCTGAGAGTCCTCTGGATGCACAGCACCCCTATCGGTCCCAGCGGTACCGACGCACATACGCCTACGATGAATCCCTTGATCAGCTCCAGGAGCATGACGTTACTCTTTATTGTTCTCAGCCTCGTCCTGCTCCAGATAATACTCAAGCAGCACGCTAAGCACATCCGGGTTGATATCCTTGGCCTGGGTCTTTTTGTCCTGGTCCAGCAGGTATATTGCCGGCACATCCAGCAAGTCGTACTTATCGAACATACCTGAGGTACGCTTTCTGTCCCAGAGGTCAGTCCACCCTGCCCCATTGTCTTTCACAGACTTTTTCCAAGCCTTGTCCGTACCGGTGTAGACTGCGATGAAATGCACGTCTGAAGGGTCGTACTGACCGCACATCTTGACCAGCTCTTTGGTCACAGCACGGCACAGAGCACAGTCCAGACTGTAGAAATACAATACGGTGTATTTGGCCTGTACGTCGTAAATATGGAATTTTTTATTTTTCAACGTACGGAGTTCCAGATCTGTCACAGGTTTCCCCAGTGGATTACGGTAGAACATCAGCACTGCCAAGGCTGTCTGATCTATAAAATCGGAGGGCGAGTCGAAATCTGCCCGGATGACACTTCCGTGAGTCTCTCCGACATTGGTAAATGTCACTGTCTCCCACATCTCCGGCATACTTGCGATGTACTTGTTGGCCAGATAGGCGGCCCCCTGCTGGAGAGGATAGCTGGTACTGGTCTTCAGATACTGATATAGAGTATAGAACAGCTCGTGGAAGAACTCCGGATTATCCTTGGAATCCTGAAAGAAGGTATCTATTTCCTTGGTTATCAAAGTAGTATCCGACGTATTCGCCAGAGGTGAGAAAATCTGCTCGAATATTCTTTCGGTAGGATTGAGCTGGCTTTCCTGCACCTCGACCACCTGGCCCAGCGCTGTAGGAGTCAGGTCCCTGCCGATAATCACTCCATTGCGGTCAAGAAGGAAGAGCTTGGGCGTGCTCACCACCCCGTATTTCGTAACGAATCCCGAGGTCATGTCCGGATCCCAGAGATGCGTGACCTTCACGTTGGAAGGAAGGGAAAAAGGAGCTATCGCCCTGCGTATGTACTCCATCCAGCGGTCTCTGTCGTCCTGTGTATAGATCATGTACACAGAGAAATTGATGCCCGTACTGCTTCGCATCATATACTGCATGAGCGCCGGAGTCGTGCGTATACAGGAAGCACACTCGTCATCATAGAAATACAGCACTGTATAATCCTGATCTCCCGGCAGTATGTCCACCATAGCGCCCGCAGGATCCTGCAGTGTCAGTTCCGGAGCCTGCATACCTATGAGAGAATGTCGGTTGGCCTCGGCAAACAGCCTCATCTCGAGCATCTTCTCCTCATCAGGAAGAGTGTATCTGCCGTTGATGAAATATGTGTCGGCAATATATACCGCCACTTCGTCATAACCCATGATTTTTGAATTGCGGTAATAATTGTACATATAATACGCAATTCTGGCCGTCTCCTCAGGGCTCTTGCCTGTCCGGATGAATGCATCCGCACGACTGATGATGTCTGAAGGCTGCTGTCCGTCGAAAACACTCATCACCATATTTATATCCTCCTGGGTCAGTTCCTGACTCTGAGGAACGGCTGTCGTATCGGCCTGTGCAGCGGATGTAAGCGGTATAAACAGCAGAGCAGCCCCGAGAAGGGCCGCGAAAGTATGGCTGAATCTCATATTCTCTTGTCTAAATAATCCTCTATTCTAATATCTGAAGGCAGAAAAGGCGCCGCATCTCCCCCGTTTATTATCACATCCCTGACGACTGTGGAAGATATAAAGGAGTAGTTGTGGGAAGCCGGTATGAACACTGTCACAATCTCCGGATACATCTTCCTGTTGGCCTGGGCGATTACCGACTCCAGTTCAAAATCGGTGGTAGTCCTGAGTCCACGTATGATGAAGTCAGTTCCTTTGTCACGGCAGAGTTCCACAGTCAGCCCGGTATATGAAAGGACCTCGATATCCGCACCCTCCGCAACAAGAGGACGCACGGCATCCCTGATAAGACGGACCCGGGTGTCCGGAGATAGAAATCCCTGTTTCAAATGGTTGTATCCCACTGCTATGTATATCCTGTCGAACAGCTTCAGTGCTGACTGCAGGACATCCATGTGTCCAAGTGTGAACGGATCGAAGGATCCTGGAAAGATGGCGGCTTTCTTATTCATTTTACAAATATAGTCTAATTTTCCCCATGTTTTTTATTTTTGCAGCTTAATTTCATTTTCATCCAATATGAGATTCTTTAAAACTATTTTACTTGCATCGGCATGCGTCATGGCCCTCGCCGGCTGCAGGAAAGAAATGCCGCAGATGCAGAACCCAAGAACGGAGGTCTACATCACCAACTGGACACAGCTCTTCGAATCGTTCTGGAACGGCATGAACTACAACTATGTATTCTGGGATATAGACCCTACTGACTGGGATGCGGTTTACGATGAATACCACCCCCGGTTTGAAGAACTTGCCGACTACGGATTTGAAGACCAAAGCATCAACGAGTCAGCCTCCAAAATGTTCGGGGAGATAACCAAAGACCTTATTGACGGGCATCTCAGAATCAGCCTGAACGTACCGGAGAGTGATACGGTATACGAATATACGCCTCAGCAAGACAGAGTAAGTATGCGCCAGGGGTACGTTGAAAGGGGGACTATGATCTACCAATGCGTAGCTCCGATGATCAACCGGATGGACAGCAATGGCCGGTTCGACCTTCAGGAAGAAGGCAGTTCATACTCTTCCCTGACCAAGGGCCTGGACCAGAACAACGGGTGCATTATGGCCACAGGCATCCTGGACCAGGACATCGTGTACCTGTACATGTCCGCCTTCAATATGTACCAGCATTACCAGGTCGAGAATGACCCTATCGCAAAAGTTATAGACGAATACCACAGCTTTCTGGACAGCTATTCCGACGTGAAGGGCGTGATTATCGACCTGAGAGGCAACACCGGCGGCAGTCTGGCCGACCTTTCCCTGCTGATGGGCAAGCTCGTTTCAGAACGTACAATGTTCTGCTACACCCGTGACAAGAACGGCATAGGACGCTATGACTATACCCCCTGGATACCCGAATACATCGCCCCGTCCGACCACGTAAGGGATCTGGACGTGCCGATAGTCGCATTGGTGGACATGAACTCGATAAGCATGGCCGAATTCACGACACTCCTCATAAAGGAACTGCCCTACGGATGTGTAATAGGAGAAAGGACATGGGGCGGCATAGGTTCGATAAGTGCTTCCAACTCAGCCTTCGACCAGTTCCTGGGCGGGTACTTCAGTAATGACAGAATGATAGTCTACACCACCAAGAATCTGGCGATGGACGTTCATGGAGTCATCCACGAGGGGACAGGTATAGAACCGGACATCCAGGTAGATACCGATACTGAAAAAATGATTGCCGGAAATGACCCGCAACTGGAGAGAGCCATCGAATATATTCATACAGGAAAATAACTTACAATCTCTGACATCATGAAGAAAACGATAATATTATCCATACTGGCAATGACCGCACTCGGCAGCATGACGGCGTCGGCACAATGGCGTGCGGGTATTCAGGCCGGCTATACCCACAGCTGGCTATACACGGAAAACGGATATTTCTACAGCCGCACATACGAGCCGCTGGGAGGATTCTCCATCAGCGCTCCGGTACAGTACGGGTTCGAGGACTGGTTCGCGCTTCAGGCCGAAGTGTCCTACATACAGAAGAACTACAGAATGCAGCGCACAGGCTTCTTCTCTCCTCTGTACGAGAACATGACCAACCACTACCTGTCCGTCCCTGTATTCGCCCATTTCTCATTCGGAGGTGACGACCTCAGAGGCTTTCTCAATGCCGGATTCTACGCCGGAGGATGGCTGGCATCCAACCGTAAGGGCACGGCACAGACCTCCTTCGGATACAACTATGACGCTACTGTCCTCGGGGATGTCTCAGACCTGACGGAACTTTACCACTACGACGGGAAATACGCATTCAACTCCACGAGGGACAATCGTTTCGAAGCAGGAGCAATGATCGGCATAGGCCTCCAGTACGAAATCAACGACCTGCTTACCGTTCTGGCCGAGTGCCGCTACTACTATAGCCTCACCGACATGCAGAAAAACTACATGAGGATGCAGGTTCCCCGCTACCTGAACACCTTGCTCTTCCAGGTAGGAATCCTATTCACCATCGATGACTGATTTAGGG
>HF990334.1 GCA_000432775.1 Alistipes sp. CAG:831
GGAAAGGGTGAAACTGGTGATAAAGGAGATAAAGGCGACAAGGGAGATAGCCCAGTAATGGTTTACCGTGGTGATTACAGCAGTTCAAAAACCTATTATGGGAATAAAAACAGATTGGATGCAGTAAAATACAACAACCAATACTATATTGCCCGTATAGATGCTGATACATTCTCAAATGTAGTGCCAACAAATACAAGCAAATGGAATCCATTTGGAGCGCAATTTGAAAGCATAGCTACAAACCTTTTACTCGCAGAGGGAGCAAGTATTGGCGACTGGTTTATACAAGGGGGAAAGATTGTATCAACACTCGGATCAGGCAACAAGATTACTTTGGATGCTTCAATGGCTCGCATACTGATTGAATCAAGTAGATCTGGTGGAGACTATTCAGAGGCAACAACGCAAGGTTCTAAGATCACGATTGATGCAAATAACGGAACTGTTGAAGCAAGAAGTAAAAGCAACACATCACGTGTAGCCTATATGTCTCCTACTGGAATATTTTGCAACAATGCAGAAACACAAGCAGTTGCACTATCTACAGGAATAACAAGAAAGGCAGCTATAGTTGGTATTGGATATGGAAATGTCAGCTCAAATGTATGGGATAATGAAAATATGCTCGCTGGTATATATGGTTATGCCTCTAATAGTGGTAATGCACCAGAATACGGTGGATATTTTCAAAAACTAATGGCGGCAGGTCTTTTCCTTAGCACTAAAATTATTGATGATAATGATGGAACAACCTACTTATCTGAAACTACATCGCTCGTTATAGGATATTCAAGTAGTGATAAAAGTGTTTATTTACCTAATGATGGTGTAATAGGCAGGATCATATTTTTCAAACAATGGTGGACTGGCTCTATGACTATACGGGCAAGAAGCGGTCAGAAATTGTATGATGACAACACACCAAACAATTATCATAAAGTTCTTTGTGGAAGAATGGCTATAGCTATATTTACTGTTGGATATATTAATGGGGTAAAAACCTCGGCATGGCTAATCAATCAATTACCAGATTTAATACAAGAATAATGAAATATGGAAGAGTACGGTTACATAAATGAAGATGGATATTTGGTTTCAAAGATATTAGAGCCTCACGAAATCATGTATAAGGATGAGGACGGCAATTTGAAATCCAAAACGGTTACTATTGCGGAACAGCTTGCAGAAATGGGCGATAAGTGGAAGCCTGTTGAGCTTGTTGATGATGAGAAGATGGATTCTGGAGATCCATATTATACCATTCAAATAATTCCTTATGATGCTGGAGATAGAATATCATACAAGTATGAGAAAGTTCCAGATAACGCATACTTGAAAACGGTAATAGACGGACTAAAGAAACAACTAAGAGATGATGATTACAAGGTAATAAAATGCTATGAGTTTTCTTTGGTTGGTGAGGAAATGCCTTATGATATAGTGTCGTTGAACAGCAAGAGGCAAGCGATAAGAGATCAGATAAACGAACTTGAAGCAAAACAAGTTAAACTTAATAGCTTATGAACTGGCTGAAAGAAAGCAACAGGACAAAACATTTGGTGTATGCCATACCATGTGCTTTATTGCTGACTATCCTTTTTGTAGCAGGTCTGGCGGCTGGAATGGAATTTAAGGATCGTTCTTATTGTGGAAAATGGGATTGGCTGGATCTTATTGCCACATTGTTAGGCGGCTTGATAGGGCAGATTGCGCAAGCCGTGATAGTCTATCTTATATGGAAAGGAGGTGTATAATGGTTTGAGAGCTTATTTTTTCGCTTCAAAGTGTGTTTGACAAACACATAAATAGTATATTTGCAGTTAGAAATTAACTTGGTGAATTATGGATAATGATATGTACAGCCTTAGAGTGTTAGCCAAAGGGCAAGTATCGGATCTTAGCAAGGGATTCAATCTTGGAGGCAAGCCGTTTTCGGTCTATGTGCGTAGCAAGAGCGCAACGGAAATGGCTACCGATACGCTTCTGAATTGCAAGCTGATCTGTGATACTTCGTTTGGCAACATACCAGTACCAGTTGGCGACTGGACACCAGCGGCTATAGTGGAGATTGCCCCAAACGCTATAGACTTGCAGAAGTATGAGATTTATTGGGGTGCAGGTGAAATCATTAGAAACAACTGATATGGGACTTTTGTTAGGTAGCGGTAACACGAAACCGCAATATCCGTATGATATGTGGTACGGAATAGAGGGAGATTTTACAAGCCGTGATTACAAGCTCAAAAGAGTTGGTAATCTGGACTTGCACAAGACGCTTCCGATTCAGGCGAAACTGAAACGCTTCGTTGAGAATCCAGACGGATCGGTAAAATACTACTTGCATCCGAATGACAGCCGTAAGAAAGACAGCGGTGCTGCCGCTGTGATTGACAGCACGGACGGTAATGTGATGCTGGAGAAGCCGGAGTATTATTTCAGGCTGGAGATTGAGGGTACAAAGTGGATTCGTGCCTACTCTGAATATCCTTTGCCGGGCTTTGTCAAGATGGAGCGCAAAACGGTATCTCCGTGGTTTGCTACTATCAAGATTGATACGAATGAAGCCGTTTCCGGCTGTTTCCTCACTTGGGACGGTGACAATATCGCCCGTGATGCAAGCGGCTATGTGAAGCTGACCGCCAACGCTGCCAACTACAGGGGTGGTTCTGGTGCTGGTGATGCTGCCAAAGATGGTACATACAACTCACAGCTTGGCATGGCTCGCACTTCCATTTCAAAGGCTACAGCCCGTGCCGCTTGCAAGAACGGTACTCATTTGGGCGTTTACCGTGTGTACAATGAAATTGCATGGTTGCAAAGACTGGAGTATGCTTCTTTGCATTGTCAGGATGCCTACAATGAAGCCTTAACATCGGAAGGCTATCATCAAGGAGGACTTAGCAACGGTACGGCTGTGAATGGTACAGAGTGGAACACGTGGGGAGGTTATAAGCCTTTTATCCCGTGCGGTGTTACTGCAACTCTTGGTAACAACACTGGCAGGGTCGCTTATGTAATCAAGGGATGGACTGGTGGCGACAAGACGGTACAGGTAACTTCTTACCGTGGATTGGAGTGCCCGTTTGAATACTTGTGGCATTTGGCAGATGATGTGCTTATCTGGCACAAGTCGGATGTTTCTATTGCGTATGTATGTGAAGATCCGACAAAGTTCACTTCACACTCTGATAGTGCTGCTACCGTTCCAGATGGATATGAGGCTATCACAGAACTTCCACGCACGGATGGCTACATTCTTCAATTCGCACATTCAAGCAAAGGATATGCTTTCCCGGAAACAGTCGGTGGTGCTTCAAATGCCGGAGGCTGTGATTACTTCTACACTTGTGTAGATGATGCTAATTGGGCTTCTCCGGGCTGGTATGGTGCTCTGTTCGGTGGT
>HF990335.1:0-3583 GCA_000432775.1 Alistipes sp. CAG:831
GGATTTTACCCTCGAACCGGATTTCCCCACCGGGGGCTATGCCGATACATCGGCCTATAACAGGGGGTTGCGCGGCGGAAAAGTCCGCGTAAGGGCGAACATCCAGAAAGTCAACAAGAATACGCTGGTCATCACCGAGATACCCTACGGTACCACCACCGGAGACCTGATAGACTCCATACTCAAGGCCAACGACAAGGGCAAGATCAAGATCCGCAAGATCGATGACAACACCGCCGAGCACGCCGAGATAGTGATTCAGCTTTACGCCGACACGTCTCCCGACCGGACTATCGACGCTCTCTACGCATGCACCGACTGCGAGGTGAGCATTTCGCCCAACACATGCGTGATCAAGGACAAAAAGCCTCACTTCATGGGAGTGGACGATGTGCTGCGCTACAACACGGAACGGACCCGCGAGCTGATGCGTCAGGAACTGTCCATCCGTCTGGACGAGGTCGAGGGCGAGTGGCACTACACTTCACTCGAGAAGATTTTCTTCGAGAACAAGGTCTACAAGGTGCTCGAGAACGACGCCCGCACCTGGGAGAAGCAGCTCAAGGACGTGAAGGCGGCCATGCTGGAGTACCAGCATCTGCTCAGGCGTCCGATAACCGATGCGGATATCCTGAAACTGGTCGAGAAGCCTGTCCGCAAGATATCCAAGTTCGACATCAAGGCCGTCACGGACAAGATACGCGCGATCGAGAAGAAGGAGGCCGAGCTGCGCTACCATCTGGAGCACCTGACGGAGTACTGCATCGATTACTTCCAGTCACTCAAGGACAAATACGGAGCGAAGTATCCCCGCCGTACCAAGATTACCTCCTTCGAGAACATTGAGGCCACCAAGGTGGTAGCCTCCAACGCCAAGCTGTACATCAACCGCTCCGAGGGCTTCATCGGAACCTCTCCCAAGAAGATAGAGGAGGCCGAGTACGTGAGCGACTGCTCCGACATCGACGAGGTGATAGTGTTCATCAAGGACGGCCGGTACACCCTCCGCAAGGTGACAGACAAGCAGTTCGTCGAGAAGGGCATCATCCATGCCGCAGTCTTCAAGAGAGGCGATACCCGCACCATATACAATGCCGTGTACCGCGACGGCAAGGGAGGTACCATGTATGCCAAGCGCTTTGCGGTCACCGGCATCATCCGCGACCGCTGGTACGACCTGACCAAGGGTACTCCAGGCTCGCAGGTCTATTGGCTTACGGCCAATCCCAACGGCGAGGCCGAGACCGTGAAGGTCTATCTCCGTCCCCGTCCGGGTCTCAAGCGTCTGATAATCGACTACGATTTCTCGCAGCTGGCCATCAAGGGCCGCGGCTCAATGGGCAATATCGTCACGAAATATCCGGTGCAGAAGGTCCTGCTCCGGGCAGCCGGCGTATCAACCATCGGCGGCAAGCAGATGTGGTTTGACCGCGACATCGACAGGCTCAACGAGGACGGACGCGGCGAGCTTCTGGGCGAGTTCCGGGGTGACGAACACATACTGGCCGTATGCAAGGACGGAACATTCTATACTACGGGGCTGGACCTCAGCACCCGTTTCCAGGGCGACCTGCTGATAGTGGAGAAATTCGACTCCTCGAAGGTCTACACCGCCATCTATTGGGACAAGGCCTCCGGCTACTACTACATCAAGCGTTTCTGTTTCGAGCTGAGCGACAATACCGCCCAGAGCTTCATACCCGTCGACGAGGGTGCCCGTCTGGTCGCAGTGTCCGAGGACCGCTGGCCGTCCGTCCATGTCGAGTTCGTCCCTTCCGGCAACAAGCCCAAGGAACCTGTGGACATCGACGCGGAGGAATTCATCGCAGTCAAGGGTTTCCGGGCCAAGGGCAAGAGGGCAGGGGAGAAAATAGCCTCGATCGCCTTCGGGGAGCCTCTGCAGAAGGAGGATCCGGAGGACAATGCATCCGGTTCCGAGGACCTTCCCGGTGGGGACGGCGCTCAGATGCAGGCTGGGGACAATGCTCCGGATGCCGGGAATCTTCCTGCCGGGGATTTCCATATCGGGGACCTTCCAGCGGAAGACCTTCCTGCCGGGGAGGTCGCCTATGACCTCGAGGACCTGAGCTATCCTTCCAGGCCGCAGGCAGGTGCAGGTACGGACGGAGCCGGGGATACCGAAGCCCAGGAGGAGGACGGTTCATCGCATAACTCGACAGCTGCCGGCAAGGAAGACGGAGCCAAACCCGGCGATGTGGTGGAATTTTCATTGGATGATGACCTTACGCTGTTTTGACAGTCTGAATACCCTTCCAGACAGCAACCCTCATCGTCCCATCGGTATGAAGAACGTCATCCAGAAAGTCACACTGGTCCTGTCACCAGCTCTCCTCACGGCCACCTTGTTTGCGGCCTCTTCGTTTGCGCAGGTGTACCCTTTTCCCTGCGAAGCGGTTCACCTTTGCCGTATGAATAATTATAATTAGTAAGTAATAGATAGAATACGATGATAATTTCACTTATAGGTTTTATGGCGGCGGGCAAGACGACAATGGCCCGTGGACTTTCCGCAAAAGTCGGAGCTCCTGTTATCGATACGGACGCTTACATCGAAGAACGGGAAGGGAAAACCATTTCCGAGATATTCGCATCAGAGGGCGGTGAGGCCGGTTTCCGCAGAATAGAAGAGGAATGTCTGGAGGAAATCCTCGAAAAACATATCTCCGAGCATCCCGAGACCCTGGAGGATATGCACCGCTGTACGCTGATCCTCTCACTTGGAGGCGGAATCGTAATTACCCCAGGATGCCGCGACCTTATATCCCGTTTCACCTATTGTGTCTACGTCAAGACCGATATAGATACTATCTTTGAACGCCTCTCCAAAGACACAGGCGGCCGTACCCTCCTTGAAAACCGAGGCGACACCCCCCTCCGCGACGTCATCGAGCGCCTCTACCGCGAACGCGAGCCGCTTTACGAGGCCCTCGCCCGCACGACCGTCTGATATTTCCGGAGTTGCGGACCTTACTGCAGGTTTTTTACTACAGGCTTTCATTCCATCCGTCATGTCTGTAATCAAGTGTTGGTTCTAATTCGTTTATTTTCAGTGCATAACAGAGTTTTGCTGAAAACAGACTCATAGTGTGCAGTAGCCTGAAAGGAGCGTGACCTTATCTTTAGTGCGCTGTATGGCAGGTCATGGTTTATTCCCGTCGGCAGTCTGTTTTGTGCAAATTGAGACAATGGCGTGTTTTTCAAGTATTTATCAATGATTTTATTTTACAGACAAGTGGTTGTGCCCTATAGTCTGTAAGAGGTGAGCTTATGTATTGTGCTTATTGTCAGTGAGTTCCTTGGTTTTGCGAAAAACAGATGCTGCTAGTGATGAGCGTACCTAGTGATGAGCGTACCTGCCATCGAACATTTTGCCGAATAACGAGTAATTGTCCTCGAGGCACGCAGAGAATGCGCTGAGAATGCGCTGTGCCGGGTCGGGCTGAGTGCTTTTTGAACGAATTTACTTCGGGGTGCACTCTCTTTTTTAACCGGCTGAAAATCAGTAGTCTGTAAATGCAACTGCACATTTGACCTGTCTCAAAAGGGGGTGAATGTGCAGCAC
>HF990335.1:3654-8297 GCA_000432775.1 Alistipes sp. CAG:831
TTGTGCACCACGAAGTAAATTCGTTAAACCAGGATGCAATATTCAACTCAATATACCGCTCATCACTTGCCCAAAATCAAAGGGAGGCGGGCGAAAGGTTTTCTTGAGGGTCTGTGATGCGGTGAACATGGTGACCGTTTGCCGCAACTATCCCCTATGTGTTTACCGCAAGGTGAACACATAGGAGATAGTGCCTTCCTGGACGGCGGGTGCGGAGGCGGAGACATTGAACTTGGCTTTCAGGGCGGCTTGCTTGGCGGCTTCCCAGAGGGTGGCGTCCTGGACGGTGGTGCCGCGGGCTCCGGGGATGGCGTTGGTGACGGTGCCGTACTGGTCGACCATGATGCGGACTACTACGGTGCCGGCGTTCTGGACGGAGTATTCGGGGAGGGGCAGGTTGCCCATGACGGTACGGCCTTCGAGGCGGGCTGTCGGGCGGCCGTCGGGTGAGCCGGTCTCGGTGTTGCCCTGAGGATGGCCTGCAGTGAGCCGGTCGGATATCTCGGAGGCTACCTGGACGGCTGCGGTGTCGGTGCGGTTGGAGCGGCGGCTGGAGAAGAGGGCGCGGCGGTCTATTGGTTTTTCGGCCGGGGGCTCGGGCACTTCCACGTCCCCTTCATCTCCGACAGTTGTCTCCACACCTGTGTTCTCAGTTACGTCGGCAGCGGCAACCGGGGCTTCGGCTCTCTGTACGAGACGGACTTCTTCCTGCGGGGCGGCTTCTTCTGCCCGGGGTTCCACACCGACGGCTGTCCGTATGGGCACTGGCTCTTCCTCGGGCGGGAACTCTATGAGCATGCCCTGGACGGCCGGAGGCGTATCCACGCTGCGAAGCTGGGACTTGAATCCGAGCAGCAGCAGGACGGCGTGGACTGCGACGGTGAGCAGAATGCCTGCGTATGTGGCTTTACGGTTGTTCATCGGTTTCTATAGCCTATTCCGGTGCCGTGGCCAGTATGACCTTGTATTGGTTGCGCTTGGCTATGTTCATAAGGTTGACCACTTCCTCTATCGGTACGGTACGGTCGGCGTAGATCGAGAAAGTGGGATCGTCGGAGTCCCGGAGCAGGAGCTGCAGGGCCGGCTCCACGTCGGAGAAGGGTATGGCCTGGGGGTCTCCGTTGATGTGGTAGGAGAATGTCCCAAGCTCAGGGTAGTGCTTGATGGATACGCTTACGGTGGCCTTGGCGGAAATCTGGTTGGTGCTCTTGGGCAGCAGCAGCTTCAGGGCGTTGGGATTGATCAGGGTCGAGGTCACCAGGAAGAATATCAGCAGCAGGAACACGATGTCCGTCATGGAGGACATCGAGAATGCCGGCTCGACCTTGGTTCTGCGTTTGATGGCCATCGTTAAAGGTCTTTGTCAATGGTAAATGTTATGGAGCTGTCGTCAGCGGCAGGGGCCGGGGACTGGGCTTCGGTGTCAGATGCGCCTGCGCCGGAGGTGTGGCTGCTGCGTCTGGCTGCTGCTGTCCTGCCGGTGCCGGTACTGCTGCGTCTGGCAGTTTTTGGTGAGGATGCCTCAGAAGGGGATGCGGCATGGTGCCCGGCAGCCGGGGAGGGATACTCTGCGCCGGCGGTAGCAGGGGCTGCAGCGGGAACGGAACTGAGGATGTCCATCAGCTCGATGGTCTCGCTCTCCATCTTGAATACGATGTCGTTGATGCGTGCGGTAAGCCAGTTGTAGCCGAAGTAGGCTATGATGCCGACGAACAGACCGCCTACGGTGGTTACCATGGCGGTGTAGATACCGCCGGAGAGGAGGGTGATGTCGATGTTGCTGCCGGCCGAGGCCATGTTGTAGAAGGCCTGGATCATTCCGATTACGGTCCCGAGGAATCCGATCATCGGGGCTCCACCTGCCACTGTGGCGAGCATCGGCAGTCCTTTTTCGAGTTTTGCAACCTCGATGTTGGCCACGTTCTCGACTGCTGCCTGGATGTCGGGCAGGGGATTGCCCTGGCGCTCGAGGCCTTTCTCGATGAGACGTGCCATGGGGGAGGCTGTCTCACGGCAAAGGCTGATGGCCGAGGATGTCTTGCCGGAGCGGACAAGCTCGCGGATATTGTTCATGAAGTGGGGAACGGGCTTGGAGGCCTGGCGGATGGCCCACCAGCGGCTGCCAAGGATATAGATGGCGATAATGGACAGGATCAGAAGTACGATCATCAGCCATCCTCCGGCGACGGCCATCTTGATGAGGGACATCTTTTCGGGGGCGGCTGCGGCCTCCTGGACCAGGAGGTCTGCGGTGTTGGCTTGGAGTAGTGTCAGCATGGTATTAAATGTGAAAATGTCTGTGTGTTATCTGTAAATAAATTGTATGCAATAATGATGCAAGAACTGTGTCATAGCCTGTATACATCGTCGGGATAATGCACCCGGGTCAGGAAGAGGGCATGTCCCGGCACGGACTGTCCGGCCCGGCACCGGTCGCGGGAGGCCATCACGTCCAGGACCCATTCCGGCTCGTGCCGTCCGCGTCCCACCTCGACCAGGGTCCCGACTATGGCGCGGACCATGTTGCGCAGGAAACGGTTGGCGGTGATGGTAAATACCAGGTAGTCCGTTTCCGGCATGGGGGCTATGGCCGGTGTCCAGCGGCTCCATCCGGCAGCCGTTACCTCGCACAGCGGTGAGGAGGCTGCGCTTCCGGTCTTCTCGAAGCAGCTGAAATCGTGCTGTCCCAGCAGCAGGGCGGCACTACGGTTCATGGCCTCCACGTCCAGCGGGTACTTGCAGTACCATGAGAAGTCCTGCACGAAAGGGTCCTTCTTTCCATGGATATAGTACCTGTAGGTGCGGCTGTCCGCATCGAACCGCGCGTGGGCGTCATCCCTCACTCTGGTGATGCTGCGAAACACAATATTTTTCGGTAGAATGGCATTTATTTTGTAGATTACGTGCGCGGGGTCTTCCAACAGACAAAGGCTGTCAGAGTCGAAGTGGGCTGTGAAGTCCGAGGCATGGACTCCGGCATCCGTCCTTCCGGCCCCGACCACGGAGATTTTCTCCCCGAGAACGGCTGAAACGGCCTTCTGGATTTCGTCCTGGACACTTGGGGCATTGTCCTGAATCTGCCATCCGGAGAGTCCCGAGCCGTTGTAGGATATTGAAGCGAAAAACCTCATTGTTGGAGAAAATCGATTATTTTTGTAAAATTTCGATGACAAAAATACAAATATTTTGATATGGACACCGTAAACATTAAAGAATTAAACGAACGGATTCAGAAAGAGAGCGCCTTCGTGGACATCCTCTCGATGGAGATGACGAAGGTGATCGTAGGACAGAAGCATCTGGTGGAGAATCTGCTTATCGGCCTTCTGGCCAACGGGCACATCCTTCTCGAAGGTGTTCCTGGTCTGGCCAAGACTCTTGCCATCAACACTCTGGCCTCGTGCGTGAACGCCAGGTTCAGCCGTATCCAGTTTACCCCCGACCTGCTCCCTGCGGACCTTATCGGTACGATGATATACAGTCAGAAGAGCGAGCAGTTCCAGATTAAGAAAGGCCCTGTCTTCGCCAACTTCATACTGGCCGATGAGATCAACCGTTCTCCGGCCAAGGTCCAGTCCGCACTCCTCGAGGCCATGCAGGAGCGCCAGGTGACCATCGGTGACCAGACCTTCAAGCTCCCCGAGCCCTTCCTCGTGATGGCCACCCAGAACCCTATCGAGCAGGAGGGTACCTATCCGCTGCCCGAGGCCCAGGTCGACCGTTTCATGCTGAAGGTAGTGGTGACCTACCCCAAGAAGGAGGAGGAGAAACTGATCATCCGCATGAACAACAGCGGCACCTTCCCCAAGGCCAGCGCCGTCCTCCAGCCCGAGGACATCATCAAGGCCCGCGAGGTGGTGCGCGAGGTGTACATGGACGAGAAGATCGAGCGTTACATCGTGGATATCGTATATGCCACCCGCACCCCGTCGGACTACGGTCTCAAGTCCCTGACGGACATGATTTCCTACGGAGCGTCCCCCCGTGCCTCCATTTCGCTGGCCATGGCCTCCAAGGCCTATGCCTTCATCAAGAGACGCGGCTACGTGATTCCGGAGGACGTGAGGGCCGTCTGCTACGAGGTGCTCCGTCACCGTATCGGCCTGACCTACGAGGCCGAGGCAGAGAATGTCACATCAGAAAACATCATATCCGATATCATCAACGCAGTGGAGGTGCCGTAGTCTATGGACAGCAACGACCTGTTGAAGAAAGTACGCAAGATCGAGATCAAGACCCGGGCTCTCTCGAGCCAGATCTTCGCCGGGGAATACCATTCGGCCTTCAAGGGCCGCGGTATGGCCTTCAGCGAGGTGCGCGAGTACCAGATAGGGGACGATGTGCGCAATATGGACTGGAACGTGACCGCCCGTACGGGGACTCCTTATATAAAGGTGTTCGAGGAGGAGAGGGAACTGACCGTCATGCTGCTGATAGATGCCAGCGGCTCCGGCTGGTTCGGAACCTCGTCCAAGACCAAGAAGGATCTGACGGCGGAGATAGCTGCAGTGCTCTCGTTCTCCGCATCCATCAACAACGATAAGGTCGGGGCCCTGTTCTTCAGTACCAGGGTGGAGAAATTCATCCCTCCCAAGAAAGGACGCAGCCATCTGCTCAGAATCATCCGCGAGGTTCTGGAGTTC
>HF990335.1:8315-15220 GCA_000432775.1 Alistipes sp. CAG:831
TGGAGTTCAGCCCTCAGGAGAAGGGCACGGACATAGGGGAGGCCCTCAGGTTCCTGACCAATGCCCTGAAGAAGAAATGTACGGCGTTCCTGCTCTCCGACATGCTCGACATCGACCGGCAGACCTTCCGTCCCCGCTACGAGGATGCCCTGAAGGTGGCGGTGAACCGGCACGACCTGTCGGTGATCAATATCTACGACGAAAGGGACCGCACCCTGCCCGACGTGGGGCTCATCCCCGTCAGGGACAATGAGACGGACCGCATAGTATATGTGGATACATCCCGGAAGTCCGTCAGGGAGGAGTACGGGGAATGGGCCCGCAAGGCCTATGCCGAGACTCTGCTGACGCTCCGAAAGTATAAGGTGGATACGGTCAGCATACGGACCGACCAGGACTACGTCAAGAGTCTGGTGGCTCTGTTCCAGACGCGGGCATAGGAGAATTTAGGACAATAGGAAATATGAGATACAGAATATTCAGCACAGTGACAGCGGCCGCGGCCCTCCTTCTGCTCTCCGTCCTCAGGGCGGGGGCGCAGGAAATCGTCTCGGCGGGAGTCTCCCGCGACACGATTCTCATCGGGGATCAGATCGAGTGGACCTCCGAGATGCAGGTGCCCCGCGGCATGTCCGTCAGGATAGACTCGATGTCGGGCTACGTGGTGCCCGGAGTCGAGCTGATAGGGGACTTCACGATAGACACGGTGGACCGGGGCCGGGACTTCTCCCGGGTGCAGACCCGCGCCACCATCACCTCATTTGACAGCGGCAGCTATGTCCTGCCCCCGCTGGTGGTGTATGTATATCGGGGCGAGGATGCCGTGGACACTCTCCGTCTGCCGGAGGTGCCTCTGGAAGTTACGACCATTCCCATTGACACCACGACTTACGAGATGTACGACATCAGGCCGCAGTTCCGCTATCCGGTGACCTTCGCGGAGATACTGCCGTGGGTGGCGGGTGCATTGGTCCTGGCGGCAGTCATAACGGCTGTCTGCATGGTGGTGGCCCGCCGGAGGAAGAGCCGTCCCCTCTTCGGTAAGCCTACGCCGCAGGATCCGCCCCATATCGTGGCCCTGCGCGACCTGGACCGCATAAGGGGCGAGAAGCTCTGGCAGACCGGCAATCAGAAGCAGTACTACACCGAGATTACCGACACTCTCAGGGTCTACATCGAGAAACGCTTTGGAGTCAAGACGATCGAGCGTACTTCTGCCGAGATACTTACAGACTTGTCCGTCAAGGATATACAGCCATCTGACTATGAGTCGCTCAAGGACCTCTTCGGTACGGCCGACCTGGTAAAGTTCGCCAAGTACACGGCTTCCGAGTCCGAGAATGAGAATGCCGTGCCCGCAGCCGTGCGTTTCGTCAATGACACTTTCATGCAGGAACTGGAGTCGGATGCGGAAAAGGCCGGGAAGAACGGAAATAATGCCGGAGCGGACGGGAAGGGCAGCTCACGGACGGGAAATGACGGAAACGGTGACAAAACCGGAATGACAGGAGGGCAGGGCGATGAATAACCTTTTCTTTGAGTATCCGTGGGTGCTGTGGCTGGAACTGCTGCTCGTCCCGATGGCTGCCTGGTACGTATGGAAACAGGTGCGCCGCCGCCGTCCTTACGTGGCCATGTCCACTGCCGCCCCTTTCTCCGCGGCAAGTGCAGGAGCAGCCAGGGTGCTGCGCCATCTCCCGGTGGTACTGAGGCTGATAGCCGTAGCCCTGCTGATAGTGGCTATGGCCCGTCCCCGCAGCTCGTCCAATGTCAGCAAGACCGACACCGAGGGTATCGACATAGTCCTGGCCCTCGACGTATCCACCAGTATGCTGGCCCGTGACTTCACCCCTGACCGTATAGAGGCGGCCAAGAACATTGCCATAGAGTTCATCTCCCAGCGGCCCTCGGACCGTATCGGAGTGGTGGTCTTTGCCGGCGAGAGCTACACCCAGTCGCCCCTTACCACAGACAGGGCTACGCTGATAAACCTGATCAAGGAGATAGAGTGCGGCCTGATAGATGACGGTACCGCCATAGGCAATGGCCTGGCCAATGCGGTGGCCCGCCTCAAGGATTCCCAGGCCAAGAGCCGGGTGGTGATCCTGCTTACGGACGGAGTGAACAACCGCGGCGAGATAGCGCCACTTACTGCTGCGGAAATAGCCAAGACTTACGGCATCCGCGTCTATACGATAGGAGTGGGAGCAATGGGTACGGCTCCCTATCCCGTGATGACTCCTTTCGGAGTGCAGGTGCAGAATATACCCGTGGAGATAGACGAGGACCTGCTGAAGCAGATAGCAGAGCAGACCGGAGGGTCCTACTTCCGGGCTACCGACAACACGAAGCTCCTGCAGATTTACGGCGAGATCAACGAGATGGAGAAGGTCAAGATTACCGTCGACTCCTTCCCCGTCTATACCGAGGAATTCGGCCGCTTCGCCATCTGGGCCCTGGCCGCGTTCCTGCTTGAGATAATTTTGAGACTTTTTGCAGCAAGGAGGATAGCATGATATATTTGGCACAAGGCGGGTATCTGTTGCTGATACTGCTGATACCCCTGATGTTCATAGCATACTGGCTTATGCGCCGGCTCAGAAGGAAGAGAATCGCCCGTTTCGGCGATCCGGAACTGGTGGCGCGGCTTACACCCGAGGTGCCCCGCCGCAAGGGATGGGCCAAACTGACCCTTCTTTCCATTGCCCTGCTGTTCTTCTGCATAGGCATGGCCAGGCCCCAGATAGGAGCCACCCTCAAGGAACGGCAGATCAAGGGCGCCGAGATCATGGTGGTGCTCGACGTCTCCAACTCCATGCTGGCCGAGGACTACTCTCCCAACCGTCTGGAGCGGGCCAAGCTGGCCATCTCCAAGCTGGTGGACGAGTTGCAGGGCGACCGTATCGGCCTGATTATCTTCGCAGGCGAGTCATTCGTCCAGCTGCCGATCACCTCCGACTACGTATCGGCCAAGATTTTCCTCAACTCCATAACCACTGAGTCCGTGCCCGTGCAGGGCACCGCTCTGGGCGAGGCCATCAGGACTGCCATCCGCGGATTCACTTCGGAGAGCGAGCACAGCCGGGCCATCATCCTGATAACCGACGGCGAGAACCACGAGGACGACCCCGTGGCAGCCGCCCGTGATGCCGTGGATATGGGAGCGAGGGTGTTCTGTATCGGAGTAGGCTCTCCCGAGGGCAAGCCGATTCCGATGGACGGCGGCCTGCTCAAGGACAAGGACGGCAATATAGTCGTGACCCGTCTGGACGAGCAGACTCTCCGGGACATCGCCTCCGCCGGACAGGGCCTCTACGTGAGGGCCGGCAACACCGAGTTCGGCCTCAATCCCGTCATCGACGAGATCCGCACCCTCCAGGACAAGGAGTTCCAGTCCGTAGTATTCGAAGAATTTGACGAACAGTATATGTACTTTTTTGCAATAGCACTGGTGTTCCTCCTGCTGGAGTTTTTCATGTCGGACACCCGTAACCGGAAAAGCCTCTTCGGACGCGGCGGGAAGGTCCTGACCGTGCTGGCTGCCCTTCTGGTGCTCTCTCCGGCCATCCTTTCGGCCCAGAGCGACCGCTCTGAGGTCCGCGCCGGCAACCGGGACTTCAAGAAGGGGCAGTACCGTGAGGCGGAGATAGACTACAAGCGGGCCCTGATTGCCGACTCAGCCTCGGTCACGGCCAAGTACAATCTGGGCAATGCCCTCTACAAGGCCGAAAGCTACAATGAGGCAGAACTGTACTTCAAGGATCTGGGCGACACTCTTAAAAACCTGTCGAAGTCCAAGGCCTCGGACTATTTCCACAACAGCGGCAACCTGGCTCTCAAGCAGAAGAAGTATCAGGAGGCCGTGGAGGCCTTCAAGGAGTCCCTGCGTCTGCAGCCGGATAATTTTGAGACCAAGTCCAATCTGGCCTATGCCCAGAAGATGCTGAAGGACCAGCAGCAACAGCAGCAGGACCAGCAGCAACAGCAGCAGAACCAGCAGAATCAGCAGAATCAGGACCAGCAACAGAATCAGGATCAGCAGCAGAACAACGATCAGAACCAGGATCAGAACCAGAACCAGGATCAGCAACAGAACGACAATCAGCAGCAACAGCAGCAGAATCAGCCGCAGATCTCCCCTCAGGCCGCGCAGCAGATGCTTCAGGCCATAGAGGACAAGGAAAAGCAGACCCAGGATAAGGTCAAGAAGGCAAAGGCTCTGCAGCAGAAATCTAAAGAGAAGGAGAAAAATTGGTAAAATGATAAAGGGATTGTACAGAGTATTCGGCAGAACGGCGGCGGCAGCGGCACTGACGCTGCTGTGCGTGCTGACAGCGTCGGCCCAGAACAGCTTCACGGCGGACGCTCCGGCGGTGGTCTCCACCGACGAGATATTCAGGGTGGTCTTTACGGCCACATACGAAGGCGGCAAGGTGTCGGACTTCGTACCCCCGTCCTTCGAGGGACTGGAGGTACTGGCCGGACCGGTATCCTCCACATCGACCAGTTATCAGAACATCAACGGTCAGAGCTCAACTACTCACACCCGCAGCTACACCTATACGGTCAGGGCCATGCAGGAGGGCAAGGTGACGCTGGCCCCGGCCTCGGTGAAGATAGGCAAGGAGACCTACAGCACCGAGCCCCGGACGATAGAGGCCGTCAAGGGACAGGTGCCTGACCAGGGCTCTGCTGCTGCCGGAGGGCAGCGTCAGAGTGCCGGAGAGGACCTGATGCTGCGCATGAGCGTAAGCAAGACCAGGGCGGTGGTGGGTGAGCCGGTCATAGTGACCCTCAAGCTCTATGTGCAGTCGTCAGCCATCAGCGGCTTCGAGGACGTGCGCTTTCCGACCTTCGACGGGTTCTGGAGCCAGGAGATAGATGCTCCGCAGAATATCCAGTTTGTCCGCGAGAACTACAACGGCCAGATTTACAATTCAGCCCTCCTGCGCCGCTATATGCTCCTGCCGCAGCAGACCGGGGCCCTGACCATTGACCCTTCCGAACTGGTGTGCCTTCTCCAGGTACGGGCCGAGCAGACCGGCCCCCGCTCCATCTTCGACGATTTCTTCAGCTCCTACCAGACAATACGCAAGCGGGTGACCAGTGAGCCTGTGACCATCAATGTCTCGGCCCTGCCGGCCGGTGCCCCCGCCTCATTTACCGGAGGTGTGGGCTCGTTCAGGCTCAGTGCCGGATTTGACTCGGACAGTGTGGCCGCCCATGAGGCTACCTCCCTGAAGATTACCATATCCGGTACTGGCAACATCAATCTGGTGGACGCTCCGAAAGTTCAGCTTCCCGCTGACTTTGAGGCGTACGACGTGCGCAAGACCGAGAACATCTCTACTGGAGAATCGGGCTCCACCGGAACACTTACCTTCGAGTATCCTTTCATTCCCAGGGCTCCCGGAGTATTTGACATAGATCCTGTGGAATTTACCTATTATGATATAGCGGCTGGACGCTACCGCACCCTCTCTTCCGGGCCACTGCGCCTGAAGGTGGGCGAGGGTACCCGCACCGACGCCGCCGTCATCCCCTCCGGGGTGAGCAAGCGGAGTGTCGAGAGCCTGGGTGAGGATATCCGCTTCATCTCCACCGTTCCGCGCCTGAAAAAAGCCGGACGGATGATGGTCGGCTCTCCTGCGATGCTCATTATACCGGTGGCGATAGTGCTGGCGGCCGCTGCCGTGTGGATTCTGCTGAGCCGTAGCATTGCCCGCCGGAGTGACGTGGCCGGCACCCGCAACCGCAAGGCCATGAAAGTGGCCCGGGCCCGTCTGAAGAACGCCTCCGCCTTCCTCAGACAGGGACTGTACAGTGCATTCTACGAGGAGCTGCATAAGGCCCTGCACGGATACATCTCCGACAAGCTGATGCTGCCCGTGGCCGACCTGACCCGCGAGAGGATAGGGGAGGAACTCCGTTCCCGCGGCAAGGACGAGGCTGTGATACAGGAACTGTACGATATACTGGATGCCTGTGAGTATGCCCGCTATGCTCCCGCTTCCGGCTCAGAGGCCATGGAGAAGCACTATCAGCAGGCGGTAAAAGTTATATCCCAAATCGAAAGTTGAGTATGAAGACGATGATAAGAATGATGACAGTAGTGCTGGTGCTGGCGGCCGCCGTGCTGCCGGCGGCTCAGGCCCAGGATGTGGACTCGCTCTGGGCTCAGGCAGTCAGCGACTATACGGAAGAGAACTACCAGGCGGCGCTGGACGGATTTGCCGCCATCGAGGAGGCCGGCTATGTGTCGCCGGCCTTGTACTACAATATGGGCAACTGCTGCTACAAGCTGGGACACCGTGTTGGCCTTTCCATACTTTATTACGAGAAGGCCCTGAAACTGGACCCCGCCTACGAGGATGCTGCGGTCAATCTGGAGATAGCCAGGGAGCAGACACTGGACCGGATAGAGGCCGTGCCGGAGTTCATTCTCCTGACCTGGTTCAAGGCTTTCCGCGATACCCTTTCCTCGGATGCCTGGGCATGGATAGCCCTGGCCCTGCTGCTGGCGGTGACCGTCATGGTGCTGCTGTTCCGTTTCGGACGTTCCCTGGCCCTGCGCAAGACGGCATTTGCCCTGGCCGTAGTAGCCCTGGTCTTCATGGTGATCTCCACTGTATTTGCCTTCAATCTGCGTTCGGCCGTCGAGGACTCGGGCGAGGCGGTGGTGACGGTCCCGGTGAGCAGTGTCAAGAGTTCTCCAGGCTCTACCGACCAGTCTCTCTTCATCCTGCACGAGGGGACGAAGGTCTCCGTGGTGGACAGCCTCGGAGAGTGGTACCGCATCGAGCTGTCGGACGGACGGCAGGGATGGCTGCAGGGCAATGATATTGAAATAATTTAAAACTTCACAGCTATGACACTTATCAAATCTATCTCCGGTATCAGGGGCA
>HF990336.1:0-4565 GCA_000432775.1 Alistipes sp. CAG:831
CGGGGCCTTTCTGCGGAAAGAGGGGGATTCGAACCCCCGGAACCCACAAGGAGTTCAACAGTTTTCGAGACTGCCCCGTTCGACCACTCCGGCATCTTTCCTGATTTTCGGGCTGCAAATATAACTGCAAAATTTTGAAATATGAAATTATTGTCCCATCTTTGTTGGGCAAAGTTCAAGCCGTAACGTCCCGCGGCCGGAAACAAGACACTTAATTTCTTGCTTTATGATACAGATAGATGAACTACGGTTCAGCTACAGGGGACGCTGCGTATATGACGGCCTGAACCTGGAACTGAAGGACGGAGCCGTTTACGGGCTCCTGGGAAGGAACGGAGCGGGCAAGACGACTTTGATGAGGTTGATTGCGGGGCTTCTGAGATGCGGAAACGGTCGGATAGAGGTGGACGGCATGGTACCGTTCGACCGGATGCCGGAGTTTCTGGACAATGTCTATTTCGTGCCGGAGAGCTTCAACGCTCCGGACCTGCCGGTGATAGAGTATGCCGGAAATTACGGAATGTTTTACTCGAACTATGACGGAGACGCACTCGTCGATTATCTCAGGATATTCGACGTCGAGCCGGGCGCTGTCTTCCGCAGGCTTTCCTCGGGACAGAAGAAGAAGGCCATGATAGCCTTCGCGCTTTCACTCAATACACGGCTGCTCCTGCTGGACGAGCCCGGCAACGGACTGGACATACCGTCCAAACTGTCCCTGAGGCGGCTGTTGGCAGAGCATATGAGGCCGGACAGAACGGTCATTCTGTCCACTCACCAGGTCCGGGAAGTGGAAGACATAGTGGACCATGTCGCGGTCATAGACTCCGGAAGACTGCTGCTCAATTCTTCCCTCGACAACCTTGCCGGGAAGATATGCTTCAAAGTCAGCGACAAGGTGATGCTCCACGCCCTCTTCAGCGAGCGCACGGCTGCCGGAGTGGTCAATATCCTGCCACGCACGACACACGCCGGAACCGTCAGCGGGTATGCAGGACTGAAAAGTGCATCCGGTACGCTATCCGACTGCATGGAGAGCAGTTCACAGGACCGCTGCGGATACGCAAGGGAAAAAGTCGACATGGAAGTGCTGTTCGATGCCTGCATCTCAGGGCAAGGCACTCTGGCAGAGTATCTCAGAACTCTTGACAGAGACACTGAAAAGGAGGTGGGCCATGCGCACTGCTAATACTCCTCACTGTGCGTCCGAAAGACTTATCCGCGCAGGAATGCTGACTGTCGCTGACTTGAAGTCGGGAATAAGGAAAATATGGCCGGCAGCAGCCGTGATGACCTGTCTGTACCTGGCATACTGGCTGTTCATGCTGCTGGCCGAGAAGCCGGTAACCGCCGGAGACAGGCTCCCCGTACTTTATCTTGCGGCCCTGTTCCTGTCCTTCTGCGTACCCGCATCCGTCTACGGCTACGTCAACGATCCTTCGGACGGGATCGGCTATGCCATGCTGCCGCTCCCAGTCCCCATCAAGTTCGGAGTGATGATGCTGGTATCCGCTGTCCTCATACCTTTTGGATTCTACGTCATCATCCACGTACTGGACTGCGCTCTGGCGCTGGCCGGAGGCGGAAGGGGATTCCAGGGCATGATCTGGGAACCCGGCGGGACGGATTTCTGCACGTTCTGGTCCGACTTCGGCAAGATCTGCCTGTACCAGTCGGTATTCATTCTGGGCAATATTGCCCTGCGGAAGCACAAGACAGCCATGACCGTACTCGTCATGCTCGCAATTCACGGCGTATTCATCGGGATGTTCCAGGTCGATGAGCTGAGCAGCGGTATCCTGTACATTCTCTACTCATTCGTCGCCCCCGCATGCATCTGGGCCGTATCCTACCTGCTCTTCAAGCGGCTGCAGTTCTGCTAGCACGGGAGTCACTGCTGTTTTCTTCTCTCCTTGGCCGCAGCTGCAAAACTTACTACGAGGGAGCCTGCGACAAGGAGGGCGGAAAGCACCAGAAGCCATTCCTCATCCTCAAAGCCCAGGTAGACCAGCATGAGAACAAGGGCGAGCAACTGCAGAAGTTCAAGAATGCGGTTTCGTTTCATATTGCTGTGTTTTAAGAGTTGGTTTCTATCTCGTCGAGTTCGAGCCAGCGGAGTTCCTTTTCGTCGAGCAGACGGGTCACCTCCCCGATACGGACCGAGTCGGCGGTCAGCTCTTCGGAAGACAGTGTGCCGGAGCAGAGCCGGGCCTCCAGGGTCTTCTTCTCATCCCCAAGGGAGACCAGTTCCTCCTCCAGCCTGGCCTTCTCCTGCTTTTCCTTGTAAGTCAGACGGCGCTTGCGCTCCCCTCCGCGGTCCGCTGCAGAAGCCGGAGTATCAGGCGCTGCCGCCTTACGGGCCTCCCTGGACGCAGCCCTGCGTTCCTCCTCCCTGTCCTTGAGGTACTGCCGGTAACCTGAGTAACTGCCCACAAAGTCCTTGACCCGGCCTCCGCCCTCGAATATGAAGAGATGGTCTGCAAGCTTGTCCACGAAAAAGCGGTCATGGGAGACAATCAGCAGCGAGCCGGCAAATCCGGACAGATACTCTTCCAGCACATTGAGGGTCATCAGATCCAGATCATTGGTAGGCTCATCCAGTATCAGGAAGTTGGGACTGCGCATCAGCACGGTCAGCAGATATAGCCGACGGCGCTCGCCTCCGCTTAGCAATGCCACCTTGTTGCGGTGCATCGACGGAGGAAAGAGAAAATAGTTGAGAAAGGTCATCGCGGAGATGGTCTCCCCCTTGCCTATGGACACCACATCGGCTATCTCCGAGACGGTCTCGAAAACAGTCTTGTTGCCGTCCAGACGGATGCCCTCCTGCCGGTAATACCCTATGCGGAGGGTCTCCCCGCGGTCTATCTCTCCCGCAGAAGGTTCCAGGACACCGGCCAGCAGGTCGAGGAAGGTGCTCTTCCCCACTCCGTTGGGACCGACCACCGCTATTTTCTCTCCGGGAGCAAAGTTGTAGGTAAAATCCTCGAGTACAGGGAAGTCGCCCCAGCGGTAGCTCACTCCGCGGCAGTTGATTATCTTGCGGCCGAGGCGGGCCATCCCGGCCCGGATCTCCATCTGGCGTTCTTCAATCCTCTGCCCTGCCCTGTCCTTCAGTTCATGAAAAGCATCGATGCGGTATTTTGCCTTGGTACCGCGCGCACAAGGCATCCTGCGCATCCAGTCCAGTTCGGTGCGCAGCAGGTTCCGGGCCCTGTCGGTAGCGGCATTGAAGTTGGCTATGCGCTCCTCCCTCTTCTCCAGGAAATAGGAATAGTTGCCCTGATAACGGTAGAGTTTTCCTCCGTCCAGCTCCAGAATCTGATTGCAGACCCTGTCCAGGAAATAACGGTCGTGCGTGACCATCAGGAGGGTGCACCGCGAGCGGGTAAGGTAGTCTTCCAGAAACTCAATGCTGTCCACATCCAAGTGGTTCGTGGGTTCGTCCAGCACCAAAAATTCCGGCTTGCGGATGAGTACGGCGGCAATGGCTGTCCGCTTGGCCTCTCCTCCGCTGAGGGTGCCAGCTTTCCGGGACGGGTCATCCAGTCTCAGGCGGGAAAGGACGGATGCCACCTCATACTCCGGAACAGGCTGGCCGCCTACCCCTTCCAGGACGATTTCCGATATTGTTCGGTCCGGGTCGTAATGCTGGTCCTGTTCCAGGAAAGCCACTGTGATGTCCTTGAGGAAATGCACGGACCCGTCCCCGTCAGAAGAATCCCTGCCGGCGATAATGCTCAGCAGGGATGTCTTCCCGGTACCGTTGGGAGCGACGAGGGCTATCTTGTCCCCCTCGTCGATATGGAATGAGATATGGTCGAACAGCACCCTGGGGCCGTAGGACTTGGATACATTGTTGACCTCGAGATAACTGCTCATCTACAGCGCTTCCTATCTGTTACCGTACATGTCCTCGTAGTACTTCTCGTACTCGCCCGAGGTAATGTTGTCCATCCACGCCTGGTTGTCCAGATACCAGCGGACGGTCTTCTCTATGCCCTCCTCGAACTGCAACGACGGCTCCCACCCCAGCTCCTTCTGGATCTTGGTGCTGTCGATGGCATAACGCATGTCGTGACCGGCACGGTCAGTCACGAAGGTGATAAGATCCATGTCCGCTCCCTCGGGACGGCCCAGAAGCCTGTCGACCGTCTTGATTACCACCTTGATGAGGTCGATATTCTTCCACTCGTTGAAGCCGCCGATGTTGTACGTGTCGGCCACCTTGCCCTTGTGGAAGATCAGGTCGATGGCCCTGGCGTGGTCCTCCACGTAGAGCCAGTCCCGCACGTTCTCTCCCTTGCCGTAGACCGGAAGGGGCTTGCGGTGACGGATATTGTTGATGAACAGCGGTATCAGCTTCTCTGGAAACTGGTACGGACCGTAGTTGTTCGAGCAGTTCGTCACTATCGTGGGCATACCATAGGTGTCGTGGAACGCACGCACGAAATGGTCGCTCGATGCCTTGGAGGCGGAATAGGGACTGTGGGGACTGTACTTCGTGTCCTCGTAGAAGAAGTCCCGGCCGTAGGCCAGGTGATGCTCCGAGGAAGAGGCGGCCG
>HF990336.1:4593-19812 GCA_000432775.1 Alistipes sp. CAG:831
TGTAGGGTGGCCTGATGCCCTCGGGGTCGGTCAGTTCCAGGGCTCCGTACACCTCGTCGGTGGAGATGTGGTAGAAACGCTTCCCCTCGTATTTCTCCG
The DNA here is from genome assembly GCA_000432775.1 of Alistipes sp. CAG:831. GTDB lineage: Bacteria > Bacteroidota > Bacteroidia > Bacteroidales > UBA932 > Coprenecus. The sequence goes on from HF990336.1 coordinate 4,693, forward strand.
GAAGCGACTCCCAGTACACCTTCGCGGCCTGAAGGAGCGAGAGTGTGCCCATGACGTTGGTCCGGGCAAAGGTGAACGGGTCCTTGATGGAGCGGTCCACATGGCTCTCGGCGGCCAGATGGATGACTCCGTCTATGCCGTATTTCCGGAAGATGCCGCAGACCGTCTCGAAGTCACAGATGTCGGCACGCACGAACTCGTAGTTCGGGGCCTTCTCGATGTCCTTGAGGTTCGCCAGGTTGCCAGCGTAGGTCAGCTTGTCCAGGTTCACTATGCGGTACTCAGGGTATTTGTTCACGAAGAGGCGCACCACATGGCTCCCTATGAAGCCAGCGCCCCCGGTTATCAGTATGTTGCGCTTGTATTCCATTAAATAAAAGTATTATTTGTCATGATGTTTTCTAGCCAGTTTCTGCTCTTCCTCGTCAGCTATGCGGAACAGGTACTGTCCGTACTGGTTCTTTGCCATGGGCTTGGCCGTCTCGCGGAGCTGGTCGGGAGTAATCCAGCCGCTGCGCAGGGCAATATCCTCCAGACAGGCCACCTTCTGTCCCTGACGCTTCTCTATCACCTCTATGAATGTGGATGCCTCGGCCAGGGAGTCATGAGTTCCGGTATCCAGCCAGGCGAATCCGCGTCCCAGGGTCTCCAGACGAAGCTTTCCCCGCTCCAGGAACTCCTGGTTGACGGAGGTTATCTCCAGCTCGCCGCGGGCCGACGGCCTGACATTGGCAGCCACATCCACGACCTCGTTGGGATAGAAATAGAGGCCGGTCACGGCATAGTTGGACTTGGGCTCCTTCGGCTTCTCCTCGATGCTCAGGACATTGCCCTTGGAGTCTATCTCCGCCACGCCGTAGCGCTCGGGATCGGCCACCCAGTAGCCGAAGACAGTAGCCAGGCCCTCTTTCTCAGCCCTGTTCACCGCGCGGCGCAGCATGACTGTAAAGTAACTGCCGTAGAAGATGTTGTCTCCCAGCACCAGACAGGCAGCGTCGCTCCCGATGAACTCCCTGCCGATGATGAAGGCCTGGGCCAGTCCGTCAGGAGACGGCTGCTCGGCATACTCGAAACGGACACCGAATTCGGAACCGTCACCGAGAAGACGCCTGAAGCCGGGCAGGTCGGCCGGTGTGGATATTATGAGTATTTCCCGTATACCTGCCAGCATCAGCACGGATATGGGATAATACACCATCGGTTTGTCGTAGATAGGTATCAGTTGCTTGCTTATACCCTTGGTTATCGGGTAGAGTCTGGTGCCGGAGCCTCCGGCTAATACGATTCCTTTCATATTGTCAGGTTAAATGAAGTTATTCTGCAAACTTACAAAAGAATTTCCAACATCCGCCATGTCTTCTGCCGTTTTTACCGCCCGCTGCCCGCAGATTCCTCAACTGATGGCGCGGAAGGGGCTTCCGGTGGCAGCGGCGTCACCTTCTCCCACTGGATGGAGTCGTCCTCGAAACTGATACGGTGATGCCGGCGCACGGAATCCCGCCTGTGCTCCCAGTCGATACGGGCACGTCTGGCCGCCCTCTCGTTCCAGCGGCTCCGCTCACTGGCCCGCCTGAACCGGTCGGTTATCTCCTCGCTCAGATTAAGTCTGACCGAATCTATCTTCCTGGTCTCCACCGGAGTGACTGCATCCTTATACTTGGCCCGTCCGATACCGAAGCGCATGTCGTCAGGCGTTCCCCGTACATTGAGCCCAGCCTTGAACGGCAACGGGGACTTGAGGATGGAGATATGGTAGTCAAAGCTCATATCCAGGTTCTGAACCCCGCCTACAGCCGCCTGATAGCGGTCTATCTCCACCAGGAACGGATATATATTGACACTGCCGTCGTCCACTGTAATGTTGACCGAGATGCTGTCTATGAGGTTTTCTTCCTTATTCTTGAACATCAGTTTCCTGGATATCTTGGCAAAGGTCTCGCCGTCCATCAGGACCAGAGAGTCTCCCCTTATGTAGACGGCCGCCCTCAGCGAAGGTATACTGATATTGAGCAGGGAGTCCAGCACACCCTCAGCCGCCACATCCACCTGCACCTTGCCCTTGAAGGACTGGAGCATGGGCACCAGCGAATCTATGGCCGGAGTAGCGTCCACCAGCGAGGCGATGTCGATGTCATGCACCTTGAAGTCAAAACCCGCATAACCGAATTTCGAGGAAGCGGCCTTGTAGATCAGGGACGCACTCAGTGACGCGCTGTCCAGAGCATTGAGCGTAAGGCTGTCAAGATAGATATGGCTGTCCTTGAGTTCGGCCTTGCCCTTGATGTTCCGGAAGACATATTTGCCGAAGCGCATTCTGTCGATGTCCGTAGTCAGGTCAAAATTGATGTTGCCGGGCACCTCGAACAGGCGCAGTGCGGTCGATGCGGTATCCGCCTCGATCTCCTGCTCCGCAGCCTCCGGAGTGGAGAATGCCCTCATCAGCTGATTGACATTGAGATTTTTGGAACTTATATCCAAGTCAGCCCTCAGCATGCGTCCGTGCCTGAGAGTTCCGTAAAGATTGTACACCGCTCCGGAAAGGGTCACATTGGAACGGCCGATTCTGATCACGGCTTTCTCAAGATTGATTTTCCTGTCTCTGAATTTGATCACGGTACGGTTGAAGCGCACAGGCAGGGCGCATTGAGGCGTATTGACTATCAGACGGTTGAATCTGAGCGTACCGGACGGCAGCCAGAGCGAGTCCCGCACCCTCTCAGCCTGCAGCCGGATTACCCCCTTCTTCATACCACCTGTTATTTCCCCTGCCTTGGCAAATATGGAATCGGTCTCGACATTGAGATTGAGCCTGGGCTTTCTTTCCGCCCCGTTTCCCGGCCTGAGGGATGCCTTTACCTTTCCCTGGGCGCAGAATACACCGAGAGAGTCTCCCATCCCTCCTCTGAGACGGTTGAAGTCCACAGTGACCGACGGCCTCCAGACAGAATCCCTCAGCTTGTCCGCCTGCAGGGACACCTGCCCCTTGTTGAAGCCGCCCCTGACATCCCCGTACTTGGCGAAGAGAGAGTCTGTCTCTATCTCCACCCCTATTCTGGGCCTGTCCTTTCTTTCAGGATTGGGTCCCAGAGATGCGGTGACTCCGCCCCTGCCCAGGAAAAGCCTGAGGGAATCCCCGACCGAAGCCCCTGCACGGTTCATCCTGAAATCCGCCTTCACCTGGAAGACCCTGGTGGTATCCTTCGGACGGGTGGAGATGACTTTCAGAGTCATACTGTCGGCCAGTGCCTTGATACGCGGGCTCTCCAGATGCAGCCTGGAGATTTCACCGTTCACACCCAATGCCCTTGCGCCAAAGAACTTGAGGTCAATGTCCCCGACCGCGTCTATACCATGCGCGGTATCCTTGACTGTCACCCCGTCCAGGTCCAGCTTACCGGCCGCGAAGATACGCCCGAAGTCCTGGTTACGGATGGTTGACAGCCTGGTACGCACCTTCAGGTCGGCGTCCAGCATGCCCGAATACTCTATGCCGGCCTGAAGGGGAAATGTCTTACTGATATTGCCCAGATCAACTTTTGCCTTGGTATTCAGCACTATTAGCGGATCCTCGAAGAGTTCGGTCACTTTTGCATCGGCCAGGACATCGATATCATTGCCCTGCAGCTTGAAAATCTTAAGATCCAGATAGGACTCCCGCTCGCGCATCAGATCCACGAAGGCGTCGAAATCCGCTGCCAGATGGTCTATGCCGTAGGGAAGTCCTTCGTACCTGGCGGAAGCATCCCCTATCTTGAGGCACAGCGACACAGCCGGCATCAGGTCCTTGCCGTAGGCTCCGGTCACAGCGCCTTCCAGCTGTACCCTGCCGTCAGCAGTCAGGTCCTGATGCTTTACCACAGACTCCGGAATGAGCCTGAGGGCCTTCTCCACAGAAGGAGCCACGGCCCCGAACGACAGATTCAGGTCTACAGCCTTGCGGACCGTATCCCGCACCGCAGTACCGCTGAGAGAGAGGTTGATGTCATTGATTCCCAGTTCCGCATTGCGCAGCACGACCTTCATGCTGTCGGCATTGTATCCTACCTGAGTATTGAGCCGCACGGCCGTCCTCCGCAGCAGAAGGTCGCCCTTCTGTCCGAACAGCAGGTCCCTGCAGGAGAACTCCACCCCGGCGGCAGCTCCCCTCACCCCGGCTCCCATCCGTAGGCGGGTATTCACTCCAAGGACCCGCGCATATACATCATTGGAACGGTCATTGAAGACAATATTGGCATCCCTGATCCTAAGCGACCGCAGGACAATGGATTTAGGGCGGAATCCGCCGGAAGTGTCCGCATCCGCTGTCTCCACCGTATCCTGGGAAGGAGGGATGAAATTCCAATTGGCACGCCCCTCCGCATCCCGGTAAGCATAGACCATGGCACTGTCCAGCAGCACGCGGTGAATCACCACGCGGTCGTCCTTCAGCAGGGCCGCGGGGTTGAACGTCACGCGGCAGCGCTTGAACCGCAGCAGGGAATCCCGGTGGGGCATCAGGTGTTTCTCCGTCTCCGTGGAATCCACGGTCCTACGGACTGTCAGCTCCCCGTCCTCTATCCTGAGGGTAAATCTGGGAAATGATGAGAAAAATTCCAGGTCCACCGAGCCTATCCTTACGTCGGCATCGAGATATTTGTCCGCCGCATCCTCCACTATCGGAGTCAGTTTGGAAGGGGTGAATACAATCCACAAGGCCACCGCTATGGCCACAACGCACAGGCCAAGCAGGGATGCGAGGGATATCAGGGTAATTTTTAGGGGCTTCTTCAATCCTGGTCTCATAGGCATAAAAAAAACTTGCAGCAGTATTAAACTTGCCGCAAGTTAGTAAAAATTTCCGTATCCGCGTCACAGCGACAACCCTTCGTACACCGTGGAGAGCTCGGTCGGAACTATACTGCCGACCAGTGAGATGTCATTGGAACTGTAGTTGGGGTCAATACGCACTGTGGCGGTAGTACCGTTCTTCGGCAGGGTGAACGTAATCTTGCAGGAGGCCACGGCACCCGACACATACATCGACAGGGACACAGTCCCTTTACGGCTCACCCTGAAATCCACGTCCGATATATTTCCGTCCACCGTCACTCCGCCGACACCGTTGACACCGGGGCCGCTGAAAGGAGCGACCTGTATCACAGCGCGGTCATCCTTGACGGATACAAAATTGGTCATGGACGTCACCATGACATTCTCTCCTCTCTTGAGCACCAGGCGGTCGGCCTCAAGCACGAAATCCATATTCTTCATAGTCTCCACGGTTGCCGCGAATCTGACCGAATCCTCATACGCCTGCATGGCCCTGCGGGTCTGCCTGTCCTGAGGCACGGCTCCTGACGCGGACACTCCTGCGGTCAGCGCCAGCATCAAAACGATAATCATTCCTTTCATATCTGTCTCCTTTTTTATTTGATTCACCTCCAAAAATACAAATACCGTACCGCAGGCAGGCGGACAGCCTTCTTTGCAACAGGGTTGCACGGGATGAAATATACATTTGCGGCGTTTATTAACAACCGAAATACTTTTCTTACATGAAACAGACGATAAAGACATTCCTTCTGGGCGTACTCTGCACCGCCACGTGCTACGTCCTCTCATCCTGCAACAACAACTCCAGTTCCGGCCAGGGCCACTCCCACAGCGAGGAGGTCCACGACCATGCGCATCATGACCACGAAGCCCATGACCACGAGGCCGATGACCACAGCCATGAGGGCCACGACCATGAGGGCCACAACCATGACGGACACAACCATGACGGACACGACCACGGCCATTCGCATGAGGGAGGCAACGCCAGTCCCGATGAGATAACCCTCAGTGCCGAGAGCGCCGCTGCCGCCGGTGTGACGGCAGAAGTCATTGTCCCCGGTCCTTTCCGCGGAGTCCTCGAAGTGAGCGGCCGCATCATGCCGGCTCCCGAGGATGAGACAACCGTCGTGGCAAGCGTGCCCGGTATCGTTTCCTACGCAGCGCCCCTGATTGAGGGCAGCCGGGTCAATGACGGCAGCCCGATGTTCACCATCTCCTCCCGCCACCTGCAGGACGGAGACCCTGTACAGAGGGCCAGGATCGAATATGAAACTGCAAGGCAGGAATATGAAAGAGCCGCAAAACTGGTGGAGGACAATATCGTCTCCCGTCAGGAATACGAGGCCGCAAAGGGCCGCTACGAGACAGCCCGCCTGACCTATGAGGCACTCGCCTCGAACGGCGGCGAGAACGGGACGGCTGTGAAATCCCCCGTCAGAGGCTATGTCAAGACCTGTCTGGTAAAGGAAGGAGACTATGTCACGGTAGGCACCCCCCTGGCCAAGGTAGTCGCCGGCAGCAGGCTCTATCTCAAGGCCGATGTTTCCGAAAGATACCTCAACCGCCTCCCCGGTGTGAATGATGCGAACTTCAGGCTCTCCTACGGCGACCGCGTCTACACCGCCTCCCGGCTCGGAGGCCGCCTGCTCGGCTACGGCCGCTCGACCGACGAGACCAATGCCTACATCCCCGTGACATTTGCCTTCAACGGCACGGAAGAGATTCTCCCCGGAGCCTTCGCCCAGGTATGGCTGCTCTCCGCCGAGAGGGACGGAGTCATCTCCCTTCCGGTTGAAGCCGTCACCGAGTCCCAGGGCCACTATTTCGTATATATCAAGCTGGACGAGACCTGCTACAAGAAACAGGAAGTCACCCTCGGTGCCACCGACGGACAGCGCTATGAGATCCTCTCCGGCCTCAAGGGCGGAGAAAACGTAGTGACCCGCGGAGCCACACACGTCAAGCTCGCCTCAGCCGGCAACCTCATCCCCGCCCATACCCACAACCATTAATCCGCGACAGCCATGCTCAACAAGATAATACATTTCTCACTGCAGAACCGGCTGCTGATACTTGTCGCGGCCATCCTGCTCTTCGCGGCCGGACTGTACCGGACATTCAACGCGGAGATAGACGTATTCCCCGACCTCAACGCCCCGACCGTGGTCGTCATGACTGAAGCCAACGGAATGGCCGCCGAGGAGGTCGAGCAGCTCGTGACCTTCCCTATCGAGACCGCCGTCAACGGCGCCACAGGAGTGCGCAGGGTGCGCAGTTCCTCCACCACGGGATTTTCCGTAGTGTGGGTAGAGTTCGACTGGGGCACTGACATCTACCTTGCCCGCCAGATTGTGTCCGAAAAACTGGCCGCCGCTGCCGACGACCTGCCGGACAACTCCGGAACCCCCACCCTCGGTCCCCAGTCCTCCATCCTCGGAGAGCTGCTGATAGTGTCCCTGACCGCCGACAGCACCTCGATGCTGGACCTCAGAACCTTGGCTGACTGGACCTTCAGGCCCCGCCTGCTGTCCACCGGAGGCGTGGCACAGGTAGCCGTGCTCGGAGGCGACATAAAGGAATACCAGGTCCTGATCCATCCTGAGAAAATGAAGCACTACGGAGTCACCCTCGGAGAAGTCATGGAGGTGACACGCGGCATGAACCAGAACACCAACGGAGGTGTCATCTACGAATACGGCAGCGAGTACATCGTACGCGGAGTAGTATCCACGCAGGACGTGGAGGAGATGGCCGCAGCCGTGATCAAGACCACTGAAAGCGGGATGCCCGTCACCCTCGAGGACGTGGCGGATGTCCGCATCGGCGCCCAGCAGCCCAAGCTCGGACTGGCCTCCGAAAGAGGCAAGCCGGCCGTGCTGCTGACCGTCACCAAACAGCCCAACACCGGAACCATTGAGCTGACCGAAAAGCTGGATGCGGCCATAGCCGACCTGCAGAAGAACCTGCCCGCCGACGTGCACGTGTCCACCGACATATTCCGCCAGGCCACATTCATCGAGAACTCGATCAACAATGTGAAACGCTCCCTGTACGAAGGCGCCATCTTCGTGGTAATCGTACTCTTCGTATTCCTGGCCAATGTCCGCACCACCGTCATATCCCTGATCACCCTGCCGCTGTCCCTGCTCATCACCATCCTGGTGCTGGATGCATTGGGGCTGAGCCTCAACACCATGAGTCTCGGAGGCATGGCCATCGCCATAGGTTCCTTAGTGGACGACGCGATAGTGGACGTGGAGAACGTCTGGAAGCACCTGCGGGAGAACCGGGCCCTGCCGCCTGAAAAACGGCTGCCGGTAGTAGACGTGGTCTTCAACGCATCCAAGGAAGTGCGTATGCCCATCCTGAACTCCACCCTGATAATCATCGTCAGCTTCGTGCCCCTTTTCTTCCTCAGCGGCATGGAGGGCAGGATGCTCATTCCCCTCGGAATATCCTTCATCGTGGCCCTCTTCGCCTCGACCATTGTCGCCCTGACCCTGACTCCCGTGCTCTGCTCCTATCTCCTGCGCGGCAGGAAAGACAGCACTAAAGTGCCCAAGGAGGCATTCGTGGCCGCATGGCTCAAGAGACACTACCGCAACGGGCTGAACTGGGCCCTGAACCACAAAGCCATCGTGGGCGGCTCTACCCTCGCCCTGTTCGCCGTGGCCCTCGGCCTGTTCTTCACCCTCGGCCACAGCTTCCTGCCCTCGTTCAACGAAGGCTCGTTCACCATCAATGTCAGCTCCCTTCCCGGAGTCTCCCTCGAGGAGTCCGACCGCATAGGACGGCAGGCTGAGGAACTGCTGCTGACCATCCCTGAAATCCAGACCGTAGCCCGCAAGACCGGACGCGCCGAACTGGACGAGCACGCCCTCGGAGTCAATGTATCCGAGATCGAGGCCCCCTTCGTCCTCGATGAGCGCTCCCACGCGGAGGTGCTGGACGAGGTACGCGCAAAGCTCTCTACCATCACCGGAGCCAACATCGAAATAGGCCAGCCCATCAGCCACCGCATAGACGCCATGCTCAGCGGCACCCAGGCCAGCATTGCCATCAAGCTCTTCGGAGACAATCTGAATGACATGTTCGTGATAGGCAACCGCATCAAGAGCGCCATCAGCGGAGTCGAGGGCATCGCCGACCTCAACGTCGAGCAGCAGATCGAGCGTCCCGAGCTCAAGATCACCCCCAAGCGCGACATGCTCGCCCGCTACGGCATATCCCTGCCGGCATTCGCAGAGTTCGTGACCGTCAACATGGCCGGCGAGACCGTATCTCAGGTCTATGAGGAAGGCAAGACCTTCAACCTCGTAGTACGCGCCTCCGAGGACAACCGCGGAGACATGGAGAGCATCCGCAACCTGATGATCGACGACGCTGACGGCTGCAAGATACCCCTCTCCTACGTAGCCGACGTGGAATCCTCCATGGGTCCCAACACCATCAACCGCGAGAACGTCAAGCGCAAGGTTGTCATCTCGGCCAACACCCGCGGACGCGACCTGCGCGGAGTGGTCAACGACATACAGAAGATCGTGGATGAGGAGATCGAGCTGCCCGAGGGCTACCACATCGAGTACGGCGGACAGTTCGAAAGCGAGCAGGCCGCCAGCCGGACCCTCCTGCTTACCTCCCTGATGAGCATCGTGGTCATCTTCCTGCTGCTGTACATGGAGTTCAAGAACGCCCGCCAGAGCGGAGTAGTCCTGCTCAACCTGCCCCTGGCCCTGATAGGCGGAGTATTCGCCCTGATATTTACCTCGGGCGAGCTCAGCATCCCGGCCATCATCGGTTTCATCGCCCTGTTCGGCATCGCGACCAGGAACGGAATGCTGCTGATCAACCGCTACAACCACCTGCATACCGAAGAGCACCTCTCCGTCCGCGAGTGCATCCTCCGCGGCTCCCTGGACCGTCTCAATCCCATTCTGATGACAGCCCTCTCCTCGGCCCTCGCCATGATCCCCCTGGCCCTCAACGGCGACCTGCCGGGCAACGAGATCCAGAGCCCCATGGCCAAGGTCATCCTCGGAGGACTGCTCACCTCCACCTTCCTCAACGCCTTCATCGTGCCTATAGTCTACGACTGGATGCACCGCCGCGAGCGCAGGGCAGAAAACATTGAACATGCTGAAAACTAATCCGATATTCCACATGAAAATATTTTACAATACACTTCCTTTCCTGAGCGCCGCAGCCATTCTCCTGTCCGCATCCTGCGGAAGTCTCCGCGCCCAGAGCATGGAGAGCATAGACTCGGTGCTGGCAGCAGTAGAGAGGAACAATCTCGAACTCCGCGCCCTGCAGCAGAACAATGAGGCATCGCGGCTCGAAATCCAGTCCCAGAACAACCTCCAGCAGGACATCTCCGTGTCCTACAGCCCCTTCTTCACCCGCGGCTACGACGGGGTATCCAGCTCGGAGCTGGTAGTATCCATGGGCTTCGACTTCCCTTCCCAGTACGTTTCCAGAGGCAAATCCGGCAAGCTCCAGACTCAGGCCCTCGACATGCAGTACGCCCTACAGCGCAGGGACATCCTCCTGCAGGCCCAGCTGCTCTGTCTGGATCTGGTGCGGATCAACCAGGAAAAAGAGCTGCTGGACACCCGGATGGCAAATGCCGATGAACTCCTCGCCCTGATGGAGAAACGCTTTGCCGAGGGCGGGGCCAATATCATAGAAGTCAACAAGGTGAAGATGGAAAGGATGAATGTCCGCACCCTCGCGGCACAGAACGAGGCAGCAAGGCAGAACGCCCTCCAGTCCCTCCGGGCCATGAACGGGAATATCCCCGTGGAGCTGCTGGCAGCCGAATATCCTGCTGCATCCGATATAGTCGACTACGATGAGTTCTATGCCGAGGTGATGGCCACGGACGCCGGTATCCTCTCCGCAGAAGCCTCTGTCGATGCCGCCGCACAGGAAATAAAGGTCAACCGGCAGAACTGGCTGCCCAAGTTCGAGGTCGGCTACCGCCGCAACACAGCCATGACCGAGGCCAGCCACGGTTTCCTGGTAGGAGCCTCCCTGCCCATTTTCTCCTCCCGCAACAAGACGAAGATCGCCGAGGCACGCCACACCGCAGCCCAGAGTGAGCTCGAGAACGCCCGCCTGCAGGCCGAGACCCAGCTCCAGTCCCGCTACAACGAGCTGCAGCAGATCCGTTCCGCCGTACAGACCTACGACGTTCCCCTGATGCACAGCACCCTCGACGCCCTCAAATCGGCCGTCCTCGCCGGCCAGATGTCCGTCATAGACTACTACGTCGAAGCCGACAACGTCTACGGCAACCTCTCCACCTACCTCTCCCTCGAGAACCAGTACCGCAAGCTTCTGGCTGAAGCCTACAGGAACCGGCTCTGAGCAGATGGACGGAGACTGCTGGAAAAGGCCGCACCGAATCACGTATTCGGCGCGGCTTTTTCTGTGGTCCTGCTGCGTCATTAGGTTTTTGGGGGAGTCCGGCTGGGCGCTGAATATACTGGACATCACAAAGTCGAAAAGCACAATGTTGGGATTTTTAATTCCACAATCTTTGGATTTTATTTGCCACAATATTGGGATTATTCAAATGTTTCATTTTCGTTTACATATCTCCCGGGATCCCCGACCACTATCAATTCACCCTTTGCCTCATAGAGCCGGAGCATAGCATCCACGTCCTGCTCATGTCCTCCATAACTCAACGTCAGGATTACTCTGTCGATATCTTCTGTCTCCTCTATCACAGCGGCTGTATGAAAAACCCGCTCCCAAACATTACAGATACTGCACAGGCCACTTCCGGCCCTTTCCCCGAAATTAACCATAGAGAAGATCTTGAGCATAATGCCGTTTCTCGGATCCGACGCTCCACCTTCCACTGCGACTTCCTTGGCAACACGCATCCTGCCCGGATTTGCAAAGGTAAAACCATCCTTGCCCTTTGTCACTACCAGTCCCCTGCGGCCGGGTTAAAATAGCACACTAATGCTGTTCAATCCGCCTTATGCACGGCTTTCCCGCTGTAGCTCCAGACTGAATACGTATAGGTACCTCCGGAGTCCGTCTCTTCATCATCCACATCCCTCTGACACTTAACATCTATCACCATATCGCAGCCATAGTAACGGGCAATTGTCCTCAACTCATTTATAGAATCTTCCCGGTCCCTATGATATTCCGTCTCGATATACCTTGGTGTACCTGTATATTTTTTCCTGCCTCTATAATTTGATGACACCAGTTCCACTCCCTCACAAGAGCTTGCGGACGCCTCCATCCTTCTCACCTCCTGCTTGAAACCAGTTGCGCACTGAGGACACAGGTGGTACCTTTTTGAAACAGCACGGAGAACTTTACCTACAGCATAGGTAAGCACTGTAGGTAAAGTCGCAATAAGAACATTCTTAGTAGACTTATTCATAGCTAGTTTTATCATTATCCCCTTTTTCAGTATCGTCCGTCAAAAGTCCTTTGACATCGCGCTTTGCCCTCATATACGCAATCTGAATCACTGCCGGAATAGTGACACGGTAGGCCGGTCCGGCGATGTCGAAAGCAGTCCAGGCGGCAGTGATTGCCCAGCCGACCGGTCCGGCGAACACGCTGAGCCATCTGACCAGCGCCGCATTGGCCGCCAGGGAGAGTCCACGGCCGAGCAGGGCGCGGGCTATGGCATTGGCGACTATCAGGGCTATCTTATAGGAGGCAAAACCACCCCGGCGTATAGCCATCTGCAAAGCCGCAACCATGGCCTCCTTTTTAAAATTGGTTGTCTTGATATTCAGGCCATCAAGCAGTTCTTTGAGACTTTCCGTGTCCATATCCTCCAGCGATTTTATCAAGATGCTGTGCAGCAGATTCATCTCAATCACCTCGACAGAGGACTTACGGTTGAAATTGACCCTCATTCTGTGACATACGTCACAAAGGATCTCGCGATAGCCGGCACCTCTTCCTCTCATGAAATTGAGAACAGTGTTGCCTCCGTAGTACTGGAATTCCTCCACGATGCTGTCCACCATGTTGTTAAGTCCATCCGGATAGTAACGGGCATATTCAGGAGTCGTTGTCAGTCTCTCGTTGAAACGGGGGTTTCCCTTCCTGTTCATCGTGATGTAATCCGTGAGAATCCGGAGGTCCTCCGGGTCTGCGTAACGCAAAAAAGTTAAATCCTTGTCCATAATTCGTTGTTTTTTTAAATTATGGCGCAAAATTAGATCCGGGGTCCAGAATAAAGAAAATGTGCACTTCAAATAATCTCCACAAGTCTGACAAACAGGATTTTACAAAATTATTTATCTACACTTCCATCACTTTTTCGTATTTTCCCTGTACTTACGTTGCGAATAGTTTTTGATATCCGACCCTATCAACTCCTGCACATCCTTTATAGTAACGGACCTTTTACGGCCGGCAGCATTCCCGTTACAAACATCCAGAATCGATTCAATCAGGCCGGACACAGCACTGGGATCACTGCCCCTGCAGTTCATAATTTCTTTTCCCTCACTATCTTTTTCCAACTTCACAATATCATTCCTATACGCATTGTACAGTTTGACTGCCACCTTCTCCAGAAGTTTTGTTTCCGCCACTTTGCGCCCGAAAGACATATCTTTTATCAACTTCTTAAAATGTGAATTCGTTAATCTGTTGAATTGATATTTCCGAGGCAAGAGCCATCTCATATCCGCACCCATCTTTTTTATTGTCCTGCCGCCAGAGCTATGCAGCAGCACTTCAGATGCAGATTCCGCAGAGAGCCGCATCAAGAGACTGTTTTCCGCCTCGAATATTTCCCTAAGCAGACCCGAACTTACGAAAGCATCCCTGTAATTCAACTCATTTCTCTCCGAATTCCTCATCAGGAACAAACCTTCAGCCCCAGTGTTTCTAAGTACACCGAAAATCCCGGCCATAACTGTCAGCGGCAGTCCGTATTCTTCATCAATATAGAGCAGAACGGTATCCGACGGTCGCAGCATCCTGGCCAAATCTCTGTATTGCACGGCCCTGTCCCGCCCCCACAGCACCAGAAGCGCCGGGATGCCGTCACTAACAGGATAAAGCCCGGTCAACGGCACAACCGGCACGCCATCAGCCTCATAATAGAAATTACAGAGCACTCTGCCGCCATTTCTCAACTCTGGACGCATGCACAATTTCTGCGGTCCCAGCATATCGGTCAGCCCAATACCTGACTGCAAAAGCAATGTCAATGACACGATAAGTTCCTCATCATGTATGATACCGGACACCCGTTCTGTCAACGTACCGTCCATAACTCCAGCATCCATCTCCAGGCAGTGATGCAATGCCAGCATTACTTTTTCAATCACTTGTATCTCATCAGTCACATCTACACCGCACAACGGGGCCACATTACTGATAAAGTTCCTGTAATCAGGCCACAGCGACACAAAGCACTCCTCATCAGCATACCGCACGCGATAGCCCCACGCCTCCAGAGAATCCATTTCGATAGTCTGCACACGCATCATCGACATACCGCCAAGCGTACCGCAGTGCCGGTCCAGAAACTCCCTTAGCGTGTCCGTCCACACCAGCACCACCTGCGGGCGCAGTTCCCTCAGCACTTCCTCGAACGCAGGCAGATCCCTCAGAAACACCTCCTCCCACTGCCGGTACTGAAAATCCTCCTGAGGCTCCGGCAGATAATGCTGAATCCAATTGTAAAACGCCACCTTATCCCAGAAAGCCGCCCTGATTCCAGGCCCCACATACTTCTTGATGCCCGACATCTTGTGAGTAAACGCGTCATAAGTAGGATAATGCCCACCCTCGATATATGAGTCTATCTCTATGACATTACTGTTGGACAAGCAGTAATAATCCTTCTCCGGCTTGTCCTCATAGACCGGACACCTCCTGTCATATTCCGCAGTCCTCCCCTGCCGCACACACTCTTCGTAGTAACGGCACTTATCATACCAGCAATAATGGTACGCCCCCAGAACCAGGGTTCTCTGGCCCATGAAGCCGTCATGATAAGCGGGGCCGGTTCGGGGGGTGAAGAAGCAGCGAATCATATTTATACACTATATTATTGCCTTTGAAGAATCTCCGAGACCACTTTCTCAATACCGCCAGAATGCCGTACCCCATCATGATATAAACGAGGAACAAGTTGAACAGTTTTACCATCCTCACACTCGTGTAACACGCGTTGAACCCTTTCTGGATTATTGCATCTTTTAAAAACTTCATCTACACTACAATTCCATTTATCGGCAAGTCTTTCAGCAGCTGCCTCATCTCCTTTAAAAACTTTTATCTCATCCACACTCTTTCCCA
>HF990337.1 GCA_000432775.1 Alistipes sp. CAG:831
ATTCACGCTCATACTATCATGATGCATAGTGTTCAAGCTCTTTACTGCAATTGAGATTGCCATTGAGATTGCTTGCGGATTTTAGGTAAAATAAGTGTGTGTTTATTGCCCCTGCCTAATGTTATTGCAAGTCCGACGGTGCCAGACAGGAATATGCACCGCAGCCAGGTAGCGGAGAATACACCATTTGCAATGAGAGCAGATGAGGGGATATGTATTCATAGCTCGTTTAGTGCTTTCAAAGTTACGGATTTTTTTTTGGAAAATCGCAAATTTTTCAAGCATTCCGTTAATGAAATTTGACTATCTTTGTGACAGAAAAATCAGCACTGGTATGAACGATAATTTTACAAACGTCGAAAAAGCCTACATAGGCGACGTAAAACACAGATTTCCTACCAACATCCCCTACATCACAGTGGAGAATTTTCCCAAGCTCGGCAAGCTCACCGCATTCCGTTTCCTGGAGTGGGCGGCGGAGCATCCGGACGGAGTCATCAGCCTTCCTACAGGCAAGACTCCTGAATACTTTATCGCATGGGTTAAAAAGGTCCTGAACGAGTGGGACACCAAGGAAGGCGCGGCCTCCAGGGAAGAGAGCGGACTCCTTCTCAACAAGAAGCCCGACCTGCGCGGCCTGCATTTCGTACAGATAGACGAGTTCTACCCGATCGACCCCCGCCAGCACAACAGTTTCTACAACTATGTTCAGAAATACTACGTAGAGGACTTCGGCCTGGACGCCTCGAAGGGCATCTTCATCAACTGCGAGCAGATACCCCTCGCGGACGGCAGGCACTTCACCGAAGTGTTCCCCGACGGAGTGATAGACCTGAGTCTGCGCTACCGCAACGCCAGGTCAGCCGCGGAGGACATACAGCAGAAGTCTATTTTCATGATTGACAACTGGTGCGCGGCCTACGACCAGAAGGTAAGGGACATGGGCGGTATCGGATTCTTCCTCGGAGGCATCGGTCCCGACGGGCACATAGCATTCAACGTCCGCGGCAGCGACCCCCACTCCACCACCCGACTGACCCACACCAACTACGAGACCCAGGCCGCCGCAGCAAGCGACCTCGGAGGCATCGAGATATCCCGCATCAAGCCCGTAATCACCATCGGCCTGGAGACCATCACCCATGACCCCGAGGCTGTAGCCATCATCTTCGCAGCCGGAGAGGCCAAAGCCCCGGTAGTAGCAGATGCCCTGGAGAAGACCCCCTGCAACCTCTACCCCGCCTCGGTGCTCTCGAAGCTGCCCAACGCCCGCTTCTATCTCACCACTGGCGCCGCCTCGATGCTGCATGAGTCCGTGTACCACTACTACGCCGACTCACCGTGGTCCCAGGAGAAGACCGACCGCGCAGTCATCGACTGCTGCAACCGCATCAACAAGTACGGCGACAAGATTACCCTCGAGGATCTCAAGGCCGACGAGTACTGCAGCATGATTCCCGGTCTGGACGAGCACACCGTACAGAGCGTCATCGACTCCCTGACCCGCAAGATTGCCCGCGGCACCTCGACCTGGAGCAACCAGAACTTCTACTACACCGGTCCCCACCACGACGACATCCTTCTGGGCCTGCTGCCCCACATTCACAGGGTATCCCGCAACGAGACCAACGAGTCGCATTTCTCCATCATGACCTCCGGCTTCAACGCCGTGACCAACCACTTCCTCATCGATGCCCTGAACGAGACTCTTGGCTTCCTGGACGCAGGCAAGATCGAGATGACCGACTATCCCGACTTCTTCACCGAGGGCTGGAAACGCAAGCGCGAGAAGGACATCTATCACTCTCTGATACATGTCGCATCCGGCAATGAGGAGGAACGCAAGAGAGGCCGCTCACACCGCCTGGTACGCGATTTCATCGAAATCTACGGAGTCAAGAGCAAGGAAGAGCTGCGGAAAAAGATACTGGACGTAATAGACGAGACCCGCCACAGCTACGACGGCCAGAAGATGTCGGCCGACATCCGTCTGCTCAAGGGTATGATCCGCGAGTTCGAGGAGGAGCTGGTATGGGGCTTCTTCGGCATCAAGAATGAGAACGTGCACCACCTGCGTCTGGGCTTCTACACCGGTGACATCTTCACCGAGCAGCCCAACCGCGAGCGTGACGTGGCCCCCATCCTCGAGGAGCTGCGCACCATCAGGCCTACCGTCATCAGCATCGCCTTCGACCCCGAGGGCAGCGGTCCTGACACCCACTACAAGGTACTCCAGGCCATCGCCGAGGCTATCCGCGAATGGGGCAAGGAGGCCGACCTGAGCAACCTCAAGATCTGGGGCTACCGCAATGTATGGTATCGTTTCCTCCCTTCAGAGGCGACACATATCGTACCCGTGTCCCTCAACGCGATGAGCGTATTCGACAACGCCTTCTGCAACTGCTACGCCTCACAGGTACACGCCGACTTCCCGAGCTACATGCTCGACGGCAAGTTCAGCGACCTGGCCAAGATCATCTGGGTAGACCAGCTCGCCAAAGTACAGCGCGTACTCGGCAAGCCGTTCTTCTACCAGAACCCCAGCCCGAGGCTCAGGACCACTCATGGTCTGCTCTTCTTCAAGGAGATGAACGTGGAAGAGTTCCTGCAATCAGCCCGCGAGCTCCAGAAGTCGATGACTATGTAAGAGAGATTGCTCCGGTAAAATGAGATACGGTGTTCCGTCAGAATCTGGACGGGACACCGTATTTTTTGAATATTTCCACAGCAGCCTGCAGATCTTCCTCCGACGGAGCGGACATTGGGACTCCGTCAGGATTGTAGACCGTTCCCATACGGGAGTGCTTCGACTTGCCGATGTCATGATAGGGCAGCAGCTCGACATAGCGCGGCAGACGCGGGAGAGAAGCCAGGAATGCGGCCGTAGCGGTCACATTGTCCCCGGTGGCATTGATGCCTATTATATAAGGTATACGGACAATATAATCGGCCCCGGCCTCTGCAAGGACCCGCAGGTTGTTCAGGATAGGCTCGTTGGGCACTCCGCAGCAGCGGCGGTGGACTGCAGAGTCCATGTGCTTGAGATCCACCAGGTACAATTCACACCGCCCCAGAGTCCCCCGCACCAGTTGCTCCGGAGCGAACAGCGTAGTGTCCAGTGTCCGGTGCAGGGTGTATCCGTCCTTCTGTGCCGCCTCCCCGATATAGTCCAGCAGGGTGATGATGGAGTCGCCCTGATACAGGGGTTCGCCTCCGCTGAAGGTCACTCCGCCGCCGGAAGACTCGAAGAAAGGGCGTTCCTTCGCTATCTCAGTGTAAATCTGCTCCGCCGTATAAGTCCTGGCCGCCATCTCCACGGCTTTCGTAGGGCAGGCTTCGGCGCACTTGCCGCAGAGAGTGCATTTGGATGCGTCGCAGCGGATTGCGCCGGAGGCTCCACGCCCGGGCATGGACAGTGCTCCGGAAGGGCAGAAATGCACGCAGGCCCCGCAAAGGATACACTTGGAAGGGGTGTACATACGGGTCTGTGTGCGGGATATGCCCTCAGGGTTGTGACACCACAGACAGGACAGCGGGCATCCTTTGAAGAAAAATGTAATCCGGATGCCCGGTCCGTCGTTAATCGAATATCGCTTGATGTCGAATATCCTGTACATCAGAATGAAGCGTTCTCAGTACGTGCTATGATCTCCTCCTGATAGTCAGCGCAGAGGTCATTGAAATAATCGCTGTAGCCGGCCACGCGGACCATAAGGTCACGGTACTGCTCCGGATGCTTCTGGGCATCGCGGAGAGTGGCGGTGTCTACGATGTTGAACTGGATGTGGTGCCCGCCGAGACCAAAGTAGGCGCGGATAAACTGACCGAGCTTGGTGAGGTCCTCCTCCTTCTTGAGTATCTGAGGTATCAGCCTCTGGTTGAGCAGAGTACCGCCGGAAAGGCTCTGGTCGAGCTTACCGAGGGACTTGACCACTGCAGTGGGGCCGTGAGTGTCGGCGCCATGCGAGGGAGACGTACCGTCCGAGATAGGCAGGAAAGCGTGGCGTCCGTCTGCCGATGCCCCGAGCACCTTGCCGAAGTAGATATGACAGGTGGTGGAGAGCATATTCATGTGGTAGCAGGAGCCCTTGATGTTGGGACGGCCCTCGATAGCCTTGAAAAGGTCGTTGTAGACGCGGACTGCGATGGAGTCCGCATACTCGTCGTCGTTGCCGAAGAAAGAGGTGTGGTTGATAATCCACTGACGGTCGAACTCATGGCCCTTGAAGTCGGCCTTGAGCATCTCCAGCATCCGGTCCATGGTGTAACGGCCCTCTTCGAAGACGTGCTTCTTGATAGAAGACATGGCGTCGGTGACGGTACCGAGGCCGGTGCACTGGATGTAGTTGGTGTTGTAGCGGGGACCGCAGTTGTAATAGTCCTTGCCCTTGGCGATGCAGTCATCGATAAGCACGGAGAGGAATGTAGCGGGAGCGTACTCCGCGAACATACGGTCGATATAGTTGTTGACCTTGATTTTTTCCAGCACCACATACTCGAGCTGCTTGAGGAAAGCGGCATACAGGTCCTCGAATGTCCTGAACTCCCTGGCATCGCCGGTGGCTATGCTGATCTGACGGCCGGTGAGGGGGTCGATACCGTTGTTCAGAGCCAGTTCGAGGAGCTTGGGCACGTTCAGATAGCCCGTGAGCAGATAGGCCTCCTTACCAAAGGCACCCACCTCGATACAGCCGCTGCAACCTCCCTCTCGGGCGTCCTCCAGGCTCTTGCCCTGACGGACGAGCTCCCGGACATAGGTGTCGGGATTGAAGAGGGACGGATAGCCGTACCCCAGACGGATGACCTTGCAGGCAGCCTTGACCAGGTCGTCGGAGGTCTTCTCGCTCACGTGTACGGAACAGCCGGGCTGCAGGATGTGCAGCTCTCCGAGCACCTCGAGGAGGATGTAGGACACCTCGCTCTCACCAGAGGTGCCGTCGCGCTTCACTCCGCCTATATTGATATTGGTAAAGTCGTTGTATGTGCCGCTCTCTTTGGCCGTGATACCCACCTTCGGAGGAGCGGGATGGTTGTTGACCTTGATCCAGAAGCAGCTGATGTACTCCTTGGCCTGCTCGCGGGTGAGGGTGCCGGCAGCAGTCTCCCTCTCATAGAAGGGAGCCAGGTGCTGGTCGAAATGCCCGGGGTTCATGGCATCCCAGCCGTTGAGCTCGAGAATCGTACCGAGGTGGCAGAACCAGTACATCTGCACAGCCTCGCGGAATGTCCTGGGAGCATTCTCGGGGACCCATGTGCAGACCTCAATGATATCCTGAAGTTCCTTGATCCGGCGTCTGTAAGCGTCCTCCTGAGTCTCGCCCTGGAACGGAGTAGCCTTGAAGGCGGGACCTCCGGCAAGGGCCTTCTCTATCCTGGCTATCTGCTTGCGGGCCTCATCGGCATGACGGCGTCCGAACAGAATCAGGGCATCGCACGAGATGGACATGGCCCTCAGCTCTTCCTGCTTGTCGGTCGCCTCGGGGTCATTGAGGAAATCCAGCTTGGAGAGCTGTTCATCTATCTTGGCCTTGAAGTCCTTCATGCCCATGCGGTACATCTTGCCGTCCAGAGCGGTATGGCCGGGAGCCCTCTGCTCCATGAACTCTGTGAACACACCTGCCTCATAGAGGGATTTCCAGCTCTCGGGCACGTGGTTGAAGATGCGGTCCCTCTGGGTACGGCCCTTCCAGAAAGGAATCACTTCCTTTTTATATTTCTCTATATCGCGGTCGGAGATAGTATAGTGCTGTATCTCCCGGCTGCGAAGCACCTTGAAGTCCTCTACGGAGTGACAGTTCAGTTCCGGGAATGTAGGCACGGCCTTGGGCTTGGGACCGCGCTCCCCGACGATAAGCTCGTTGTCGCCGATATAGATTCTCTTCTTGGCGCAGAGGTTGTAGAAGTTTTTGGCCCGGAGGACGGGAATGGAGTATTTTCCCTCGTTCTTCCTGTAAAATTCGGTTTCGATCAATGCCCTTTCGATAGTAAGCGAAGGCTCGGCATTGACAGACTGCTCACGCAGCATGTTGACTCTTTCTGTCATGATGATATGTTTTTTTGATTGTTGACGGATGTTATTCAGGTATGCGGCTCAGACGCCGCGCGGGAAGATATCCCGCCGGTCCTCATGCTAGCGTATAAAGCAGGAGTATAGCCCGCGACCGGGCTTGTGGTACATATTTACTATGTATGAATAACCTTTCATCAGTGCAAATTTAGAATAAAACACTTATATTCGCAACACCATGAGCATTAAAAATTACATCCTCATCTTTTTCTCCCTGTTCCTGATGCTGCAGAACGCACAGGCCCAGGTACGCAAAGCCGACGGGCCCCGCGAACTCAGGCGGAGCCAGGTCAGGGCGACTGAGAAAGACAGCGCTTCCCTTATGCTGTATGAGGTGGACGAGAACGGGGATACAATATATCTGGACGAGATCGAACCGGTATACAAGGTGGCTGTACGCAAGGGCCGTGAATGGCGCCGTTATTACCGGCTGGTACACAACTTCGCCAAAGCCTATCCATACGCCCTGCTGGCCGAAGAGAAACTGAGCGAGGCCGACTCTACCATCACTACAGACGGGCTGCGGCGCGGCAAGCGCAACCGCTATATCAACATCCTCCAGAAAGAACTGTTCGAGACATTCGAAAAACCGCTGAGGAATCTGACAGTCAGCCAGGGAAAACTGCTGCTGAGACTGATAGACCGACAGACCGGCATCACTCCCTACGAGATCATAAACGAATACAAGGGACGGGCAGCGGCCGGATTCTGGCAGGGTATTGCCAGGATATTCGGTTCCGACATGAAACTGCCCTACGACCCGGAGGGAGCCGACCGCCAGACTGAGGAACTGGTGGTCCTCTATCAGAAAGGGGAGTTCAACGTCCTGTACCGCTCAGTCTTCGGGCAGAATCCTCCGGAACCGGTAGTCAGGTCCCGGCTGGACGTGAAGCAGCGCTGACAGTGAGGTTCTGCCCGTCGAAGACGGCATATTCACCTCCGTCCACCCAGCACCCGAGAATAATCATACGTCCTCCAGAGGGGATGTCTATCTCCCCTGGGGTATGGTAGTGGCCGAAAATATAATAGTCTATCCCCTCGCCTGGATGTCCGGCATTCCATTGTCTTCCGAAAGAGTCCGCAAAGCGGTAAAGAGGCTCGTCCTTTCCGCGGAACCGGTAGAGGGAGGAGCGCTGCGGATCATTCTTCACCTTACGGGAATGGGAGGCCCATGCGTAACCCAGTCCGAAGGCCCACCGGGGATGGATGGCCGAGAACAACACCTGCAGCAGCCGGTTGTGGAACATCCAGCGGATTACTCTGAAACCGGGTTCATTCCGGCCGAGCCCGTCTCCGTGTCCCAGACAGAAACGGCGTCCGGCGAGTTCCGTGACAAAGGGTTCGGCGACCACCTTTATGCCCAGTTCCTGCTCGAAATAGGAGTAGGCCCAGACATCGTGGTTGCCGGGAAAGAACCATACCGGCACCCCGCTGTCCGTCAGCGCGGCCAGAGCCCCGAGTGCCCGGGTATGTCCCCGGGGAATGGTATAGCGGTACTCATACCAGAAATCAAAGATATCCCCCAGCAGAAAGACTCCGGCGGCATCGTCCCGGATACTCCCGAGCAGAGAAACGAAACGGTTCTCCAGTTCCCTGGAATCACAGCCGCATACTCCCAGATGAACGTCCGATATGAAATAGTATCTGTTCCTTCCGGCCATCCGTCCTCTCTAAGCCAATGCCTCGAAGATGAAGCAGAAAGCGGCAGCCACCAGACAGTAGAGTGCGAACCAGCGCAGACGGGCCCTCTGGACTATGCGGATCATCCAGCGGCAGGCGATGTAGCCGGAGATAAAGGCAGTCAGGGTACCCAATGTCAGGGACAAGGCGGATATTCCCGAGGTAGAGGCGGAAAAGTCCCCTCCGATCAGCTGAAGGAATGCCTCGCCCAGAATGGGAATCAGAACCATCAGGAACGAGAACTGCGCCATGGAACTCTTCCTGACCCCGAGCATAAGGCCGGTGGAGATGGTGGTGCCGGAGCGGGAGAGTCCGGGCATCACGGCGAAGGCCTGGGCAATGCCTATGATAAGGGCATCCCACCAGCCTACCTCACGTCCGGGCTCACGCCCCTCGGCTGCGGCCCTGCGGGCCTGACGGTTCGAGAGGGTCTCGCCCAGAGTCAGCAGCACCGCCGTGAGTATCAGCATGCTGCCCACGATTATGAGACCGGAGCCGAAAATATCTTCGACGAAGTCCTTGAAGAATACTCCTACGATGAATACCGGAATCATCGAGACACAGATTTTGAGGAAATACTCGGTCTGAGGATTATATCTGAACTTGAAGACACCGCCGATGATATTCCATATCTCCTTGCGGAAAGCCACTATGGTGCTCAGCACGGTGGCAGCATGGACGGCGACCTCGAAACTGAGATTGTCCGCATCTATTCCGAAGATAGCCTTGAAAATGGTGAGATGCCCGCTGCTGCTCACGGGAAGAAACTCCGTAAGGCCCTGGATAAGACCCAAGACCACTGCCTGAAACCATTCCATCACTTAACCTCCTCCTTTTCCTTACGGTTTCTGAAAAGTGTGATGGGCCGGCGACGGAGCAGGACCAGCAGCTCGATGACAAAGCCCCCGACTATCAGCAGGGGAGCCACATACATTCTCGAGAAACTGAACAGTGCGTAGTTGAACACATCCGGGCTGTCAGCACCTCCGCCCATGAGGAAGAGGCAGCCCAGGATAATCACGGCCAGGCCGATGATCAGGTAGAGGACATTCTCTTTGGGAATTGCAAATTTATCCATTTCCTAATTTTTTATTTCTATTTCTTTCTAATTAATAATACAGTTCACTTCGTTTGAGGGATATGAGGCTGCGCACGCCGGCTGAGGTGGATATCATGCAGATAAGCATGCCCAGTACCACTGTGGCCGCCATCACGGCACCCAGGAGCATGGCGTCGAAGAGGGAGAAGAGCTGATAGAACTCGTTTCGTATAAGGTACAGGGCTCCCAGAATGAAGACATCGGCGATAGCTCCGGAAATCATGCCCTGGAAGAAGGCCTGCCCCACGAACGGGCGGGTGATGAAGCCCTTGGTCGCGCCTACCAGACGCATGGTGTGTATCGTGAAACGCTTGGCGTAGACATTTAGACGGACTGTATTGTTGATAAGCACCACCGAGATGAACAGCAGCAGAAGTACGAATATGCCTACCACCAGGCCTATCCGCTCCAGATTGGCCTCAAGCAGCTCCACCAGGGACTGCTGGTAGACCACATCGCCGACAGCCGGGCAGGAGTAGAGAGACTCCTCTATGACAGCCAGGCTGTCCGTATATATGTAGTCGGCGGCTATCTGCAGCTCCAGGGAGACGGGAATGGGATTGACCTCGAAGACATCCATGAAATCATCTCCCAGGATCTCCTTCATCTCCTCCGTACCCTCCTCCTTGCTGATGATGCGCACCTCCTTCACGTAACCCGTGCGTTCCAGGCTGTCGGCCAGAGCCGAGGCATCGGCCTCGTCCGCCTCCGGAGTCAGAATGGCCGATACAGTGATATTCTCCTTGAAATAGTTTGATACCGAACGGGCATTGACTATGAGCACTCCGGCCATTCCCACGAGGAAAAGTACCAGACTGATACTGATCACTGATGAGAAATACGACCTCAAAAGTCTCCTGTACAGAATGTTGCTCTCGTTACGCGCCATTTTGGTCTATTGTATAAAACCCTCAAAGATAAATAAAATGATGATATTTTTAGATATTTTATTCGTATATTTGCGGAAAAGTATCCAAAATGAAAGATCCCAGAAGAGTTCTATTCGTCAATTCGGAGATTTACCCGTACCTGCCCGAGACCATCGTCTCTACTGTCGGCAGGTATCTCCCCCAGGGCATACAGGAGGCCGGGAAGGAAATCCGGACATTCATGCCCCGCTACGGCTGCATCAACGAGAGGCGCAACCAGCTGCACGAGGTCATAAGACTCTCCGGGATGAACATGGTCATCAACGACATCGACCGGCCGCTGGTCATCAAGGTGGCCTCCATCTCCTCGGCCAGGATGCAGGTCTACTTCATAGACAACGACGACTATTTCCACCGCAAGTCCATATATGTGGACGAGCAGGGTACATTCATGGAGGACAACGACGAGCGGGCCGTCTTCTTCGCCCGCGGCATACTGGAGACCGTCAAGAAACTGCGGTGGAAACCCGACATCGTGCACTGCTCGGGATGGATATCCCACCTGGTGCCGCTGTACCTCAAGAAAGCATACAAGAACGACCCCATATTCTCCGACTCGAAAGTGGTGGTCTCACTGTACGACGAGTTCCCTGACTGCGCCTTTGCAGCCGACATGAAGTCCAAGGTACTGGTGCCGGGCGTCAAGGCCAAGGATGTGGAGCTGCTCAAGACACCCACTGGCATAAATCTTGCAAAACTCGCTATTCAGTATGCGGATGCCGTAATCATGGGCTCGGAGTCCGTGAACGGAGAGATTACCGAATACGCCGCCTCCAGGAAACTGCCGGTGCTGGCGTACACTCCGATAGATCATCCCGAAGGCACCTACATACAGAAGTACAACGAATTTTACGACAAATTAACTGAGAACGATGCTCTTTAAAAAGACAGCACCCGCAGTGCTGGCAGCTTTTCTGACAGCCGCCATGACGGCCGTCTCATGCGTAAACAACGACCGCACCATGGGAGAGGGCCTGATACCGGGTACCGCCACCATCACAGTAGGAACCAGGACATTCGACTTGCCCATAACCAACCGCACCATCGATTCAGTCCAGTCATCCAACAGCTCGAACATGCTGATAGGAACACTCACGGATGACACTTTCGGGACCATGATGGCACATTCTGCCTCCTACATACTTCCCTACTCCGACTCAACGGACTTCGGAGACACCCGCGAGCTGATAGACGCATACCTGAGCCTGTCCATAGACTCGACCTACTACCTGGACCCCAACCAGGAAGGCATACACCAGCGCATCAGGATATACAAGCTCACCGTGCCCATGGACAGCACGCTGCAGTTCTGCAACTCCATCACCCCGGACTGCTACGACCCGGAGCCGGTGACCGTCAGCGACCCGGTCATCTACGGCAACGGCAGTATCCGCGTGGACCTCACCGACAGCTTCGCATCCGAGCTTCTGGCGCTGGAGAAAGAGGACTTCGAGGACCTGAACAAGTTCCTGGAGAAGATAAAGGGACTGTACGTCATGACGGAGGCTCCTATCGGCTCAGCGAGCGGCGGAAGGCTCAACTACCTCAACCTGGGGACTTCTACCATCAACCTCAACTACCGAACGGACGTGACCCGCAATGACGGCACAGTCGAGAGGATTGACACTACCGAGGCCTTCGTATTCGGATACACCACGGCGCTCAACAACTTCAGCACATCATCCTCCCACCTGGAGAGCGACACCCCGGGAGACATCCTCTACCTGGAAGGACTCACGGGAGTGAAGCCGCATATATCGGCCAGAGCACTGAAAGAGATGATTGATGCCTGGATTGCCGAAGAGGGCCTGGAGGACGAGATGATGGTGCTTTCCCGGGCCGAACTGAGATTCCCATACGAGATGCCCACCGACTATGAAAGGTTCGACAAGGAGCATCCTGCAAGCATCTACGCATTCACCAGCACCCCCTGGGCCACAGATACCCTCAGATTTCTCACCCCGCTGGATGATATTTACGAGTCCAGCACATCCATCGGAGACATTGACCGGGCCAACATGGTATACAGCATGAACGTGACGGCATACATGCAGAGACTGATAATGACACCAGCGGAGGACATCAACGAAAGTATGGACCTGTGGATCGCTCCGCTGAGGGAGTACACCGACAGTTACGGAACCAGCTACTACGACCTGGACAACGGGAATTACAACAAGATAATCCTCAATGGTCCCTCTGCCGAAAGGCATCCCACACTCACTCTGACATACGGAAAAACACCGCTCCACTAAAGGGGCGGTTCACTAATAAGCCTTGAAAATCAGGCAGGAATTGTGCCCTCCGAAACCAAATGTGTTGTTGAGGGCCACTCTCACGCTGCGTCTGCGCGGATGATTGAGGGTAAGGTCCATGCGGTAATCAATTTCCGGATCCTCATGCCCGAAATTGATGGTAGGAGGCACTGTAGAGGACTGGATTGCATGGATGCAGGCAAGAGCCTCGACTGCTCCAGCCGCCCCGAGAAGATGTCCGTGCATAGACTTGGTGGAACTGATACTCAGCCTGTAGGCATGTTCTCCGAAGACGGACTTGACGCCCTTGAGCTCTGCGACATCTCCCAGAGGAGTAGACGTTCCGTGCACATTGATATAATCCACGTCCTCAGGCCGCAGACCGGCATCATCGAGAGCCAGGCGCATGACCTTGGCGGCTCCGCTTCCGTCCGGAAGAGGGGCTGTGATGTGATAGGCGTCGGCACTCATCCCGGCACCGGCGACCTCTGCATAGATACGGGCCCCGCGGGCCAGCGCGTGCTCCAGTTCCTCGAACACCAGGACAGCGGAACCCTCGCCCATGACGAAACCATCACGGGTGGCGTCGAAGGGACGGGATGCCGTCTTGTATTCGTCGTTGTTGGTGGAAAGAGCTTTGGAGGCGTTGAATCCACCTATGGAAGGAATGGTGACGGGAGCCTCGGCCCCGCCCGTAAGTATCACGTCGGCCTTTCCCAGACGAATCAGGTTCAGGGCGTCGCCCATCGCGTGAGATGATGAGGCGCAGGCCGATGTAGTCGTATAGTTGGGCCCCGCGAAACCATAGTGAATGGATATCAGACCGGGGGCCATGTCCGATATCATCTTGGTTATAAGAAATGGACTAAAGCGAGGGATACACTCCCCTCCGCAATAGCCCATTAATTCTTCAGTGAGGCTGCCTATGCCTCCGATTCCCGAGCCCAGTATCACTCCTGCCCTGTCCTTGTCAATCTTGTCAAGGTCCAGGCCGCTGTCCGCCACAGCCTGAAAGGCCGCAGCCATTGCGAACTGGGCGAAACGGTCTATCCGCCTCAGTTCCTTTCGGTCGATACCATGCTGCGCGGGATCAAAATTGTTGACCGTGCAGGCAAACTTGGTCTTGAAACGAGCAGTATCGAAAGATGTTATCAGCTCGGCACCGCTGACTCCGTTGTCCAGACTGGAGAAATATTCCTCTACTGTACTACCCAGAGGGTTGATAGTGCCGAGTCCTGTTACGACTACTCTCTTCAGACCCATGCAGTAATTATTTGGTATGCTCCTCGATATAATCGATAGCCTCGCCTACAGTCGAAATCTTCTCAGCTGCGTCATCAGGAATCTCGATATTGAACTTCTTCTCGAACTCCATAATCAGCTCTACTGTGTCGAGGGAGTCAGCACCTAAATCGTTGGTAAAACTTGCATTGCGTGTTACTTCGCTTTCATCAACACCGAGTTTGTTGACGATGATGGCGGTTACATCTGAAACAATATCTGCCATGGTTTAAACTTTAGTTAATTATTAATTGTTAAAACAAAATTTGCTGCAAATGAACATATAATTTTTGAAATAATGAAATTTTTATGAACTTTGCAAGAATCCTATCCTGCTTTTCAATGATGGAAAAAACTCCTAATATCGTCATATTTGCCTCTGGTTCAGGCTCTAACGCAGAAAACATCATCAACTGGTCCAAAGAAAGGAAGACTTACACCGTAAAAGGCGTGCTGTGCAACCGGAAAGACGCCTATGTCCTCACCCGCGCGGAGAGGCTCGGCATCCCTCACTGGACATTCACCGGAGCCGAGTTCAGGAACAACACCTTATTATATAATGGAAAGCAGACCTCCCTCACCGCAGCTTTGGCCAATCTGGAGACGGACTACATAATACTCGCCGGATTCCTGCTCAAGGTGCCCGGATACCTGCTGGAGGAATACCCGGAGCGCATCCTGAACATCCACCCCGCCCTCCTGCCGTCGTACGGCGGCAAGGGCATGTACGGAGACCATGTCCATCAGGCCGTAATAGCAGCCGGCGAGAAGGAATCAGGTATCACCATCCACATCGTCGACAGCCAGTACGACCATGGCAAGACCATATACCAGGCCCGCTGCACAGTTACGCCCGAAGACACTCCCGAGACTCTTTTCGCCAAAGTCCATGAGCTGGAAAAGGCCTATCCCGAGGTCATCGAAAAATATGTCACGGGCAGGCAATAAACCTCTTTTCTAAAAAATTTTTATAGATATCATAGTCGTTTCCCGTCCTTAGAATTAATTGAAAATAAAATATTACCACTCTCTTAGGCGCTCCAAAGGCGGTTTTTGAAATCTTTACCCTTTCGGGTATAGGATAAATAGATTTTTTAAGGGACCTTTGGAATAAATCTAAAATTCAATATTATGGGACGGTATGACTACAATCGGATTTTCATCTCCGACCAGGAGCAGGAGACAATCCGAAACTGCAGGGTATTTATCGGTGGAGCTGCCTCCGGCAGTGTAATAGCCGAATGCGCTCTAAGACTCGGCTTCGAAAAAATGACCCTGGTAGACAACAGCAGTGTTCAGATGTCCGATCTCAACCGCCACAATTTCACCATGGAGGACATCGGACACAACAAAGCTGAAGCCGTAGGCAGACGCCTTCTATCCATAAACCCCGACGCAGACATCAGGGTCATAGACCGGACAATCAATCAAGACAACGCCGAAGCCCTGCTGGAAGGACACAACATCGCCGTCAACGCAATCGACATCAGTGCCGAATCCCGGGCCGAGACCAATCTCGCTTTTGACAATGTCTGTGAGAATATGAACATCACCGTCATACATCCCTACAACATAGGCTTCGCCTCCCTCGTCGTGGTCGTCAAGCCAGGCAAACCCAGGCTGGCGACACTTAAAGAGAACGGGGATGCTGCTGAAGAACGTTTCGAGCGGGCAGTCATAGAATACATAGACAGGTACTTCGACCACAAGGCCAATCCCAAGATATGGCTGGACCAGCTGCTGTGGGCCACCGTAGACACAAAAGAAGAACGCCTGCCCGAAATGTCGATAGCCGCGTACATCGCGGGAGGCGTATGCACCAATCTGCTCTACAAACTCGCGTGCGGCAAATTCGTAAAGTTTTTTCCGAACTTCTACTTCTATTCCGCCAAGGACGACATGAACTAAACCAGCCTTCTGGCTTTAGCGCAGGCTATGGCCTCAGTGATGTTGCTGACTCCCAGCTTGACGAACAGGGACTTTCGGTAACCTTTGACAGAATCTACCGATTTGAAGATGGCATCGGCGATCTCGTTCATGGTAAAGCCTCTGTTGGAGAGAATTAGCACCGCTTTCTCAAGGTCCGTAAGAATCTCCTGAGGGCTCTCTTTCCATGTCTTCGTGTCAAGGTCGTAATACCACACCTTGGATGATATTTCGCTGGTGACAGCGGCCCGCAGGATGGAATCATCAGGTGCCCAGTCAATCGAGCACAGAATCAGCCACAGCTCTCCGGCATCCGAAAGAGCCAGGGGTGTACGCTTGTGGTGAACCAGCCTCCACTCGCCCATACGGGGACTGCGGATGTGGTAGTTGTATGAAACACTGTACCGGGTACGCTCGGATACCGGCAGATGGTGAATAAAATCCAGGGATGCTCTGTTAATCTCAATCAACGCATGAACTTCTTCCGGCTTACACTGCTCGATAAGGAAATCGAAACCTTTCGCCATGACCTCCTCCCGGGAGCTGCCGCAAAGAAAGATAGGATTGTCCGAAACATACAGAAAGTTCATCTTACAATAATCCATTACATAAATTGACTGATAAGTAAGTCTTGAGACCGCATCGAGCATCTCGAAATAGGACTGGACTTTGCTGTACTCCACGTCGGAAACCTTTGCGAGCGGTTCATTTCCTACGAGGAGGCCTGACATAGAGGCAGTTCTATCGTTGTCACTCATAGTTAAAAGATGTTTTGGAATAAATCAGAATCAACATTGCAAATATAACATTTTCGTTTTTTTAATTCAAACAGTTAAAAGCGGTTTTGTGCCCGCATCATGTCATCATTTATAGGGATTGAAGCCCTCGCGAATAGTCATTTGTAGGGATTGTGCCGATACAGGCGGGCGCGTAATTTTGCGCCTGTTTTTAAAATTTTGACATTCATGAAAAGAAGCGTTGTTATTTCTGTCCTCGCAGGTGCAGTGCTCATGGCATCCGTCTCATGCGAGGAAAAACATCCCGCCCCCAGTATCTCAATCGAACCTACAAGCATCTCCGTTCCCGGAGAGGGCGGCACCTATCAGGTCAGCATCACATCCAACAGCACGTGGAGCGCACTTCCTGACGTAGAATACATCGAGGTCTCCCCGGCCAGCGGCGAAGGAGACGCCACTGTAAATATCACGGTTGGGCAGAATCCACTGGAGGGCACAGCCACATCCTTCAACGTCGTATTCACATGTACCAGCGGTGAGAGCACCGCTACGGCCACACTCACTGTCAACCAGGAGGCCGCACAGCCTGAGAATACAGTTCTCATCGACGGGGAACTGTACCAGACAGCCGTGCTGGCGGACGGCCGCACATGGATGGTGGAGAACCTCAGGTATATACCTGATGGAATGAGTGTATCCTCCGACCCCGCCGATGGCTCGGGCCTCTGGTACCCCAACTTCGGCAGCGACGTGGCCATGACAGATGCGGACAGCATAGCCAAGTACGGCCTGCTCTATTCTCCGTTCACAGCCATGGGCATAGAGCCCGGGGACGTGAATGAAAGCAACTACACCTCATTCGAGAGTACTCAGGGCATCTGCCCCGACGGCTGGCACATTCCCACTCAGGCAGAGGCAGAGGCGCTGATACAGGCTTACTGGGATGATGACCAGGAGGGTGCCTCCATCGACAATCTGGATGCAGCAGGCTTCAACACAGTCCTCGGCGGTTTCGTTCAGCGCAACAACTCAGGGGCAACCGGACGCTACTCCTCAGCAATGCCCGGATATATCATCCTCTCTACCGGCAACAGCTACACCGTCAACGATGAAGGAGTCATCACCTCGCAGAACAAGGGGCTGATGAAGACCGTAACCACCAAGTACCAGAGATTCACCGTCGCCAACATCGCCAACTACGGCGGAGCCAACGTCCGCTGCATCAAGGACGCAGAGTAGCCGATGCCGCTCATCAGACGCATCATCGCAGCTACGGTACTGCTGCTGGCGGGACTGACAGCATCAAGTGCCCGCGCAAGCAGCAGCCAGGACGGATACAGCCTCTCCGGAACTGTCACCGACAGCACCTCCGGAGAGGCTTTGTACATGGCTGAAATCGTAGTGAGGGAACTGGGTCTGTGGACCGCTACTGACGAGAAGGGCCGGTTCAGCATCGGTCCATTGCCTCAGGGACAATACATCATGGAGATCTCCCTGCTTGGATATGAGTCCCGGGGCATCGGCATCAGCATCTCCGGCCGCGACATCACGGACCTGAATATCCGGCTGAGGATATCCAGCCTCTATCTGAACGAAGTGGTGGTCACAGCCGAGGAGGGCGGAGGCCTCAGCTCCGTATCCCGCATCTCCACCCAGACCATAGAGCACGTCCAGCCCTCCAGCCTGAGGGACGTGATGCAGCTCCTTCCCGGCAGCGTGACATCCAACCCCTCATTGACATCGGCCAACACCCTGTCCATCCGCGACATCAGCGACAACTCGGCCAATATAGCCGGCACGGCCCTCATCCTCGACGGGGCAGCCCTGAGCAATGACGCCAACATGCAGATGCTCTCCGCCGGAACGGCAGTCAACTCCGGCAACAGCAACACGGCTTCTACCGCAGGAGGGGGCATAGATGTCCGTCAGATATCCACGGACAATATTGAATCGGTCGAGGTCATCCGCGGCATCCCTTCCGTAGTCTATGGGGACATGACCTCCGGAGCGGTGATAGTCAACACAAAAGCAGGAGTGACTCCCTGGCAGGTGAGGCTCAAGGCCGACCCTCAGCTCAAGCAGGTCTCCTTCGGGAAAGGCTTTTCCCTCGGGGAAAACCGCGGTGTGATGAATTTCGACGCGGACTATGCCAATGCCGTATCGGACGTGCGCACCCCCACCTCGGCCTTCAACCGGGTAAACTTCCAGGCCGGTTACTCCAACTCATTCGCACAGCGGCGCCTTACCTTCAACGCCAGGCTGAGGGCAGGATGGTCCAATGCGACCAACATCAGCGACCCCGACCTCTTCCTGGACGAGATATCCCAGTCCCGGGACCTGAGCCTGCGTCTCAACATCAACGGACGCTGGAACATCAACCGGCCATGGATCTCCAGCCTGGAATATCTGGCCACCGGAAGCTGGTCCGACCAGTATTCCCGCGACCGCAGCTACCAGGGCTCGGCCGGCTACACTCCCGTGGCCACAGTACGGGAGGATTTCACGGGCACAGGCTTCTTCACACAGCCGCAGTACTATTCTGACGTGAGTGTCTACGGAGAACCTGTAGACGCCAACATAAAACTGACGGCCAACCAGTTCGGGCAGTACGGAAAAGTCTCCAACCGCGTCCTGCTGGGAGGAGAGTGGAAGGTTCAGGGCAATGTGGGAGAGGGAAAGGTGTTCGACCCCCTCTGTCCTCCCAACCCGGGAGCTTCCACATCCCTGAGGGAAAGGTCCTACTCCGACATACCGTTCCTCCACCGGCTGACCGGCTACATCGAGGACAATCTGAGATTCCCTCTCGGTCCCACTTCACTCGAAATTCAGGCCGGAGTCCGCATCAACGGACTGATGGCCGACGGCATCAGCACATCCAATTTTCTCACCGCAGAGCCGAGGGCCAACCTCAAATACCATATAGCCGGGAACGGCCCGTCCTCATGGCTGCGGGAACTGAGCATAAGGGGCGGCTGGGGTATATCGTACAAGATGCCGTCCATGGTCTATCTCTATCCGGAGGCGGCCTATAAGGACATGGTGTCTTTCTCCTACAATGACTTCGACGCCAACGGCTACGGCATGAACGTAATCACCACCAAGAAGGTAGAAACCGTCAACCCGGACCTGACCCCCCAGCGCTCCCGCAACATAGAGGCCGGAGTGGAGTTCGACGCCACTGCTGTCAGCGGCTCGATAGTGTACTTCAACGAATACCTGACCGACGGCTACGGCTTCGTCACGGAATACGTCCCCATGATGTACAACCGCTACGGCTATACATGGGGAGCGGACGGCAACCCGTCCCAGACGACCCTGCCCTCGGGAGTGCGGCCCGTATTCCTCGACGGACAGGTGAGTGTGGGCGGGGAGACCCTGCCATTCATCACCGACACGACGTTCATGTCCTATTCCAGGCCAGTCAACAACATCACCAACCGCAAGTGGGGAGTGGAGATAGCCCTGGACTTCGCCCGTATCAGGGCCCTCAACACCACGATAAGTCTAAGCGGTGCATACATGAATATAGAGACCCACAATGGCGGAGAGACTATGAGGCTCTACTCGGGAGGCACCGGAGGCCGCTCCTATCCCTACGTGGGAGTCTACGCCGGAAGCACCTCCGCATCCAATGGATCAGTCCGCGAGAGACTGAATACCAACCTGATGATAGTCACCCACATTCCCCGCATAGCCATGGTCGTGACACTCACCGCCCAGATGGTATTCCTCGACCGCAGCCAGAGCCTGTCGGAGGTGAACGGAGTATCCCAGCCATATTTCTACGACGAGTCAGGCCGCAGGGTGTCAGGCGCGGAGGCCCTCAACGACAGGGAACACACCAAGCTCATCAACCCCCTGTACATCATCAACCGGGCAGGAGACATCATACCGTTCACGCAGGAAATGGAGACAGATCCCACATACGCCAACCTCATCCTGAGCACCAACACCGCCAACTACTACATCCGCCAGAGCTATCCCTTCTACGGCATGCTCAACATCCGTGTAACAAAACAGATCAAGGACATAGCCACCGTCTCTTTCTACGCCAACAACTTCCTCAATCTCCGGGGCCGGGTGCGCAACAGCGTCACCGGCTACCTTTCCGACCGCAACACCCCGATATACTTCGGAGCTGAGGTAAAAATCACCATCAAATGAGAAAAGCCCATATCTTCATACTGATAGCCGCATTGGCCCTGACATCATGCCTCAGGGAGCAGGACAGCTCAGCCCTGCTGGAAGTGCAGCTGGTCCTCCCGGAGGAGACTGATGCCGGCATAGACCTTTCCATGGTGGAAATCAAACTCCAGGCAAAGGATATCCAGCTGACCTACACCGCCCGGCCCGATACGTCCGGCAAAGCCGTATTCCACGTCCGTCCGGGCAAATACGACCTGCTGGCCTCGGCCTATTTCGAAGACACCCGCACCGCGGTCAACGGCTCCACGACGGAATTCATCCTCACCGAAGAGGGCATTATCGCCGACGACGGCAGCACGGAGGGCTCTACCATAGAGCTGCTGCTCAACGTAGCCGCCCCCAACCCCCTGATCATACGCGAGCTCTACTTCCACGGATCCTCCACCCTTGAGGGGGCCAACTACCTCAGGGACCAGTATTTCGAACTGTACAACAACGCCGGTCCGGAAGGAGAGGTCATCTACCTCGACTCCACCTGCGTGGCCTGCGTCTTCCCGGCCAACTCCACCACCGGCAACAATGCCTGGGAGGACAGCGACACCGTAGCTATTTTCCAGATGTTCTGGATGTTCCCCGGAGACGGCAATACCTGGGCTCTGGCCCCAGGAGAATCCTGTGTAGTGGCCGTAAGGGCAGCCGTAGACCATTCTGACAGAGCCACCTCGGGACTACAGCTCAACAAAGCCCATTTCGGCTGCTATGCCGACCATCTGACCGGACAGGAAATATCAGCCGGAGTCACCCCTATGGTCTGCTACATGGCCGGACAGGGTACGGCGTGGGGTCTCTCTTACAGCTCGCCGGCCTTCGTGGTATTCAAGCCGGAGATGGGAGTCACCCAATACCGGGCTCATCCGGAAATATGGGAAAGGTATGAGCCGGGCAAGACCTCAGGGACCAAATACTGGCACATCCCCGCCTCGTGGATTATCGACGGGGTAGAATGTGTGGACACTCCGGAAGGGGCCATAAAGCGCCTGCCCTCCACCGTGGACGCCTCCTATACCTGGATGCGCTCGGCCAAATACTCCGGCAAGTGCGTCACCCGCATCCTGGACAGAGTCGAGGACGGCATAGAGATATTCATGGACACCAACAACTCGGACACGGACTTCATCCCCGACAGTCCCCTGTCCCCAAGATTAAGACAGTAGGCCCATGAGCACGCTCCGTCACATATTCCTGCTTCTGTCTCTATTCACGGCCACAGTCCGTACGGTCCGTGCAGAAGAAATGCCGGACAAAGCCCTGATTACTCCAGGACGGCTGTACTGGGCCAGTCCGTGGCTGGAAGGCAGCAACATGGCTGCGCACACCCTCAACACATTTTTCCTGACCGATACCGTATCGTCCCTAAGCCATGCCGCCCTCACTGCGGACTACTCGGAAGGGAATCTGCGGAACATCTATACCCCTGCTTCCGAAGTCAGGGCCGGGGCATCCGTCAGCTCCTATATGCGCATACGCAGGACATTTCTTTACGGACGCTTCGGCTACACCTACGACTACGGGCAGAACAGCCGATGGAGAGGCTTCGCAGACCCGTACCGCAGTCCTTTCATGCTGGCCGACTCCATTCCTGGAAACATCTCCCGCGAGACCTACTACATGGCCGCAGGAGCCGCCCTTCAGGCCGGAAAGCACACCTCATTGGGACTGCTTCTCTCCTACGGATCCTCTCTCTTGTCCAAGCACAAAGACCTGCGCAACAAAAATACAGTCATGGATTTCAGCATAACCCCGTCAGTGGTGTTCCACACCAGGACATTCCGGGCCGGACTGGACCTCACCTACAGCAGGTACACCGAGGAAACGGACTACACTCAGATAGACGAATCCACAGAGAAATACCTCTTCGAGATCTACGGACTCTGGCTTTACACCAGCAGCGGATATTCCGGGACCGACCACAGCCGGATACTCATCAGTTCCGCTGTCAGCGGCAATCTTACTCTGGAGCTGCTGCTCGGGGAAACGAGAATCATGAACGTCCTGTCCCTGAACTACGACTACGGCAGCCAGACCGAGACCGGCTACAACAACCTGCGCTACGGTGATACCCGCACCCTGACATGGAGCGACCGGCTTATACTCACGTGGGGAGTCTCGCACAGATTGGAGGCATCCGCAGTATCCGGCCAAATGCTGGGCTACCGCTTCCTGCAGCGGCAGGAACTGGACCCGGACTCGGGAGTGAGGATATGGGTCACATACGGCGACCCCATCAACTCCTACTCCAGCCTGTGGAGATATGCTGACCTCCACTACACCTGGCGGTCAGCCCGGAGCATGATGCAGGTCCGCTGGGAAGTTACTGCAGGCGCATCCTGGAGCGACATGAGCCGGACAGCGAAGGAATACCCGGTGTATTTCAGCCAGAGTATCTCTTCAGTAGAGCCTTACCTGAAACTGGCCGGACACTGGTACAAGGGACGCAGCCAGTGGAGTATCAGCCCATCCGTACGGTGGAAGCACGTCTACAGCAGTACACCCGACCACGTGTACAATGTCTCGGACATGGAAATCACCATCGGAGAGACTCCGCTTCAGCTTGAGGGTCCCCTTATGGAAGAATACAGTTTCCTGGCCTCTTCCCGCATCGACACAGGACTGGATCTCCGCTACGGATGGACTGTCCCGCAGACCAGGGGTTCAGTGCTGAGCGTCAGCGCCGGATGGGTCATGCAGACCGCCCTCGGAGACCTCATGCCCGAAGGTGCCGCACGGCACTGTACCAGACTGAGTATAGGATTCACATTTTGATATTTGCATATGACAACTTCTTTCCGACACAGATTCATTACCATATTCCTCTCGACGGGATGCCTTCTGGGCATCTCCCTGACCCGCACCGCATCTGCGGATGAAGGAATGTGGCCCATACAGTCCGTCAACGACCCGGTACTGCTCTCAGCAAGCGGGGCCGTGGTATCCCTCGACTTCGGCTGCACCGGCAGCATGATCTCGGACAAAGGACTGCTCATCACCAACCATCACTGCGCCTACAGCGACATCGCGGCCATCAGTACTCCCGGACACAACTACCTGGAAGACGGATTCTGGGCCTTCCGGGCCTCGGAGGAGATACCCATCGAGGGCAAGAGCGCGTATTTTCTCCGGGGGACAGTGGACGTAACCGGGGAGATGGAAGTCCTGCGCGAGAGCGAGCGGCGTGCCGGCAGAGGGTACGGAAACCGCAGGATAGGCTGGCTTTTGGAGAAAAAATACTCGGAACAGACCGGCTATGAAGCCTCCCTTGCAACCATGTGGAAGGGAGAGCGGCAGGTAATCTACCTGTATGAGGTTTACCGCGACCTGCGTCTGGTAGCGGCCCCTCCGGTATCCATCGCGGCATTCGGAGGTGATATAGACAACTGGGAATGGCCTCAGCACAAGGGGGATTTCGCCATCTACCGGATATACACGGCACCTGACGGCAGCAGTGCGTCATACTCGCCGGACAACATTCCTCTCAAGCCGGACAAAGTTCTGAAAATCGCCGGTGAGAGCGTGCAGGACGGGGACAGCACATTCGTCATAGGATATCCAGGAAGGACAGACCGGTACTCCTCGTCGTGGTCTGTGGAAAGAGGTCCGCTGACCGAAGCTCCGCTGATGTGCCGGATGCAGGGCCACCGGCTCGGCATCATGGCCGGATGGATGGAGAGCGACCCGGCAGTGAGGCTGATCTATGCGGACACCTACTTCAGTACATCCAATGTGCAGGAACTCTACCAGGGACAGGCCGAGGCAGTCAGACGCTACGGAGTGACGGACATCAGGAAGGCCGAAGAGGCAAGGCTGTGGGAATGGATAAAGAGCGACAGTCTCCGCCTCAGCCGCTGGGGAGGTCTAAAGGAAAGAATGGACTCAGTGTATGCCGCCACCGAGGACAATGCAGTGCAGAGGGTCTACTACCGGGAAGCATACGTGCGCAGTTCCAAATACTATCTGCTGGCCATGAGGATAAACAACATGATACGTGCCCAGCAGCGGAATGAAGGCGGCGCGGACACCCTGGACTTCAGCCGTCACGCGGCTCTGATGCGCACGGCCCTCGGACACTACAGGGAGATGGTGCCGGAGGCCGAGACCCGGATGCTGGCCTGGTCCTTGGGGGAGCTGACAGAGCATCTGCACCCGGAATACTGGGGAGAGTACCTGACGGCTGCTGCCGCCTCCATCCGGAATGACGCAGATGGCTATACGGATTCGGTCGTGGGTGCCTCATTCCTGAGGGACAGCGCGTCATTCAAGGCATTTACCTCCAGACCGCGCACATACGGAGAGATCATGTCCGACCCTCTGATACAGCTGTTCACTTCCGTATCCCTGCCGCCGTCGGACGCAGCTGAGATACATGCCCTCGAAAAGGAGTACACCTCGGCCCTGTACAACATGAGAAAGGAGGAGGGAATGAGGCAGTACCCGGACGCCAACTCCACCATGCGGCTCAGCCGTGGGACGGTAGGCCCGCTGCTTCCCAGGGACGGAGTGACCTGCCTGAGCGGCAGCACCATGCGCGGCATATTGGAGAAATACGACCCGGGACAGTACGAATACGGGCTGAAGCCGGAGTTCAGGACTCTGCTCGAAGAGGAAGTCAGGAGCCGGCCGGCAGACGGAGGAATGCGGGTCAATTTCCTCACCGACAACGACATCACCGGAGGCAACTCGGGCAGTCCCGTGCTCAACTCCAGGGGAGAGCTTACCGGCCTGGCCTTCGACGGCAACAAGGAATCCCTATGCTCGGATGTCTACTTCCATCCCCAGTACGGCAAGACTGTCTGCGTGGACATCAGCTACGTCCTGTGGATACTTGACCGGTACGCCGGAATGGACTGGATCGTGGAAGAGATGCTGCGTCAGGGGCAGTAGTCCCGCAGACAGGTCAATACATAGAGCAGTGCAAACCGAACAAGTTCATTTGCATTGCTCTCGGCTTCTGTATATCTTTGCGGACTTGTAAAATACCTTGTATGAAAGAAGGAATCACATATCAGGAGGCCGTAAGGATATCCCGGGAAGTCTCCACAGAGGAGTTGTGTTCTGAGGCTGAGAGACTAACACGTCAGTATGCCTCCAGACATTTCGACCTGTGCTCCATCATCAACGCCAAGTCCGGCCGCTGCCCCGAGGACTGCAAATGGTGCGCCCAGTCAGCGCATTATCATACCGGTATCGAGGAATACCCGCTGGTTCCGGAAGAGGAATGCCTGAGGCACGCCTCTGTCAACGAGGCATCAGGCATAGGCCGATTCTCCCTGGTCACCAGCGGACGCAGGCTGTCGGACAGGGAAGTGGACGAGGTCTGCGCAAGGGTGCGTTACCTGCGCGGCAACAGTTCCATCCGCATCTGCGCCTCGCTCGGGCTGCTCTCCGAGGAGAGCCTGCGCAAGCTCTACGAGGCCGGAGTCACCCGATACCACTGCAACCTGGAGGCTGCTCCTTCCTATTTTCCCTCCCTCTGCTCCACCCATACCCAGCAGCAGAAAATACAGACTCTGGAGGCTGCCCGCCGCGTCGGGATGGAGATCTGCTCCGGCGGCATCATCGGCATGGGCGAGACCGAGGAGCAGCGCATAGAACTGGCATTTACCCTCAAAGGGCTGGAAGTGCAGTCCATTCCCCTCAACATACTTTCGCCGATTCCGGGCACCCCCCTGGAAAACACCCCACCCATCTCCGAGGAGGAGATATTCAGGTGCATAGCACTTTTCCGCCTGATTCACCCCACTGCCTACCTCCGCTTTGCGGGAGGACGGGCCAGACTTTCGCGGGAGGCCGTCCTCAAGGCCATGCGCATCGGCATCAACTCGGCCATTGCCGGAGACCTGCTGACCACAGTGGGCTCAAAAGTGGCTGAAGACAAAGAACTCATCAAATCCGCCGGTTATGAAATCTGAAGAATCCCTCAACCCCAATTTCGACATATTTGACCGCGACCACCTGTGGCACCCCTACACCTCCACCATCAATCCCCTGCCCACCTACAAGGTCCGCAGCGCGCACGGCTGCCGGATAACCCTCGAGGACGGTACGGAGCTGATCGAGGGCATGTCCTCCTGGTGGTGCGCCGTACACGGGTACAATCACCCCGTGCTCAACGAGGCCATACGCCGGCAGCTCGACAGCATGGCCCACGTCATGTTCGGAGGACTGACCCATGAGCCGGCCATCGAGCTGGGCAAACTGCTGCTTGGCATTGTCCCGCCGTCGATGAGCCATATCTTCTACGCCGACAGCGGATCGGTGGCAGTGGAAGTGGCCATGAAGATGGCCGTACAGTATCAGGTGGCCGCAGGACATCCGGACCGGACCAACTTCGTGACCATCCGCACCGGCTACCACGGCGACACATGGAACGCCATGTCGGTATGCGACCCCGTCACAGGGATGCACACCCTCTTCGGTTCTGCCCTGCCGGTGAGGTATTTCGCCCCGTCACCGCACAGCCGGTTCGACGGCAGCTGGGACCCGCACGACATCGACCCGCTGCGGGAAATCATAGAGAAACACGGGGACGAGCTGGCCGCCCTGATACTCGAGCCGGTGGTGCAGGGAGCCGGCGGAATGCGCTTCTACCATCCCCGGTACCTGCAGGAGGCGGCCGCCCTCTGCAGGGAGCACGGCCTGCTGCTGATATTCGACGAGATAGCCACCGGATTCGGACGCACCGGCAAGCTCTTCGCATGGGAGCACGCCTCAGTGGAGCCGGACATCATGTGCGTGGGCAAGGCCATCACCGGAGGTTACATGACCTTCTCGGCCGTACTGGCCAACGGCCTGGTGGCCAATACCATTTCCTCCCACGACCCGAGAGTGTTCATGCACGGTCCCACTTTCATGGGCAATCCGCTGGCCTGCTCGGTGGCCATCGCATCAATCAGGCTGCTGCTTGAGAGCGGCTGGCAGGAAAAGGTACGCAGAATAGAGGCCCGGCTGCGTGAGGAGCTGGCTCCGGCCCGGGAGCTGCCGTCTGTGGAGGATGTGCGTATACTCGGGGCCATCGGGGTAATCGAGATGAAGCGGCCGGTGGACATGGCCTGGATGCAGAAGCGGTTCGTCGAAGAAGGCATCTGGCTCAGACCATTCGGACGCCTGATCTATACCATGCCGCCTTTCATCATAGAACCGGAGGAACTTACTTTCCTCACATCCAAAATGCTTAAAATAGTGGGAGAAATCCCTGTGGAGGCTTAGCCCTATGGATGTGCGCAGGCCTATATATGAAAGTTACGCCGGGGAGCTCGAACGGCTGGAGGCTACGGGAAGCCTGAGGGTTCTGCCCCGGGCGGAGCATCATGGCAAATGGATCTGCCGTGACGGCCGCAGGATGCTCAATCTGTCCTCCAACGACTACCTGGGGCTGGCCAGTGAACGCGGCCTGACGGAGGAATTTGAGGAAATGCTGTCCTCCTCCGGAGACAGATGGCTGCCCCTGTCCTCCTCTTCGTCCCGCCTGCTTACCGGCAATTTCGACATTTACAATGCCCTGGAGGAAAGGCTGGCCTCAATGTACGGCAGGGAAAGCGCACTCGTCCTCAGCAGCGGCTACCACATGAACAGCGGGATACTGCCGGCCCTCTGCGACCGGAACACCCTCATACTGGCTGACAAACTGGTACACGCCAGCCTCATCGACGGTATCCGGCTGTGCGAGGGACGGTGCATAAGGTTCCGGCACCAGGACTATGCCCAGGTGGAAAACATTCTGGAAAAGGAGGCCGCAGCATACGGGCGCATATTCATCGTCACCGAGAGCATATTCAGCATGGACGGGGACCTGGCGCCCCTGCACAGGCTGGTAGAGCTGAAACGGAAGTGGCCATCCGTGATGCTGTATGTGGATGAGGCCC
The DNA here is from genome assembly GCA_000432775.1 of Alistipes sp. CAG:831. Lineage (GTDB taxonomy): Bacteria > Bacteroidota > Bacteroidia > Bacteroidales > UBA932 > Coprenecus. The sequence continues at coordinate 28,040 of HF990337.1, forward strand.
ATGCTGTGGGAGTACGGGGAGAAAACGGGCTGGGGCTCGCCGAGGAATGCGGATGCATCGGGGACATCGACCTGCTCTGCGGCACATTCGGCAAGGCTCTGGCATCTGTGGGAGCCTACGTGATCTGCGACCGGGTAATCAGGGAATACCTGGTCAACAGGATGCGCACCCTCATCTTTACAACGGCCCTGCCTCCGGTCAATGCGGCATGGAGTCTCTTCATCATGGAGCGGCTGCCGCAGTTCCGGGAGAGAAGGAAGCATCTGAGCACCATTTCTTCCATGCTGCGGGAAGCATTTGCCATGCAAGGAATGCAGATGCCTTCCGAAAGCCATATCATACCGATGATAACAGGCTCCAGCGCAGACACCGTACTGCGGGCCGAAGACCTGCAGCGGAAAGGATTCTACGTCCTTCCCATCCGCCCTCCCACTGTTCCGGAAGGAACTTCGAGACTGCGGTTCTCGCTGACAGCCGCATTGACAGAAGAAGATACCGGCAGATTGATTGAAAACATCAGAGTGATATGAAACATGTTTTTCTGAGACAATCCGAAGGGGCTTCGGGTCTGCTGCTGTTCTTCTCGGGATGGGGAGCCGAGCCGTGCATGTTCCGCGAAGGTGCAACAGATGAGTCCGCGGCATACGACATTCTGATGCTGTGGGACTACCGGGATATGAGCTTCGATGCCCGGATACTGAGCGGATACAAGGAGGTGCGGGTGCTGGCCTGGTCCATGGGCGTATGGGCCGCCGGTCAGGTACTCTCACAGCCCGGCCTGAATGGCTGTGCAAACGGCATGCGGCTGGCTGTCAACGGGACTCCTTTTCCCATACACGACAGGATGGGAATACCGGAAGCTGTCTTTGACGGGACGCTGGCCTCACTCTCGGACAGGACATTGGGCAAATTCCGCAGGCGTATGTGCGGCTCGACGCAGGCTCTGGAGCAACTCCTGTCCTGCGGCCTGACCAGAAGCACGGACGAGCTGCGAGATGAGCTTTCGGCCATACGGGAAGCCGTCCGGCACGGTGCGGACCACGATGCCGATACGTCCAGTCCTTTCCATGCCGTCATTGGCTCAGGCGACCTGATATTTCCCGCCGCCAACCAGACGGAGGCATGGAAAGGGTTGGACGTACCGGTCTCCCTTCTGAACATTCCACACTATGACAGCAGCCTTTTCCGGAAACTGCTATACAAGGAGGACTCATGGACAAACATCTGATACACCAGAGATTTGCCAAGTCCATAAGGAGCTATGCGGAGTATGCGCAGGCCCAGTCGGTCATCGCATCCAAACTGTGCTCCCTGCTGTCATCCGTCCTCGCGGAAGAGCCAGGAAGAGTGCTGGAGGTCGGATGCGGCACGGGAACATTCACCCGCCGCTTCCTGCAGAAATTCCATCCGGAAGAATTGGTCCTCAACGACATTTGCCCAGAAGTGGAAGAAACGCTCTCCGACCTGCTTGTCTCTGCCGACACCGATACGGCATCCGATGGCGGTTTCCTTTCACATACGCCACTTGTCCGTTTCGTCCCAGGAGATGCAGAACTGTGTCCGCTGCCAGGAGACAGGGACCTGATAGTATCCTGCTCGGTCATGCAGTGGTTCGAAGACCCGGGAGCATTCATCGTCCGCTGCCGGACTCTGCTGCGGGACGGAGGCTGCCTTGCCCTTACCACATTTGGCCCTGACAACCTGCAGGAGATAACCTCGGTTACCGGAACCGGACTGAGCTACCTCCCTCTGGAATGGCTCCACGGCCTGCTGACTGACGCCGGACTGAGGGCAGTTCTCGCCGAGGAGGAACACCTCACCCTGAATTTCCCTTCCCCGTCCGATGTCCTGCGCCACCTCAAGCATACCGGCGTGACCTGCATCACCCGTACCGCCTGGACCCGCGGCCGGCTGGAGGAATTCTCAGCCATGTACTCCGCCCGTTACGGCTCAACCGACGGCAGCGTACCCCTCACCTACCACCCCATCTGCCTCATTGCACGGAAAGACTGATTTTTAAAGCACCATCATGAAAGACAACGTATATTTCGTAAGCGGCATCGACACCAATGTAGGAAAAAGCTATGCCACAGGCTATATCGCCCGCACCTGGAACTCCGAAGGCAGGCGTACCGTCACACAGAAACTGATTCAGACCGGAAACACGGACATCTCCGAAGACATAGAGCTGCATCGCCGCATCATGGGCTGCGGACTGCTGGAGGAAGACCGCGAGGGGCTGACCATGCCCGAGATATTCTCCTACCCCTGCTCTCCGCATCTGGCTGCCGAAATAGACGGGAGGGATATCGACTTCGGGAAAATAGAACGGGCAACGGCAGAGCTGAGCAGCCGGTTCGATGCCGTACTTCTGGAAGGAGCCGGCGGACTCATGGTGCCCCTGACACGACAGCTGCTGACCATCGACTACATAGCCTCCAAAGGATACCCGCTGATATACGTAACATCCGGCAGACTGGGCAGCATCAACCATTTCCTCCTGGGACTGGAAGCCATACGTCATCGTGGCATACGCCTGCACACCGTAGCCTACAACCTCTACCCGCACGAGGAGGATGACCGCATCAGCCGCGACACCGAGGGCTATATCCGGGACGTGCTTGCGCGCGACTGGCCGGAGACCGGGTTCGTCACTGTTCCGGTGCTTACTGCCCTATCTCCTGAAGCAAGCCGGATACATCATATCTGATGAGGAGTTCCTGACCGGAGACCAGGACATAAAGGCAACCGCCGGAGATATCGAAGTCATAGAATATGCCTCCCTTGGGCAGCGGAATCTCCGCGAGCGGTTCTCCGTCATAGCTGTAGAGGCGGACGTACAGCTCCACTTCCGGTTCCCGCAGCCAGTGCAGGGCCGATATGAATCCGGGAAACGCCTTGGGCCGGAGCGTCAGACGCTCCCTGTCATTCATGACATCCACATCGGAGACATCGTCTATACTCTTGCCGTAGATGCAGACTGTCCTGGCATAATCCCCGTCGATGGAAAATATGCTTAGGCTGTTTCTCGTCCGCTCGGCCTCGACCACAAGCCCACGCTCAGGATTGTAGGCATAGTCCCCGTTTATGCTGTTGAAACCAGGGACACTGAAAGTCACCATATTGCCGGAGCCCGCCACCATGCCTGACGCCTGGGCTGTACTCCGTACCTCCGCCCGGTTGAGCCTTTCCAGCGGTGGTGTCACCTCCGTCTTCCCATCCTGGGAAAGCACGAAACGCTTTATCGTGTTCCTATCCTCTCCGGCCACCGCAATCAGATATTCGCGGCCGCCTACGGGCAATGCCTCCAGCAGCATAGAGCCGTCCAGTTCCAAATCCCTTGTTGCCACCTCCGAAAGCCCGTTCCTGAGCGATGCCGTGACATCCCACTCCACCAGAGTTCCGGCATAATCAGTCCAGCATGCTGTCAGATGTCCGTCCCGATGACTGAACTGGGTCATACTCACCCCATTGAAACTCACGATCTCACCGGGGCCGCGTCCCTCCCGCAGGAATTTTCCGAGGACAGTCTTTCCGTCCAGACTGAGGACAGTCACCCGTCCGGCATTATCATTATTGCTGACAATCAGAAGAGAATCCTTTATCACGAAATCACTCACGCCGAGCACCGGGATATCCAGAGTATCCCCATCCGCCAGTTCCCACGTCACCGGATACTCGTCCTCCACATACACCACATCGTCGAACGCCAGCGAATTCTCCGGCACCTTCCGCCCGTCACCGCATCCCGTCACCATCAGCATCATGGCCGCTCCGGCCGCCATCACAAACATAGATTTGCTAAAAGTTCCTGCTTTCATTGTAATTATTCAGAATTTAGTTACTACTGTCCTCAAAATTATGACAATTTTTTGAAAAGGCAATCGTGGAATACGAAGCAACGGTAAGCAGAAGAGCACCCTATAAATGCAAGACTCGTATTTTCAATCAGTTATTATCTTAACGAGTATCTTTAGTAGGTCTCGGAAGGCACGGCAAGAACATTGGCTTTCCCCAACTATTTGATTACTGAGCGGTTACGAAAATACCCTGCACCCGTACTTACCATTGTCACCTAACTGCGAGACGCCAGCCAGCAGCCGCCCCCATCCCGCCACACCCGCTCACTGCCCTACTGCCACTGCCGCCCGAATAACCACCCGAATAAAGAGAGTCCACACGCACCCATATCCCCTTCGGAGCGAAGCGACTAAGCCTCCCCCTGAGGGGAGGTTTGGAGGGGGTCTGATAAAGACAGCGAAGCGTCCCGAGCACAAAAAAAGCCGGCTTGCGCCGACTTTTTTTGTGCTCGAGACGGGAATCGAACCCGTACGGACATTGCTGCCCACAGGATTTTAAGTCCTGCGTGTCTACCTATTCCACCACTCGAGCGGGAGTTGAGGACCGCAAATGTACATATTTTTTCCTATCCGTCAAGCATTTATTACGATAAAATAAAATCAGGCACAATGCACTGGCGGGCACCTGCCTCAGATTACCCGCGCTTACGGTAGCTGAGGACAGCCCAGCCGATAATGACCACGAAGAAGGCCAGCAACGGGTAGACGTACGGGAGGATGTCCCGGAACGTACTGCCCTTGAGGTAAATCATCCGGATTATCTCGGCGAAATAGGTAAAGGGGTCGAAAAGGGATATGATCCGTGCCCACTCCGGCATGCTGCTGATGGGGGTGAAGATGCCGCACATGAGGATGAAGACGATAATAATGAAGAATATCATGAACATCGCCTGCTGCATGGTGCTGGAGTAGTTGGAAATAATCAGACCCAGGCCGGAGATGCCGAAGATGAAGAGCAGGGACAGACCGTACAGCAGGAGGACGCTGCCCTCGGGACGCAGGCCGTAGAGCAGCCAGGCGACCATCATACCGACACTCAGCACTATGATGCCGATGACCCAGTACGGAATGAGCTTGCCTACGATGAAGGTAATCTTGGGGACGGGGGTGACGTTGATCTGCTCGATGGTGCCGGCCTCTTTCTCTCCTACGATGTTCATCGCCGGCAGGAATCCGGTAATCAGGGCTACCACCAGCATTATCAGGGCCGGAATCATCGGCAGCTTGTAGTCCATCGTGGGGTTGAACCAGTAGTAGGAGTCAACGGATATGCCGCCGGGTGCCGTCAGCGTCACGGCGCCCCGCTCAAGGTTCACTTCCTCGGTAAAGTCCAGCACTATGACATCGAGATAGGACGTTCCGAGGCTGGCCTTGGTTCCGTTGACCGCATTGGCCTCGATCAGAAGAGAGCTGCTGCCCTCCGAAAGCAGGGACGTCTCGAATCCGTAAGGCACTTCGAGGATGATGTCAGCGTCCCCGAACTCCACCTGCTCCAAGGCATCGTCCGAGCGCATGAAGACCCCGGTAATATCGAAATACTCGGTCGAGGCTATCTTCTCGGTCAGCAGCCGGGAGAGGTCCGAGCGGTCGTTGTCCACAACGGCCACATTGACGTTCTTGATCTCCATGGTGGTGGCCCAGGGGAAAACGAGCATTACCAGCACGGGCAGAGCTATGACGATGAAGAGGATGAAAGGATCCCTCGCCATCTGTTTGAATTCCTTTTCTATCAGATACTTTATCATAGCCTGTCCTTGAATTTAAACACACTCAGTCCGGTAATCACAGTCAGAAAGCCGCACAGAATCAGCACGGCGTCAAGGCAGTAGCGGATTCCGAGGCCCTGGATCATCATCACCTTTATAGAGTCAATATACCATTTGGCCGGTACGCAGTAGGATACCCACTGCAGCACCTTCGGCATGCTCTCGATAGGGAAAAGCATGCCCGAGAGCAGCATCGTAGGCAGCATCAGCACCATTCCCGAAATAAGTATCGCTACCTCCTGCTTGGACACCAGGGTAGATATCAGGATACCTATGGACAGTGACACGAGGATGAACAGCAGCGACACCAGCACCACCCACATCAGACTGCCCGATATCGGCACCTTGATCAGGAACACCGACAGGCAAAGCACTATCAGCAGGATAAATGCCGAAACAACGAAGTAGGGTATCGCCTTGGCCAGTATCACTGAGAAAGGTTTCACGGGAGAGACCAGCAGCACCTCCATCGTCCCCCTCTCCTTCTCGCGGACTATGGATACCGATGTCATCATCGCGCACACTAGCATGAGTATCATGCCCATCACTCCGGGCACGAAGTTGAAGGCGCTCTTCATCTGCGGGTTGTACATCATGCGGGTGGAAGTGGATATGGTCACGGGAGATACTGAATCTACGGAAGAACCTCCTGCCGATGACTGATTGAGTGCCGCCTCCTGCGCCAGTTCCTTCTGGAAGGAGGAGACTATGCTGCTGACGTAGAATACAGCCATCGACCCGATATTGGTATTGGAGCCGTCCACTATGATCTGAAGGCGACCGTCCCCGTCGTGGACCGCACGATGATAAAAATTGTCCTCGAATACCAGGGCTATATCAGCCGAGTTGGAGCGGAAAGCATCAAGCACCCCGTCCTCCCCGTCCAGGAAGGCAGTCACCGTGAAATACTCGCTGGCATCTATCTGGCTGATGAGCCGTGATGTGGCCGCATCCCGCGAAGGGTCATAGACCGCCACCTTGACATCCTTGATCTCCGTGGACAGGGCGAAACCGAACAGGACAATCATCACCACCGGCATCACGATGAGCACCATCAGTGTCCTCGTATCCCGGAGAATGTGGTTGAATTCCTTGCCCACAAACGACATGAACCGCTTAAAATCCTTCATCTTTCCCATATCATCATTCCTCCCTTCTGGCCCGCCCGGCGAGCATTCTGAATACTTCGTCCATACCCGAGGCACCGTACCGCTGCTTGAGGGCAGCCGGCGAGTCGAGCGCCTCTATCCTGCCGTCCACCATAATCGACACACGGTTACAGTACTCCGCCTCATCCATGTAGTGGGTCGTCACGAATACCGTGATGCCCCTCTCGGCTGCATCGTAGATCATCTCCCAGAATCCGCGGCGGGTCGCCGGATCCACTCCTCCCGTAGGCTCGTCGAGAAAGACGATCCTCGGTTCATGGAATATTGCCACTGAAAATGCCAGCTTCTGCTTCCATCCCAGCGGCAGGTCCCGCACCATCCGGTCCCTCTGCTCCATCAGGTCGAGCCGCTGCAGCAGTTCCTCTGTTTTTTCCGCGATGTCATGGTCCTTCATGCCGTAGATACCTCCGAAGAGGCGGATATTCTCCCAGACCTTGAGATCCTCGTAGAGAGAAAATTTCTGGCTCATATACCCGATGACTTTCTTGAGCCGCTTGACCTCCCAGTTGTACTGAAGGTCGTAGCCTGCCACCACGGCCCTGCCTCCGGTAGGCTTGCTCAGGCCGCAGAGCATCTTCATGGCCGTGGTCTTGCCCGCGCCATTGGCTCCCAGAAAGCCGAAAATCTCCCCTTTATTGACTGAAAACGAGATATGGTCCACCGCCGTAAAGTCCCCGAAACACTTGGTCAGGCCCTCGGTACGGATGACCTCCCCCTCCCGGAGGAAATGATCGTCCTCCCGGCCCAGCAGCTCACGGATGCGTTTCCTGGTATTTTCCCCTCTGCTCATGACTGTTCCTCCAGTGTGTCCAGATACATGTAACAGTCCTCCACATTGGGACGCGCCGGCTTGATGGAAAGGTCGCTGTGGCCCTTGGCGTGAAGGGATGTGTTCAGAAGATTGATTTGCGCCTCGAGGGACAGGTCACTGGGCCGCATGACCACGTGATGGGTATCTCCGAAGGCAAAACAGCTGAATACCTGCGGTATCCGTCGGATATCCCGAAGCAGGGAGGGCATGCGGGAACCGCTGACGGCCAGCAGTGGAAGGGTAAATTTGGAAATAATATCGGCGGGAGTGTCGGTATCCAGGAAAACGCCTTTGCGTATCAATGCTATCCTGTCGCAGAGCGTCGCCTCGTCCATGTATGGAGTGGAAACGACTATCGAGAGTCCCTGAGCCTTGAGGCGGCGCAGCATCGTCCAGAACTCCTTGCGGGATACAGGGTCCACACCGGTGGTGGGCTCGTCGAGGAAGAGGACGTCCGGTCTGTGAATCAGGGCACAGGAAAGGGCGAGCTTCTGTTTCATACCGCCGGAAAGAGCTCCTGCCTTACGTTTCCTGAACGGCTCCAGATAGGAGTAGATGTCCTTGACCAGGTCATAGTTCTCCTCGAGGGTGGTGCCGAAGAGGGTGGCGAAGAAACGGATATTCTCCTCCACGCTCAGGTCCTGGTAGAGGGAGAAACGGCCCGGCATATAGCCCACGCGGCGGCGTATCTCATGGTAATCCCGCACGACATCGAAGCCCAGGACCCGGGCACTGCCTCCGTCGGGGAGAATCAGGGTCGTCAGAATCCGGAAGATGGATGTCTTGCCGGCTCCGTCGGGTCCGATGATGCCGAATATCTCCCCCTCGGAGACCTTGAAGGAGACTCCGCGGAGAGCCTCGCTGCTCCCGTACCGCTTGATGAGATTATCTGCCTCTACACTGTACATTGCGATGGTCTTCAGAACTTCAGGTCGCCGTACATGCCTATCTTGACATAGCCGTCGTTGACGAAAGAGACCTTGATGGCGTAGACCAGGTTGGCCCGCTCGTCCCGGGTCTGGATAGTCTTGGGGGTGAACTCGGACTGGTCCGATATCCACGACACCGTACCCTCGTACTCACGGACTCCGTCCTCGCCGGAGTCGGCGAACACCCTCACCTTCTGGCCCACCTTGATGGCCGTGAGCTGGGAGGCGGTGATGTAGGCCCGCAGATTCATCCTACGCAGGTCGGCTATCTTAAACAATGGTTTGCCGGCAGCCGTCAGTTCTCCGGCCTCGGCATATTTGACCAGTACGGTTCCGTCTATCGGTGAGGTTATCCGGCAGCGGTGCAGGGATTCCTCGACCTGATCGATCTGGGCCCGGTAGGAGGCGGCCTCAGCCTCGGCTATGGTATTGTTCTGGGCAATATCAGCCTCTGTGGCGGCCAGCTGGGTCTCCAGCAGCTTGATGGCGGAGGTAATATCGTCCAGCTGCTTGGTGTTGGCGGCATCCGCAGCTATGAGCTTACGCACCCGGTCGGCCTCCCTGCGGTTGACCTCTATCTGTTCCTTGATGTAGGCAGTCTGGGTCTCCACATCCCGGCGGCGGCTCAGTGCCGCTGCCACTCCGGCCTCAAGCTGGCGCTTCTGCAGGTAGAGCTGAAGTGTGTCTATCAGACCACATTCCTGTCCTGCCGCAATCATCCCGCCCTCATGCACGTTCAGGGAGAGAATGCGTCCGGAGGCCTCCGAAGAGACCATCACCTCGGTGGCCTCGAATGTACCCGAGGCATCGTTGGTTCCGTCTGTGTCCTTGCATGAGACGGCTGTCGCCAGCACTGCGCCGGCTACCACCGGCAGGAAGTATATCCATCTGATTTTTTTCATGATATAGATGTCGTTTCGTTTATAATCGGTCTAACTGTTCTTTATCGTCTTGAGCTCGTAAAGAGCCTTCATCATCTCTATCTGGTGCATGATGAGCTGCTTGCGGGCCACGTTTTCCTTGTTGATCTCCGTTATCAGGTCGGAGGCGTTCTTGGTACCGTTCTCCACTCCTGCGGCGGTGGACTCGCGGATATTCTCCCGGAGTTCCACGATCCTCTCGTCATCCTCCACTGTCTTGAAATAGCGCTGTATCTCAGCCACCTGCTCCTGTACCTGGAGGTTGGTGTTGAAGAGGAATGTCTCGCGTACCGAATTGACCTGCTCCTTAGAGTAGCTGACTATCTTCTTGCCGTAGCCGAGACTGTACAGCTGGCTGATATTCCACACCAGGCGGATACCGCCGATAGCGAAGGGCTGGAAACTGTTGTCCATCATATTGAGTCCGGGACGTCCGTAACCTCCGCGGATGAAGAGGCTGAACTGGGGCAGACCTCCGGCGGTCCAGTAGTCGAGCTGGGTGTCGATTTCCAGCTCCTGAGCCTTGTACAGATCCAGCTCCGGGCGGCGTATCTCGGACGCAATCAGGGCATTGAGCATCTGTTCCTTGTCTGCGCCCTCAGGGACCGGCATCACCAGCATGGAAGCATCGTCTATCCTCACGCCGGTCATCAGGGTAAGCACCCGCAGATAGGCATCCAGCATCGAGGTGAGCTGGTCCCGGCTCTGCCTCTGGGTGATGCGCTCGACCTCTATCAGGTCCAGGTCGGAGGCATTGGCCACCCCGTTGGCGATACAGCCCTCGATGCGGGCGTATTCCCTCTCCAGTTCCTCCATCATGATATCCACCTGCCGGATCTGCTGGTCGAGGTACAGGATACCAAAATAGAGGTCATTGACCTTCTCCTTCAGAGAATACATGTTGATCTCCTGCTGAGCCATGTCCACATCGGCCTTCGCCCGGATATTGGCCCGGTTCGCCGCTATCATTCCTCCGTCCCAGAGCACCTGCGACAGTTCGATGATGGCCGCGTACTGGTCCTTGCTGAACGTCGGCATCTCTATCCCGTAGGCACTGAGGTCAAAGGGGAACTCCAGCACGTCTGTCTGCCAGGAGGCCGAGCCCTGAAGGGATATCTGGGGGAAATAGTTCATGTAGGCGTTCTTCAGGGTGTACTCCTCCGTCAGATCCAACAATTCGTAACGCTTTACCAGAGGGTAGTTCTCCTGGACGAGGGTGTAGCACTGCTCAATCGTGTAGACCGTCGCGGAATCCGGGTCAACCGGCTGCTCCGGCATGTCTTGCCTCAGAACATCCTGCCCGGAGGTGTTTTGCACAAGACTGTCCTGCATTGACGTTTCTGCCACCGGACCGGCTGCCGTCACCCTCTCCGATGTCTGCCCGGATGCTCCGGTAGCCGGGAGAAGAGCCGCAGCAGCAACTGCCGCCGTCAGTATATATCTTTCTATTGCTTTCATGGTTTGAGACTTCCAATTATTGTTCTGATTATTTCCTGCTTGCGCTGGGCGATGAAATCCTCCCTGTTAGCATCGGTTATGAAGCCCATTTCCTCAAGGAAGGGCAGGAGCACAAAGAATGTCACTACCAGCGAAAACATATTGAGCGTCAGATTCATCGTATCCGTACGGCGGATACGGCCGCTCTCCACCTCCCCGCCGATCTTCGCCTCGAGACTGGCCACAGCCTCGGCACAGAGGGAGACAATGCTGTCCTTAAGGGTCTGACGCTGCTCCGCATTGACGGCGAACTCGCTCAGGAACATGAACGGCAGACGGGGATTGTCCGCCATCAGGTCGAAGAGACGGGATGTACGGACGGATACAAGCTCAGCGAACGGAAGGTCCTCGTCCTCCCGCCTGACTATGCAGCCGATGAACTGATGGAACTTGCCCTCGAATATCTTCGAGAAGAGATTTTCCTTCGTCCTGAAATAGTAGTGAACCAGAGCCTGCGTGCAGCCGGTCTCCCGGGCTATCTCGGTCATGCTGGTGAGATTGTACCCCTTGCTGAGAAAGAGCCTCTCCGCACTCGCGAGTATCCGTTCCTCCATGCTGCTGTCGCCGCCCTCCCGGCCTTCTTTGTCGTCCTTGTCTTTCATCGCGTATTTAATAAGCAATTAAATGATTTATTAAATGCAAATATAATACCATTTTCCGTTTCTCTTGCAAGTTTTTGCTACTTTTGCGGCCGCTTTCCCAAAACACGGCAGATATGACTTTAAGAGAATACGTACCTTTCTATAAACGAAACCTGAAAGTGGCCTTCCCCGTGATGATTACCCAGGCCGGGCAGGTGCTGGTGCAGCTGGCGGACAACATCATGGTCGGGCACCTCGGTGCGGCCCAGCTGGCCGGCGTGTCATTTGCCAACGCCATCATCATGATCGGGCTGGTCTTTGCGATAGGCTTTGCACAGGGAGTGACCCCGGTGGTGGGACAGCACTTCGGCAAGGGCGACGGAAGGGCCGTGGCAGTGGCCCTGAGCAACTCGGCAGCCCTCAACGCCATAATGGCAGTGGTCCTCACCTGCATCATGCTGACCGTAGGCGCCTTCATGGGCCGCATGGGACAGGACCCGGAAGTACTCGGGTACGCCAGGCAGTACTACTTCATCATCGTCTCCGGATTCATCCCGATGATCGCATTCTTCAATGTACGGTTCTTCTCGGAGGGCATCGGCAATACCCGCAACGAGATGTGGATCACGATAGGCACCAATATCCTCAACATTTTCCTGAACTGGGTACTCATCTACGGCAAGCTGGGCGCCCCCGCCCTCGGTGTAGCCGGAGCAGCATGGTCCACCCTCATATCCAGGATATTGGGTGCAATAGCCTTCCTGATAATCCTGTTCCGGGTAGAGGAGTACCGCAAGTTCGTCAGGCTCACCCCCCGTCATGCGGTACACCTGCGGGAAATGCTCCGCCAGCTCAAGCTCTCCCTGCCCATATCGCTGCAGAACCTATTGGAAGTAACTGCTTTCAGTTTCGCCGCCATCATGGTCGGCTGGATGGGCAAATACCAGCTGGCAGCTCATCAGATAGCCCAGAATCTGAGTTCCCTGTCATTCATGATAGCCACCGGCATCGGGGCCGCCGCCACCATCCGCGTGTCGCACCAGTTCGGAGCGGGCCGTCGCGAAGACGCATACCACGCGGGCATAGCAGCGGTACACATGGCCGTGGCCATCATGGTCGGCTTCGGTATTCTGTTCATCAGCCTGCACAGGGTCATACCCTTTATATATACTGAGGATCCGGCCGTCATTCCGATAGCCGGAAGACTGATTATCATACTGGCACTCTATCAGGTCTTCGACGCCGTACAGCTGGCCAGCCGCTCATCCCTGCTGGGACTCAAGGACATCAACATCCCCACAGTGTTCTCTGGCATCTCCTACTACATCATCTGCCTGCCGAGCGCCTACCTCCTCGGATTCACCTTCGGGCTGGGACCTGACGGAGTTTGGATCGGCCTGCTGCTGGGACTGGCCGTTGCCGCGCTGCTGTTCAATGTAAGGTTCCGCCGCGTCTGCCGGCGCTACATCACGAATTCCCGCCAGGCCTCGCCGTCCCACCTGGAGGAATAGGCCTCCGGTTCCTGGTCGTAGAGCGGTCACGGCAGGAGGCGCAGGTTCTGGCACATGGCTAAACGAGGATTGTCCATGGAACAGGGAAATGAACGAAAATGAATCGTCGGCACGGGGCAAGTCGGGGACTGACAGATAATCAGACAGTTAGAAAGTTGCGCTGTGGATGCTAGCGGTTTCAAAATCGAGGAAAGCACAGGCCGGTTCTATTATGCACTGAATGTCTGATGGTTACGAAAACGGGGCGTGCGGGCATTTCCGGTTGATGTCCGGGGTATCTGGGAAATGGCGGGTTCGGGTGGGGGAATCTTGGGGCGGAGGGGCCCTCACCGGGGAACGGATTGATTAAGGACGCCGATCCCGGGAATAACAGTAAAAAATACAAAGGTTACCTGCCATACTGGGCCTGATCTTATGTGACCGTCATGTGACTGAAGTTCTTTTCTGTACTCTCGGCATAGAGTCTTGTACTTCGTTCTTTGTTGAATATCAACATGTCTGACTAACGATAAAGACCTTGTCTTATGTGACTGTCATGTGACCGCCATACGTTTTATCCCTTATTGCGTATCTTTGCAGCATGAAAATTCTATACCTGATAGTACTGCTCTGCTCACTGTGCTCGTGCACAGGCAGGCACGTGAGCCGGTATCCTGAGCTTGCCGCCGCGGACTCCCTGATGATGACGGATCCGCAGGGTGCCCTTGACATTCTGAGCGGTATCGACAGTGCGGAGATCGGGAGAATGGACAGAGAGGACCGTGCATTCCACACCCTGCTCATGACGGAGGCGGAGTATAAGAACTACCTGCCTGTAGCAGAGGATACCGCGGTGTCGGAAGCAGTAAGTTATTACCGCCGCCGCGGACCGGAAGAGCTGCTGGCCCGTGCGCTGGTCATGCAGGGAGCGGTGCTCTCGGAGCGGGGCGACGCGGAGGGTGCGATGCTCGCCTACAAAGAGGCGGAGCCTTTGGTCGAACGTATGGGCAATATGGAGCAGTTAGGTCTGCTCCATACCCGTATAGCCTCGCTCTACAGAAGTAGTTTTGTGAACGAACAGGCGGCTATTCTCAGATATAGAAAAGCACTCGAGTGTTTTGAGAAAGCAGAACTGCCCGAACGTATTATGTCTGCCCATCTTTCTCTGTCCAGAATATTGATGATTGACTCAGTAGATAAAGCCATTCCTCATTTGGAGAAGGCATTGTCAATGGCAGAGCAGTATGATAATCGACTCTGTGGCCTCTCTGCATTTGACCTTCTCTGTTATGTCTATGAACCTGATGACGATGCAAGGAAAATCTTAGACTTAATCAAGAGAGCCTTCTCACAGTATGGAGAGATACCTCAAAATATTGCCGAGGAGAGTCTATACAATGATTTTCAATATCTTACCATAAAATGCTATATTGGTTTAAAGATGGCAGACTCTGCCCAGTTCTATTGTGAGTCTATTAAGGCCTACAGTCAGGCGGACAGTCTTCTAATCTACTTGCTTTTTAAAGAGATTGCAGAGTTGGAAAATAACAGTGATGACATACTGATAAACCAAAGTCACGCACATAGAATAGAGTTGTCAATCCTGGAGGAAGGCTACGAATCCCAGCTCCGGGACTCGGAGCTGCGGTATGACCACTCCCGGCTCGAGGCGGAGCTGTACAGACGGGACAGGAGTATCCTGCTGCTCACCGTCATTTTCCTTCTGTCAGGCGCGGCGGTGGCAGCTGTGATCTTCCTCCTCAGGACAATGCTCCGGCGGCAGAGGGCCGAGGCCCGCAGGTTCAAGGCCCTGGCGGATATCCGCGGGAAGGAGCTGGACCGTCAGACAGCGGAGAGCAACAGCCTTCGTGAGGAGAAAATCCATGAGGAGGAGGCAAGAAAATCCATGGAGCAGATGTTCCGCCGCTATGCTGCTGCCAACAGCGGCCTGATGCGGTTCTACAACCTTACCTACAGTACCATGCGTAAGATCATCGACATCTACGACATCCATCAGAGCAATCCCGCTCACCTTCTTGACAGATCCGTGGACGTCGCCCGCGACTTCATCCGCGGCATCAACACCTACGGTGACGCGAGCACCCTGATAGACACCGTGTACCCGGGGTTCCTCAGCGGACTGTTCTCGGAATATCCCGGCCTGTCGAAGGACGAGCGGTACCTTATAATCCTCACCTGCCTCGGATATCCCGCCAGCACATTGTGCACCATCCTCGACATCAGCGAGACCAACCTCAGCACGCGCAAGACCAGGCTCGCCCGTAAAATGGGTCTCGACGGCAGCCTCGCAAAGTATCTCAGCAGCCGCTTGGCCGCCTGGGGAAAGCGGTAATTGCGTCCGCACCTACGGTGATGTGACCTTTAAAATGTGGAAGCATGTAGGGTGTATGTGCTTGTATAAAAGCAGTTTGATACTTGAAAGCCGCGCTGTGGCCCGTGATTTTATTTTTATCTTGCCGGAACTTTTCCATATTATATTTGCGGCCTGAACCATATAACCGAATCAGAATCATGAGCAAGCTTTCATCACTGTACGCGGCCATCACAATATGCATGTTTGCCGCAGTGTGTAATCCCGCCGTCCTTACAGCGCAGAACACTGTCAGACTCTACGGCGGCATCGGTTACTGGGGACTCTATTCCGAGTACTCCGGTCCGGCAGCCGGCGGCGGAGTGAACTTCGGGCAGAGATACCGAGCCACAGCTGTCTACGGATTCAGCTATCAGAGAGACTTAGTGCGCAGATTGTCCCTGGAGCTGGACGTACAGAACTCCTACCGCAACACGTTTCCGGACATCGCGGACGCTCCGGCCGTCACCACGACGGACAGCCCTGGAGGCTATGAGGGTCTTGCCGATATGCCGTCTGTGCGCGACTATATCGACCGGTGGATAGCGGCGGGGAATGACCCCAACAATCTCACGTGGCTGCGTCACAACTCCTTGGCCGTCTCGGTCCGTCCAGTATTCCATATGATTGACACCGAGCATCACCGCTTCTCCGCCTATGCCGGCATCGGATGGTACTTTGCCGACGGCCTCTGCTTTGAGACAGCGGCCCTGTTCCCGGAGATTGAGCCCGAAAACTACACCGCCTCCACCTGGCAGTACCATGTCTCCGGCCTGACGGGCAACGCGGGCCTACGCTATGAATACACCTTCCTCGAGCACTACATGGTCGGCCTGGACGCAGGTGTGACATTCAACGACAGCGGTGCCCCTTGGCAGGATGACCGCACTATGCTCACTTCCACTGATGCCCGTGCATTGCTGTACATAGGTTTCAGATTTTAACCACACACAATTATTAACAATATGGAAACAATATTCAATAATTAGCGGTGTCTGTGCGCGACTATATCGACCGGTGG
>HF990338.1 GCA_000432775.1 Alistipes sp. CAG:831
GCTTTGGCACTGAGCCGCCTTACCTTTGGAGTGTAATGATAATGATAAAAAGGTAAGATTATGGAAAAGAATGAACTCAGTGTACCGGCATTTTTCGGACAGCAGGGTCTGACTGCGGCATCGGCCAATCATATTGCCGATATTGCCAAGGAGAGTTATCAGGCGGTGGAAAAGAGGCTCTCTTCGATGGATTTTCACAAGACGACAGTGGCGTTGATAGGCTCGTCGGACGAGACCGTGATATCCTACGGGACGAGCGCGGATCAGTTCGCCGGGATACGGGACGGCATAAATGAGATTGTGGAGCTGAAGAGGCTCATCGCATATCTGAGGGAGGCTGTCAAGGCCAAGGAGAAGCTGGCGGAAGAGGCAGGGGAAATAGGTTCTTCTGAGCTGGATCAGCTGCTGGACAGCAAGCCGGAGAAGGAGCCGGACCTTATTGCCCAGGATGTCATTGACTCATGGAACATCAAGGAGCGAAACCAATATCTCTCCCTGCAGACAAAGTGCGCTGTCATAGGCAAGTTCATTCACCCGGACGGAGCGCTCTCGGAGGCCCGTAAAGCCTACATGGAGCGTCTGTCGACACCTAAGGCGGTGAAGGAGAACGGGAAGGACACTCTTGTGTACACGTACTATCCCAATGTGGAGGGTGAGGAGGTCGAATCCCTGTTCTTTGCACTGCAGGCTGAGCACCGTTCCGCTCAGGCGGAGCTTAACGGGATGATGCATGAGATTGAGAAAACCATTGCGGCGGACAAGGAAGAGAAGAGCCGGCGGTGGAGTGCCGCACTGGAGCAGTGGAAGGCCGATGTGGACCTGAAGCGGGAAGAGCTTAGCCGGGAGAGGAACAGAAAACGCAAGGAAGTGGAAGCCTTGAAGATAGTCATACCCGACAATCTCAGGCCGATATATGAAAAACTCCGACAGTTCTGACAAATAAGGCAGGACTGAGCGCCTGCGCGAAACCTGCCTGAACGGACATGCGTGGCGGTCGTATTTTATACTCGACTACAGGTCAAAAATCCTTACATCAAATTGCGGCTCTGCTTATTTTGTCACAGAAGCCTTTGATTTTGCCCTCGCTATTGAGTGCAGAGCCGGTTATCGCCATTGATATGGATTCAGTGCCGTCCCGCATGTCCGGTTTGTCTTTTTTAATTATTTGATATGAGTTTAAGTATTTACATAGGTGCTGTTAAATCAGAAAATTTCGATTATTACAAGCCGTATTCCGGCCCGGACATAAGTTCGGCCACCTACTGCCCGGAGCGGATAATGGATGTCTCTCCCTTAGTCGGTGTCAATGATCCTCTGTTCTCTGCGATAATGATGGATAATGATTCCGTCCGCACTGACTGGGGCTGCCGGGTGCTGAAAAAGACTAAGGAGGATCTGATGGTGTATGTCATGGAGAATGGCAGTTTTACAACTTGCTTGGCGATAGAAGATATGGACAGGACTTTGAAAGACGGGGAGGAATATCTTCTCGTGGCCTTTGACGACGGTGTTGAGTTGGATGAGGATTGATTATTTTTGCAGAAGATATCAGAGAATATGACAGTAGAAGAGACATTGCGGATTGCGCTGGAGGCGCACGAGGGGCAGAAGGACCTTGACGGGAGGCCGGCTGTCCTGCATCCGGTCGCCGTGGGGCTTATGGTCTGTAATGATGCTGAGACCAAGACCGGTTTCCTGCATGATGTGGTGGAGGATTCGGAGCTGACTCTGGATGAACTGCGCGGCAGAGGGGTCGATGAGGATGTGCTTGCCGCACTTCAGCTGCTTACGCACGCTAAGGCTGAGGACTACTTCGATTATGTGCGGCGAATCGCCGCGTCCGGCAACACCACGGCCATTCACGTCAAAATGAACGACCTCCGGCACAATCTTGAAAGGGGGCTGCGGACCTATGCGCAGGCTGTGGAGGACGGCGACACGGAAAAGGCGGAGCGTCTGACCCGCATCAACGACAAGCACCGCAAGGCTCTGCAGATATTCGAGGACTGCGGACTGCTATGATTTGTATGCTGTAGCATTGAAAAACCGAGGGGATAGGGCAGAGTGCCTTTCCGGCTCAGACATGAATTCCGAAATCAGCGGAGTACCCTAATACCCGACAGGTACGGTATTCATGTCCTCTCAACCTTGCCGAAACGGAAAAGTGCAAGCACTTTGATTCGGGCAAGCCTGACAATCTCCGCTCTGATGGAGATTATCACGAATGTGCATTTCGTTCTGTTTTTCATGATAGAATTAAATGGACCTTTGCTGTAGAACAATTGGCTTCTCGTAATAACTACCTCCCCTCGGTAACAGTTCAAAAAAAAGCAGACATCCATTTAGGGATAGATGCCTGCCTTAGTTTGCAAAGGTCATTTCTATCATGACACTGCAAAATTAACGAATGATTCTTGAAAAACAAGAAAAATCAGTCAACGCCTGTGCATTATTTTACGGAATGTGTCAAAATCCCACTACGTAGGTAGGTCACATATCATTACAGGCTTACGGACGGTATGATGGTCCTGCTTGCCAGAGAGTATATGGAAAAGATGGGCATAAAGAACCGTATGCCCAACATGGGTTCTTTGGGAATATTTGAAGAAAAACAAAAGAGGTAATTGTTTGAAAATTAAACAATTACCTCTTTTGGCGGTACCCGGAGCCGGGGTCGAACCGGCACGGATTGCTCCACTGGTGTTTGAGACCAGCGCGTCTACCGATTCCGCCATCCGGGCTGGTGTGTGCTGGGTGAGCACCGGGCTGCAAAGATAAGAAAGATTCTTCATATGCCAAGCAGTGTGCAGGGTAAAATCTATGGTAAAACCGACGGAATAATCGAATGCAGGCAATCCCGGCGAGTCTGGATCCTCAAGTCAGGACTGGCCGGCAAGTCAGTTCATCCCGGCTGCTACCCGGCAATGGCGCTGGGTAGATTCATCGGAGAACTGACCAGGTGGGATTATGCAGCGCTTTGCTTATCTTTGTGCGGCGAACGGACAAAATCATTATAGAGAATGGAAAAAGTCTGGTACATAGAGGACGTCGGGCGGGAGCTGCCCGGGATGTTGCCCCGGATTACTGAAGGGCCGACAGGTGTTTTTGCGGTGGTGGACGCCAATGTGGCGGAAAGGTTTGCACCGCAGTTGGAGGAAAGCGGCGTAGTGTGGATGCCCTTCGAGGCCCGAGAGGAGCGAAAATCGCTTGAGACCGTAGCGCGGATTGTGGAATGGCTGCTGGAGCATGAGGCGGACCGCGGTGCGCTTCTGCTCGGTATCGGCGGCGGGGTGACTACGGACATCACTGCCTTTGCGGCTTCGGTCTACAAGCGGGGAATCAGGTATGCTCTGGTGCCCACGACTCTTCTCTCGCAGGTGGATGCGGCGGTAGGCGGCAAGACCGGGGTGAATTTCCACGGTTACAAGAATGTGGTCGGGACGTTCGGCATTCCTGAGGCGGTACTGGTGGCCCCGTCGGTACTTGAGACCCTGCCGGCGAGGGAGTGGCGTTCCGGTATGGCCGAGGTGCTCAAGACTCTGATTATAGGGGACGGGGAGATGTACGGCAAGGCGGTGGAGTGGTACGCCGGGTGGATTGCCTGTGGACAGTGTGTGAAGGAAAATGAAGCCGTGTCAAGGACTGGCATGAGAGTCGCTCCAAAACCGGATGCGGAAACGGAGGGGATAATCCGCCGCTGCATCGAGATCAAATCGACCATCGTGGAGGCGGACCGCAGGGAGAGAGGAGAGAGGATGAAGCTCAATCTGGGCCATACTCTCGGTCATGCGGTGGAGTCGGTCTGCATGGCTTGCGGGACTTCCGGGGATGCGGGCAGATCAACTGAAGGGAGAGGCGGGATGGAGGCGCTTTCCCATGGGGAGGCGGTCGCAGCGGGAATTATCGCAGCGGCGGAAATTTCCGTCAGGAAAGGAGTGCTGGCGGAGGATACCGCAGCAGCCATAGTGAGGGATTTCAAGTCGCTGGGCTACAAGGATATTGCGGAGATTGTCACAGCTCATGCCGGCCTTGACGGAAAGGCGGTGGCAGCAAAATTATCGGACTTTGTGCTGAATGATAAGAAACGTAAGGAAGATTTTATTAATTTTGTCCTGATTCGCGGTCTGGGCTCTGTGGAGACAGCGGCGCTGAGCGTGAATGAATTACAGGAGATTATCTATGATATGTATTAGCATAGGGGACTATGGCCTGGATGCCTGCAGGAAGGCCTTGAAACGCTGCGAGAAGTACCGCAGACAGTTTCCGGACCTGGTGGCGGAGATACGTCTGGATCTCTGCGGGCTTGGGGAGGACGAGGTGCACGGACTGTTCAGCGGTTCGAAGATACCTTTGATTGCAACCTGCATGAAGCGCAGCAGCCATCTTTATGAGGCTGCCGTACTGGCCGGGGCCGCCTATGTGGATGTCAACGTATTTTCCTTCATCAATCTTAAGAAAGAGAACCAGGCTTTGCTGCGCAGCAGCAAGACCAAGATAATCCTCTCGTTCCACGACTACCAGATGACTCCCGGGACAGATGCCCTGGTGAAGGTGTACAGGGAGGCAGTTGCGGCCGGAGCGGATATCGTCAAGATCGTCACTACAGCCGATACTACCGCTGACGCTCTCCGGGTGCTGGACCTGTATAAGTTGCAGAGAGAAGGCAGGATGGGCCGCAAGAAAGTGCCCCTGATAGCATTCGCGATGGGGGATGCCGGGCGGTTCAGCCGTCTGGAGGCACATAGACAAGGCGCTCCGTTTACGTATTGTGCCTTGAGGCAGAAATACATAGTGGCTCCTGGCATGTTTACGGTCGAGGAACTGGAGAACTTCCATAACCGGCCGGCCGTGAGCGGTACAGTCAGTATGCCGGCCTCCAAGAGTGTGGCGCAGAGAGCTATAATTGCCGCCATGCTGGCCAAGGGCGAGAGTGAGTTCCACAACTGCACCCGTTGCCGTGACATAGATTCGGCAATAGGTGTGGCCAGGCAGTTTGCCTCAGAGGCTTATATAGACAAGGGCGGTGATCTGATTATACGTGGCGGCTTCCCGCCGGAGAAGAAGAAAAACGACTCTCCGTTCTCGAGTCTCATATCCATGTCCATGCAGAGCGGCGGCCGCACGGCTTTCGTAGGCGAGTCGGGGCTGCTCTCCAGACTGTGTATTCCTGTGGTGGCGCAGTTCGGTGAGTCAGTGACCGTTACGGGTGAAGGCAGTCTGATGGACCGCCACATGTACGGCTGCAAGGAAGCGATGGAGGAACTCGGGGCAAGTTGTATTCTCACGGCCGAAGAGACTCTGCCGGCTGTAGTCTGCGGACCTATCAAGGGCGGCGAGATCACCATATCGGGCAAGAAAGGCTCCCAGTTCATAACCGGTCTTCTCATGGCCCTGCCCCTTTCCAAGAAAGACAGCGTGCTGCGCGTTCAGAACGCTACGAGTGTGCCCTATATCCTGCTGACCGTGGATGTCATGCAGAAGTTCGGAGTCACCGTCGAGTGGCACCGTGAGGGGGATGAACTGGTCTTCAATATTCCCGGCAAGCAGAAATACTCCCCAGCCGAAATGACCTTTGAGGGAGACTGGAGTGCGGCGGTAAACTTTATAGTGGCTGCGGCAATTTTCGGTTCGCTCACTATCACCGGTCTCAATCTCAATACTATCCAGGCAGACAAGAAGATACTGGATGTGGTGCGTGACTGCGGGGCTTCCGTAGAGGAACTTCCCGACGGAAAGGGTCTTCTGGTGAGCCGCGGCAGCCTCCGGGCCTTCGACTTCGATGCCACGGATTCCCCGGACCTGGTGCCGGCCCTTTCGGTACTGGCCGCCTTCTCCGAAGGGACCTCGCATTTCACCGGGGTGGCCCGTCTGCGCAACAAGGAGAGCAACCGTCCGGTGGTCATGGAAGAAGGGCTGAGGGCAATGGGCGTGCCCGCCAGGGTTGACGGAGACACCATGGAGATCACCGGCATCAGTCTCACCCGCAGGATAGTCGAAGGGAAAATGCTGAAGGGCGGAACATTCCACACATTCTCGGACCATCGTGTGGCCATGGCCCTGAAAGTCGCCTCTCTCGGCTGCGCCTCCAAGGTCGCCCTCGACAGCACCGACTGCATCGACAAATCTTTCCCCGGTTTTCTCAAGCTGTTCGAATCCATTCACCAGTAGCAATATACCACATAAACGTTATGCACAACGCTTTCGGAAACGCTTTCAGGATTGCCCTCTCAGGGGAATCCCATAGTCCGCTCATGTCGGTGGAGATTCAGGGAGTGCCGGAGGGTATCCCGCTTGCACCGGCGGACTTCACGGCTGACATCGACCGCCGCCGGCCCGGCCGCAAGGGCACGACCTCCCGCACCGAAAAGGATATTCCGGAGATCGTCCGGGGAGTGGAGGGCGGCCTGACCACCGGAACCACGTTGAAACTGGTATTTCACAATGACAATGTGGATCCTTCTGCGTACCGGCAGTTCACCGATATTCCCCGTCCGGGGCATGCGGACTGGGTGCGCAGGATAAAATATGGGGTGGACGGCCTGACCTCCGGGGGAGGTATGTTCTCGGGGAGAATGACTCTGCCGGTAGTGGCCGCAGGGGTGGTCGCCAAGAAGATCATCGCCCCGGTACTGGTGGAAGCGGCGCTGACGGAGGTCGGCGGCAGGAGGCTGCTCCTGGACAATGCCGGATACGCCGAACCGGACTCTGCCGCAGCGGTGGAGCAGCCGGATGATGCGGATGTTCTCGCCTCACCTGAGGCTCTGGATGCTTTTCTGGCTGAAGTGGCCTCTGAAGGTGATTCGGTGGGAGGAGTGGTCGAATGTGTCTGCACCGGGGTCCCCGCCGGCCTTGGAGAACCATTCTTTTATCCGATGGAGGCGGCTCTTTCGCAGATGATTTTCTCCGTACCAGGCATCAGGGGCATAGAGTTCGGGGACGGCTTCGGGGCCTCCCGTATGCGCGGCTCGCAGCACAACGACCCCATCACCGACATCGCGGGGCATACCTCCCGCAACGGAGCCGGCGGTATCAACGGCGGCATAACCAACGGCAACCCGCTTGTCTTCCGCGTGGCAGTGAAGCCCACCTCCAGCATTGCCCGTCCCCAGACCACCATAAACCTGGCTACCGGACGGCTGGAGGAGCTCAGCATAAAGGGACGCCACGACGTATGTTTCGCCCTGCGCGTCCCTGTAGTCATTGAAAGCGCCGCCTCCATTGTCCTCTGCGACGCCATTCTTTCCCGTCAGAAGAGCTTGTAGCGGAGGATGGAGAGCTGGTCAGTCTCCGTGTCCTTTACACTGGCGTAAAGGGTACCGTCCCTGCCGGAGGAGATGGCAGTGCAGCCTTTAAGACCCTCCAGGCGGTAGCTGCTCTGGGGATTTCCTTTCCAGTCGAGTACCAGAATCAGCACGTCCTTTGGCTCTGTTTCTTTTTCACTGTCGTCGGTATCATCATTGACGGAGATGACAGGTGAGCCGTCCACAAGTTCCGTAGTCATAAAAGGTTCGCTGCTCAATTCATCGTTGTAATTCAGGTAGATGTAGCGGTCATCACAGCAGACACATCCGTATATGCTGCCGTAGTATTTGGCGTGGAACAGGCTATTGCCTGCATTGAGGTATTCCGGCTTGGTTTTGTCTGGCCCTATGATGCTCCTGACCAGGCGCAGGCTGTCGTCGTAGAACTCCACGAGTGGATATGAGTTCTCTACATAGACTATCGTGCCCTTATCCGGATTGGTAAGCAGATGGCCTTGGAAGCAGTTTCCGGAAAATATTTTGCTCTCGTCGTATGGTATCAGCTCTCCATCGGAGTAGAACAGTTTGGGTTCTCCGTTTGAGACACCTGTCTCCTTGTTCTCGAACCAGTATGGGTTGAGGGATAGAATATTCCCCTTGTATGTGACGGCTTTCATGGTGTTGAATTTGAAAGAAAGTTCCTGAATTCCCTTGCCTTCGGCTGCTTTGTCAACAGGAATGACGTACAGTTTGCCTTTGGAACTTTCCATAACGTATAGGGTGTCGTCTACAACATAGGATAATGGCGAGAGTACCTCGAACGGCCCGTTGCCGGAGTGAAGAAAATGGGCGACGGGCTGCATAGCGCGGATATCGTAGACTTCAAAAGCCCACTGATCCTGTGACAGACCACCCCACTTGGCTGTGCGGGTTTCGCAGATAGCATGCCTGTCATCTGCCATCCAGGCCTTCTGGAAAAATACGGTATCTGGAAAAGTGCAGACAGTATCGCCCTTTACGCTGACTGCTCCGGTCTTCACCTCGTCGGTCAGTACGGTGATAATGTTGTCTGCTTTGTCGCTGCACGAGTATAGGACCATGGCTGTGGCCGCGATAACCGATAGGACTGTGAAAATGTTTTTCATGGTGAGAATGATTATATGTTGTAAAGATAAGAAATATTTGGAGTAAATTCTAATCGGTCATTCGGCTTATGGTACGGACGGATACTCGGCTGAATCCGGCGTAGAGCGTCCAGTTGAAATGGCGGCGGTGAGATGGTCTTGCCGCAACGGCACTGAATTGCGGGAAACGCTGCCGTTGTGGCGAGGG
>HF990339.1 GCA_000432775.1 Alistipes sp. CAG:831
AGGGAAGGTATGTCTCCAGACGGGCGAACTGGAATCCGAACACCACTCCGACATAAGGAGAGATGCGGGGATTGTCCGGCAGGAAGTAGAAGTTCGTACCGACTTGAGTGTAGAACTGATGGCTGGTACGTCCCACTACATACTGCGCGTCAGGGATAGGCATGTCGGGTACCGTGAAATCGCCCTCAATGAAGTCCTTCTTGGGTGTCGCGCTGATATTCATGCCGAACATCACGTTGACATCGAAGCGTTTGTGGACGAAGAAGGCATAACGGATACCTACCGTATTGATTATACTGTTGCTATTCATACTGCCTAGGTCGAGGTAGACCAGCGGGTCTGCTCCGAAACCGATGCTCTGCTGGTTTCCCATCCCATAGTCACTGTAAGGCATCAGATAACTGAGCCCGCCGCCGTCCTCGGAATACAGCGAGAAGCTGGAGGAACCGAGCAGCAGGGAGAACTGCATGTCGCCGAACTTCGGCTGCTCGATGGCATAGGACTGCGCCTTGACGGTAACCGACAGGGACAGGAGCGCCAGAATCGTTATGAATAGACTTTTCTTCATGGCTGCTGCTGTTTACGCTTCAGGGGTTTCTTCAGTGTTGCCTGCAAAGAGGTCAAGAAGGGCATTGAGTCTGCTGCTCCAGATGGTATAAATCTCGAGCTGCTCATTATAGGCTGCCTGAGCCCTCTCAAGAGCGAGAGTAAGATCCTCGATTATCTGGTCCAAAGGTTCTCCGTTGAGCTCGAGACGAGCCAGTCTCTCCTGAGCCAAGCTGAGATAATACTGAGCATTTTCAACAGGGAGCTGCTTGTAAACTGTGTAGACTTCTACAAAGTCCTCTACTGTAAAGTCAATCGTTGTTGGATCAACACCATTTTGGTAGATAGTAACTTCCATATTATAGAAGTCGTAGCTGTAATCAACACCGTCCACATACATATAATAATAACTATCTTCTTCTGCATTGATAAAGTTACCAAGAAGTTGGATTCTTTCTGTAAGACGGTTGAGGTCCCTGAACAGCACGGCTATCTGACTGTAGTCTGTGTCAGGCACAGGGTAGGTATAATAATAATTATCCTTATCAGGAGTTGTATACAGCCATGTATCAGGACATATCTTGTCAATCTCGAACTGCACGCTATCCTTGGACTTCTCGATTATCTGAATCTCCTTGCTCAACGAATCCATCTGCTCATACAGGTCACGCATCTGAGCGTAGAGAGCTTTGTTGGTCTCATCGTCTGTTTCGGAAAGGGCCTCGATATCAGCGATATCAGTCTTGATAGCAGTTGCGAGGGCCGAATAATCGGCATTGTTGGTTATCTGGGACTCGATGTAGCTCATCAACTCTCTGTCTGCGAGTTCGCGATAGAGAAGAGAAGCCTGGAAGTCATATTCATCAACATACCCCATGCGTGTGAGCCAGTCATTATAGCCCGCATTATCAATGGCTTTCATAGACACATAAGGATTGTCTATGTCAGAACTATAGTCCAATGTGAACACTTCGCCGTATCCTACATCAGTAAGGGTAAGGGCCTCGGTGAGATAATCCAAAGCATAAAGCTTATCCGATGCAGTGCACCAGAGTTCCATAGCGGAGTAGTCATTGATCTCGGCTTCAGTGGACTCGGGGTTGATGCTATAGGAGATGTCATAGCCTGTGAATATAGAAGGCTGACTTGCATAATATGAACCCAGGAGGCTGATGTCCAGAGTACCGGCCTTATAGTTATCCACAGTAAAAGTACGATAGTCTATCATATTCTGTCCGTCGAGAGAGTCGCGCAGCATCTGCTCCTGAGCGATCACATCAAGGAGTTCCTTTATATCGGCATCAGTAGCATCGGCGGGAATGACCATCAGGTCATTATACGCTTTTGCGGCACTCAGCCACAGATTCTCGCGGTTGAGCTCGCGGTCCGTGATTCCATAAACAGCGGCGATGGCATTGTACTCGTCAAGTCCTTTCTCGAAGATGCCGGTGTAGAAGTCGTACAGGGTCTTCGTTCCATTAATCTCGTCATTGTAGGCCTTCTCAGCGTCAGCCAAAGCATTCTCGAGCGTGGTGATTTGAGGAGCAGTGAGGACTGTTATCTGCTGAGAAAGACTTACAAGACGGTCCTGAGCCGTTCTGTAAGAAGTCTCATACACGAACTTGCCATCGGGCAGAGTGTACTCACCCGTAGCTGCATCCACCTTAAATCCGGAAATGACAACCAGGGCATCCGTGTCCTCGGTTTGATTGGACTGATCCACGAATGTCGATTCGAATGTGGCTCCTACATAAGGAACAATCGATGCAGGTACCTCTATTTCAAAAGTAGCCCTGGCATCGAGAGCGGACTCACTACCTGTAACCTGCTCATTAAGGTCATTGATTTCACGGCTGAGAGCATCAATCTGCAGAGAAAGCTCGTTTTGTTTCTCAATGAAGGGATTCTTTTCGGACTCCATCATCTTAGCCTGCGACTGAAGGTCTATAATCTGGTCAACGAGTGCCGACCTCTCGTTTATTGCGTCCTGTTTCTGCGTTGCCCAGGAACCCTCTTCGGCAAGTGCGGGAACCTCTGCCAAGTCTTTCTGGGCCAGCTCCAACGTACGCTCCCAAGATGCAACCTCAAGAGCATATCTGTTGTACCAGTATGTCGAGTCTGCAGTATAGGTATACTGAGCATCGATAAGTGCTCTGTCTGCTTCGATCAATGCGTCCTGAGCGGCATTGAGTTCCTGTCTCTGGGCGTCAACGATAGCGATAAGTGCATTAAGCTGATTGGTTTCTGTCTCTGTCAGACCTGCCTTGAGAGCCTCCAGGTTGCGGAGAGCCATCTCAAGCTCGTACTCAGCCTCTGCAGTTCTGGCCTGCAGCTCGATCATCCTTGCATTGTGCTTCTCGAGAGCGACCTCGCGCTCCAGGTCGAGCAGTTGAGTATCCATCTGGTTCTTCGCAATCACATACTCCCAATAGGAAATCTGGGACTCAAGTTCCTTCTGACGGGCCTCGTCCTCTGCCTGCTGCCTCAGATACTCGAGTTCCAGCATACGGATCTCATGCTCGTTCTGCGCCTGCTGCAGATCAAGAGCAAGCTGTTTGGACTGAAGATCGATTTCCATCATCTGATTCTCGATCTCCTTCTTAGCTACCTCTACATCGACCAGAGCCTGCTGTGCAGTAAGGTAAGCGGTCTCAGCGGCCTTATAGGCTGCCTGCGCACTGATGAGTTCGGCTTTCGCCTGTCTCATTGCCTCGATGCCTGCCGGTTCGACGTTCTCCAGACATGACGTGGTCATGAAGAACATGCCGAGGGCGGCGGTTCCGATTAAAATGATTTTTTTCATAAAACCTTAATTCCGCAACACTATAATTTAAC
>HF990340.1 GCA_000432775.1 Alistipes sp. CAG:831
CCGCCGCCGATGGCCACCTGTTTTATACCGGTCTGCTTCACGGCCTTCAGGAGCTTGTCCATCAGCACATCTATCAGGGTCTTCTGGAAAGAGGCGCAGATATCGTTCATATTGTGCTGCATGAAGTCGGGGTCCTCTTTCAGACGGTCGCGCACGAAATACAGCAGGGAGGTCTTCACTCCGCTGAAGCTGTAGTCCAGCCCGGGCACATGCGGCTTTGCGAACTTGAACCGCTCCGGGTCACCCTGGGCCGCCAGCTTGTCCACTATCGGACCGCCGGGATATCCGAGGCCGAGCAGTTTGGCGCACTTGTCGAACGCCTCCCCCACTGCGTCGTCTATCGTCCGGCCCAACACCTCGAAGTGCAGCGGGTCGTCCACCCTCACTATCTGGGAGTGACCGCCCGAGACCAGCAGAGCCAGGAATGGGAACTGCGGACAGCGGTACTCCTTGCCCTCCTGCCGGATGAAATGCGAGAGGATATGCCCCTGCAGATGGTTGACATCCACCAGAGGCTTGTTTATGGACAACGAAAGTCCCTTGGCGAAAGACACCCCCACGAGCAGCGAGCCCAAGAGGCCGGGGCCGCGGGTATAGGCTATCGCATCTATCTGCTCCGGTCTCACTCCGGCCTGATCCAGGGCCTGGCTGACCACCGGTACTATATTCTGCTGATGGGCACGGGATGCCAGCTCGGGCACCACCCCGCCGTATCTGCGGTGCACCTCCTGCGAGGCCATCACATTGGACAACAGGGTCTCACCCCGCAGCACCGCTGCCGATGTATCGTCACACGACGATTCAATTCCAAGTATTATCTCTTCTGCCATATTTCTGTCTTTACGAAGCACAAAAGTACTAAACAAATCCGAATCTTTGCTATCTTTGTCATTGGAGCAAAACTATATCGGCATGAAATATCCTATAGGCGTACAGAATTTCGAGAAGATCCGCAGTGACAGCTATCTTTACATCGACAAGACCGAGTTCATCTACAAGTTAGTGAGCGAGGGAAGCTATTACTTTCTCAGCCGGCCCAGAAGATTCGGCAAGAGCCTGCTCATCTCCACGCTGGAAGCATATTTCCAAGGGAAAAAGGAGCTGTTCAATGGTCTGGCGATAGATACCTTAGAGAAAGAGTGGACTGCCAGGCCGGTGCTGCACATAGACCTGAACATCGAGAGATACAATAAATCGGATAATCTCTACGACATCCTGAACAAATCCCTGTCTGACTGGGAAAGCATGTACGGGAACAACCCTGCCGAAACATCGCTGTCCCTACGCCTTGCAGGAATAATACAGCGGGCTCACGAACAGACCGGCCACCGCGTAGCCATCCTCGTAGACGAATACGACAAACCGCTGCTCCAGGCTATCGGGAACAAACCTTTGCAAGAGGAATTCCGAAGCATACTCAAGCCGTTCTACGGAGTACTCAAGACCATGGACGGACATATCAAGTTCGCGATGCTCACAGGAGTCACGAAATTCGGGAAGGTCAGCGTGTTCAGCGATCTCAACAACATGGAGGACATCTCCATGCTTCCACAGTACGTAAGTCTGTGTGGAATCACTGAAAGCGAGATCCATCAGTATATGGAGGAAGGGGTAAAACAACTGGCTGCTGTACAAGGACTCTCCTATGACGAGACATGCCGCAGACTTAAAGAGATGTACGACGGATACCATTTCACACCAGGCACCGAAGGCATATACAACCCGTTCAGCCTGCTCAACACATTCAAGAACAGCAAGTTCGGAAGCTACTGGTTCGAGACCGGCACTCCCACATATCTCGTAGAGCTGCTCAAGGAGAACAAATGCAATCTGGAGAACATGGCCGAAGCCGTCACCGATATCGAGACCCTCAACAGCGTGTATGGCGATGACGAGCCCCTCCCGGTCATCTACCAGAGCGGGTATCTCACCATTAAGGGATACGACTCTGAATTCGAATCATATACATTAGGATTCCCTAACAAGGAGGTCGAGGAAGGATTCATGAAATTTCTCGTCCCCTACTACACTCCTATCCGTAAATCCGCAGCCAATTTTGAAATCATGCAGTTCGTTCTGGATATACGTTCCGGAAACGTGGATGCATTCATGACCCGCCTCCAGAGCTTCATGGCCGACACCCCATACGAGCTCATACGCGACCAGGAGCTCCACTACCAGAACGTCCTCTTCATTGTGTGCAAGCTTATGGGATTCTACGTGCAGGCCGAGTACCGCACCTCACAGGGACGCATCGACCTCCTGCTCCAGACCGACAAGTACGTCTACATCATGGAATTCAAGCTGGAAGGCTCGGCAGAGGAAGCACTGCAGCAGATCGAAGAGCGCAACTACGCCGCACCCTTCGCCTCCGACCCGCGCCGGATTATGAAAATCGGAATCAGCTTCTCAACCAAAAGCAGAAATATCGACAAGTGGACCACAATTCTATAACAGCCATAGTCACAATCCTGCTGACCGCAGGCTGCGCCGGCAATACCAGCAGCACCTGCAACAGTTCAGCCTCTGCTCATGAGAGAAACTTCACCCTGACCGACGAAGGCAGGATTCTCGTACAAACTCAGGTGGACACTCTCGACCTTACCCTTATCTTCGACAGTGGAGGCGCAGGGGAAATGACTCTCGAGACCGCCTGTGCGGGACTGCTGAACGCCGTCGCTACCGAAGGACTGCGCCGGAAAAACCGGATAGACTCCGCCTCCATCAGCGGATACAGCACAGGCAACACCTACGCATGGTGTCTCTCCCCCGACGACGACCAGGACCTTTTCCCCGGCAGCGACGGCATAATCTGTCCGCAATACGCCATAGACCGGAGAATCTGGGAAATCAATATGACGCACCGCTACATCCGTATTCACGACAGGGACACTGTTCCACCTGGGGCAGCAATCTTCCCGATGAGAATAGAGTCCGGCAGGTATCTTTACACCTATTTTCCTGTCACGGTCATCAGAGGGAATGACACATTGAAGATAGACAGGGAAATTCTCATTGACTACGGCAGCACCAGCGCCATGTGGTTCGAGCACAGTCCCATGCACAGCGACCCGGCAGTCAGGGAGTTCTTCAGTTCATGCCAGCTGTCACAGGTAGTTGAAAAGGAATGGTGCGAGGAATATGCCTTCATGGTCGACAAAATCATATTACCCGATGGCATGGGTACCCTCACTTCATCCACCGACAGCCTGAAAATCAGCCTGACTATCCTCAATGAAAAATATTACCATGAGGAAAGCGTTCTAAAATACCCGCTTGCCATTATGGGCATCGGCATCCTCCGGCACTGGAATGTCATGCTGGACCTCAAGAATAAAAGGTTTATACTTTTCCCAGGAGCTCGGGCAACTGTAAATACTGCAGCACCTTCTTCCAGATAAAG
>HF990341.1 GCA_000432775.1 Alistipes sp. CAG:831
ACTGCACCTCGGACTCGCGGCCCCGTTCCGGTGTATTGTCAAACCAAAAACAGGTGGATTGGGGTTGCTTTTGTGGGGAATAAAAGTTATTTTTGAGTGCTGAAAATTAAAAACACTATCTATATGTTCTCAAAAGAAGTTTATGTAAACCGCAGGAACACGCTGAAAACCAAGGTCAGCTCAGGTGTCCTGCTTTTTCTGGGTACCGGAGAGGCCGCTGTCAACTATGCCGGCAATGCCTACCGCTACCGTCAGGACAGTACGTTCAACTACTATTTCGGTCTTGCCGACCCCGACCTGGCAGCGGTCATCGACCTCGAGTCGGGAGAGGAGATCATCTTCGGCAATGACGTGGATATCGACGATATCATCTGGATGGGGCCGCAGCCGCTGATCAGCGATAAGGCCGCTTCCGTAGGAGTCTCCAGGACATTCCCCCTGGCCGATCTGGACGCATATATCTCGAAGGCCAAGGCAGGAGGGCGCAAGGTGCATTTCCTCCCTCCTTACCGCTATCAGAATATGATCCGTCTGAACCGGATGCTCGGCGTGCCGTTTGACAGGATGCGCAGCGATGCCTCTGAGGAATTTATCAAGGCGGTCGTATCGATGAGGCTCATCAAGGAGCAGTGCGAGATAGAGGAGATCGACAAGGCCTGCAACATCGGCTATGCCATGCACTACACCGCCATGAAGATGGCCCGTCTCGGAATGGTGGAGCAGCAGCTTGTGGGTGTGATGGAAGGTATAGCCATCGCGGAGGGGCTGATGCCGTCGTTCCCGATCATCCTCTCGCAGCACGGTGAGACCCTGCACAACCACAACCATGACGGTATCTTGACTGACGGCAAGCTCATCGTGATAGACGCCGGAGCGGAGTCCAACACCAACTACTGCTCGGATTTCACCCGTACCCTGCCCTCGTCCGGCAAGTTCACCACCAAACAGAAGGAGATATACGACATCGTGTCAGCTGCGAACAACCTGGCCCTCAGCATTGCCCGTCCGGGCATCACCTACACCGAGGTGCACCAGACCGTCTCCCGACTGATGGCGCAGGGCCTGATCAACCTGGGCATCCTGAAAGGCGATCCCGACGAGATCGTAGCGGCAGGGGCGCACTCGCTGTTCATGCCTCACGGTCTGGGCCACAACATGGGTCTGGATGTGCACGATATGGAGGATCTCGGCGAGAACTATGTGGGCTATGACGACACCTACAAGCGCTCATCCCAGTTCGGTCTCGGCTCCCTCCGCATGGGCAAGATGCTCGAGCCCGGTCATGTCGTTACGGATGAGCCCGGAATCTACTTCATCCCTGCTCTCATCGAGAAGTGGAAGAAGGAGGGCATCAATACCCAGTATGTCAATTTCGCACTGCTGGAGAAGGAGTACTACGACTTCGGAGGTATCCGCCTGGAGGACGACCTGCTCATCACGGAGAAAGGCTGCCGTCTGCTGGGCTCAAGGCGTCTGCCCATTACCACTGAGGATGTGGAGCGGGAGATGGCACAGTAAGGATTGCGTTGTTCTAAAACAGCATAAAACAAAAAGTCAGGCCGTCTCGCGACGGCCTGACTGGCTTTACGTACATGAAAAAGTGTTGTGCAGGGATTTATTCTCCTCCTTCGGGCTCAGCCATGAGGATTCGCAGGTAGAGGTGACCGAAGTTGCCGCTGGCGATGTAACCCTCAGGTACACCTGAAATTACAATCGGAAGGATATAGTACTTGCCGGGTTCCAGACTGGCAGTGTTCACTGCCATTGTCTGCTCTGCAAGCTGAGTCCCTTTTGTGATAGTGATAGTTGTAGGAAGTTGATAGGTCCCTTCCGGGAATATCTCGTACTTGGTGGCTGAAGCCGGCAGTGTGGCGTTGTATTCATCCACCATCTCAGGATCCACGGCCAGGTTGACAGGAATATCCTCTGTCACCTTTGAGGCGTAATCTATGGTATAGTTGACCTTGATGTCGAATGAAACCTCTTCTCCGGGGATTACATTCTGAACTGCGATATAGTGGGATTTGTAAGGCAATTCTATTACTACACCGAGATCATCCCAATTGACTAGAGGGGTGTCATTGAGACATGAAGTGGCGCTCAGAGCAGTTGCTCCCAGAACTGTTGCCAGTATGAATTTTCTGATAATTTTCATTTTTTCCTATTTTATATGTTAGAGGTAAAGTTCTGCTCTCAATACAGTAGGGTTGTCAACATCCCAGAAAACGGTACTTTCAAATACATTGATTTCCGGTTCAGCCATGACGTTTGCAGCATTGAGGTTCCTTTCTGTCTGAGGATAGGGCAGACGGCAGTAATTTTTAGTCTGCGGACTCTGGTTTGATGATTCGAGATCAGGCATATCGGTTCTTCTGTGCTCAATCCAGGCCTCAAGAGGATTGTAGCCGACAAAAGCAAGCCACCTCTGGGCGCAGATTGCATAGAGCTTCTCCTCCTTTGAGGACATCAGGTCCCAATTGCAGAATTCATCGTTTTGGTCCAGATATGCTCTTGCTGCATCCTCGGCAGAACCGGTAATGGGATCCTTCATGCCGGTCATAGGACCTCCTACGTAGTTTGTAAAGTTTTCGGTGGGATCCTGCATGGCAGCCTCATGGCGATTGAATGCAGAAATGACAGCTCTCTCATAATAATCTTTGGCAGCAGCCTCTCCTCCGGGAATATAGCCCTGGAGAGCAGCTTCCGCAAGGAGGAATCCTATCTCTGAGCCTGCTATGAATGTCGATGACCTAAGGCGACCGTTGTTCTTGTCCGAACTGCCGGCAAGGAGGCCGGTGCCGGTGGTGGTGGTGTATTCCTCTCCGGCAGGGTTGGCCTGGCCGTAGGGAATGCCGACATAATATTCATTGTCAAGGTCGAATCTGGAGTAATTGGCGTTTCCATCCTTGTCGTCACCCAACTCACGTCTAGGGTCGGCATATACTCTCAGACGCGGATCATTGTGAGTGCGAAGCATATCCACAAGGTCTTTTGTCGGCATGTAGTAACGGTGGTTGTTGTTGCGGCCGCCGTTTTTGTCCCATCCGTAGGCCTCATAAAGAATCTGCATCTTGTCGGTCTCCGGCAGATAACCGGGATTGGCCTCCACATTCTCTTCGATGGACAGACATTTCTGGTAGATATCAGTGAGCTGTGCTGATACATCCCGTACAGCAGATACCCTCATAAGCAGACGGAACTCAATGGTATAGGCCAAGCGTGTCCATTGTGCAAGATCACCGTGGCACATGATGTCTACAGATTCAAGCTCTGTGAGATTGTTATAATTGCCCTGCGCGGATTCCAGCATCTGTGCTGCGGCATGAGCCCTGGCAATCAGGTCTGTGTAGATATCCTCGGCCTTGTCGTACTTGGGCATATTGTACTCTTCGGGGTTGATGGCTTCGGTATATGGAATATTCCCCCAGATATCCACCATCCTCTGGAAGTTGATTACCTGAAGTACTTCGGAAATTGCCTGATATGCAGGGTCCTCGTTCTCCACAGCAAGGTCGTGGATGAACTTGAGGTTCCAGTTGATGGAATAATAGGTGCTCCACCAGCTGTCCAGATCCTGAGGCATTACCTGACCATTGAGGAAAGTGTAGTTTCCGGAAACTTCTCCCGATTTGGTAAGATGGTGGGAAAGCATCCACGCATTCGTGGAGTTTACGTGGTTGTTGAGCATATCGTACTGCTGTGCAGGAAGGAGCAGCGCTTCGGTCATAAGAGCCGTAGTCGCGTTATTGGGGTCTGTGTTTATGTCCAGCCAGTCCTTGCATCCGGACAGTCCCGAGACAAGCAGTGCCGCAGCTGTATATATTATTATCTTTTTCATCGTATTCGGAGATTAGAATGTTAAGTTGATGTTGAAACCGAATGTCCTGTAACCTGCCATAGTATTGGCAACGATACCGGGCGCGTTGGCGCTTCCTGTTCCGTTCCACATATCAGGATCGCCCCATACGTTGGTGTCGGGCACCCAGTAGAAGAGATTGCGCCCTACCAGGGATACAGCAGCGCTCTGGAATACCTTTGACTTCTCCATCCAGCGGGCGGGGAGGTTCCAGGTCAGTGCTACCTCGCGCAGTTTCCAGGAGTTGGCGCTGATAACACGTGCTGCTACTCCGGAGC
Source organism: Alistipes sp. CAG:831 (assembly GCA_000432775.1). GTDB lineage: Bacteria > Bacteroidota > Bacteroidia > Bacteroidales > UBA932 > Coprenecus. The sequence continues at coordinate 4,135 of HF990341.1, forward strand.
GGTATACACCTGTCCAGAAATCCTTGCCGCCGGAATTGACGGTGATGTTCTTGTTCTCCTCATAGTACACATTTCCGTTCTCATCGGTCTTTTCAATTACCGAGTTGGGGAATACGAACCTCTGACGGCCGGCTACAACAGATGCGATGGACGCACCGGAGAACAGCATTTCAGACTCAGAATCGAAACGGACTACATGGCCGCCCCTGTACTCAAAAGTAGCACTCAGCGAAAGGCCTTTCCATGCCAGTTCCGTAGATAATCCCAGGCGTACCTTAGGTTCGGTCTGTCCCATTGGCACCAGATCGCCGAGTGTAGGCAGACCTGTCTCTTCGTCAACAATTACGCGGCCTTCGGGATCCCGTACCCAGTCAGTGGCTTTAATATAAGGGTAGGGCATACCTTCAATAGCATAGATAGGGCTGTATACAGTCAGCTCATCCAGATCTCCGTAGAGTTCAGTCACCATTGATGTCGCGAAAGTGGCGTTTGCATATACATTCCAGTAGAAGTCGCCGAAGTCGAGCAGAGGAGTCAGACGCAGATCGAGCTCAACTCCCTGTCCGGTCATCGTACCGGCATTGACATACATCGTGGATGCACCTGTGGATCTTGGTATGCTGACATTTACTGTCTGGTCTGTGGTCTTCTGATGGTAGTAAGCAGCCTCGAATGTGATACGGT
>HF990342.1 GCA_000432775.1 Alistipes sp. CAG:831
CCTCTTCATGTAATTTTTGCCGGTTGATATTTTTACCATTCTTTCTTCGGACTTCATCATAATTAATATAATCCTCAATACCACTAGGAAAATCAGCCTGCAAAGGTTTGCCATCACTTGTACCACCATCCTTATCAAATACCGGATGACCATTTTGGTATTTTACACTTGGATTTGGGTCATTCAATTGCTTACCCATTTCTTTGACAGTCAGGTTGTCGGGATTCCTATAGTTGTTATTAGATGGTCTTGAATCCGGATTCAATATATAGGTCGAATTCCCTCTTTCTCCATCCCAATGCCCCTTTGACCCGTTTTGGGGAACAACTGGTCGTGACTTGGAAGCCGCCTTATAGGAATTATTTCCAGATTCGGATTTAAGAGATTTGTTCTCTTTGACAATCTTCTTTAAGTTTTTTTCTTTCCCTGTTAATGGGTCTATTACTCTCAACTCATATGCAATATCATATCTACTATCAGAATGATATGTCACAGTGCTCCTACTCCACACATCACTGCCATTTTCCACTGCCATCAACTCTTTTTGCTTGATTTTATTTAATTTCTTATTATCAATCCTAATATCATTGCCAAATATTAAAGATTGGACATCCCTGTCAGCAAGTCCAGATTTATCATCCAGTAAATTTAGTTTTTTATACAACTCGGAAGTATGACTTTCAATAATATGCCTACGCCCTATTCCGTCTGTTTCCACCTGTATTAAACCATTATTAATATCATATTTTCTTCGCGGGAGCATATTCATAAGAAACTCATTAGTCTCATTTCCATGAGAAACAATATCCGATGAAGTCAGAATGCGTCCGTCTTTTGCAAATATCATCTCATTCGAAGAGCCTTGATACCTAATTTTCAAACAATTTCCAGCCTGTTCCACTATTAGCCTATCATCAGAGAACTTAACAGGAGAGAGAGCCTTCAATCCATCTGTTATTGTTTTTATATCCGGTACATTCTCTATTACTTTATTCGCAGCATCTCCTGATATCCTCCTGTTTACCTTAATCAAACGCAGTTCATCTGCCTTTTTTACACCAGCTTGTATCAAACGGTTTCTTGACAGGTTCTCAAAAACCTCTTTTGATGATTGTGTTCCAAGTTTTTTCACGAACTGTTGTTCCAAAATGCTTGTCGGATATCCTGAAATCCGCTTCGGTGAAAGTACGAACACATTATCATCAAGAGCCCTGTAGACTCTTTTAGCAAAGGCACTCTCAATCTGCCCAACAGATGTTTCTCTAAGTGTTCTTTGTGACAGTTGCCTATTGACTGTCAATGATTTTAATGAATTATCCCTGAATACCTGCCGGGTCAAATCATACGAGCCTTCTTTAAGGCCTTTCTTTACAACAGATTTCTCTGCTGACTCTATAGTTTCACTTGATGTCTTTTTGCTGAATATTTTTGTTATTGATTTAAAGACTTTCGCAACCTGTGCATCAGCATCGATGGACGTATTGCAAGCTACAATGGACAGACATAAAATCGTTCTCAATATCACTTTAGAAATTTTCATAAAATGCCTTTTTTATTTCTTTCTCTGTAAAACTTCTATTTTGGCTCACATTGCTGAAGATTGCATCCAGATATTCCCCTACACACTCCACTGAGTCAATGTACAGAGCAGATACAAGGTTCTTCATGGCCTCTTCTTCCCTTGTACCTTGATTTATACTGTAGATGAAATCAACCATATCTGCAGCCGCAGCTATTACATTCAAGCCAGGGATAAATGCCAAAACGATAGAACTTGCCGTAATGGCATTAGCAGTAGCCTTTATGTTGTCCATCTCATCCATCCCATCTCTTTCTTTGTTCCAGTTCAGAGAAACATTCAACGTCTCATAATCCAAACGCACTCTACAAGAAGTATCCGTAAAATAACCTTTATATAAATTATCCCTAAAGTTAGAACAGGTGTATATGTATTTGTTCAGTTTATCATTAGTAACACTTATTACAGAATTCATATTCAGATGCTCATTTATAAGCTGTTCTGCATATTCTTCAAATGTATACGAATCCATTTCCTTAGACTTGAACACCTTTTGGAAAAAGCCCCTATCATTTTTCTCAATCAGCGATGACAATATCACCGTTATTCCATTTTGAATATATCTCTCCGCGTAGTCTCTTACAGATGACTCTATATCATAAAGCATTGTTGTTTCTTCTTTAAAATAGCCATTCAGGTTAGTCATTATTATAGACAACAGACTATCCCGTAATTCGCTATAGCGGCATTGGACCAATTTTTCCAGATTTGTACCTCTGAAAGACTGATACAACAACTTAAGGGACGAGTAATCCAATGTATCAATATTTGTAAAATAAGCATTTTTTAATTCTTCATAGAGGTACGTATGCTCAGTCTCATTGCTTCGATAAAACTCACCAACCTCCTGCACAGTAAGTCTGGATAATGAATCGATGCAGTATTTTTCCCTTGCTACTCTTAATGAATCAAAAAACAAAAACGCCTTAAAGTCATCTTCTGAACTTACTACATATTGCTTAAGGTTCCGATACGGCTCATTTTTATAGTTGAGTTTTTTATATAAATATTTCTCTATATCCTCTCTGTAGAACGGATACTCATACAGATCATTAATCAAAGCGCAAACATCACCACGATAATAGTGCATCCGAATTACATCCATACCAGAATATGATACGTGCTTTAAATTACCGCAAGAGGATATTACCATGAGTGACAATATCAATAACAGGTCTATTCTTTTCATCTTGTAAAGATAAGAACTATTTCGTAAAATATAATAATGCCTAAATCAATCTTACTACAATTCCCTCATTACATCCACATAAGAAATAAGTTCGGGCATAGCCTTGTAGACATCCAAACTGCCTGCCGGGACGATTATCTCTTTAAGATTAGAGCAATTCCGGAAAATTCCCTCACCGATTTCCAACGGAGGCTCAACGGATGTAAATGTGACTTTTTCCAAGTTTTCGCAAGCATTGAAAACATCGTATCCCAAGCTTATGACACTTGCGGGTATAACTACCTCCTTCAGTGCATCACACATCTGAAAAGCACCATTGCCTATCGTCTCGACTCCTTCCGGTATGAATACGCTCTCCATTGAACGGCAGACATTAAACGCCCAGTCTCCAATGCTTTTGACTTTCCATGGTATAACCATGTCTCTTAACTCGGGACACCCATCAAAAGCACTGCTATTGATTGCCAGTATATTTGCAGGCAATGTAATGTTCGCAATGCTGCTATGATAAAATGACCCGGTCTCTTGCATTGATGCGAAATACTGGAACTCATTGAAACTTGTTATGTCCGAACCTCCAAAATCGGGTATTGCTGTAGCCTGCTCAGCCTCCTCATACGAAATCTCACCGTCACCGTTCAAGTCAATCAGAGGGTTCACAGATTCTACAAGCATCTGCTTGACAAGAGGGTCCTCGAAAGTTATTACTTTGCTGTGCTGAACAATGAGGATTGTCTGCATGAGCAGAGTATCATTATACCGCAGCTCCACCGCCGCACTCCTGTCCTGCCCCGAAAAAGAATGCTCCTGCACCGCAAATCTCAGTACCTCAGTACGTATCGCTGCCTTTGTCTCCTGGGCAACCGAAAGCCAGGATGCCGCATCTTCCGGAATATGCACTGTATAATCCAGATTGGTCGTCACCTCCACTTCCACTATAGCCGCATCCCCGCTCAGTTCATAACTATCATCTGCAACGGAAAGCACACCCTGCACAAAGGACAGTACCTTCATATCGGAGAAGCCAGCCTCACTATTTGCCAGGACTATTACTTTCCCGTCTGTCATAGGATCCGGTGCAGTAACTACGATATAACCGGAAGAGATGTCCGTGACTTCCACCTCCGCCTCCCAGTCACCCTTTCCTATGCATTCAACCACGGTTCCCTCATCCGCTCCCGTCAGTGAGTACGGCAGCCGTATAACCTCCCCGGCCACACATCCTATGCCGGAAGACTCCTCAAACACAAGTTCCAGCCTGACTGCTTTCGGGACGGTAAGCATCTCACCTCCGACAAGTTCAAAATACACATTATCCTCGTCATAGGTGACATCCGCAAATATGGACTGTTCCCCATCTGACTGTGCCTCTCCTAAATTGGTCCAAGTCTCTCCATCATCGTAGGAGACATACCAGTACCCCTCCTCTATTTTCAGCAGTGGCGTCACTCCGTCCGCGCCATCAGCACCATTGACACCGTCTGCACCATCCTCACCATCAGTCCCATTAGCACCGTCTGCGCCATCCTCACCATCAGCACCGTCTGCGCCGTCGCGGCCTTGCGCCGGTATCTTGTCACCGTTTCCATCCAGCATCCAGCTCCCGTCCAGAGTCCAATACCACAGGCCATCCGTATCCTGAGCCACACCGATCTGAGGTGTGTGTCCGTCCTGACCATCCTGGCCATTGAGACCATCTTTCCCGTCCTGGCCGTCCTCTCCGTTTCTGCCGTGATATATAGTCACCGGCCCGCTTTTAGTGAATGTAATGGTATAGCCAACGGTATCCTCCCCCTCCACTATCGGAGTAACTGACGTTATGTAATCGTTCCCCTGAACGGCATTGACCAATACCTGCAGGGATGCGATATTGGTGTTAATCTGGGCGCACAGTTCTTCGAGGGCTTCAATGCGATCCTCAAGTCCGTCAATACGCCGGTTCAAGTCTTCAAAAGCGACATCACATCCACTGAGCACAATAAATAATGCGATACTCGTCAACAATTTTAAATTCCTCATAATTAAATACTTTTCTTTCCGTTGTGATTTTTAAGGTATCTCGCATCCTCCCAGACCCTCGTATATATCTTTTGCTGCCTAAGACATATCGTAAACACCAATAACACAACTAATGATAATATCAGAATCCTTACCTCGCATACATGACCACGTACATATCGGCATAATACATCACAAGGCAGAAATGAAAACAGACAAAGCGGAATTATCATACTCTGCATGAAAGCCACCTGTCCTTCCATTATGGATATATCGCCCAAATACCGGGACTTTAATAAAAAATAATATGCTTCATAATATTTCTCCATCAGTTCACTCCCGTCTTTTCCCCCGCCTTCATCCTTTCTATGCCCTAAGCACTTATACTTCACTGATTTTGCCAATCCTATTAGCATTGCAACAGTGTAAACTATTAACAAAATCATTATCCGTCCCAAACTACATCCCGCATACTCCTTGCATACAAACCACATACCGATTAGCACTACCATCAAAATCGGCATAAATACAAAACAAAAACACTTTCCCTTTTTGCTTATATTATAGTCATCCGTCTTTTCACCATAAATCTTAATTCTCGCCTTGTTTATCATATAAGAACAATTCCGGAATGGCAACCACAATACACTCGTTGCAACGTGATTGACTATTCCTATAAGATATGCCAGTGTCAACATTATCATCCAGGCCAAAACCGGAGCTATTTTAGCATCACCAATAGTCAACTCAAAATTCCAGGAAAGTGCGATAAAAACCAATATTGCCCCTCCCGGAATCAGCATCACCAGTATATCGTACAATGTCAGTTTTGCAAAAAGTTCTTTCATACAACAATCATTTATAAACAAGCATTTTATAAACTAGTTGATATACACTGAGAAATATGCGAAATCATCAAGGCTATCGCTTGCATAACGATCTGTTTCATATGAAAAATCGTTCGAGAAATATATAAAATAATAGAAATTCGGTCCTGAAGACGACTTATTTGTTCCCGTCCAAAAACACTGATCCAAGTAGTCCACTTCAATATTCAAGACCCTTCGTATATTTTGTATTCTTGAAGCAATCTCTTCTGCTTGAGAGAGTTTGGGCAGATACATTCCTTTTGTTTCCGAGACATCTTGAGCGTCAGAGTGAGAGACCTTCTCTTCATTCCATGCGACATAATATGTCGCACCAGCGTCAGTATTGAAAATACAAACGCGACCAAATGTATTTACATTGCCAATCACAGAGTAATTAGAAACAATTTTACATGTCTCTGACAATATCTGTAAATCTTTAATTGAATTATTATCTGTTATATCCAATTCCAGAAGTCTAGCATGGCCCGTAACATCCACAGCATCCAATCCTATTTCTCCTCGTATTGCTAATTTTTCAAGCTGAAGATTATTCGATAAATTCAAATGTGAAATATCCGCATTGTTGCTGACATCCAATATCCGTAATTGATTATTATTAGATAGATCTATACTTGAAATTGATAAACCTGAAGCATATAACTCAACCAATCCACTATTTTCCTTAACATTTAAAATAGTAAGAGCAGAATTACCATCTACATTCAACCACATCAAACTTGAATTTGCCGTGAAATTTGTCATTGATAAATCATTGTATGACAAATCCAGACGTTGAAGAAGGGGATTATTTGTAACATCTATGCGTGCAAGTGCATTATGACGGCACTCCAATGTTATCAGTTGAGGACAGTTGCCCACATTCAGGGACGGAATGGAGTTGTCGCTGCAGATAAGGGTCACGAGCTCGGTATTGTGCGTCACGTCAAAGGACTGCAGGTCGCAGCCATGTACATCGAGGGAGGTCAGGTGGATGAGAGTGGATACATCCAGGCTCTGCAGGGCTGTGTTGCCGCTCGCGTCAAGGGACGTGAGCTGGGTGTTCTCCGTAAGGTCCAGCGAGGTGAGCTGCTGGCTGCCGCGGACATTTATAGAGGTTATCTGCGTATTGGCCATGGACAATGCCAGTGACCCGGACTGTCCGTATCCCTCTATGGTCAGGGTAGTGCCGTTCAAGGCATTTATGCCTGAACTCATGATTTCCAAGGATGTAAGCGAGGTGCAGCCGGAAAGGTTGATGTCCGTCAGAACATTGTCGTAGCAGACCATTCTTGTGAGTTTCGTCAGGCCCGGAAGGTCGATGACAGAGATGCTGTTTCCGGAGCAGTCAAGATACTCTAAGTTGGCGCAGGCTTCCAGACCGGACAGATCACTGATTCCCAAGCCACTGCAATTGACCTGCGTGATGGCGTCAGCTTCCATTATGCTGATTTCCCCGTCCCCGTCGTAATCGTAATTCTGCACCAGGTAGCTCTTCAGGGCCGAATCCGGAATCACAAGTCCCCCGTCATTGTAGAATACCTCTCCAGCATCTGTAGTCAGCTCCACGTTCTGCTGCTGACTTTCTCCGCTCATCCAGATTGCGGAAAGATCCGGATTACCGGAACAGTTCAGGGTAGTAAGCGACTGATTGGCACTCACATTGATACTGGAGAGATGATTGTCGGAGCAGTCCAGCGAGACAAGGGAGGCACACTTGGAGACATCCAGCTTCGTGAGCTCGTTGGAAGAGCAGTCGAATGTCTGCATGCCTGTACATGCGGAGACATCCACATTGTAGATGCTGTTGCCGGAACAGTCCAATGTCTGGATTTCCGTATTGGACAGCAGCAGGCTTCTGAGCGCATTGCCGCTGCAGTTGAGACTTGCAAGCTCCGTACATGCATCCAGGTCCAGCAGCGTGATGAGATTGGAAGAGCAGTCAAGAGCCGTCAGAGCGGTGTTGTAACGCAAGTTCAGGCCGGCAATGGCATTACCGCCGCAGTGCAGGGAGGTCAGCATCCGGTTATTGCTGACATTCAGCTCCTTTAGCGAATTATTGCCGCAATCCAATATCTCCAGTGCGGTATTCTTCGAGACATTCAGGGAGACAAGACGGTTATCGGAGACATTGAGGTGATTCATATTCTCCAATGAGCTTACATCCAATACGGTAAGGTCGTTGCCGGAGCAGTCGAGCCAAGTCAATGCCGTGCAGCCCTCCAACTGCAGCGATGTCAGGTCATTCTGCGCGGCATTTACCTTCGTCAGTTTCTTGTTTGAACGCAGGTCCAGACTCTCTATGCGGTTATAGCTGCAATCCAGTTCCGTCAGATTGGTGAAATACTCAATTCCTTCCAGTGACTTTATCGAGGTAAGCGATGCGGAAACATCTATCTTTTCCACCGCTTCCGCCTCTGAGAATGATATCTCTCCGTCCTCATTGGCGTCAAACCCACCAACTAAGTATTCTTTGAAAACTGCATCGGGAATATAAATATTGTCTGTAGTCCTCGGAACAAGATTGACATACTCGGACGACAGTTCATTATTGCCGTCAGATATGATCAAAGCCGCATTGGCAGACTGCTCGCTTCTGAAGAAAGACTCATCTAACGCATCTCCCGAGACGGTCACTGTCAGCACCCCGTCTGTACTTGCTTCTGCCGATGATATTGCAAGGCTGACAAAATCCACGGCTCTGGTCAGAGTATAGACAGCCTTTACCGACAGAGCATCTTCCCACACCTTGGCAATCTCCGCTGCCGTGGAAGACGGACGCAGCTCAAAATCCAGAACGGCTGAGCCGGGAGTGATTGTCCCTCCACTATTGGTGTATGTCATCACTGCATTACCATCCGCATACTTCGGCACGTATGATATGGACTGAATCCGGCCCATGATGGCCTTTATCTGCTCCTGGATTTCCTCAATGGCCGTATTGATATCGTATATCGCCCGCTTGATATCGGCTATATCACTGTTTAGAGCCTCAAAAGACGCCTCCATCGCCTTGATCCGATCCTCAAAGTCGGCAATGGAGGATGACACCGAGGACTCGATCTCACTCATGGTTGTCTCGAATTCATCCATTCTGTTATTCACATCACTAACCGCCGCAGTTATAGCCTCCTGATATGCAGCCGTAATCTCAGACTTGGTTGTCTCCAGGCTTTGACGAAGATCGGCTATCTCCTCGGCGTTTGAGGCAATCTGCTTGCGGTTGGTCTCTATCTGCTCCGCATTGCGGGCTATCAGTTCTGCTTGGGAGGCTATCTTTGCCGTGTTGTCCGCAATCTGTTCCGCCTGAGACAATATAAGCTGATGGTCAGACTCCTGAGAGGCCTTAAGTTCCTCAATGGCATCTGTATTTGCCTTTATCATCTCCGCGTTCTCCGCTATGAGCCTACTGTTCTCCTTTATCAGCTCACTGTTTCCTGTTATGTCTGATGCATTCTCCTGTATCTTGGAAGAGTTGGCGGCTATTGCCTGAGAGTTCGCATCCACCTTCTCCGACAGGGCAAGTATCTCGCCGGCAGTCTGGGATGTCACCGACTCCAATTGCTCCTGCAGAGCACCGATCAACGCCTTGTTATTCTCTATCTCCCCGCTGAGTACAGACTGTATGCCTTTGACCATATTCTCCAAATAAGCCTGTGATGCAGTTATCTGTTCCGAAAGTTCTTCTTTCATTGCCGCAAGTTCCTGCTGAGCCTGCGAAATAGTCAAGTACCCGGAAAGCTGCCCGTTCACCCACTCTTTCATGGACGCTTCCAATGCATTTAGAGACTGGGCTATGGCTGCCTCATAAGCCGCCTGGATCTCGCTCTTTGCCGTAGATATCGCCGCAGTGTACGCATCGGTTATATCGGTGACTGCCGAGGACAGCGCCTCCTGCATCCTTGTGTCCAAAGAAGACACCGCTTCCTCTATTTCCACTGACAACTCATCCTTGACTCTGGACTCCATATTCGCCATAGATTCATTAAGAGCCTCTATACTCACCTTTATTGAGGTGATTTCCTTCACAGTAGAGTCATACTGCTCAATCGTGGAGAATGTCGCCTCAAGCCAATCCCTCACATCCCCCGAGACAGTATCAATATCAGAAAGATTGTTATCAATATAATCCTCCAGAGTGTCAACCCTGTCCTTCAGGCCAGAATGCTCCAGTTCCAATGAATCTATAGTCTCTCGAAGCCCATCCTGCTCCGCTGTCATCGAGGCGCGCAGCTCTTCCAAGAGAGCCGCCAGATGGGCTAGTTCCTCTGCCGAGCCGACGTCTCCCATGGCGTTCAGCTCATTCCGTATCTCATCTATGTTGGATTCAATACCGGATATAGCCCGCTCCAGCTCCGCGTCCTGATTTCTCAATGCCTGAATATAGCTATCCAACTCGGAATTGGTTGTCAGCAGCTCATTGACCGTGGACTGTATTGCCGATATCTGCTGCGTGACAGATGCCAGCTGAGTGTTGCGTATCTGGTCTATCTGAGACTGAAGATTCTGTATCTCGTCCCTGTAACATGACGAAGCGGCCATCAGACCGAGAAGAACTGCTAAAATGACTCTTTTCATAATCTTATAGTTTAATTGACACATACAAAAAATGCGGTACTGTCGCCTATCATACGGACAACAGGTACCGCCAAGCACCACGTACATGTACAATAAACAACAGCCCGCACCTGAAGGTATGCGGACTGTGATGCTTATTATTCCCATGTACTCAAAATTGGCGGTTTTGTTGTCCCGGGAATCCTAAGATTCACAATCAGTATTCTCTTCTATTGCTCAGGTCTTGAGACCTGACGAGCAAATGTAACAAAAATCTACAATACTTCGGTGCGGACTGTTAAATTTTCTTATTCTCAGCATACCTACAAAGCCGGCACAAATATAGCATGAAAGGGCATGACATACTAAATCTTCATCACCTCAAATACCATAATACACTGATATCTACGAACTTAATTTTCGGATTAATAACATTTTTATAACCACACCTGTGCACCTCCGACAAGGCCCGCAGCATCTGCACACGGACACCGTCCTTCATCCGGTCATGGCAGTCTTCAATGAGACGGATATAGTCATCTGCGAAAAAATCCCGGAATAAAAAAAGTTCGTATATTCGCGCGGTTAACTGCTACACGAGCATACGACACGATATGGAACTGAAAGAATTCTTGGATTTCGTCAAGACGGGGAAGGCTTTGAATACCCCTGAGATATACGAGTTTATGGACAGGATGAGCGATGAGGCGCGGAAGATAACCTTCGAGCTGAACAGCTCATATCACGAGGCAGACGAGGTACGGGAGCTGCTCTCGCGGCTGTTCGGGAAGCCGGTGGATCCGACGTTCAAGGTGTTTCCGCCGCTGTATGCTGACTTCGGGAAGAACATCGCGGTAGGAAAGAATGTGTTCATCAATGCCTGCTGCCACTTCCAGGATCACGGAGGGGTGGTAATCGGGGACGGCTGCCAGATAGGGCACAATGTGGTCTTCGCGACCCTCGACCACGGCATCACTCCCGAGGACCGGCGCAACACCTACCCTGCCCCCATTGTCCTCGGCAAGAGGGTCTGGGTAGGCTCCAACTCCACCATCACAAAAGGGGTGACTATCGGGGACAATTCCATCGTGGCGGCAGGTGCCGTGGTCACTAAAGACGTACCGGCCAACTGCATCGTCGGAGGCGTCCCGGCCAAAATCATCAAACGGATAGAATAGCACGGCGGAAAGGTGAGACACACAGGGGATAAACGGATATTCAGAGCCGTATCCGAGGCAGTAAGGAGACTGGCGTCAATGACGGCAGTGATGCTGGTGCTGGCGGTAAGCGGATACTCCGCCTCAGCTGCGACGGAAGCAGAATGCCTCCGGAATTCCGAAACGGAACTTTCCGGCACGGACATGGCCGGAAGCGGAGAGCAGGAACGCAAAAGGTCGCTGGGCCCGTACACCATGTACGAGCAGATTATCTACCAGGCCAAGCAGGAGCGCATCTTGGAATGGCTGGCGGACGACATGAGCGAAGGAAGGGCCACGGGTACGCACGCCGGCATGTCAGCGGCACGCTTCATAGAAGTGCTCT
>HF990343.1 GCA_000432775.1 Alistipes sp. CAG:831
AAGGAAGCCGGAGCATGGGGCGGTCTCCACATCTGCGGTAAGGCTCCCATCAATGCCGGCACCGATGCCAAGTCAGAGATAGGTGACGCCTCCTACGGCGGAGACGATCCTGCCGACAACTCCGGTATTCTCCAGTATGTCCGCGTAGAATACGGCGGATATGCCTTCTCCGAGGAGAAAGAGGCCAACGGCTTCACATTCTACGGTGTAGGTAACGGAACTACTGTCGACCATCTCCAGGCTTACGGCGGATCTGACGACGGTTTCGAGTGGTTCGGAGGTACTGTAAACGTAAAATATCTGGTATCCACCAACAACACCGACGACTCCTTCGACTGGACCGAGGGATGGACCGGAAAGGGACAGTTTATGATTGCCCAGCAGATATCCGATGAGTGCGACGCCCTCATCGAGGCCGACAACAATGACAACGACAACATGGCAGAACCTATCTCCCACCCTGTACTCTCCAACCTCACCCTCGTGGGCAACGGTGCTGACGGACGCGGCGTACGTCTCCGTGCAGGCACACAGGCCGAGATATACAACGCCATCGTGACCGGCAAGGGCCGCGCCCTTACCACTGAGACAGAAGGCACTGAGAGCGCTTTGGCCGACGGCACTTCCAAGCTCCAGTACGTCTACCTCTCCTCAGGCGTTTCCAGCGACAACGAGGAAGGCTCTGTCCTCTACGACCAGAACGATTTCCTCGCAAATGACAACCACAATGCTGTGGGCTATGCAGCAGAGCTCACCAACAGCATCATGGGAACAATTGACGGCGGTCTCGACGCTTCCGGCATCGACTCATTCTTCGACAATGCCGCATACGCAGGAGCCCTTCCCTCCGGCAACGACTGGACCAGCGGCTGGGCCCTCTCGGCCGACGGCGGCAGCACAGGCAGCGAGACTGTTGAGCTCGAGGGCGACATCACCGAGGACATGACCCTCCAGGCCGGTGTGAACTACATCCTCATCGGCGGACTGCATGTAAAGGAAGGCGCCACTCTGACCATCGAGCCCGGCACAGTCATCACCGCCCAGGATGACGACATCGTAGACTACCTCCTCATCGAGCAGGGCGCCATGATCGATGCCCGCGGTACAGCCGAGCATCCTATCGTCATGACTTCCGAGAGGAAGGAAGCCGGAGCATGGGGCGGTCTCC
>HF990344.1:0-15004 GCA_000432775.1 Alistipes sp. CAG:831
TTTCCGGATATTTTCACCATTTCCCACCTTCCGAAGGTGAGACGATCCTCGGGGTTTTCTGCACACCTTCCGAAGGTGGAATTGAGCAACGGCACCGACACAGCACGTACACAGCCGTTTCCGGATATTTTCACCATTTTCCACCTTCCGAAGGTGAGACGATTCTCGGGGTTTTCTACACACCTTCCAAAGGTGGGATGATTTTGTCACATGTACATAACTATTCTGCTTAATAGTACGGCCTTTTCGATTCCCTCCAAGCCATTAATACATTTGCCAGAGAGCGTTACCCCCTTCGTTGAGCAGCCACCGCAACGATCACGCGGACAATCAGAACGACTGCCGCTATCACGATAAGAGCGAGGAGCACTAAGTAAATCCAGGACGGCATGGCCTGCGCCTTTCCGAGAGCGACCGCCAGTCCGGAATTGGAGACGGACGAATGAAGCAGCATGCAGACAAAGCACAGGTGCGAGATAAAGTCCTTCACTGCGGAACTGACCCCTGGGGTAATCTTCGCCGGCTCCGGCTCCAACGTGTTCATCAATTGCGGAGCACGCTGACACGCCAAGAAGAACACATACGCAGCCGTGGCTATAACGCAGAGAATCAGCAGCGAAGTCATATTTCCCCAGCTGTCGGGCATCCCGTCTATACCGAAACGGGTAGGTATCCGCACACCATACAGCCTGTTCCAGAACAGCAGCGGATAGAAAGAGGTCAGCAGCACAGCCGCCGACACGATGTTGAATATCTTGCGTAACGATTTCATATTTTGCTCAGGTTATAATATCTGTAACTCGAAATAATGTCTGCTACAAGCACTTGGGCAAATTTACGAAAATTTACGGAATATCCGCCTGATCACTTTCCGAATGTGGACTTCGGACCTTTTTGCGAGCATTTTCGCCATGCTCTCAGCTTCGCCCCTTTCCTATAGCATTCCCGCCGGTATTCCTGATTCCGGTTGACTGGAAGGTGCAGGGGAAAGAGCCGTTTCTCCACCACCTTCTCGATTTCGTTATAAGCAGACACATCTCAGAGGCCTTTCTCACCGGACTGGCTTCGATTCCCCATCAAGAAGGTGCCGACAGAAGCCACGTTTCTCCTACACCTTCTAATACAGACTTTTGTCTTTTCGCCTGACATTGACATAAAAGTCTAAGTTTTCATACACAGTCCTGCCATGCGGACACTCTATCTCCAGTCTGCAATACCAATAATTCGCATAATATACTAATTTACAATGACATATCTCGCACTAAGGAAAAACAGACTCAATAGTGTTCTGAGACAGACATATCTCAACACCTGCTTATGAAGGCACTGTAAGTATGGGCCGGCTTCAGCTCGATTTCGCTTCTCCTTTGAGTCTGTTAAGCAGCCATCCTTATAAGCGCATGTACAACAATCACTTAAGCAAATTACTGCAAAACAGACAGAAGATGCACACCCCCAGTCTGTAATGCCTACAATCGTTGTAAAGCGCTAAACTTTAACACATTATCTCAAATAGGCCAAAACAGACTCAGAGGTGCATAAACGCAAAGATCTTTCAATACCTGCCCATAAAGGCCTGTGAGTGTGGATCAGGTTCAGCACTTCGTTTCTCCTTTGAGTCTGTTCAGGAGTCATTCAGATAAGCATCTACACAACAGTTACTTATGCAAATTTTCACAAAAACAGACTGTAAGAATGAGATTCCCTCACCCCCCTCTACAAACACCTCTGGCCCCTATTTTTGAAATCGCTGTCTAGGACACACCCAGTGTCTGTTTTCCGCAAAACCCGTTTAAACATCTTTCACTCAACGGAATAACAAAGGATCTTTCGCTACAGACTGAAAGATTCGTCCCCTTCATAAAGTATTCCCGCCGATATTCATGATTCCGGTTGACTGGAAGGTGGTGGCGAAAGGCCGTTTCTCCCGGCACCTTCCGGACGGGAATCCTGGGCAGGGGTGGTGAGATAACCCCCTGAGACCTGTTGGATTATAACGAATTCGAGAAGGTGGTGGAGAGACCGCTCTTTCCCCTGCACCTTCCGGATGATGTAGGAAAAGAAGGAAAGAAAGACGGAACATTCAGAAAAATTTCAATTTTTATTGTTTTTCGATAAAATCACTATATTTGCATATCGATTAACAATAAAAATTTACCGAATTATGAAAAGAAGCACAAGAATTCTGTTAATAGCGGTGACCGTTCTGGTCTGCCTGATATGCCTGAGCAACGCGGTGTACATCATCATTCAGGGCGGCGGCATGGCCGGGCTGTACGGAGTGAACATGGAACGGGCGCAGTGGAATCAGGAGGTCCTCGGCCTGCAGCGCTTTATCTTCTGGGGCTGGCTGACGGCCGGACTGGTATTCGATGCCCTGCTGGCCGTGTTCATGATCCGCTCGCTGCTGGCTGTCCGCTCCGGGATTCTCTTTCCGAAAGCCAACACGTTTCTTCTGATGGCAGCCTCAGCCGTCAATCTCGTCTACAACATCTGTCACTCCAATATCGGCATCGTGCTCCATTCCGAAAAGCTGTTCACTATCGACAATGCCGACCTGCTCCTGCCGCTGATACTCCTGGCATTCTCCCTCATCTACTGTATCGCCGTAAGAATCAGCGAGGAGAACAAGCTGACTATCTAAAAAACAAATATCATGGCAATAATCGTAAACATAGACATAATGCTCGCCCGCCGCAAGATGTCCTCCGGCGAGCTGGCCGCAAAAGTCGGCATCACCCCCGCAAACCTCTCGATACTCAAGACCGGCAAGGCCCGGGCCATCCGCTTCACCACCCTAGGGGCCCTCTGCCGCGCCCTCGACTGCCAGCCGGGCGACATCCTCGAATACCGCGCGGAAAGTTCGAAAGAGTGAAACGCAAATAATAGTTAAAACTTCACGTCAAAACTTCACGTCCCCATGTACCGCCGAACAAAGCACTGCACCATGAGCACAAAGCACAGCAATCACCACGATCTGTTCCCTGGGTTCAAATCCCCCTCTTTCCGCAAAATGCACCTTTATCACGTTATCACGGCACTTTTCATAATCCTATTCCTCACCGGCCCTTGCTTCCAGTCCGCTGCCCACCCTGCCGCCAAAGGCACTGCAGCACATAAAAGCGACCTCCATGCC
The DNA here is from genome assembly GCA_000432775.1 of Alistipes sp. CAG:831. Lineage (GTDB taxonomy): Bacteria > Bacteroidota > Bacteroidia > Bacteroidales > UBA932 > Coprenecus. The sequence goes on from HF990344.1 coordinate 3,137, forward strand.
CTCACCCGCATCACCGGCATCGTCCGCTACTACTCCCCGAACCCGTACACCGCCGGCTGGGACAGCTTCGACTGGTTCTTCATCGAATACTCCCGCTTCAAGGCATTGGAACAGGGGCAGACGCTGGAAACGGTGCTGCAGCCCTACATCGAGGTGCTGGCCCCGGACGCAACCCTAAGCCGGCAGCCGCAGCCGGGTACACGCACACTTGCGGACGGCCTCCAGACAGAGGAGTACCGCTACTGGCTGTACCACGGCAGCGGGGAAGTGCAGATTCCCTCCTATGCGCGGATTTTCATGAAAGAGCTGCGGGACTACCGCCCGTTCTATAGGGAATTGGTACAATGCACACCCTCCCCCGCTCCGGAATTGCCCCGCCCCGACTCCATCTACTCCTTCCGCGTCAGCGACAGCCTCTGGCTGAACCTCCCCCTTGCGGAGAGCGCCGCCGCATTTTCAAAGAAAGCCACGGCAGAACTCCGCAAAAGCGCTGAAAGACAATGGAAACAGGCCCTCCGCTTCCACGGAGGCAACAGGCGCAGGCAGCTGCAGGGGATATTGGGCGAAAAGGCCTTCCGCATGGCGGACATCGCGGCAAGGTGGAACATCGTCCAGCATTTCTACCCCTACCACGAGGAGGACGGCCTGCAGTGGGAGACCCACCTTCCGGAAATGATCGAGGCGGTGGACACCCTGAAGAACGGCATACTGTCGCGGGAGGACATTCTCACCTACCGTGAGGCTGTGATCAGGACAATGGGGCCGGTCCGGGACGCGCATCTCGACATCTCCGCCTCCCTCCACCCGGGATTCGGCATTGTCTCATACTACCTTGCGGAAGCAAACACGACGGCCACTCCGGCTGCGGACACCGCCGGCACGGAAGCGGAGGTCAGGGCGGAGGTCATCGACAGCATCCTGATATTCAATCCCTCCCTGACCATGGATTGCTATGAGGAATTCCTTCCATATCTGGACTCCATCATTGCCGGAGAGTACCGCGCGGTGGCATTTGACCTGAGGGAATATCCCGCACTGGACTTCGACCGCGTCCTGGCCCACCTGACGGACTCGGCCCTGAACACCGCCCCGCTCTTCCACACCCCGCTGTCCTGCTTCCCGAACCGGATGCACCTGCGCTGGGACAGCCGCGATGATTTCGTCCGGCCTGCGACACCCCGCATTGACCTGCCCGTGTACTTTCTCTGCGGCCCTGAAAGCATGAGCTGGTGCGAGACCGTCCTCATGCTGGTCAAGGGCTACGGCCTCGGCACAGTCATCGGCTCGTCCACCACCGGCACCAACGGCGACGCCAGCACCTTCCCGCTCCCCGCATTCCCCTTCCGGATGACCGCTATCAAGGCCGTCAACCTCGACGGCAGCAGGCATCACGGGACAGGGGTGCAGCCGGATATCCCGGCCGGAATCGGGGGCTATGAGGATGCGGTCAGAATTATTGAAGACCTACTTTAACTGCCCATGAAGTTTCCGGTTCTATATCTGCTCTCACTCTGCATCTGTTGTTTTCCGGCCATAGGGCAAAGCTTTCATGCGGCAGATTTCCGGAGCACGTCCACCCTCCCGCCCTCTGCCTGGGAATGGTTGCGGGATACTGTTTCCTCATCATTGGATACAGGCATACTGTTCAATAACCGCCCGGCACTGAGGCTGTCCGGATTCTATCCGTCGGCCGGAATTTCAGGAAAGGTAAATGCCCGTCGCGGAGAGATGCGTGTCAGCGGGAGCATCCGCATTGACTCGCTTGACGGAGAAGTGGATATCGCTGTAAGATTATGGGACAATCCCGCCCGCAGAAAAACACAGCATATTGCAGAATTTCACCACGTCCTTTCCTCCGTTTCTTCCAGGATGTGGCAGGAGTTCCGGCTGGAGGTTCCGCTGTGCAGACAGGCTGATGTGTTCGACTGTGAGGTAAGTATAAAGGGAACGGGGAAAATATGGATAGGAGGAATGAATGTGCTGTTTCCTTCAACCGAGGAAGTCATGACCATCAATACCGATAAGAAAATACCACGCCTTACAAATATCAGGCACAGCGGAGTTTTTCTTGCTGACCCAGAACTGTCCCCGGCACAGGTGGAAAATCTTATCGTCCTGGGAAAAGTCTGGGGCTTCCTGAAATATTTTCACCCGGCTGTCAGAGAAGGATGCATGGACTGGGACAGGGAACTATTCAGGATGATTCCGATAGTCCTGGATGCCGGGCCGGCTCAGCGGAACAGCACTCTGGCAGAATGGTGCCGCAATCTCGGAAACATCCGGACATCTGAGGATACTGTATGGATATCATCCTGCGATGCACTCAGATGGATATTTGACGAATCCGTACTGGGCCGGGAACTTTCCGTCATCCTTAGAAGGATCGCGGCAGCCAAGCGCAGCCCCTGGTGCCGATATCTGTATCAGGTTCCGTATATTCAAACCCTTGAAGACCGCAATGAGAGGGATTATCCGAGCATGTCTTTCGATGATGCCGGGGTCAAACTGCTGGCTGTCTTCCGTATATGGAACTATGTACAGTATTTCTACCCCTACAGGCAACTGGCCGACTGCCCATGGGAAGAAGTGCTCCTTTATGCCGTACCGGCCATGATGCAGGTATCCGACCGGGAAAGTTACGGAAATGCACTCAGTTCCATAGCCGTTTATACCGATGACTCGCACACCTATGCCGCATATATGCCGGGTGGATTTCTACGGCAACTGATAAGGACAGCCGCTGTCCCCGATGACATGAAGTATGCAGCCCCGTTCATTTCCACGATATATGCCGACGGAAAATACATTGTTACATGGACTTGCCGCTCCGATACCGGTGACCTGCAGCGCGGCGATGCTGTCATTGCAGTAAATGGCGAGTCAATTTCTGCCTTTATTGAGAGAAAGGGCAAACTGATTGCAGCCTCCAACCCCGGCTGCATTCAGCGCGACATGGCCATGAGCATCTCATTTTCCGCCCGGAAAAACGCAGTCTACACTGTAATCCGTGACGGAGACACCTTGACTCTCAAACCCGCGATGATGTCTTTCAGGAAATTCCGCAAAGCATTGTACTCCAGCGGAATAAGGCAGTCCACCCTGACATGGTTCAGAGGGAAGGAACTCCAGCCTTTCGATGTAATTGATGACTCGACCGCCTACATCCATACAGAAGACATATCCGTGTATGATTTCCGAAAATGCCTGAAATACGACAAGCTTATAGTCGACCTGCGGAACTATCCTATGAATGCAGCGCAGATGTGGCTGATGTCCCTTTTGCCCTCATCCAGCCCTATAGCACTTGCCGTCACACCGGACATCCTGCGGCCCGGCCTGTTCACCCGCCGTATTTCCGACATGACCGGACGCGGACGCAACTACAGCCCGGACAGGAGAATCGTGCTGCTGGTAGACAGCCGGACCCAAAGTGCGTCCGAATACCTCGTAATGCAGATGCAGCGTTCTCCGCAAGTCACGACAGTCGGCAGTACGACCGCAGGAGCCGACGGCAATGTGATCCGGCTTTCCCTGCCTGGAGACTTTGTCTTCCAAATCGGTGGTGCAGGAGTCGAATACCCGGACGGAGGACAGTGCCAGCGCTGCGGTATACAGATTGACCACCTTGTTCCACAGAAGGTTGGTGATATCGCAGCCGGCACCGATACACAGATAGAATATGCGCTGAATCTTTTGAAGTAGTAGAATTGTTTCGACATCCTTCCACCCTATCTGTTTTCACAAGCATCATGTATCTTAGTAAAATTCAGACGGTTATCAGATTCACGCTGCTACAGACTGATTGACACAAAACCTTCTCGCCCCCATCACAGATACCTTTGAGGCATATTTTAAGCATAGCAGCCCGTAACACACCTCACAGTCTGTTTTCGCAAAACTTACATATACTACTTTTAATCAACGAAATAGCGGAAACTATTTCTTACAGACTGAAAAGATAAAAATCACCTCACCCACGCTACAGACACCTCTGGCCCTTATTTTTGAAACCGTAACTTGCAATGCACCATGTATCTGTTTTTGCAAAATTCACATAAATTCCTCTCAATCAACGAAGTAGGAAAAAGAATTCATTACAGATTGAAAAGATGTGGAAGAGAAGAATAGAAGACTGCGCCAAGACTGCTGCTACTGCCGGCAGTAGCCGTACCGCACCAAGTCGCTACGGTCCCGGACCTGATGGACATAACCGTCGGAGAGCAGGAGGACTTCGTCGGAGACTTCGAGGAGGGCGTTGTAGTTGTGATCGGAGAGGATGATGCCTTTGGAGGACTTCTGGCGGCGGATGAGGTCCTGTATCCGTTCCACCGCCATCGGGGCGAGGAATGAAAACGGCTCGTCGAGGATGCAGAACGGAGCCGGGGAGCACAGCACCAGCCATATCCCGGCGATGCGCACTTCTCCCGAGGACAGTTCCCGCACCTGGGCATCCTGATATTGTGCGAATTGGGGGAATGTCTCGGCGAGTTCTGCGTAGTCCATCGCGTAATATTCGAATATCCGGCACAGGGTCATCTTCGGCGGCAGGAAGTTGCCTTGAGGCAGGTACTTGAGACAGCGGGCCACGGAGCTGTTCCGGAAGAGGACTCCGGTCACGGACCACGGCAGCCATGAAGCGCTGCCGCCTTGCAAGGCATCCGAGACGGTTTCGTCGTCCACCCGCACAAAGCAGTTCTGAGCCTTCAACTGCCCCATCACCGCACGGAACATCGATGACTTGCCGCTTCCGTTGCGGCCCAGCAGCCCCGTGACCATGCCGGTCTGAGACCGCAGCCAGGCTCCGTTCAGGACATTCTGCCGTCCGAAAGAGAGGGTTATGCTGTCGGCGAGCAGCGTATGCACTTTATGTGTCTCAGTACTGCAGGGCATTTTTAATCAAGATTATAACGGTCAGTCCCACGGCATATACCACAAGGTCGAGAATCACTGCCGCAGCCGTCATCCAGCGCGGATAAAGTCCGAGATTGATATAGAAAAACTCCCGGTCGCCCCGGCTGCGGTCCAACATTTTAAGCAACAACAGTATCCCGGTCAGGAACAGCTTCATCAGCGACAGCATCCCGGCCATCGCTACGAGTCCGGCCCTATCCGCGTCCATCACCGCCAGAGCAATGAACGCAGACAAGCTGCATATCTCCGATACCATCAGGAAATTTCTGGCGTACATAGCCGTCAGACTCGCTTTCTGCTTAATGCTCAATCCAGGCTGCATAATCAATCCAGGCTGCATAATCAATCCAGCTGAAAAAGCTCATTGACAGTCTTCCCGAAATAGGCCGAAAGTTTCAGTGCCAGCTCTGTGGAGGGAATGAACTTCCCGTTCTCGATGGCGTAAATGGTCTGGCGGGAGACACCGACGGCCTCGGCCAGCTGCTGCTGAGATATGCGCAGGACAGCTCTCTCGACGCGGATGTTATTCTTCATGGCGGCTCCTCCATCTATAGACCCACAGACTCGCTTTGAAAATAACGATGTAAAGGAAGAACATCGGGATAATTGACAGATAATTATCCACTAAGCTGAATTTCCACCACAGATCGTCACCCATCTGCAAAGGGAGATACATCTGGCCTACATTGCTCACGCAGAACCAGATTATGGACAGCACAAATGCCACGCAAGCCGCAGCAGCCAGCGACCTTCCCCGCAGCGACTTAATGAATTCGTCCTCCTGCCTCTCCTCCGAAAATGCTATCAGCAGCAGCGAAACAGCGGTCACGACATAAACAGCCGCGACAAATAGTTTCGTAACAGCCTCGCTCATTGTCATGTAAAGTCCTACACCAACAATTAGACAAGTCAGCATTAAGGCAACTGCCAGGAGTATCCATCCTGCCGTCTGCCATTTGTAGGAAAGAAGATAATGTTTAGTTTTCATATCTGTTTTATTTATGTAAATTTTATTTGTACAAATGTAAAGTATATTTTACATACGTGCAAATTATTATTGACAAAATACAAAATATCCGGCGACGAAATCAAGAAGGTGACGGGTTAACATCACTTTCGTCGGCACCTTCCGGATGGGCATACGGGGCAGGGCTGGCGAGAGGTGCTTCTGAGGACGGTCCGATCATAACGAATTCGAGAAGGTGGTGGAAAAACCGCACTTTCCCCGGCACTCTCCAGTCAACCGAAGATAGGAATACCGGCGAGAGGTGCTTCTGAGGACAGTCCGATCATAACGAATTCGAGAAGGTGGTGGAAAAACCGCACTTTCCCCGGCACCTTACGGTCAACCGAAATCAGGAATACCGGCGAGAGAGGCCTCTAGGGCGGGTCCGATCATAACGAATTCGAGAAGGTGGTGGAAAAACCGCACTTTCCCCGGCACTCTCCAGTCAACCGAAGATAGGAATACCGGCGAGAGGTGCTTCTGAGGACAGTCCGATCATAACGAATTCGAGAAGGTGGTGGAAAAACCGCACTTTCCCCGGCACCTTCCAGTCAACCGGAGACAGGAATGCTGGCTTCCGATGGGCTGCCCGGGATGGACCGGTGAGAGAGGCTTCTGTGGCAGGGCTGCGGCGCTACGGCTCGACGGCGACCTTGATGACTCTGTCGGTGTGCGAGGCGAAGAGGCGGTAGGCCTCCTCGATGCGGCTGAGCGGGAAACGGTGGGTGATGAGGGGCGTGGCATCGATACGGCCCTCGGCTATGAGACGGAGTATCTCGGGGCAGTCGCAGCCGTCCACCCCGCCTGTCTTGAATATCAGGTTCTTACCATACATGTCGGGCAGTGGAAGGACTTGGGGACGGTCATACATGGCGACAATGGTCACTACGGCATTGGGACGGGCACACTCCCAGGCCATGCGGAAGGTTTCCTCCGTACCGGCCACTTCCAGGACGGCATCGGCTCCTCCATGGGCGCTCAGACTCCGGACCGTCTGCAGGCAATGCTCAGGATCCGTTACCGTCACTTCGGGATAATGCTCCAGGACAAAACGCCTGCGCTCGGGGGATTTCTCGCACACGATGATGCGGCGGGGTCTGCGCAGCATCGCGCAGAGCAGGGTGCAGATACCGGTAGGACCGGCCCCGATGATCAGGACGGTGTCCTCTCCGGGGGTTATTTCCGCAATGCGGGCCGCCCAGAATCCGGTGGCAAGTAAGTCGCCGGTGAAAAGTGCTTGAGAGTCGCTCACCCCGTCCGGAATACGGGTCAGTCCCTGATCCGCATAAGGCACCCGGACATACTCGGCCTGCCCTCCGTCTATACGGCAGCCGAGGGCCCAGCCTCCGAGCGAGTCGCTGCAGTTGTTCACATAGCCGTGACGGCAGAAGAAGCATTTTCCGCAGAATGTCTCGACATTGACCGCCACCCGGTCACCCAGCCGCACAGAGCCCACTGCTGAGCCTACGGCCTCCACCACCCCGACCATCTCGTGTCCGAGAGTGATGCCGGGCACGGCCCTCGGCACGCTCCCGTGCAGGATATGCAGGTCACTTGTGCAGATGCTCCCGAGAGTCACCCTCACAAGGGCATCGCGCGGCCCCTGCAGCTGCGGCACCGGCCTGTCGAGCAGCGCAGCCTTTCCTTGTCCAAGATACGTATAAGCTTTCATAGACCGCAAATTTAATGTATATTCGCGACAATTATTCACACCCCATCCCATGAAACTGCTCGATGAACGCATACTCCAGGACGGACGCTCCCTGCCGGGAGGCATCCTCAAGGTGGACAGTTTCCTCAACCACCAGCTCGACCCGAACCTGATGTACGAGGTTGCCCGCGAATTCAGCCGCCGATTTGAGGACACAGACTACAACAAAATAGTCACTATCGAGGCCAGCGGCATAGCCCCCGCCATCATGCTGGGCTACATCAGGCAGCTGCCGGTGGTCTTCATCAAGAAGAAAAAGCCGAGCACGATGGATGACATGCTCATTTCCGAAGTCCACTCCTTCACCAAGAACCGCACCTACACCGTCTGCATAAGCCGCAACTTCCTCACCCCCGCCGACCGTGTCATCTTCATCGATGACTTCCTCGCCTACGGCAACGCCGCCATGGGCATGATCGACCTCGCAGGACAGTCACGCGCGTCCATAGCAGGCATGGGATTCATCATCGAGAAAGGTTTCCAGGGTGGCGGCGACCGCCTGAGGCAGATGGGATACAATATCCAGAGCCTCGCCATAGTCGACAGCCTCGACGGATGCCGCATCACCCTCAGAAAACAGAACACGCCCGCGCGCTGACGACAGCACCAGAGCGGTAAAACAACATCAATGCACGCACGGCACAATATGCCGTAGATAACAATTTTGGTATTTTCGTGCACTTTTTTGAAAATTTTCGTGCACGGGAACGGAAATATGTTTATCTTTGTAACGTAATTACAAAAAAGAAACACGCGTGAAATCTAAACTTATTTCGAGACAAGTTCTCAAAACATTGGTTTTAAGCGCTTTATGCGCAACAACACCGACAGCCGGCGCCTCTTCTCCCGAGGAGTCAGGCACATCTTTTTTTGCACGAAACACCGTGTACGCACCCGAAATGCACGAAACAACCCCTTCCACCGCCACTGACGGATACAGAACCGCGAGCGACTGCGAATTCGCACACCTATATAATAACCTCCCCTTCGAGATGCCCCGCGTAACCCGCCCCGAGATTCCCGACCGCCGGGTATGCCTTACCGACTTCGGAGCCGTAGGTGACGGCGTAACCCTGAACACCGAAGCATTCGCACGAGCCATCGACGCTCTCGCAGAGCAGGGCGGCGGCCACCTGGATGTACCCGCCGGCATCTGGCTCACCGGCCCGATTACACTTAGAAGCAACATTGACCTGCATCTGGACAAGAACGCAGTGATTCTCTTCTCCCCCGATAAAGACTTGTACCCCATCATAGAGACCTCCTTCGAAGGTCTCGACACCCGCCGTTGCACCTCCCCCATCAACGCCTACAGGGAGAAAAACATCTCCATCACCGGCGAGGGCGTAATCGACGGCTCGGGCGATGCGTGGCGTCCCCTGAAAAAATCCAAGGTCACCTCTTCCCAGTGGAAGGAAAAAGTGGCTTCCGGCGGAGTTCTCAACGAGAAGGGCAATACATGGTACCCTTCCGAGGACTACATCCGCGCCGAGCAGCTCAGTGAAAAGGGACTGAATGTCCCCTTAGGCGAGTTCAACGATGAGTTCTGGGAGAGCATCCGCGACTTCCTCCGCCCGGTGATGGTGAGCATCCGCGAGTGCGAGAACGTCCTCCTCGAGGGCCCCACATTCCAGAATTCTCCGGCATGGAACATACATCCCCTGATGTGCACCAACGTTATCGTCAACGATATCGTCGTGCGCAACCCTGCCTACTCCCAGAACGGTGACGGCATCGACATTGAGTCCTGCGAGAACGTAATCCTCACCAATTCGTCATTCGACGTGGGGGACGACGGCATCTGTATCAAATCCGGCAAGGACGAGGACGGCCGCCGCAGGGCTATGCCTACCAGAAACCTGCTCATAGACAACTGCTTCGTCTATCACGGCCACGGAGGATTCGTAGTCGGCAGCGAGATGTCCGGAGGGGTCGAGAACATTGTGGTGTCCAACTGCCGCTTCCTCGGCACAGACGTAGGCCTGCGCTTCAAGAGCAAGAGAGGCCGCGGAGGGGTCGTCCGCAACATCTATATCAGGGACATCTACATGACCGACATCGTAACCGAGCCCCTTCTCTTCGACCTCTTCTACGGCAATATGTCCGCAGTAGACGCCATGAAGCAGGAGGGTGAATACAAAGAGCCGGAGGCCATGCCGGTGGACGAGACCACCCCTGAGTTCCGCGACATCTACATCGAGCGCGTGGTATGCAACGGCGCTGCCCGTGCCATGTACTTCAACGGCCTGCCCGAGATGCCCGTCTCCAACATCCACGTCACCGACTGCGTCATCACCGGCCGTACCGGTGCCCAGATCTGCTTCTCGAAAGACGTGACCCTCACCAACGTCACCATTCATCCTGAGGAGGGAGAACCTATAACCACCTATAAAGTAGAAAATTACGAATACATTGAATAATGACGGCGGCGCTGGCCGGACAGTTTGCGCCGACCTGCCCCAAACGCTATAACTGACCAACAGACCATGATAAAGACAGTACTCGGAAAACTAGTTCTTATTCTCACCGCTGCAGCCGCAGTCCTGTTGCTGACATCATCTGCGGAGCAGAAACGCAGCAGTTTCACGATTCATCTCATCGGCGACTCCACCATGGCCCCCAAGGACCTCAGCGGAGGCAACCCTGAGCGCGGCTGGGGCATGATGTTTCCCAACTTCCTGGATGACAGCGTAAAAGTCATCAACTACGCCCGCAACGGCCGCAGCACCAAGAGTTTTATGACTCTCGGACACTGGGCCGAAGTGGAAGCCAACCTACAGAAGGGCGACTACCTTTTCATCCAGTTCGGGCACAATGATTCCAAACAGTCCGACACTACCCGCTATGCAGCGGCATGGGGAGCGTATCAGGACAATCTGCGCCATTATATAAAGGTAGCCCGCGAGAAAGGCGCCGTCCCTATCCTCCTCACCCCCGTCTCCCGCAGATGGTTCAAGGCCGACACCCTTGACGAGACCTGTCTTGAGGACTATCCCCAGGCCATGAAACAGGTCGCCGAGCAGGAGAACGTCACCCTCCTCGACATCACAAAAGTCACCATGGACTGGCTCAAGAGCCTCGGTGACAGCGCATCGCGCGAATACTTCATGCATGTGGCGCCAGGCACCATACCCGCCATGCCTGAAGGCAAGACCGACAACACCCACACCAACGCCAAGGGCGCACGCAAGGTCGCAAGCCTCATCTGCGGGGAGATAGCCAGACAGATTCCCGAAATAGCCGCCCACTTCGTCCACTACGACATCGTGGTGGCCCAGGACGGCACCGGTGACTACTTCACCGTACAGGAAGCCATCGACGCCTGCCCCGACTACTCCCATGAGCAGATAACCAGAATCCTCATCCGCAATGGAGTCTACAACGGGATGGTGACCATTCCACACAACAAGTTCCGCCTCCACATCATCGGCGAGAGCGCCGACAGCACCATCATCTCCTGCGGTAAGTACGCAAGGCAGATGTGGCCCGGCAGGGACTTCAACGTAGGCACCTCCGGCAGCGCAGGCTTCTACATTCACTCCTCCTATGTGACCATTGAGAATCTTACGATACTCAATCCCGCCGGAGAGGGCAAGGAGATAGGTCAGGCCGTTGCGCTCTTCACCAACGGAGACCGACTTTTCTTCAAGAACTGCCGGATCATCGCCAACCAGGACACCATATACACATACGGCCGATGGAACAAGGAAGGAGGCCCCTGCCGCAACTATTTCCTGAACTGCTACATAGAGGGCACTACCGACTTCATCTTCGGTCCCTCCATCGCATACTTCGAGAACTGCACCATCCACAGCAAGAAAAACAGTTATGTCACCGCAGCCTCCACCCCTGAGGGCCAGAAATACGGTTACGTCTTCCACAACTGCCGCCTGACAGCAGCTGAGGGCGTCGACAAGGTCTACCTCGGACGCCCCTGGAGACCCTATGCCAACACCGTTTTCATCAACTGCGAGCTCGGCTCACACATCCACCCCGACGGCTGGAAGAGCTGGCCCCGTGAGCTGTATCCATCAGGTGAGGGTACCGCATTCTACGCAGAGTACGGCAATTACGGCCCAGGCGCCTCGCCTGAAACCCGCGTCAAGTGGTCTGTTCAGCTGACCAAAAAGCAGGCAGAGGAATACTCCTTTGAAAAGGTAATGCACCAGGACACCGACACCAAGGAATGGAATCCTGAAGACAACAGATAGGACAAACAGGCAAGGAAATATGAAAGAGC
>HF990344.1:15068-50015 GCA_000432775.1 Alistipes sp. CAG:831
TCCTCCTGCTGACCGCATCCTGCTCATCAGGAAACTCCGGCATAGACGGCAAGGCCAATGCCCTGGAGATGGTCCGCGCCGAGATGACCCGCTGCCCCGACGGCACATACCTCGACGGAATGGAGGGCAGGCTCAAGTGGAACTATACTACCGGACTCGAACTCATGTCCTTCCTCGATGTATGGGAGGCATACGGCGAGGCTCCTGAGTATCAGGACATCTTCGACTACGTGCTGGACTGGTACGGTAAGGCCGTGGACTCCGCCGGAGTGATTTACAAATACAAGAAGTCCAACTTTAACACCGACCACGTATGCCCGGGCAACGCCCTCTTTGTTCTCTACGAAAAGACCGGGGATGACCGCTGGATGACCGCAATGCAGACCCTCCGCGACCAGCTCAAGGACCATCCCCGCACCTCGGAAGGCGGCTTCTGGCACAAGCAGACCTACCCCCACCAGATGTGGCTCGACGGTCTCTATATGGCCCAGCCCTTCTACGCCCATTACGCATCCCTATACGACGATCCGGAGGACAGGGACTCGATTTACAGGGACGTGATCAATCATTTCCTCACAGTCGCCCGACACACCTATGACCCCGCAACCGGCCTCTACCGCCACGCCTGGGACGAGTCCAGCCAGATGTTCTGGAGCGACCCGGCCACCGGTCAGTCCGACCACGCCTGGGGCCGCGCCCTCGGCTGGTACACGATGGGCATAGTTGACGTCCTCGACTACATTCCGGCAGAGACTGAGGGCCGCGACTCCCTTATCGCCGTACTGCAGGACATTTACAAGGTGCTGCCCGACTTCGCCGACCCCACCACAGGCATGTGGTACCAGGTCCTCGACTGCGCCGGACGCGAGGGCAACTACCTCGAGGCCACCTGCTCCGCCATGTTCTCCTACTCCCTTCTCAAAGGAGTGCGCATGGGTTACCTCCCGCCTGACCTGAAGGACTGGGCGAAGAGTACCTACGAAGGCTTCACCGACTATTTCCTCTACACCGACGGACAGGGCCTGCCCGCCATCAAGGACTGCTGCGAAGTGGCAGGACTCGGCGGAAAGGACAACCGCAGCGGTGACTACGACTATTATATCAACGAAAAGAGACGCAGCAATGATCCCAAGGGCGTAGGTCCCTACATCAAGGCAAGCCTCGAATACAACAGACTGTTCAATGAAAAATAATCTTAAACAATTGACGATTCTGGCATTGCTTCTGGCCTCCCCCACCATCCTCTTCTGCGGATGCGACAAGACACCGGTCCCTGAAGAGCAGAACGGAGGAGTGCCGCAGAACGTGCGCCTGCTATCCTCCGACGAGACATCCCTGACATTTGCCTGGAGTCCCGTGGATGGAGCCGACTACTATTACTGGCGGCTGCAGGAAGCTGACGGCGAGCTGCATTCGGCCAGCTCCACAAAGGACACTTCCGTCGTTCTGTCGGAGCTTGTCACAGGCACTGCCTACAGTTTTTCCGTAAGAAGCCACAGCGGACTGACCGACTCGGAATTCTCCGAGGCCGTGGAAGGCATTCCCGGAGGTCTGCCCGAGCCCCCCGAAATTACCGATGAACTCATTGCCGAGCTCGGTCTTCCCGAAGACGAGAACGACGAACTGACAAGGGCCTTCCCTACTGCCCAGGGCTGCGGAATGTTCACTACAGGCGGACGCGGAGGAGACGTGTACCGTGTTACCAACCTCAACGACAACGGCCAGGGTTCCCTCCGCTGGGCCATTGACCACGAGGGTCCCCGCACCATTGTCTTCGACGTGGGCGGAACCATCGAGCTGAGCCGAGACCTGGACATCAACGACGGGGACATCACTATCGCCGGCCAGACAGCTCCCGGGGACGGAATCTGCCTGAAGAACTATTCCCTGAGAGTCAACGCCGACAACGTCATCATCCGCTTCATCCGCGTGAGGATGGGAGATGATGCCATGAACGAGAGCGACGCCGCATGGGGAAGGGACCAGAAAGACATCATCATCGACCACTGCTCCTTCAGCTGGAGTACGGACGAATGTTCTTCATTCTATGACAATGAGAATTTCACCATGCAGTGGTGCATCATCAGCGAGAGCCTCACCAACTCCATCCACGGCAAGGGCGAGCACGGCTACGGCGGCATCTGGGGCGGCACTCCCGCATCCTTCCACCACAACCTGATCGCACATCACTCCAGCCGTACACCCCGTCTCTGCGGCAGCCGCTACACCGGCATGCCGGAAAACGAGAAGACCGAGATAGTCAACAACGTGTTCTACAACTGGGGCCCTGTCAACGGCGGCTATGCCGGAGAGGGCGGCTCGTTCAACTTCATCGGCAACTATTACAAGCCGGGAGCGGCCACCAATCAGAAGAAGAACCTGGTCAACAGGATATTCAGTCCCAATGTCGATGACGGGTCCAATGCCAACGAGGCCGGTACCTGGGGTACCTTCCATCTTTCCGGGAACTACTTCGACGGCACATCGCCCTACATGCGGTCCGACTACATGAGCCTCATCGACGAGGTCAATGCCGACAACTGGGCAGGCCTGCAGCCCAAGGGCACCCCTGCGGGCGGAGAGGAGTCCATCCGTTCCGAAAGTCCCTTTGACATCTCCTACAACGGCTCCTATATCGACGTGCAGAGTGCACAGGACGCATACGCCAGTGTTCTGGAGCATGTTGGAGCCTCCCTGCACAGAGACGCCGTTGACAGCCGGATAATCAATGACACACGGGAAGGCTCCTACACCCACGAAGGTTCCAACGGCTCTACTGGCGGACTCATAGACACAGAGCAGGACGTAGGCGGATGGCCGGAATATCAGTCCGGAGAGCCATGGACCGACACCGACGGAGACGGCATTCCCGACGACTGGGAGGATCATTTCGGTCTCGTGAAGACCAACCCCGCCGACGGCTCAGCCACAACCCTCGACCCTACCGGACGGTACACCAACCTCGAATTATGGCTACACTGGCTGGTAAAGGACATAATAAAATAAACCATATCAATTATTAACCAATACAAACAATCGTCTTATGCGAGAATTATCTAAAAAACTGTACCTTCTTCTGGCGGCCCTGCTGTGCATGTCCACAGCACTCTACGCCCAGGAGGTAAGAGGTGTGGTCACAGACTCGAACGGCGAGCCCCTTCCGGGCGTCAGCGTCGTAGTCGAGGGCACCACTCTCGGAACTCAGACAGATCTGGACGGTGCGTATGTCATAGAAGTTCCTGACATCAACGCCTCCAATCTGCAGTTTATCTTCATCGGAATGAAAGATCAGATCATTCCGGTAAACGGACGCACCGTCATCGACGTCGTCATGGAAGAGGACGTGACGATGCTGGAGGAGACCGTTGTGATCGGTTATGCCACCGTAAAGCGCCGCGACCTCCTCGGCTCCGTATCATCCATCAGCAACGAGAAGATTACAGAGCAGCCCGTAACCAGCGTATCCCAGGCCCTGACCGGACGTATGGCCGGTGTGTCGGTGACCACTACCGAGGGTGACCCTGACGCCGACATCAAGATCCGTGTCCGCGGCGGCGGTTCCATCACCCAGGACTCATCCCCTCTGTACATCGTGGACGGTTTCCCTGTGGACAACATCAACGATATCGCTGCTTCCGAGATTCAGTCGATGGACGTGCTGAAGGATGCCTTCTCGACCGCCATCTACGGATCCCGAGGTGCCAACGGAGTAGTCATCATCACCACCAAGAGCGGTGAGAAAGGCCGCAAGATATCCGTCAGCGTCAACGCCTACTACGGTCAGAAATGGATGGCCAACCGAGATGCGATACAGGTCATGGACTCCGAGAACTTCGTGAAGTTCCAGTATGAGCTCGGCCTCATCAGGGACAACATCTCCGACAACTACGAGCCTTTCTTCGGCAGCTTCGACGACATCGACCTGTACTACGGCCTGCCCACCAACGACTGGGTCGGCATGGTATTCGGCAACACCGGCCAGACCTGGAACACCGACGTGACACTGTCCGGCGGAGGCGAGAACTACAACTGGACCCTGGGCTACGCCCACATGGACGACCACGCCATCATGACCGGCTCCTCCTACGCCCGTGACAACCTCAACCTGAAGGCCCAGTACAAACCCCACAAGTCCCTGACCTTCGATGTCAACGTGCGTTACTCCAACATGAACACCCGCGGCTCCGGCGCCAACTCCATGAACGATGCCGGTTCGACCTCCGGCAACGGACGTCTGAAACACGCCGTATCCTATACCCCGATACCCATCTCCTCATCCATCCAGAACGTTGACCTTGAGGAGGACTACGGTGACAATGCACCCCCGCTCCTCTCCGTAGCCGACAACGACTCCAAGAGGACCCGTACCCAGTGGAACGCCAACGGAGCCGTAACCTGGGAGATTATCCCCAACCTCCGTCTGAAAGTCGAGGGAGGTCTGCAGGACTACCGTCAGATGGACAACCGTTTCTACGGCCTTACCACCTACTATGTGGCCAACACAGCCACCTACAAGAACCTGCCCGCATCCCGCTACACCGACCGTTCCTACCAGAGATACCGCAACACCAACACCCTGAGTTACGATTTCTCCGAGGTGTTCGACGATGACAGACACAATCTCAACTTCATCCTCGGCGAGGAGATGATCATCACCAAGAGCCACCAGATCACGACCATGGTGGAGAATTTCCCCGAGTCCTTCGACTCCGACATGGCCTGGAACTTCATGAGTACAGGTACTCCGATTTCCTACGAGGACTACTACGATCCCGATGACAGGCTGCTCTCCGGCTTCTTCAGGGCCAACTACGAGTTCGACGAGCGCTACTCCATAGGAGCCACCATCCGTGCGGACGGTTCCTCCAAGTTCGGTCCCGGCAACCGCTGGGGATTCTTCCCCTCGGCAGCCGCTTCCTGGCGTATCTCCGCCGAGCCCTGGATGCAGGGTGCAAAGGGATGGCTGGACGAGCTGAAGATACGTTACAGCTACGGTACTGCCGGTAACAACAATATCCCCGCAAACCAGATCAACCGCGTGTACAACGGAAGCTCTACCTCGTGGATAAGCATGGGCAACACCTACTACACCACAGGTACGGTGATGAGCAACCCCGACCTGAAGTGGGAAACCACCATGACCCACAACATCGGACTGGACTTCAGCTTCTTCCAGGGACGGTTCTCCGGATCCGTGGAGGTCTATCAGAACGACACCAAGGACCTGCTGATCGAGTTCCCCATCGCCGGCAGCGGATATGAGACCCAGTACCGCAACATCGGTTCTACCCGCAACAGAGGTATCGAGGCCACCATCAACCTGCCCATCGTGCGCAAACAGAACTTCGACCTGTCCTTCAACGCCAACATCGCCTTCAACCAGAACCGCGTCACCGACCTTGGAGGACTTGACCGTATCGAGTATGCCACCCAGTGGGCCTCTACCGAGGTCGGCACTGACTACATCGTGGAGGTGGGCCTGCCTATCGGCTCCATGTACGGCTATCAGAACGACGGCATGTACACTGTGGATGACTTCGAAGGCTACATTGACGGTGAATGGGTGCTGAAGGAAGGTGTCGCCGACGCCTCGGCCATCATCGGTGCCGACTACCTGCGTCCCGGAGCCCTCAAGCTCAAGGACCGCGACGGGGACGGTGCTATCACCACAGCCGACAAGACGGTCATCGGTGACGCCAATCCCCTCTTCGCCGGCGGTTTCTCCCTCTCGGGCTACGTCTACGGAGTGGACTTCTCGGCCAACTTCTCCTACAGCTACGGCAATGACATCTACAACGCCAACAAGATAGAGTTCACCTCTTCCAGGAAGTACTACAACCGTAACCTCATCAAGCAGATGAACGTCGAGAACCGCTGGACCAACGTCAACTGGGAAACCGGCGAGCTGGTCAACGACCCCGAGACTCTCGCAGCCATGAACCAGGGAGTCACCATGTGGTCTCCCGCCATAGGCAATGCGGTATTCTCCGACTGGGCAGTAGAGGACGGCTCGTATCTCAGGCTCCAGTCCGCCACCATCGGATACACCTTCCCCGAGAAGTGGACCAGCAGGGCCTACATCCGCAAGCTCCGTATCTATGCCACCGGTACCAACCTCTTCTGCTGGACCAACTACTCCGGCTACGACCCCGAGGTGGACACCAGGCGTGACACTCCCCTGTCTCCCGGCGTGGACTACTCCGCATATCCCAAGAGCATAGGATTTGTATTCGGTATCAACCTGACATTCTAACACAGACATGAATATGAAAACACATATCAAGATATTCGCAAGTGTACTCGCCGCAGCTGCCGTGATGTCCCTGAGCTCATGCACCGAGGAAGGATTCTTCGACGTCAAGGCACCTTCGGCAGCCGACGAGTCCAATGTGTACTCCAACTACACTCTGTCAGAGTACGCCATCTTCTCCATAGCCGAGACCTTCGGCCACACCAACAACTACCGCGGCCGTTTCCTGCCCTGGTACGGATTCAACACCGATGTCGAATGGTACAACGGCACCAACACCACCGGCAAACAGCTGGCCCAGTACGAGCCTACCACCAACAACACCCAGATGAACCTCGACAACGGTCCCTACAACGAGATGTTCGTAGGTATCGAGAGGGCCAACCTGGCCATCGAGGGTCTCCGCGCCTATGGAGATGTGGAGAACCAGCCGGATATGGCTTATCTTCTCGGCGAGGCCCTCACCCTCAGAGCCATGATTTACTACGACCTGACCAAGGCATGGGGAGACGTGCCCGCCCGCTTCGAGCCCATCAACTCCGAAAACATCTTCATGGCCAAGAGCAGCCGTGACACCATCTACGTGCAGATACTGGCAGACCTCGAGGAGGCCATTCCCTATCTCTACTGGCCCAACGAATCCTCCCAGACCGCAACCACCGACCGTATCAACAAGGCTTTCGCCTGCGGTCTCTACGCCCGCATAGCCCTGGCGGCCTCCGGATATGCCCTCCGTCCTGAAGACGGTACGGTAGGCACCGGCAATCTCGGTTCTGTAAGAAAGACCAACGAGCCCGCCCTCCAGGCCGAAGTGCTTTATCCCAAAGCCCTCGGATACCTGCAGGAAGTCATCAACAGCGGTACCGCCAATCTCGTAAGCTCGTACGAGCAACTGTGGCGCGATTTCAACAACTATGACCTGACTGCCGGCAAGGAAGTACTCTACAGCATTCCTTTCAGCGACGGCCGCGGCAGATGGAACTACCACTTCGCCGGCAGCCACGAAGGATCCTCCTACATTGGAACGGCCGCTAACCGCGGCGGCGATGTCGGTCCGGTACCTTCGCTCTACTTCAAGTACGGTGCCCAGGATGTGCGTAGGGACGTCAGTTGTGTAAACTTCGACTGGATCGAGGACAGCCAGGAACCCGCCGGCATAGATATGTGGTATTTCGGAAAATACCGTTTCGAATGGATGGAGACACAGCCCTACGGCGGCGGAAACGATGACGGCCTCAAGCCCGTAGTTATGCGCTACTCCGACATCCTCCTGATGGCAGCCGAGATAGCCAACGAACTGGGACAGCCGGACGTCGCAAAGAACTACCTTCTTCAGGTAAGACGCAGGGCCTACGCCGGCAATGAGGCTGTGGCAGACTCCTACGTCAACAGTCTCAGCGGCAAGGATGCCATCTTCAACGCCATCGTGGACGAAAGGGCCCTCGAATTCGTAGGTGAGTTCCTCCGCAAGGCCGACCTCATCAGATGGAACCTTCTCACAGCAAAGCTCAACGAGGCCAAAGCCGATATGAACGCTATAGCACAGCGTACCGATGAAGTGTACTACAGTTACAGCGAAGACGGCATGAGCCTTAATTTCTGGGGACTTGACCCCGCACAGTCCGGCATCAGCCCTGAGGGCAGCCAGTGGATTCTTGCGGAGGATTATTTCCAGAACTTTGACACAGAACTCATCGATGCCATATACCAGACAGAAGACCCCAACACCCGCCAATTCTGGCCCATCTTCGACATTACCCTCACCAACAGTCAGGGATATCTGGTAAATGACTACGGATACGGAAACTAACAGTCAAATCACATTCCAATGAAAAAGTTATTTAAAAACATTATAATAGCAGCAATACTGGTAATGGGAGGCCTATACGTATCCTGCACCAGTGTAACTGATGAACTCACCGAACTGAGTCTCACCCGCTGCCTCGAGCCGCTCAACCTCGAGCACACCATATCCAACGGTGACAGCGTCATCTTTGGCTGGGACCTGGTCACAGGCGCCGACCATTTCGCACTGCAGGTGGCCATCGGTCAGAAGGATTTTGAAAATAACCTTTACAAGGATCTCACGGTCTCCGCTGACTCTGTACCCTATGGTATCAAACTCATACCCGACACGACATTTTTCTTCCGCGTCCAGGCTCAGGCCGACAACGGCAAGGAGCCGTCGAAGTGGGCAGAGTACATTGACACCATCGCCACATACGCGGTGCGCAGCAACCTGAACCTTCAGGTAACTGAACGTACAGCCAATTCCATCTCCCTGTCCTGGGACCAGGACCCTGAAGTCACCCACATCACCTACACTCCCCGCGACGAAGCACAGACCAGGTACACGCTCACCGCTGAGGACATAGCTGCCGGCACTGCCACCATCACTGGCCTAAGCGCCTCCACCAGCTACACCGTAACTCTCTACTTCCAGAGTGCCAACCGCGGTGAGCTGAGTCTATACACCATGCCGGACCTTTCCAATGCTGCCACAGTGTCAACACTGGAGGACCTGCAGGCTGCGTTCAGGGATGGAGCAGCTGAGGTGGCCCTCTCCATGGACGGCTCACCCTACGAGATAGGTCAGGTAGACCTCGTCAGCAGTATGAATATCTACGGCATGGAAGCGGCTGACGGTACCCGTCCCGTAATCATCGGAGAAGTGCACATCAACACCGCATCCCTCGACCATTTCTACAGCGAAGGTATCGAATGGAACGGCAATGAATCAGAATTCGGTTTTGTCATCCAGCTCAAGAACGGCGGCGGTCTGTCCGATGTGCAGATAGGCTCAATAACCTACAAGAACAGCACCATCACCGGATACTCAAAGGGCATCATGTACGAGTGGGGCCAGGGCATGACTATGGACAACTACATTCTCGACGGATGCACTGTCTATGACATACCAGGCAGCGGCGGTGACGGCTTCGACCTCCGTCAGGCCACCACTACCCTCGGCAACCTGACCATACAGAACAGCACCGTTTACAACAGTTTCAGGAGCTTTATCCGTCTGGACGCCGATGTTCAGGTCAGCGGTGCCATCACCCTGCAGAACAACACCATAATGGGCCTCAGCACCGTAGACAACTCCACCAATAACCGTGGAGTAATCGGCATCCGAACCACTGCTGCGGCCGGGAAAGTCTATGTCAATGACAACATCTTCCTGAATATGACAGACTTCTCCACTATGATCAGTGCCAGCGAGGCAAACCTTGCTGCTTCGGACATGTCCTTTGCCGGCAACTACTTCTACAACGTAGCCGAGACATTCTTCAACGACAAATGTACTGAAGCATCGGCAACTGCCGGAGGCGGCTCAGTTCTCGGATCGGACCCCTGCTACAACTCCGAGGGAATGATATTCAACATCACCAACTCCAACGTCCTCTCCGCCGGTGCCGGTGACCCCAGATGGCTGGTAGAATATGTTGAGCCTCCCATTGACAACGAACTGCCCCTCATCGAGGGAGCCAAGACATGGGATCTTACAGATGCGTCAGTATTCAGCGGTGAGATGAAAGTGACTCAGGTAAAGGACCAGCTCCGCTTCATCGTATCCGAAGAGAACACCATACTCCTTGAGGACGGTCTGATTAAGTTCACCGCAGAAGGTGTGACCAATCCTGCAGGAGCCGTAACCGCCGGCGGTCTTGAATTCCACGTAGACAAGCCCGGCTCAGTCCTGATTAAGACTGCTGACTATGACGACATTACAGGCAACCACGTAGTAGTGTCGCTCAACGGAACCGTCAAGGGCGGTGCCGCCACCCAGGTCAACTACGGTACAGTGCAGAAAATCATCGTGACCGACATAGCCGAGGAGACCCCCATCTACCTCTACGCTTCCGGTCCTATAGCCATTGAGTCGCTCGCATGGTCCAACGACACCACACAGGTCAACACGGCCCTGCCTACTCCTGAGAACGTAACCGCCGCGCCCGCAGCAATGGTTCAGGGCGAGGCTACCGACATCGTCATCACCTGGGATGAGGTAGAGAACGCCGGTTCCTACTCGGTAAGCTTCAACAACGGAGCCAGCGAGACAGTTGACGGCACCACCTATACCGTACCCGCCTCTCAGACAGGTTTCCTGCAGCCAGGCAGCTACTCGGTACGGGTATTTGCCAACCCGGCCGAAGGTGATATCTACAATACCCAGTCATCAGCCGGCTATGTCTCTTTTGCAGTCCTTGCAGGAGGCGGACAGGGCGGCGGCACAACCGTAACCACAGCCGATGAACTCTTCAGCGCCCTCTCCGCAGGTGTCGGTGAGATTACTCTTGAGGCCGGTACCTACGACTTCACTTCCGTCTCAGCTACAGGCCTCTCCGAGGACGGTGTCTACACTGTTTCAGGTGACCTCAGTCTGACCGCCGACGGAGATGTTTCCGCCATCGGAGCATTCAAGTTCGGTGCAGGTGCAGGCGATGTAATCCTCGACGGCATCACCTTCAGCGGAAACAATCAGGCAATCGGAAACTTCCTCGAAGATGTAGAAGGCGAGACCGCAGTCCAGTCCGTCATCGTACGCAACTGCGAGATCTCCGGATATGGCAAATCCATCATCTACGTCAGCAAAGACGGCTCTTCCATAAGCAGCATTGAGTTCACCGGCAACCACATCCATGACATGGGTACCGGCCAGGGCTCCTTCGATATCCGCAAAGGAAGCGTAGGAAGTCTGACTGTACAGTCCAACACCATTAACAACGGCTCACGTGACATGTTCCGTGCCGACGCCGATGTTACAGGAATGAGCAGTATGGTCATCGCCAACAATACATTCGCCAACATCACAGGAGGCAACTCCAACGGATTTGCCCGCGTCAGAGCAGTTGTAGCAGGTGGAATAACCATCTCCAACAACCTCTTCCTGAACATGATGAGCAGCAACTATCCGTTTGTCCACAGCAACACCACATCTGAAAATACCGTAAACTTATCCAACAACTTCTTCTACAACTTCCACGAAGAGTGGTTCTCCGATATGGACGAGGCTACTGCTACGGCCAACGGAGGTGCGGTTCTGACAGCCAGCCCTGTTGCAGATATTGACGGAGGTGACTTCACCCTCACCAATGCAGTACTGATGGCCAAGAAAGCAGGTGACCCGAGGTGGAATCCCCAGGCAGACATGCCATCTTCATCATCCATTGAGGTCAACTCCATAGATGAGCTTGTCAACGCAATCGCATCCGGAGCCACCGACTTCACCCTCAATGCCGGCACATACGACTTCCGTACTCCTGGAGCCAGCGGTGCCAGCGGGTTCTCCGAGGACGGTGTGTTGACAGCATCTTCTGATCTCTCACTCAGGGGCAACGGTGATGTAACCGTCATCGGAGGCATAAAACTGGGTGCCGGTCTGAGCAGTCTATACCTTTACGGCATTCATTTTGACGGTGCTTCGCAGGCTGTCGGCAACTTTATCGAGGATGTGGACGGAGCAACAGCCTCCACAGCCATCAGCGTCCGCAACTGCGAGATATCTGGATATGCCAAATCCATCATCTATGTCAGCAAAGAAACATCTTCAGTAGGAGACGTTGAGTTCGCCGGCAACCTTATCCACGACATGGGTACCGGCCAGGGCTCCTTCGATATCCGCAAGGGTGCGGCAGTCAGCCTGACAGTGATGAACAACACCATCTATAACGGCAGCCGTGACATCTTCCGCATCGATGCCGATGTTGCTGGAGTATCAGGAGTATCCATATCCAACAACACATTCTACAACATCACAGGAGGAAACTCCAACGGATTTGCCCGCATCAGAGCAGCTGTCTCCGGAGGAATAACCATCTCGAACAATATCTTCGTCGACATGCTCAGCAGCAATTACCCGTTTGTGCACAGCAACACCTCCTCCGAGAATATCGTAAACATATCCAACAATTTCTTCTACAACTTCCATGAAGAATGGTTCTCGGATATGGATGAGGCCACGGCCATAGCCAACGGTGGAGCTGTCCTCACGGCCAGCCCTCTGGCAGATCCCGCCAACGGTGACTTCACCGTAACCGACGCCACAGTCAAGGCTGCCGGAGCTGGTGACGGAAGATGGCTGTAACGGATATGAAGGGTATTGCATTCTAAATATTTGATTAATTTTGGAGGGTGTTTCTAGAAAGGGCACCCTCCTTTTTGAAGTAATGACAGAAAACTTTAAGACATTTAAAATCATAAAATTATGGTAGATTTCTCACTTAAAGGAAAGATTGCGCTGGTGACCGGCGCATCCTACGGAATCGGCTTCGCCATCGCATCGGCATACGCAGAGGCCGGAGCCACCATCGTATTCAACGACATCAAGCCCGAGCTGGTGGAGAAGGGACTCGCCTCCTACGCTGAGCTGGGCATCAAGGCCCACGGCTACGTCTGCGACGTGACCGACGAGGCTCAGGTACAGGCCCTCGTAGCCAAGATAGAGAAAGAAGTCGGGACAATCGACATTCTGGTCAACAACGCCGGCATCATCAAGCGCATCCCCATGCACGAGATGAAGGCCTCGGAGTTCCGCCAGGTGATAGACGTGGATCTCAATGCACCCTTCATTGTCTCCAAGGCTGTAATTCCCTCGATGATCAAAAAAGGCGGCGGCAAGATCATCAACATCTGCTCGATGATGTCCGAACTCGGCCGTGAGACCGTATCGGCCTATGCCGCAGCAAAGGGCGGACTGAAGATGCTCACCCGCAACATAGCCTCCGAATACGGCGAGTACAACATCCAGTGCAACGGTATCGGTCCCGGCTACATTGCCACACCACAGACCGCTCCCCTGCGCGAGAGGCAGCCGGACGGCTCCCGCCATCCCTTCGACTCCTTCATTGTAGCCAAGACTCCCGCAGCCCGCTGGGGCACCACCGACGACCTCAAGGGCCCCGCTGTCTTCCTGGCCAGCTCCGCCTCCGACTTCGTCAACGGCCACATCCTCTATGTGGACGGCGGTATCCTCGCATACATCGGCAAACAGCCTCAGTAAACATCCGGAACAATTTTCAAAATCAGACTTAATATGAGTAAAATCAACATAGAAGTGCGCTACCCGTCCCACCAGGACGACGCCAGGCACTACGACACCGCCACCCTCCGCAAGCACTACCTCGTGGAGAAGATCATGGCCCCCGATGAGATCAACATGTGCTATTCGATGTTCGACCGCATCATCGTCGGCGGCGCCATGCCCGTGGCAGAGAAGCTGACCCTCACCTCCCCCGACATCCTCCGCTCGGAGTATTTCACCCAGCGCCGCGAGGTCGGAGTGATCAACGTAGGCGGCCGCGGAGCCGTCACCGTAGGTTCCGACCGCTATGAGCTGGAGTTCAAGGAGGCCCTGTACATCGGCCGCGGCGACAGACACATCGTATTCGAAAGTCTCGATGCTGAGCACCCCGCCAAGTTCTACTTCAACTCCGCTCCCGCCCACAAGGAATATCCCTGCAAGAAGGTTTCCAAGAAGGACGCCATCGTCATGCACATGGGATCCCTCGAGGAGAGCAACGAGCGTACCATCAACCGTCTGCTGGTCAACGAGGTCACTCCCTGCTGCCAGCTGCAGATGGGCATGACCGAGCTGGCACCGGGCAGCACATGGAACACCATGCCGGCCCATACCCATGACCGTCGTATGGAGGCCTATTTCTACTTCGAGCTGCCCGAGGACGCCGCCGTCTGCCACTTCATGGGCGAGCCCCAGGAGACCCGCCACATCTGGATGCACAACGAGCAGGCCGTCATCTCCCCCCAGTGGAGCATCCACTCCGCCTGCGCCACCCGCAACTACACATTCATCTGGGGCATGTGCGGCGAGAACCAGGACTACAACGACATGGACTGGTGCTCCCCCAAGGACCTCCGCTAACCTTTAATGAAGTTACCATGAAAAAGATTCTGATTCTGACAGCAGCTGCGGCTGCAGGCCTCCTGGCCCTGGTTTCCTGCCGGAACGCACAGGAAGGCGACAAAGTGATGGCCCGCTACGTTCCCGAAAGGGCCGACGACTTCGTATGGGAAAACGACCTGGTAGCCTACCGCGCCTACGGCAAGGCTCTTGAGGGCAATCCCACATCCCCCGGTTTCGACGTCTGGGTCAAGAAAGCCGGCAAACTGGTAGCCGACGAATGGTATAAGGGCGCAATGGACGACCCCGACTACTATCACCACGACCATGGCGGAAAGGACTGCTACAAGGTGGCCGTCAGCCTCGGCGGCGGAGCCTCCTCTCCTATCGTGAACGGCAGTATATCCTATCCTCCGACCAACTACAGAGACTACCGCATCGTAGAGGACACCCCTGAGAAAGTGGTCTTCGAGCTGGTATATCCCGCATGGGCCGCCGGCGAGGACAGCGTGGCCCTGACCAAGCGCATCACCGTCACCCCGGGCACCCAGTTCTGCAAAGCAGAGGATATCTACACCGGCACATTTGACAGCCTGACCGTCGCCGCCGGCATCATCCGCCACGAAGTGCTCGGATCCTCCGCCGGAGACAACTTTGTCGTTATCTGGGAAAAAGCCTCCGACCAGAGCATTGAGCCCGAAGAAGGCCAGCTCGGCCTGGCAGTCTATATGCCGGACGCAGACAAAGCCGAACTGGAAAGCATAGGCGGCCACGCCCTGGTCTTCAAGACCATCACTCCCGGCCAGCCCATCACCTACTGGTTCGGTTCCTGCTGGTCCCGAGGCGACAGGATAGCCACCTCCGAGGCCTGGAACGGATACGTACAGGAATTCATCGCCTCACTTCAGTAACAGCCGCTTCCGCTGTTTTATCCGACTATCAATCTAAGGCTGCCAAGCGCACCGTTGTCTCCGACAGTGCTCATGGCAGCCTTTCCTATTATTGCACTAAGGAGTAGAGAGTACACGGGGGAATGCGACTCCTTCCGAAGGAGTAAAATTGCATATGTCCGTGCTGAAGAGCAAAAGGACAAAAGAGCAGCAATGCAGTAAGAAGCAGTTCCTACGGCATCACGATTCCTCTTCCAAGACGGCAGTCGATGTAGACCGTCTGCGGTTCGGGAAAGCGGACAGCCTTGATGAAGGACTTTTCGGCCACCACCTCAGCCCGTCCGATCCGCTCCAGATCGCAGATGCCCTCGCCGCGGAAAGGATTGACAGTGAAATATCCTATGCCGAGAGAGGTGATGTTCTGGAAGAAATGCGTTCCCTGACTCGGGTCTATACAGAACCCCTCGATGCCGCACTCCACTATCACCTTTGCCTCGGATATCTGGTTCCAGCGTACCGGAACTCCAAGCCACGGGTCGCTCGACCCCCACCGGCCCGGTCCTATCAGGATGTAGGACCTGCCGGAAGCCGCCATCATTGCATTCACCTCCTCTATCTGCGACGCTATCTCCTCCGTCCTGGACTTGTCGAAGACCTCCTGACGGACATATATCACATCCGTGACTCCGTCGATGTAGCCGGCACCGAGAGCACTTTCGGAATATATCAGCGCATTGTCGGTACTTACCGTGCTCCAGTCCATGGACTGTTCCTCCGCGAACTCCGCTATCGGCCTTACCTGCAGGACACTGAGTACTGCATCCTCCCCTTTGGGAACGTCCATGTCCAGGGCAAACTCCATCTCCACCTCGCAGCGCAGCTCCCGGCGGCAGATCTCCAGCAGGTCCGTCAGTATCTGAGGAAGGGGAATGACATCGTACTGAAGGATATTGGCAAAGGATATCACCCGCATTCCATCAGAGAATGTACCGGGCCTGAGCATCTGACTCTGGAAATCCCAGGTGGAGGCTACTTTGGAGAGATTGCGGAAACCTTCGGTCTCGGGTATGGAGAACTTGTGGATGTTGATACCGTCATCGATCGAGGTCTTGAACTCCTCCGGCTTGAGATCCAGGGCATACATGGTGTCCTGCCCGTCCTTGAGGGCAAATCTGGGCGTGGACATCTGCACGGCTTTGGCCGGATACTTGGGGCAGAAACGCAGGGTCTTGCCTCCGTCCACCACCAATTTGCCAAGACCGAAAGCTATATTGACCACTCCGTCCTCGGGTTTTTCTCCTTCCATGGGATAGAAATTCATGGATTTGGCCACTCCGGAGGCCGTAGGGAAGAAATATCCCCTGTCCTCGGTACCGCATACTCCCTGGATGACTACGGCCATCTTCTCCTCGCTGAGCAGATTGCCGGTAGTGCGCAGATAGGCCCGGCTGGCGGCCAGGAACACCGAGGCATAGACACTCTTGATAGCCTTGCCCAGCAGCCTGAGCATCTGATCCCGGTTCTCCACGCATGGAATCATGTATGTCGAGTAGATGCCGGCAAAGGGCTGATAGTGCGAGTCCTCCAGTTTCGAACTGGAACGCACCGCCAGAGGAGACGAGACCGTAGCGATATAGGCCCTGAGCTGTTCCACCAGTTCTTCGGGCAGTCTGGAGCTGACGAACTCCGACAGCAGCTCCTCGTCGGAGATATTGGCGTCTATAACATACTGCAGGCCGTTTTCAAGGATGAAGCGGTCGAAATAGTCCGTCGCCACCACTACTGTCCTTGGAATGGAGACCCTCACGCCGGGATACCTGGAAGTCATCCCGTATTTCTGCAGGACGCTGTTCATGAACGCCAGTCCCCGGGCCTTGCCGCCCAGAGAGCCCTCTCCCATCCTCGCGAAACGGATATAGTGCGTATAGGTGTCATTGTCAAAAGAGGCAATGATACCCTGCCCGGCCTGGATACGGTAGTCCCTGATCTGCCGGATGACGAACTTGCGGACATCCTCAGGAGTAGAGAAATCGGACATGCTGGCCTTGCGGATCCGGCGTCCAAGATTGAACAGGCCGCGGGAATACATCCACTTCGAAAGGCGGTTGCGGGAGCAGTAGTACTCCAGTTCCCGGTCGGGAATCTCCCCTATCAGGGTCTGCAGGTCCTTCAGATCCCTGGCCCGCGCTATCACCAGATGCGTATCCAGGTCCTTCACCACGAAATCCCCGAAGCCGAACTCCTCCGTGATGTACTCCGACAACTGGATGAGCAGTGAACTCGAGTATTTTTCTATGAAACCCGCTCCTATCTCCCTGGCCGTCTCCGCCACGCTGCCCTGAGACGACTGGAGGATGATGGGCATCTGCGGGATGTCATTGCGTATGTACCGGCACAGCTCTATGCCCGCGTCGATTCTCTCCATCTCAGGCCTGTCCCCCTTGTGCATCACGAAACCGACGTCGGAGATTACCCCAAGCAGGTTCTTGCGGTACTTGGTGTACAGCTCCATGGCCTCGTCATAATTGGTCGCCAGCAGAATCTTGGGACGCGCCCGCTTCCTGAGCTTGAGCTGCTGCTCGTTCAGGGCCTCTTTCAGAAACTCCGCACTCTGCTTGAGCACCAGTTTGTAGAGCGCGGGCAGATAGGTGGAGTAATACCTTATCGAGTCCTCCACCAGCAGTATGGCCTGCACTCCTGAGGAAAGGATGTCGGCATCGGCGTTCATCCTGTCCTCAAGCAGCTTGACTATGGCAAGGATAAGGTCGGCGTTGCCGTTCCAGGTAAAGATATAGTCGATGGCCGAGCGGTCGGCGGCCTCAATCTTATTGAGCAGTTCCTTGGAAAAATTGGTCAGGATGACTATCGGTATCCCAGGCCATTTCTCACGGATAAGCCGCGACTGGTCGAAAATGGCGGCGTCCCGGATATTGAACATATCCACTATCAGGTCATACTCCGGATCCTTCTCCAGAAGTTCCATTGCCTCCTGAGTGGTATTGACCCAGGTAAAAACTGGTGGGTTGCTGATGTTCAATTCGATATATTCCCGGTAAAGCTGAGCCTCGATCTGTCCGTCCTCCTCGAGGATGTAGGCATCATAGCTGCTGGATATCATGAGAATCCTGCGTATACGCTTCTCCATCAGTGAATAATAGTCCGTTCTCACCAGTCTCGTCTGGCCCGTAGAATCTGTCCTGTCCATAGTCATGTGCGGTATCGTTGATATAAGAGGTTCAAATATACGCATTTTGAGGGATTTATTCCCATATTTTAACTAACTTCGCCCCATGAAGACTCTTACCATGCTGGCGCTGGCCGCCTTGACAGCTGCCGTTACAGACACTCCCGCTGCAGCACGGGACATCATCCCCGATACCTGCACCTACACCAACCCGATACTCCACGCCGACTACTCCGACCCCGACGCCATACGGGTCGGCGGCGACTACTGGATGACCGCCTCCTCGTTCAACCACGTGCCCGGCCTGCAGATCCTGCATTCGGCCGACTTAGTGCACTGGAAGATAGTCAATGCCGCCCTGCCCAGGATGAGCCCTGAGGAGGATTTTGCGCTGCCCTCTCACGGCAACGGTGTCTGGGCCCCCGCCATCCGCCACCACGACGGCCTCTACTGGATATTCTGGGGCGACCCCGACCGCGGCATATACTGCATCACAGCCGAAGATCCGGCAGGACAATGGAGCACGCCGCATCTGGTCATCGAAGGCCGCGGCATGATCGACCCCTGCCCCCTCTGGGACGATGACGGAAGGGTATGGCTGGTACACGGCTGGGCCGGCAGCAGGGCTGGATTCAAAAGCGTCCTCTCCCTCCGCGAGCTGGCTCCGGACTGCAGCGGCCCCGTCGGCGAGGAGATCCTCATCTTCGACGGCAAGCACAACGGCAATCCCACCGTCGAAGGCCCCAAGTTCTACAAGCGCGCCGGCTGGTACTACATCCTGGCCCCCGCTGGCGGAGTCAAGGAAGGCTGGCAGCTCGTCCTCCGCTCCCGCAGCGTCACCGGACCCTACGAGTACCGCAATGTCCTGGCCCAGGGCTCCACAGCCATCCACGGCCCCCATCAGGGCGCATGGGTTGAGGACACTGAGGGCGGCCACTGGTTCCTCCACTTCGAGGACCGCTACGCCTACGGCAGGGTTGTCCACCTCCAGCCCATGACCTGGGATGATGAAGGCTGGTGCGTAATGGGCACCGACCCCGACGGCGACGGCACCGGCGAGCCCGTCACCTCATGGCAATGTCCTCCCATCTCGACCGGCGCCCGGCAGCTGGAGGGTCCCGGCGCATTGGAACGCGGGGATGACTTTACCTCGACCGCTCTCTCCCCCATCTGGCAGTGGCCCGCCAATCCTGGTGTGGGACAATATTTCCTCAATCCCTCGGAAGGCAGCCTCCGCCTCATCTGCCGTCCTCTCCCCGAAGGCTCGCGGAGTCTCTGGGACTCCCCCGCACTGCTGCTGCGCAAGCTCATTGGCCCGGAAGACTCCTTCACCGCCCGCCTGAGCTTCCACCCCTCCTACGAAGGTGACCGCGCCGGCATCACCGTCATGGGCGAGAGCTACGCCGCCCTGAGCCTCCTCTATGAGGACGGCTCCGTCTACCTGGCTCACAGCATCTGCGAGGAAGCCGACACCGGAGCCTCAGAGAGCGAGACAGCCCGCATCCTCCTCTGGAGTTCAGAAGACCTGGAACCCTCCTCCGGCAGCGGTGTCACCGCACCGGACGTCCTTCTGCGCGTCGAGATAGACCGCAACTCGCTCTGCACATTCTCCTACAGCTTCGACGGCAAGCGCTTCCATCCTATCGGCAGCACATTCAAAGCGACAGCCGGCCGTTGGATCGGAGCCAAGACCGGCTGTTTCGCCACTGCCCGCATTCTCAAGAACGACGGAGGCTCCCTCGACATCCTCGAGGTACAATAAAAAAAGGACCTGCCCTATCCGGACAGGTTCCTTTCAACCCCTTCATCGCATTATAACGGGTAAAATGCGATGAGTTAGAAATTAAAAAAGTTTTTAGCGTTGTAGTACGAGATATCCTGGACCATCTGATGAATCCGGGGCATCTCGCTCTTGGGCAGACGTCCGCTCTCCACATCCTCGCCTATCACGCTGCAGAGGATTCTGCGGAAATACTCGTGGCGGGGATAGGAGATGAAGCTGCGGGAGTCGGTGAGCATGCCCACGAAACGGCTGAAAAGACCGAGGGCGCTCAGAGCGTTCATCTGCTTGCGCATGCCGTCCTCCTGATCCAGGAACCACCAGCCGGAGCCGAACTGCATCTTGCCGGGCACGGTGCCGTCGTTGAAGTTGTAGGCCATGGTGGTGAGCACCTCGTTGTCCCCGGGATTGAGACAGTAGAGGATAGTCTTGGCCAGCTTGCCTTCCGAGGCCAGACGGTCGAGGAGACGGTTGCCGGCGGCGGCGCAGTGTACGTCGTGGATGGAGTCGTAGCCGGTGTCGGGACCGAGCTGGGCCATCATGCGGGAATTGTTGTTGCGGATAGCTCCCACGTGGAACTGCTGGGTCCAGTCGCTGGCGGCGTCCATGGCTGCGAAGTCATAGAGCATCGCGCTGCGGAACTTGTCCAGTTCCTCGGCGTCGGGAGTCTTGCCGTCGAGAGTGCTGCGGAAGATCTTGTCCACCTCCTTCTGGGTGTAGTCTGCGGCATAGAATGTTTCCAGACCGTGGTCGGAGAGACGGCAGCCCATCGACGCGAAGAAGTTGTGGCGGCGCTGCAGGGCCTCCAGCAGGTCGTCGTAGGTGCGGATTTCCATACCGGCAGCTGCTCCGAGGCTCTCAATATACTTGATGTAGGCCTCGGGATTCTCGATTGCCATGGCCTTGTCGGGCCTCCAGGCAGGCAGGACCTTCACTCCGAAGGGCTTGTCCATGATGGCCTTGTGATACTCCAGGGAGTCGGCGGGATCATCGGTGGTGCAGACCACCTCTACGTTGAAACGCTTCATCAGGCCCTGGGCGCGGAACTCCTCCGTGGCTAAAAGCTCGTTGCAGCGGTCGAAGATTTCCCTGGCATTCTCCGGTTTAAGCAGGTCATAGATGCCGAAGACACGGGCCAGCTCCAGGTGGGTCCAATGATAAAGGGGATTGCGCATCGTGTAAGGCACGGTCTCAGCCCACTTGCTGAACTTCTCGAAGGGGGTACGGGAGCCGGTGATGTACTCCTCCGGCACACCGTTGCCGCGCATGGCCCTCCACTTGTAATGGTCGCCTCCGAGCCAGAGTTCCGTGATGTCGCGGAACTGGTAGTTCTCGGCAATCATCTTGGGTACCAAATGGCAGTGATAATCTATAATCGGCAGTTTCTCAGCACTTTCGTGATAAAGTTCCTCAGCTGTGCCATTGCTGAGCATGAAGTTTTTGTGGATGAATGAAGCCATATTTTTTTACCTTTAATTGATATTCGTCAGGTCAATGCCGCACAAAAATAAGAATTAATTTCCAAAAGACACAACAAAATCGTGCACGTTCACGATTTTTTTGTAATTTTGCACGAAAACGTGACAAACCAATATTTAACGATATCATGGAAAGATTAAACCGTTCAACTGTCAAGGCCCGTACCTATACTGAAAAAGTGATTCAGTTCGGCGAGGGCAACTTTCTCCGCGCATTCGTGGACTGGATTATCTGGAAGACCAATCAGAAAACCGATTTCAACGCATCAGTTGTAGTCGTGCAGCCCATCGAGAAGGGCATGGTGGACATGCTCAACGAGCAGGACGGACTCTACGACCTGAACCTTCAGGGCATCGACGAGGGCCGGCAGGTGGACTCGATAGAGATGATAGACGTCATCAGCCGCGGCATCAACCCCTACCGCGACTTCGACGCATACATGAAACTGGCAGAACAGCCTGAGATCCGTTTCGTTATATCCAATACCACAGAGGCGGGCATCGCCTTCGACCCTGCCTGCAAGTTCGATGACGCCCCGGCCTCCTCCTACCCCGGCAAGCTCGTACAGCTCCTCTACCACCGCTGGGAATATTTCAAGGGCGCACCGGACAAGGGCCTGATCATCTTCCCCTGCGAGCTTATCTTCCTGAACGGAAAGGAACTGAAGAAATGCATAGAGAAATACATCGAACTGTGGCAGCTCCCCGACGGGTTCCGCAGCTGGTTCGAGAACTCCTGCGGCGTGTACTGCACCCTCGTGGACCGTATCGTGCCCGGCTACCCCAAGGACACGATCAATGAGATCCTGGAGCGCATCGGCTATGAGGACCGCCTCGTAGTAAAGGCTGAAATCTTCCACCTTTGGGTCATCGAGGCCCCTGCAGAGGTTGCCGCCGAGTTCCCCGCCGACAAGGCCGGACTGCACGTACTCTTCGTACCCAGCGAGAAACCCTATCACGAGCGCAAGGTCACCCTGCTCAACGGTCCCCACACCGTCCTCTCCCCCGTAGGCTATCTCAGCGGCCTGAACACCGTACGCGAGTGCGTCGAGGATCCCCTAATCGGCCGTTACGTGCGCAAGGTGATGTTCGACGAGCTGCTCACCACCCTCGACCTGCCCAAGGACGAACTGGAGAAATTTGCCCACGATGTGCTCGACCGCTTTGTCAACCCTTATGTCAAGCACTTCGTTACCAGCATTATGCTCAACTCCTTCCCCAAGTACCGCACCCGCGACCTGCCGGGAGTGAGGATATACCTCGAGCGCAACGGACACCTGCCCCAGGGCCTGGTATTCGGTCTGGCCGCCATCATCACCTACTACAGGGGCGGCAAGCGCGGAGAGGACACCATCACCCCTGCCGATGACCAGAAGATACTCGACCGTCTCACCGAGCTCTGGGCTACCGGCGACTGCCGCAAGGTAGCCGAGGGCGTGCTGGCCGAGAAATACATCTGGGACGAGGACCTCAATGCAGTTCCCGGCCTGACCGACCTGCTGGCCTCCTACCTCGGGAAGATAGCCGCCAAGGGCATGCGTGCCGCCGTAGAGGAAATACTGTAGCGACATAACTTCATCATGGACAGATATATCAAGATCAACTCAGCCGACAACGTGGCCGTAGCCGTACACCCCCTCTCCGCCGGAGAGACAGTAGCGGTGGACGGGCTGCGGCTCACACTGACGGAGGATATACCGGCCGGGCACAAATTTGCCCTCATTGACCTGCACACAGGTGACAATGTGATCAAATACGGGTTCCCGATAGGACACCTGACCGCCGACGCCCCGGCCGGCACCCGCATCGACCACACTAAGCTCAGGACCAATCTGGAAGGACTTCTGGAATACACCTACACTCCCGGACTCACCGATATACCGCCCGCCAGGAATCAACTCACCTTCAAGGGGTACCGCCGGAGCAACGGGAGTGTGGGCATCCGCAACCAGATCTGGATCATCCCTACCGTAGGCTGTGTCAACGGTACGGTGGAGCGCCTTGAGGAACTGTTCCGCAAGGAAATTGAGGGCCGTGAGGGCAGTGTGGACGCAGTGGTGGCCTTCCCCCACAACTACGGCTGCTCCCAGCTCGGAGACGACCATGAGAACACCCGCAGGATCCTCAGGGACATGGTACTTCACCCCAATGCCGGCGGAGTGCTCGTCGTCGGACTCGGCTGCGAGAACAACCAGATGAGTGCCTTCCGCGAGCTTGTCGGTCCGGTGGACTCCTCCCGCATCCGCTTCATGGAGACTCAGAAAGTAGAGGGTGACGAAATCGGGTACGGCATGGAGCTGCTCCGCGGCATCTTCGAGGCCTGCCGCCATGACGTCAGGGAGGAAGTACCTGTCTCTGAGCTGAAAGTAGGTCTCAAATGCGGTGGTTCAGACGGCCTTTCCGGCATCACCGCCAACCCGCTCCTGGGACTGTTCTCCGATTGGATTGTCTCACAGGGAGGTACTACAGTACTGACCGAAGTGCCCGAGATGTTCGGAGCCGAGACCCTGCTGATGAACAGGTGCTGCGACCGGGCCACATTCGACTCCCTGGTGGCCATGATCAACGACTTCAAGGAATATTTCATACGCAACGGACAGCCCGTGTACGAGAATCCCTCGCCGGGCAACAAGGCCGGAGGCATTTCCACCCTCGAGGAGAAATCCCTGGGATGTACCCAGAAGTCCGGCAGTTCCATCGTAAGGGGCATTCTTAAATACGGTGACAGGCTGAGTCTCAAGGGGCTCAATCTGCTGAGCGCTCCCGGCAACGACCTGGTGGCCGCCACTGCCCTGGCCTCTGCAGGGTGTCAGATAGTGCTGTTCACCACCGGCCGCGGTACTCCATTCGGGACTTACGTGCCTACGATGAAGGTGTCCACCAACACCCCGCTGGCTGAGCGCAAGCCGCTGTGGATAGATTTCAACGCAGGCGTACTCGTGGAAGGCACTTCACGCGAAGAGCTGCTGCACAAGTTCATCGAATACGTACTTAAAGTCGCATCCGGAGAGCCGGTCAACAATGAGATGTCGGACTTCCGCGAGATAGCCATCTTCAAGTCCGGCGTAACCCTCTGAAAACGCAGTTCCCGCACCGGTTCCTCCCAACGAATTGACTTCGGGGTGCAGACTGTTTTGTAAGGGATTGACAACCAAATTGATGAAAAATTAACTGCACATTTGCCCGGTTACTAACGAGAGCAAATGTGCAGTCTGTTTCTGAACCAACTGAGTATCAGGTGCTCCTAAATCAAAGTGCACCACGAAGTCAATTCGTTGAGCCAAAAGCGCACACCAGTCACCGTGGAAGGGGATGTCCTCTGAAAAGGACGCGCTTCGCGCTTTTCCCTCCCACCGCTTCGCGGCGGGCCCCTCCCTCTAACAGGCCGAGGGTGGCATGCTTTTCAGAGGATATCCCCTTCCGCGGTGAGAATACGATAACGAATCAGTCTTTGTCTAGTAGTTTTCGATATTGAGGGGGGTAAGTATGTCCATGTGCATGAAGTTGTCCTTCCGCTCCGGACGCTTATGCTTGATGATGTAGTCCGAAAGGGCCATTACCGCATTATAGGACTGGAGGTCAGTGTGTTGGCAGATAAGGGCACTTATCAGCCCGCTGCTCAGCGCACTTATATTTTTTTCGAGATTGTCGAAACCTATCACTACCCGGTCGGGGTCCGGATTCCGGGACAGGTACTCCGAGAGCAGGTGCACGCGGGAGTTGAACATCACTATGTGGTGTATTCCGGGATGGGACTTGAAGAAGGTCTGAAGCTGACGTTCAGTATCCTTGGGTGCCTGGGGGTCGATGAAAAGATTGTGTATCCCGCTTGAGGGATAGTGCTCGGCCATGTAGTCCAGGAAGCCGGACCGGCGGTTGAGAGTAGGATCGGACTGACGCATCTTGTCACGTATAATCCTGACTACCAGCACTCCTTTAATCTGCTTAGGAGATGTTCGCAGGGTAAGCAGACGGGCACAGAGATATCCGCTCTTATACATAGGCATGCCGTAATACGCAAAATGTCCGTCATCTTCCAGCTTGGAGTCCACGTACACATAGGGAATACCGCGGAGATTCAGGGCATTTGCCAGTGTATAGGTATCGTTCTTGAAAAATGGAGGCAGCACTACCCCGGAAGGATTGCTTTCCAGAAGCTGCATGCCGGCCTTGCGGAACGACTCCGGACTGTACTGGTCATACAGAAAAATCCTGGTCCGGATATTCATCGACGCGATATTCTCCCCCCCTTTCTCAAATCCCTCACGGACCAGATACCAGTAGTCTTCCTTTACGCTGTCCGGCAGGATACACGCTATCACGTGCTCCTTGCGAGTGGCCAGCATGGAGGCATATACATTGGGTTCATAGCCCAGTTCGTCGATGACCTGACGTATTTTCTCCATGCTCTTCCGGGAGACTCCGCCGCGGTCGTGGAGCACACGGTCCACCGTACCCTTTGACACACCGGCAAGTTTGGCTACATCGGCAATGGTTATCTTTTTATTATTTTCTTCCATTTATATCGTTTTATATTGTTTTTCTAAGGTTCACGCGGGACAAATATACAAATAAAATCGTGTTTTTTTAAAAAAATTTCGTGCACGTGCACGAAAATAAAAATAAATGCCTACTTTTGTAAGCGAAAAACTAATCAGTACTATGGCAAAAGTTGTTACTTTCGGAGAAGTCATGCTCCGTCTCTCTACCCCAGGCTACCTGAGGTTCTCACAGGCAAAACAGTTTGACGCCACATTCGGCGGAGGTGAAGCCAATGTGGCCGTATCCCTGGCCAATTACGGAATAGACGTGCAGTTCGTCACCAGACTGCCCGAGAACGAGATAGCGCAGAGCTGCGTCCGCGACCTGCACTCCTACGGCGTAGGCACCGACTACTGTGTGTACGGCGGCGACCGCCTCGGCATCTACTTCCTGGAGACAGGAGCCGTGGCACGCGGCAGCAAGGTGGTGTACGACAGGGCTCACTCCTCCATCTCCGAGATACAGGCCGGCATGATAGACTGGGAGAAAGTGCTCGCAGGAGCATCCTGGTTCCACTGGACCGGCATCACACCCGCCATCAGCCAGGGCGCGGCCGACGCCTGCCTGGAGGCAGTAAGGACAGCCAACCGCCTCGGCGTGACCGTCTCATGCGATCTTAACTATCGCAAGAACCTCTGGAAATACGGCAAGAAGGCCTCAGAAGTAATGCCCGCTCTCGTAGAGTGCTGCGACATCATTCTCGGTAATGAGGAAGATGCGGAGAAGGTATTCGGCATCAAGCCCGAAGGTTTCGACGCCGCAGCCACAGAGGGCAAGGTCAATGCAGCCGAGTTCGAGAGCGTATGCACCCAGCTGATGCAGAAATTCCCGCGTGCGAAGAAGGTCGTCATCACCTTGCGCGGCTCCATCAACGCCAACCACAACACCTGGGGAGGCGTCCTCTACGACGGTCAGAAACTCTACACCTCTCCCCGCTACGACATCACCCACATCGTGGACCGTGTCGGCGGCGGTGACTCCTTCATGGGAGGTCTGATCTACGGCCTGCTCACCTATACCGGCGACGACCAGAAGGCCCTGAACTTCGCAGTAGCAGCTTCCTGCCTGAAGCATACCATCTTCGGAGACTACAACCAGGTAACTGTCAAGGAGGTCGAGAACCTGATGAAAGGCGACGCCTCCGGACGTGTAAGCAGATAATATAAAGGGAAAAAGACAATGGCAAGATTCAACAAGATACAGACCCTCACGGCCATGACCGGCACCGGCATGGTCCCCGTGTTCTACCACAGCGACATAGAGGTGTGCAAAAAGGTCCTCAAGGCCTGCTATGACGGAGGCGTGAGAGCCTTCGAGTTCACCAACAGGGGCGACTTCGCCCACGAGGTATTCGCCGAACTCATGAAATACAGCACCCGGGAGTGTCCGGACATGGTGCTCGGCGCAGGCACTGTTGTGGATGCAGGCACGGCCTCACTTTATATACAGATGGGCGCCAACTTCATCGTCGGGCCCCTCTTCAACCCCGACGTGGCCAAGGTCTGCAACCGCCGCTGCATCCCCTACTCTCCCGGCTGCGGCTCGGTAACCGAGATAGGCTTCGCCCAGGAGGCAGGCTGCGACCTGATCAAGGTCTTCCCGGCCGGCAATGTAGGCGGCCCGTCATTCGTCAAGAACGTGCTCGCCCCCATGTCCTGGAGCATGCTGATAGTGACAGGTGCTGTGGAGCCGACAAGGGAGAACCTCACAGAGTGGGTCAAGGCCGGAGTGAGCTGCGTCGGCATGGGCTCCAAGCTCTTCCCCAAGGACGCAATAGCCTCCGGCGACTGGAACCGCATCACCACCCTGTGCCGCGATGCCCTCGGATACATCGCCGAGGCACGCACTGCCAAGAAATAACTGAAACTCTAACCTGATACTGTATGAAAGAAGAATCCACAAGCAAGAAACTCATGACCAACTGGAGGTGGTGGATGTGCGTACTGCTCTTCCTGGCCACTACAGTCAACTACATGGACCGTCAGGTCCTGTCCCTGACCTGGAAGGACTTCATCGCACCCGAGTTCCACTGGACTGACAGCGACTACGGCACCATCACCGGTATTTTCTCCATCGTCTACGCAATCTGCATGCTCTTCGCCGGCAAATTCGTGGACTTCATGGGGACCAGGAAAGGCTATCTGTGGTCCATCGGAGTATGGTCCGCCGGAGCCTGCCTCCACGCCATCTGCGGCTGGCTCACCGTGCATATTGAAGGCTTCGAAAATGCAGCCGCGATGACGGCAGTCGAGAACGGATCCGCCGCTGCCCTGGCCATAGCCTCCACCAGCGTCTGGCTATTCGTGGCCGCCCGCTGCATTCTGGCTCTGGGAGAAGCCGGCAACTTCCCCGCCGCCATCAAGGTGACAGCCGAGTATTTCCCCAAGAAGGACCGCGCCTTCGCCACCTCGATATTCAACTCCGGAGCCTCGATAGGCGCCCTCGTTGCCCCTGCCACCATTCCGCTGCTCGCCCAGTTCTTCAAGGACCGCGGCGTAGGTGGAGGCTGGGAGATGGCTTTCATCATCATAGGTGCCCTTGGCTTCATCTGGATGGGATTCTGGGTCTTCATGTACGACAAGCCCGAGAAGTCGAAGCACGTCAGCAAGGCCGAACTGGACTACATTCACCAGGACGATGCGGAGAATGTATCAGCCGCAGCCTCTGCATCCGAAAAGGACGAGCTGAAGATTCCCTTCTGGAAATGCTTCACCTACCGTCAGACCTGGTCCTTCATAGTCGGCAAGTTCTTCACCGACGGAGTATGGTGGTTCTACCTGTTCTGGGCTCCCGCCTACTTCTCCGACACATACGGCTACGCATCCAGCTCCAGCCAGGCCATTACCCTTATTTTCACCCTCTACGCCATCGTAACCGTGCTTTCCATCTTCGGAGGCTACTTACCTAAACTATTCGTAGAGAAAAAGGGAATGAACCCCTACAACGGCCGCATGCTGGCCATGCTCATCTTCGCTTTCTTCCCTCTGTTCGCCCTCTTTGCCCAGCCCCTCGGAGGCTTCTCCGCATGGTGGCCGGCAGTAATCATCGGACTCGCGGGAGCCGGACACCAGGCCTGGTCGGCCAACCTCTTCTCCACCATCGGAGACATGTTCCCCAAGTCGGCCATCGCCACCATCACCGGTATCGGAGGTATGGCGGGCGGCATAGGCTCTTTCCTCATCAACAAAGGAGCCGGCGCTCTCTTCACCCACTCAGAAGAGATGGGAGAGGCGTTCACATTCCTGGGGTTCAGCGGCAAACCGGCCGGATACATGATTGTCTTCTGCATATGCGCCGTAGCCTACCTGATCGCCTGGTCCATCATGAAGTCCCTCGTACCCAAGTACAAACCCATCGAAAAATAACGTCTGATCATCATATTGTTTTCGCCAGGCCTGCCGCACTCCTTCAGCGGGAGGCCTTTTTCTAAAGATACGGCATTATGCACCTCAAAATACATCACTCACTCCTGACCGCAGCATTTCTCCTGCTGTCCTCCTTTCCGCTTTCCGCCCAGGATTACGGAGTAAGCGGCTTCATGCCTGCGTTCTTCCCTCAGATGAAAGCATCCCTTTCCTGGCCTGAGGCCTGGGGCAACAGTCCTGAGAAGGACTTCGGGACGTGGAAGGTCCGTGCCCGCGGCATTGTCCTTGAGTGCATGGAGAATATTCCTCCTGCTCCGGATGAGTTCGGAATGGCAGTGACTGCCTCCGAACAGAGGGACGGATATACTGCCCGGAAGATAGAATTCAACCTCTCCGCATGGTACCGTGTCCCGGCGTATCTGCTGGTTCCGGACGGAGAGGGTCCCTTCCCGGCAGTATTGGTGCTGCACGACCACGGAGCCCATTTTACAATAGGCAAGGAAAAACTGGTCCGGCCCTTCGGAGTATCCCCCGAGGTGCAGGAAGATGCCCTGCAATGGGTGGAAAAATGCTATGACGGGGTATTCGTAGGCGACTTTCTGGCGCAGCACGGTTATGTTGTCCTGGCAGTGGATGCCCTGTACTGGGGTGACAGGGGCCGGCTGGAAGGAGCGGACTACGACGTGCAGCAGGCTCTGGCGTCCAATCTGCTTCAGATGGGAGGCTCCTGGGGCGGAATCATCACTGCCGACGACATGCGCAGCACAGATTTTCTGGCATCTCTGGACTGCGTGGACACCGCCCGCATCGGTTGCCTGGGATTCTCGATGGGGGCCTACCGTTCGTGGATGCTTGCCGCCGTGAGCAGCCGCATCGCCGCCTCGGCCTCAGTATGCTGGATGAACACCACGGAACATCTGATGACTATGACCAACAACCAGAACAAGGGCGGCTCGGCGTATTCGATGATCGTTCCAGGACTGCGCCGCTACATGGACTATCCACACACGGCCGTCCTGGCCTGTCCCCGCCCGGTCCTGTTCTTCAACGGCAGTCAGGACAAGCTCTTTCCCGTCGAGGGCGTGGAGGACGCCTACGACATCCTGAGGAAAGCCTGGGAGGACAATAATGCAGAAGACAGGCTCGTCACCAGAATATGGGACGAGAAACATTTCTTCAACCGGCAGATGCAGGAGGAGGTTCTGGGGTTTTTCCGCCGCTGGCTTTGATGACAGCAGTGGCAGCAGCCACGGCCAGCTGGTCGCAGCGGTTGTTCATGGGGTTGTCAGCATGGCCCTTGACCCATACAAAAGTGACACGGTGACGGCGATAGACAGACAGAAAACGTATCCACAGATCGGCATTAAGACGCTTTTCAAAATTCTTGCGTTCCCAGCCGAAGACCCAGCCCTTGTTGACCGAGTCGACTACGTACTTGGAATCACTGTAGAGGATTATTTCCGCATTGTGACGCTTGACCGCCTCGAGGCCGACAATGACGGCCGTGAGTTCCATACGGTTGTTGGTCGTCTCCGGAAAACCGGCAGAGAGTTCCTTATAATGCTCTCCACAGCGCAGGATAACACCATAACCGCCCGGCCCGGGATTGCCCCGGGACGAGCCGTCGGTAAAAATCTCTATAGGCAGTTTCCTTTCAGCGCACATCGCTCACTGCACTACACCGGTCCCTTGACTCCGCCCTTGGAGCCGCCCTCGGATGCTGACGGCGCCTTCAGGACATTCTCCCGCATCTGCTCATAGTTCCAGCGGTTGCGCACTATGTCGATAGCCTCGTATATGGCCGACTTCATGGGCATGGGATTGGCTGCATTCTTTCCGGCCAGTTCGTATGCGGTACCGTGATCCGGAGCGGTGCGCACTATCGGCAGACCGGCCGTAAAGTTGACTCCTGTATCGAAGGCCAGGGCCTTGAAAGGAATGAGTCCCTGGTCGTGGTACATGGCCAGGACTGCATCGAAATTGTACTGCTGATGGGTGCTGAAGAATCCGTCCGGGGAATACGGTCCGAAAGCCAGGATATTCTCGCGGCCGGCAGCCTCGATGGCAGGACTGATGACGTCTATCTCAGCA
The DNA here is from genome assembly GCA_000432775.1 of Alistipes sp. CAG:831. Lineage (GTDB taxonomy): Bacteria > Bacteroidota > Bacteroidia > Bacteroidales > UBA932 > Coprenecus. Next base: position 46,510 of record HF990344.1, read on the forward strand.
CGTCCCAGCAGACCGCCGTCTCCTGAGTGTGGGTTGAGTCCCAGAACGGCTATCTTGGGCCGGACTATACCGAAATCCTTTCTCAGGGACTGGTCCATAACGCGGATCTTTCCTAAAATCTTCTCCACTGACAGAGCGCCGGGAACCGAGGACAGGGGCAGATGGTTGGTCACCACTCCTACCCTCATCTTGCCCGACACCATGAACATCATGCCGTCACTGCCTCCGCTCTGTTCCGTCAGGTACTCGGTGTGACCGATGAAGCCGGGCAGATGCAGGGCCACGTCCTTCTTGTTCAGAGGAGCAGTGACCAGAGCATCCAGATCTCCGGCCACCAGATCCCTGACCGCAGTCTGCAGAGAGACCAGAGAAGCCTCTGCCCCTTCGGGCGAGGGCTGTCCGGGATCGATGCGGAAATTGTCCTGCACGCAGTTGATGATGTTGACCCGCTTGGAGTGATAGTCCTTGGCGGTATTGATGATGTTGGTATTGAGTGTCTCCACGTCAGAGAGCTGCTTCTTGTAGAAGCCGAATGCCCTCGAGGAGCCATAGACGATCGGGATGCAGAGATCCAGGAGGCGTGCATCTGTCAGAGACTTGATAATCACCTCATAGCCTATTCCATTCGTATCACCCTGGGTGATTCCTACTATGATTTTCCTATTCATGGCTATAAATTTTGTGGCCCGTGTACAGACGGGCGTGCAAATTTAATCACTTTTTCGCTACCTTTGTCAGCATGTCCAATATTCTTGACAGAGATATCAAGTACCTCCCCGGCATCGGAGAGAAGCGGGCCGCCCTCCTGGACAAGGAACTCGGCATCCGCACTTTCCGTGACATGCTGTACACATTCCCCTACAGGTACATCGACCGAAGCCGGGTCTACTCCATCTCGGAGATAGACTCGTCCATGGCATATATACAGATCAGAGGCAGGATAATACGTACATCCACTGCAGGATCCGGCAAATCAGCCCGCTTCATTGCCACCCTCAAGGACGACAGCGGCACCATAGACCTTGTATTTTTCAAGGGAGTAAAATGGATACAGGACAAAATCTCCCCGAACCGCGAGTACATCGTATTCGGCAAGCCATCCCTCTTCAACGGTACCTGGAATATGGTGCATCCGGAGCTGGACCCTGTCGGCGAGAGCGGAACATCCTCATGGCCCTCCACCCTCATCGGCATATACTCCAGCACCGACAAGCTCCGCAACAACGGCATTTCCATCAAGGTCTTCGCCCGCCTCCAGCAGACCCTGCAGCAGAAGATTGCAGGGGCCGTCCAGGAGACCCTTCCACAGGAAGTCCTCTCCTCCCAGAAACTGCCTTCCCTTGCATTTGCCCTGGCCAACATCCATTTTCCCAAAGATATGCGGAGCCTCGAGGCTGCCCGCTACCGTCTCAAGTTCGAGGAACTCTTCTTCCTCCAGCTGTCCCTGCTGCGGCAGAAGAATGTGAGAATGAACGGGGCCTCCGGAATCCTGTTCCACAAGGTAGGAACGGCATTCAATTACTGCTACAGCAGGCTGCCGTACGAGCTGACCGGAGCGCAGAAACGGGTAATCAAGGAGATACGGCGCGATACCGTCTCCGGCAAGCAGATGAACCGCCTCCTGCAGGGGGACGTGGGCAGCGGCAAGACGATGGTAGCCCTGCTGACGGCCCTTATAGCAGTGGACAACGGATACCAGGCCTGCGTGATGGCTCCTACGGAAGTGCTTGCAGTACAGCATTTCCGCAATTTCGAACGTTCGCTTGCAGGCTCGGAGGTCCGGGTGGCCCTGCTGACCGGCAGTACAAAGGCAAAAGAGCGAAGGGAAATAGACGAGGGGCTGCGCAGCGGAGAGATAGACATCCTCATAGGCACCCACGCGGTCATAGAGGACAATGTGGTCTTCTCCCATCTGGGATTCGTGGTCATCGACGAACAGCACCGCTTCGGGGTGGACCAGCGGGCCAGGCTGAGACTCAAGGCATCCGAGCCGCCCCACATCCTGGTGATGACGGCCACGCCCATCCCGCGGACCCTGGCCATGACCCTCTACGGCGACCTGGACGTGTCCGTAATCGACGAGCTGCCTCCTGGCCGCAAGCCGGTACAGACCATCCATGTGACGGAGGGGCAGAGGTTCAAGATGTACGATTTTATCAAGAGCGAGATACGCAAGGGACGGCAGGCCTTCATCGTCTACCCCTTGATCAAGGAATCCGAGAAACTCGATTATCAGAACCTGGAACAGGGGTACAACACCGTAGTAGACTACTTCAAGGCTCCGGAATTCGTCACCGCAGTGGTACACGGCCAGCAGAAGAACGAGGACAAGGCCTTCGACATGAAACTCTTCGCAGACGGCAAGGCGGACATCCTCGTGGCCACCTCTGTCATTGAGGTCGGAGTGGACGTGCCGAACGCTTCGGTGATGGTCATCGAAAGCGCCGAGAGATTCGGGCTGTCCCAGCTGCACCAGCTGAGAGGCCGGGTAGGACGCGGAGCAGAGAAGTCATACTGCCTGCTGATGACCGGCTACAAGCTCAGCGAAGACTCCCGGAAACGGATAGAGCTCATGTGCTCTACCAATGACGGCTTCGAACTCGCCGAAGCCGACCTCCGCATGCGCGGTCCCGGAGACATGGAAGGTACGCGACAGAGCGGCCTGGCCTTCGACCTGCGCATAGCCGACCTGGGCAAGGACTCCCCCATCCTCAATCAGGCCAGGGCAGCCGCCTCCGATATTCTCGCGGACGATCCCCTGCTCGGAAAGCCTTCCTCCGCCCTGCTGCGCTCAGGACTGGACCGGCTGCGCCAGACTTCCGGAGAGATCATAGACTATTCCACCATAAGTTGAATTTATAACCGAATTTTGTAATATGAAAATCAGAACCATCGCCCTCGTGGCACACGACAACCGCAAGCGGGACCTCATCGAGTGGGTCCGTTTCAACCGCGGCACCCTGGAAAAATACCGTCTCATCTGCACCGGTACCACCGGCCGTCTCGTACAGGAAGCCCTGGAAGCCGATGACCCGGCAGATAAAAACCTGGACATCACCAGACTGAAATCCGGTCCGCTCGGAGGCGACCAGCAGCTCGGAGCCCTCATCGCAGAGGGGGAGATAGACATGATAGTATTCTTCTGGGACCCCATGCAGCAGCAGCCCCACGACGTGGATGTCAAGGCCCTGCTCCGCATATCCAACCTCTACAACATCCCCACGGCCTGCAACCGCAGCACCGCCGATTTCCTCATATCCTCCCCTCTTTTCAACGAGGACTACGACCGGATAGTCACCGACTACTCCGGTTATCTCAACAGAGAGCTTAAAGAAGCTACAGTCCAGAATATCTGAAATCAGAAATACACATTATGGATACACCTGAGACAAAAGAAAACCGGGCCATCTCCGGGCAAGAGGATATTTCCGGCAACGATATCGGGAAATGGACTGTCCTCGAGAGCGAATACCTCATCCGCCGCCCCTGGCTCACGGCCCGCCGCG
>HF990344.1:50036-51043 GCA_000432775.1 Alistipes sp. CAG:831
CCCGCCGCGACAAAGTGCGGCTTCCCAACGGGGTAATCAATCCGGAATACTACGTTCTCGAATACCCTGACTGGATCAACATCATCGCCATCACCGTGGACGGACGCATGGTCTTCGAGCGGCAGTACCGCCACGGCAGGGGCGAGGTAGGCTACGATATCCCTGCAGGAGTCTGTGAGCCGGGCGAGACACCGGAACAGGCTGCCCGCCGCGAGCTTCTGGAGGAGACCGGTTTCGGAGGAGGCTCCTGGCGTCTCAACATGGTGGCTGCCCCCAACCCCAGCACCAGTACCAACCTCTGCTACAGCTTCATTGCCACCGGAGTCCACAAAATAGGAGACCAGCGGCTGGAGGCGACTGAAGACATCGCCGTGCACCTCCTCTACGAGGATGAGGTACTGCACCTCATGCGCGAGGGAAAGATCATCCAGGCCCCGATGCTCTGCTCCCTATGGAAATATTTCGCCGAAAAGACAACCCTATAAACCTTCCGATTATGAAAGACATAGACTATGACAGCTTGAGCTTCAAGCAACTGTTCAAATACGCCGAAAAAGGCGACGAATGGGCACAATATCTGGTAGGACTGGAATACGCCTTCCCCGAAAATGAAGAAGACACGGATGATGAGGAGGCTGTCAGATGGTTCCGCAAAGCTGCTGACGCAGGTGTACCCGAGGCCTGCTTCAGGATAGCCGAGAGGATGTTCACCGGCAGCGGTATCGAACAGGATCCGGAGGCGGCATACGACCTGGCCCTGAAAGTTGCCGAAGAGGCCGACCTGCCTGAGGCGTGGGCACTCCTGGGCTTTATGTACGGAGCGGGCGTTCCCGTAGAGGAGGATATGGACAAATGCCGGGAGTTGCTGGAGAAAGGAGCCTCCATGGGGTCCGAATATGCTCAGTCGCTGCTGGATGAGCTCGACAACGGAACTCTTTTCGGGGATGAAGAAGATGATGACGATGATTATGATGAGGATGAAGATGAAGATGAAGATGAAGATGAAG
>HF990344.1:51084-111663 GCA_000432775.1 Alistipes sp. CAG:831
GAAGACGATGATGACGATGATGACGATGATGACGATGATGATGACGAAGTAGAGTTTGGAGAGGGAGACGAGGACGACGGGGAGGAAGAAGAGGATACTGTATATGACGGTACGGACGGTTTTCCGAAAAACGATTACATTATCGACGCGGACAGGGTCACCGCCGAAGCCCGCCGTGGCAACATCCACGCCATCAAGACACTGGCCTGGGGCTACTACAAAGGAGTCTACGGCCTGCCTGAAAACAGGAAAGAAGGCTGGAAATGGTACGAACGCGGGGCAGATAAGAATGACCTCTGGTGCCTCCGCGAGCTGGGCGTCCTGTACACTATTGAGGATAAAGGACGTAAGGCACTTAAAATCTTCGAGCAGGGCATAAAGCTAGGCAGCGGGGACTGCTGCGAGAAAGCCGGAGACCTGTATTTCTATGGGAAAGCCGGCATCTCCAAGGACTACCACAAAGCCGGCGACTACTACTGGAAAGGGCACAGCATCGGTCATGCAGGGTGCATCGCTTCCCTGGCAGCCATGGCCTTCTATGGCAACGGAGCGGAGATAAATCTGGAGCATGCCAAATTCCTTTATCGTGATGCAGCAGAGAAAGGTCTGAAATGGGCATGGAAGATGGCCGGTCTCTCGGCTGAGCGTCAGAGACATTTCGACGAAGCCAGACAGATATACCTCGAAGGCATAGAGCACAACAGCTGGATCTGCGCCTGCAGCCTGGGACAGCTCTTCTACGCCGGCAGATTCGGAGAGCATAATATGGAACAATGCGCCGAATACTACCGCAAGGCCATCGAGAACGGAGAGGCTCAGGGATATGCCTGCATGGGAGAAGTCTTCTACGACATGGGTGAGTACGGTCAGGCACGCAGCGTCTTCGAGGAAGGCAGCGGAGAGGGCAATCCTGACTGCTCGGCATGGCTGGGCCGTCTGGATATAGAGCACGGCTCCGCAGGCAAAGGTGTTCAGACCCTGCGCAATGCCCTTGACAGGGGTTCATCCCTTGCCGGACTGTTCCTGGGCGACTACTACTATGGCCAAAAAAACTACTCCACTGCGCTCCAGTACTATCACAAGGCAGCCAACCGCAACGTGGGCCCGGCCCTGCTCAAGCTCGGCCGCATGTACTTCGACGGTGAGGGCACCCCGAAGAAATACACCACCGCCCGCATTTTGCTCGAAAGGGCATGGGAATTCGGCCAGGACCAGGCCGAAGCCGCCATCCGCGTACTCAAGCACTACCGTTACTGACCAGACGGCAGGTCCTCCCAATCCTAAACGCGGTAATACGTCGACACATTCCCTGTCAACGAATTTACTTCGTGGTGCACAGGAGAGAAAAACCCTGCTGTAAATCAGATTGTTACAAAACGCACTGCACATCCGCCCTCTTTTGAGATAGGCCAAATGTGCAGCATGATTTACAAACTACTGATTTTCAATCGGTTGAAAACACGGGCGCACCCCGAAGTAAATTAGTTAAAATGGCTTTATAAGAGGTTTCTTGTGACCCATGGGTCATTTTTGCGTGTAATCATTATGTCAAATGCCGAATACCCCGGCATACGCTGCGGCTTTCTTCTCCAGAGGCAGCGGGTAGGCACGGGAGGAAGATGGCATACGGAAAAATGTCATGCTGCGGGACGATGCTCCGGGCATGGAGAGGGAGAAGGAGACAGAACCGCCGACCGGGGGTACGGTCACGTCGAGGATGGAGGCAATCTGCTCTGCCGACTTGCCGCCGGTGGACACGACCGCATGGCAGGAAGGCATTTTGGCCAGCAGGGCCTGTATATCCGTGGATTCCATGATTTTAAGGAAGTTGTCAGAGGCGTTGCCGCGCAGACGCTTGACCATGTACGCCGCATCGTACATGGCGATACCCTCTCTCCGGCAGAAGGCCGTTACCCTCTCATAATCGAAACGCCTCTGTCCGGGCACCACGAAATGCCCGGGATCTCCATAGAAAAGCAGCCCCATGATTCTCCACATGTCGTTCTGAAAGTTCGGGTAGAAGAACTCCATGGACCAGCGGGCATGAGGGGGTGGGAATGACCCCAGCAGCAGAACTTTCGCACCTTCCGGCACAAAAGGCTCCAGGGGATGTATCTGAAAGAGGGAGAATTCCCGCCGCATCAATTCAGGATCACGCAGCTTCTCCCTGAGTTCAGCCAGCCGCCGGGCATTCGGGGAGTCGGGAAACTGCAGCCGCATGTACCCGTTGTCCCCGTACTTGTCCAGCAGATGTCCATAGCTTTTCTGAAATATCTCATCTTCCGTCAGTCCAGGATAGTGCGCCCTGGCATAGAGTATGGCGCGGGAAAATACAGTATCGAAATCGATTACCTTGTCCGCCTCCGAGACGATACGCCCGTAAATGGAACGCGGCCACGATTTGTTGGACGACCGATGGTCCTCCACCGCTTCTCTCATCAGATGTATCTGCTCCTCCGAAAACCACTGCCGCAGTGTCGGGTCAGATTCCAGCATGCGTCCTGAAACCAGATGGTGGAACTCGCGGCCCTCACAGACTCCGATATCATGATAGGCCGCTATGGCATATATCATATCCGGATTTAGAGGGCAACCGTCAGGACCGCATTCTCCCTTGGCCGAGAGCTGCCCGTACAGTTCCATACTCTGGGTGATTACAGAAAGTATGTGAGTGCGGGAATGGGCCTTGTCGTATGCGTCATACTCAGGCAGCACACTCTCCCTGACATATTGCTGCAACAAAGGATCTACCTCGCTATAGTTCTTCGGTATCACTGCCATAGGCATTCGGAACTGAGATTAACGGTGATGACGCGGTCTGGACGGGAACTGGAAATTGTTGAGATCCACAGTCAGCTGGATAAGCTGTTGCCATCCCCAGCCTCTACCCCTGTCATAGTGATGCACCGAGGCCACGCGCAGGCGCAGAAAATCCCGTAAATCATAGTGATAGGAAATCTCCAGACGGTTGTAGACGCCGGAAGATGTGCTGTAGAAGATACTGCCGGTATACAGATTGTCTCCATACATCACTCCGGCCATGTCCGTACTGTAGTAATAAGGCATAATGTTGTCCCCGGCATATATGGTATTGTATATCTCGAATCCATAATAGCCGATACGCGCCTCGGCCTGGAAACCGCCGGGCAATACATAGCCCTGATTCCTTATACGGTCATTCTGGAATGTCTGTATCCATCCGACTCTCAGCCCTGCCGTCATCCTCCGCGGCAGCAGTCCGCTAAGATCTGATGCCAGATGGGGATACAGCCAGACATTGTCCACCACCCCTCCGACAGATTCACTTCCGGCATGATGCAGCATCTTGAAGGTATAGGCGGCACTGAGCCATGGAGCTCCTGCCTGTCCGTAAGAATAGACCTCGAAACGTTCCCTGGTATCCCAGTCACGGCATCCTATCCAGTCCGCCACAGCCTCTATCCTCCACCACTTGCGGGTATAGTTGACGAGAACTCCCCCTATACCGGTATTGAAGAAATAACTGTCATCGAAAAATGCCGAAGGGTAATGTCCGGTAACACGATTTCTTGGGAAGGCTCCTGCATTGGCTTTCAGATATTTTCCGTCATACTGCCAATACAGGAGCACATTGACGCTCAACTCCGGTGACGTTCTGCCGAAATATTTGGCTGCATCCACACCGGCATAAAGAGAGTGTCCTTCCCCGAAACCGAGTCCAACCTTGGGTGACATCACCGCTCCGAATATTGTACCTGAGGGATATTCTTCAAGAGGAGCATACTCCCTGTTGTCAAAACCGAACTTGAAATCCACGTCCCAAAGCAGCTGCTGTGCCGCGAGCGGACGGCTGACAGCAGTGAGTGCCAGTACAAGAGTAACTGCGGCAAGGTGGAAAGACACACGCATGGACCTACTTCTCAATTATATTCTCATAGAAGAACTCGAAGACCTTGCGGGTCACGTAGTCGTCCCCGAGGTTGTGGGTATAGCCCGGCAGATAGAACTGTTCGAAGTCCTTGTCCGCCTTGATCAGGGCCTTGACCACCTGAAGTGTGGAGGCAGGATCGACGTTGTCGTCCATTTCGCCGTTGATAAGCAGCAGCTTGCCCTGAAGTCTCCAGGCATTGTCCACATTGGAGTTCTCCGAATACCACGGGCCGATGGGATATCCCATCCACTGCTCGTTCCACCAGATCTTGTCCATCCTGTTGTCGTGGCAGCCGCAGAGGGCCACTCCTACCTTGTAGAACTCGGGATAGAAAAGCAGGGCCGCGAGTGTGCTCTGGCCGCCTGCCGAGTAACCGTACACTCCTACATTGGAAATATCCATGTGCCTGTATTTTTTGGCTGCGGCCTGCATCCACAGAATACGGTCAGGATAGCCGGAGTCCTTCAGATTGCGCCAGCATACATCCTGGAACGACTTGCTGCGGTTGTCGGTTCCCATGCCGTCGATGGTCACTACGATGAAGCCCATCTCCACCAGTTTCGAGAATCTCAGATATGCGTAGAAATCCTTGAGCACGAAGGAATCGTGAGGTCCGGCGTAGATGTACTCGACTACCGGGTATTTCTTCTTGGGATTGAAATTGGAAGGGCGGAAGATAGTACCCCAGATATCGGTCTCGCCGTCGCGTCCCTTGGCCACGAACACCTCGGGCATGGTCCAGCCGGTGGCCAGGAGGGCGGATATGTCGGCCTTCTGCAGTTCCATCAGGGTATTGCCCTCGATATCGCGGAGCAATGATACCGGAGCCATGTCAGGCTTGGAATACACATCGGTGAAGAGGGTGCGGTCAGCATTGAATGTAACGATATGGTTGGCCTCCTCGGGAGTCAGGTCGGTAATCTCCAGCGAGCCGAGGTCCAGCTTCAGCAGATGCTTGTTGTAGGGGTCCTCTCCGGCAGGAGTACCACCCTTCTCGTCTATGGCGTTCATGCCGTTGGCAGCAAAGAGCACATAGCCATCCTCCTCGTTCACGTCGTATATCTCGCGGACATTCCATGCACCGGGAGTAAGCAGGGTCATCTCTCCTGTGGTGCCGTCGATGCGGTACAGATGCCTCCAGTCGTCGCGCTCGGAGATCCAGAGGATGTCGCCGCAGTCCATGTAGTAGCGGTAGAGGTCGTTATAATAGACGAAGGTATTGGTCTTCTCCTCGGCCAGGTTGCGGCAGGAGCCGTCAGCGGCGTCCACTGCCACGAGCTGATAGAGCTGGTGGCCGCGCTGGTTGTACTCGAAGGTAAAATACTTGGAATCTCCGCTCCACTGGCCGAAGCTCAGATAGTACTGGTTGGCGTAGGGAGCCGTGTCGATGGTCACCTTCTCTCCGGAAGCCAAGTCGAAGAGAGCTGGTGCGGCCTGGGGCAGGCGGTCACCGGGCTTGGCGTAGTCCAGCCAGCGGAGCTTGGGCTGAATCTGATCCTCGGGAGCGGACTCACGGAGGGGTATCTGCCTCTCCTTGACGTACTCTCTCTGGATGGAGGCCACTTTCTTCGAGTCAGGGGACCAATAGAGCTCGGCATAGTAGTTCTGCTCCGTGCCGTCAAAGCTCAGCTGACGCTCGTTTCCGCGGGCAGGGGCTCCGGAGGGCGTGTAGGAGGCCTCAGGCGCTGAGAGTTCCTTGACCCACACGTTGTTGTCCCTGAGGAATGCGATGTAACGGCCGTCGGGGGATGTCACCGAGTCGGGACGCTCCCACCAGTTGCGGCGCTCCCTGGCAGGAATCTTCGCAAGGTATTCCTCATAATCCGCGGAAGTAATCTCAGTCTTGGACTTATCGGAGGCACTGACCAGGAAATAATGCAGGCCGTCAGCCTCGCGGGTCTGATAAACAAACTCCTGGGAACCGGTCCACTGAGGAGTCACGGCCCCGTCATAAACGAGTCTGTTCATATTGGGAAGAGAATCCAGCTCTGCGTACTTCTCCCGGAATCCGTCCGGCGAGGAGGCCATAAGAGCCGATGAAATAAATAGAATAGAGAGTAATTGCATATCTGGTAAAATTTAAGGAAGTATTTCTGCTTCAAGTAAGATCCACACGGTAAAATCACCAGTCGTCCGGTTCTTGAATACCCTTCGGTCAATCTCCGTCACGTCAAACACCGGAGTGTTCACGGTCTCTACCGTCCTGATACCGTCCGGAGTTGTTTCTGTAAGAGTATCCGCCGGAGCGGCCTTGGCTGCCAGCACTGTCATGGCGTTGATACGGGCTATCTCAGTGGCCATCTGCACGTTCGGAGAAGTTCCGGTGCCTTCGGCCCGGACCATGTTCTCCTTCAGTACCGGCAGTTCCTCCTCCACAAAAGGGGACTTGCTGCCGTCCAGCTGCCGGTTGCCGGCGCAGGATGCCGCCAGCACCAGAATGATGGCCGGAAGGAGCAGCGTTTTGGGTTTTATTGTTCTCATTATCGACTATTTTTCCATGTTCTCCGGTATGATGCATGTATCCTCCTCCCCTGCTTCCTCTATCAGTGCTGAGTGGAAGGAGCCTTTGACCTGTATACCCTTCTTCTCCAGCCTGCGGGCCGTAACCACCACTGAATTTCTCGGTCCGGAAAGGGCCTTCCGGGCATCTTCGAACTTTGCCGCTGCCTTAGTTATCACCCCTCCCACCTCATTGAAGGTATTGGTGAAGCGTGTCACCCTCTCCAGGAGTTCTCCTGCCAGGGACATCACTTCCTCGGTATTTTTCTGCTGCCGCACGCGGACCCAGGTATTCTCGATGATCTTAAGCATGGCGAAGAGATTCGACTCACCGGCAATGATAATTCCGCGGTCGAAGGCCTCGTGCCACTTCTCCCGGAAGTTCTGATAGTAGAGCTGGAAGGCGCCCTCATTGGGCACGAACATCACCACGTAGTCCAGGGAATCCCGGCCTGTGGAGCGGATGTACCGGCTGTAGCTTTTGGCCGACAATTCCCTGACATGGGCGTCAACGCTCTTGCTGTGTGCAGCCAGGGCTATGCCGCGCTCTGTCTCGTCAGCGGCATTGACGTATGCGATATATCCTTCCAGAGACACCTTGGAGTCGATTACCACCGCCTTGTTCTCCGGCAGGTAGAGCACCACATCGGGGATGAGTCTCCGCCCGCCGTCATCGGATAGTACCGCATTGCCGTCCACATCCTTTATCGTCTCCTGCTTGACATAATCCTCGCCCTCCCGCAGGCCCATGCCATCCAGAAGATTGAGAAGGACCACCTCGCCCCAGTTGCCCACGGCCTTGTTGTTGGAACGGAGGGCTGTGGCCAGATTGTCCGCCTGCCTGCCCACCGCCGCCGTCTGCTCCATCATGGAGCGGATCTGCTGCTCGAGGGTTGCGGTATTCTTCAGGGATTTCTCCTTAGAGTCCTCCACGGCGCGGCGGAACTCCTCCATCTTCTTGCCCAGAGGGTCGAGAATATTCTTGATCTGCTCTGAATTGGCAGCCGAAAGGTCCCCGGATTTCTCCTTTAGAATCGACGAGGCTGACTCCTTGAATGTCAGCACCATCTTCTGGAGTTTCTCGTCGTACTCGCGGCGCATCGCCTCCGTGTCCGCCTTGCGGGCCTCCTTCTGCTCGTCCAGAGCTTTCTCCAGCATCTCCACCCTGACCTGGGCTACCTGCAGGTCCTTCTGCGCGAGCGCGGCCTCCCTCTTGCGGGCCGATGCCTGGACTAACCAGGCCACCGCCGCACCCACCGCTAAAGCTATGACAGCCGCCAACCAGACCATATTGTCCTAAAAACTGCTCTTGAGCCCGGTAGCCCGGTTGAACACCGGCAGCTCCGGTGTCGAGTCCTTGTCCTTGATATAGTAGCCGTTGCGTTCGAACTGCACGGCGATACCGGAAGCGTCTTCCAGCAGGCCCGGCTCGGCGAGAGCGTCCACCTCCTTGAGCGAATCCGGATTGAGATACGCCTTGTAGTCCTTGCCCTCCGGTATGCCGCTCATGTCGGCCTCGGTGAAGAGCCGGTCGTAGAGCCTCAGGCGCACCTTCTCGCACTGGGTGGCATTGACCCAGTGAATAGTGCCCTTGACCGAGCGCCATGTGCCGCTGCCGGGCTTGGTCGTCGGATCGTAGGTGCAGCGGATCTCGGTGATATTGCCCTCCGCGTCCTTGACCACCTCCTCGCACTTGACGATGTAGGAGTATTTCAGGCGCACCTCCCCGCCGGGACGCAGACGGAAGAACTTCTTGGGAGGCTCTTCCATGAAATCGGCCCTCTCGATGTAGAGCTCGCGGCCAAAGAGAATTGTCCTCTGCCCTGCCTCGGGGTCCTCGGGGTTCTTAGGGGCAATGCAGTATTCGGTCCGGCCGGTCTCTGTCTCGGTGGCCGCGCTGCACTCGCCGTCGTTCCAATTGGTAATGACCAGCTTGACGGGGTCGGTGACTACCATATAGCGGTTAGAGCGCTTGTTCAGTTCCTCGCGCAGGCACCATTCCAGGAGCGAGAGGTCGATGAGGTTGTCCCTCTTGGCCACTCCCACCTTTTCGGCGAAATTGCGGATGCTCTCGGGGGTATAGCCCCTGCGGCGGATACCGCAGATGGTCGGCATGCGGGGGTCGTCCCAGCCGCTCACGAAACCGTTGCGCACCAGTTCCAGGAGCTTACGCTTGCTCATGACGGTATAGGTGAGGTTCAGGCGGGCGAACTCATACTGATGCGAGGGGAAAATGCCCAACTGCTCTATGAACCAGTCGTAGAGAGGACGGTGTACGTCGAACTCCAGGGTGCAAATCGAATGGGTGATGTGCTCTATCGAGTCGCACTGCCCGTGGGCGTAGTCGTACATCGGGTAGATGCACCACTTGTCGCCGGTGCGGTGATGGTGCGCATGGATGATGCGGTACATCAGAGGGTCGCGGAACATCATGTTCGGATGGGCCATGTCTATCTTGGCCCTGAGTACCTTGGAACCGTCGGGAAACTCCCCGTTCTTCATCCGCTCGAACAGGTCCAGGTTCTCCTCCACGCTGCGATTGCGCCACGGGCTCTCCACGCCGGGCTGTTGCACCGTGCCACGGTTCTGCCGGATCTCCTCCTGAGTCTGGTCGTCCACATAGGCCAGTCCCTTCTTAATCAGCACCACGGCCCAGTCGTAGAGCTGCTGGAAATAGTCGGAGGCGTAGTATTCCCCGGCCCAGTCGAAGCCGAGCCACTTGATGTCCTCCTTGATGGAGTCCACGTACTCGGTGTCCTCCTTCACAGGGTTGGTGTCGTCGAAGCGGAGATTGGTACGTCCGCCGTACTTGCGGGCCAGGCCGAAATTGAGGCAGATGCTCTTCGCATGGCCGATATGCAGATAACCGTTCGGCTCCGGCGGGAAGCGGGTCATCACCGACTCCACCCTGCCCGAAGCCAGGTCATTCTCGATAATCTCTTCTAAGAAATTCTTCTGTACGGCTGTTTCCGCCGCGTTCTGCTGCTTGTTTGAGTCTTCCATCCTTACTGATATTTTAACGGCAGACAAAGATACAATGTTCTCTGAAATCCTGCAGATTTTTTTGTTTTTGTTTTTGTTTTTGTTTTTGCTTTTAATTAACTTTGGTGCGTAATCCTTAAAACTAAACGCCTTGAAAACAAAACTCAACAAAAAGTCTCTTGCGGCAGGTCTTGCCGCCGTGGTTCTCTCTACCGGCGCTTTCTTGGGCGCATCGATGTTAGTTTCTCAGGATGCTGAGGCAGAATGTGACATCTCGGTAGGTCCTGTAACATTAAAATGCGTCGGTGAAGCAGGAAAATGCGATGGAAAAGACGTTGGAATTAATGCAACGTGCTCTGGTTTGAATGCCGCAGAATTAAAACAAGCTGTTACCGAAAATTAAACTGATATGAAATCAGTTGTCATTACATTTATTTTTTCAGCAGTTCTGTCTTCCTGCACTATGGGAGACAGGACTGTTCCCATTTCTCAATTAGATAATTCTGTAATTGACAGTGCTCATTCCTTGATTCCTGAAAACATTGATTTTGAATATCCCATTACAGCAAAAAAGATATATGTCTGGAATGACAGCATAGTCGTTGTAAATAATCAGGCCACTGAATCCAATCTATTCATTGAACTATATTCGCTTCAAGACAACTCCATGATTAACAGTATGATTCATAAGGGAAACGGTCCAAGCGAAATGTTGGAAATCAATTTTTATTACCAGAATGACACCATTGTGGCAGAGGACATACACCGGAAAAATATAGCTGTGATACCGATTGACAGTGCTGTCAACCATAAGTATATACCTGAATTAAAGCAAATAGACATACATTCTCAATATATCCTGCCGTTTAAGGGAAAGCTAATCGGTGTCAATCCTAACTGCTTTATCAACAAAAAGTATGATATCTATAACAACGGCGACAGATTCATTCTTAGCGACAGTAATTATGTTTATAAAGAAGATAATGAATATACTCATTCCACTTTCAACGTGACATACTCACAGATTATCTTATCCTACATCAACGATGCAGTAGTCTACATAAGTTCAAATGAAGCGTTGATAGAGCTGTACGACACAAAGCTACGTCTATTGAAAAAAATAACAGGCCCGCCAATGCCCCGTGAGACATTGTATTATGTTACAGGAAATGGCGCAGTTTCTTTTCTGAATGGTGTGCCCTACACTTTTATGGAATTTTGCCACGATAATCATTATTTTTATCTCGCCTATAATGGAGATTTTCTTACATCTGAAAACAACTACGATGCATCAACTTTCAACACGTACATCCTCAAATTCGACTGGGACGGCAACTTCATAGACTCATACTACATCGACCACTATGTCAAATCCATGTCCCTGAGCAACGATGGCCGGTACATCTACGCCTTCGGCACAGACCATGACGGTGAGAGCGTATTCTATAAATACCTGCTGAAATGAGACACTTGCTGATCATCTCACTTACAGTGCTCACCGCAATCTCCTGCGGCCATAACCGGCAGAGCTCAGAAAGCACTGCCTCCGGGAGTCCGGACTCGTCGAAAATCCGGACTCTCGAGGCATTTCTCAATATCGACTACGGGAAAGCCTTCGAAGACAGCGCCGACGGAAGCACCGCATTCCCGGATTTCAGTTCCGACTTCTATACGCAGGACCCTGAAAGCACTGCCCCGATGCTGATATTCGTATCCAGGCCCGACTGCTCGGCCTGCATCGCCGCCACCCTCGACTTCCTCATAACATTCAGCCGCACTGAGTGTCCTACGCCGATTGTCGCCCTGAAGAGCGGTGACAGCGACATCTTCGAATTCTACAAGGACAAAGTCTCCTCCGGACAGGACAGCACCGCCAGGGCAGTACTCGACCGCGTCCATTACCTCTGCGGCGACTGGACCTCCGTCAACAACGCCCCCGACGGAGCCTACCTCCTCTACCGCAACCGCGTCATCGCCCACCTCCCCTGGTCTCCCCTATAACGTCCCAGCCGCACTACTCCCCCACCCGGGCGCATACGGATACACTTTTGATAACGTCTTCGACTACCCTACCTATCTTGCCTATCCGGCCCACCTGATCTATTTACCTCTTATCACATTACATTCATTCGCCCCTGCCCCTCTGCGACCCTCTGCAAAAGTCGCAGAGGCGTGCGGCCAGGAGCATTGCCACAGCGTCTGTAGCGGCGTTTCCGGTTCTGCCCTACCGCAAAGGTGAACCGTTTTCCCGCATTTGGGGTACACCTTTGCGGCGGCGGGCAGCCAGGAGCATTGCCACAGGGCCTGTAGCGGCATTCCCGGTGTTGCCCTGCCGCAAAGGTGAACCCGAATCCCGCATTTAGGGTACACCTTTGCAGTGCCGGGCAGTTACAGATGAAGCATACAATATGACGGTTAAACGGCTCGTCTGTCGTCTCTTTCGTTCTGTTCTGCTTTGAAACGGAAGGATTGCAGATGATGAAATACACAGTTCGGGTAAAGACACTGACCAGGGTATTCAGGGTACTGAGGACGGGATACGACGGGATACAAAAACCGGCCCCGGAGGTGTAAATGTTCCCGGGGCCGGATTATTGTCACGAAAATCTTGATGTGAATAATGCCATGCTCTAAATCTGGGGCCTTGTCCGATAAGGCAGCAGACAGGCTCTGACACTTACTTGCCTGCAGCGATAGGCTGCTTTACCTTACAGGCGCCTCAGGCACTCCTGGCAGGGGTTTCCAGTTCTGGAGTTCCTGGAGGAGAACCTCTACGGCCTTGTTGAGCTGGGCGTCGTTGCCGAGATAGTCCTCGAAGGGATTGAGGTCGCACTCGATGTCGGGATCCACGCCGTGGTTCTCGATAATCCAGTTACCATCGGTGGAGTAAGAGGTGAAGAACGGGGTGCGGACATCCTGGCCGTCGAGATAGGGGCGCGAGCCGGAGATGCCGACGATACCGCCCCATGTCCTCATACCGATCAGCTTACCGATACCGAGCTGGCGGAATCCGTAGGGGAAGAGGTCACCGTCGGAAGAGGAGTACTTGTCAATCAGGCAGACCTTGGGTCCGTAATGTGCGGACTCAGGTATGGTGGCGAGCTGCTCGCTGCCGTTGCGGTACATGTTCATGCGGTATACCTCCCTCTGCAGACGCTCCAGAATCATAGGCGATACATTGCCGCCGCCGTTCATACGGTCATCAATGATCAGGGCCTTCTTGTCCAGCTGCGAGTAGAACAGGCGGGTGAACTCATCCAGTCCTGCCACGCTCATGTCCGGAATGTGGATGTAGCCTATCTGGCCGTCGGACATCTCCTCGACCTTGCGGATATTGTTCTGTACCCAGTCATAGTATGCCAGCTGGGTTTCGTCTGCGATAGGATCCACATAGATGGTGCGGGCACCTTCCTCAGATGCTGACGAATTGACCAGAAGGGCCGTTGTCACACCTACACGTCCGACGAGGGCCTCATAGATGGTACCCAGCTCCGATGCGGGGATTCCGTTGACAGCGAGGATATAGTCACCCTCCTTCACACCCAGGCCGGGCTCTCCGAGGGGCGAACGGCGCTCGTCTCCCCAGGTTACGCTCTCAAATATCTTGTTGATACGGAAATATCCGGTCTCATCCTTTGCAATGCGGGCTCCGAGCAGGCCGATAGGCAGTTTCTCTGCCGCAGGTGTCTCGCCGGTAGTCACATAGCAGTGTCCGGTATTGAGCTCGGATATCATCTCTCCGATCAGATATGTCAGGTCCTGACGGTACTGCACGTAAGGCAGCATCACGGCATACTTGTCGTGAATTGCGTTCCAGTCGCGGCCCACCATGTTCTCCACATAGAAATAGTCGCGGTATACCCTCCAGGTCTCATCGTATATCTGCTTCCATTCCTTATGGTAATCCACGGTCAGGCGGATGTCGCTCATAGGCACCTGCTTGTCGGCCTTAAATCCGGAAGTGGACACCACATAATATTTGCCTTTATCCGAAACGAGAGCCTTGGAATGGTCCTGAGTCATCGCCAGTACACCATATTTTGTCACATCGGTGGACTTGAGGTCGCTCAGCGAAAGCTTCTTCACTCCATCTGACGAACGGTAATACAATGCTCCGTCATAAGCAGCGAGGGGACGGGCATAGCCGCCTTCCACAGGAAGAGCGACAGCCCTCTCCACTATGCCGTCAAAATCCACTTTCATCGGCTCTGCTGCAGCGGTTTCCTTAGCAGCACCTTTCTTGCCTTTCTTTACTGCCGCAGGCTCCTTATCCGCCTCAGGTGCAGCGGGAACATACTCGTCGCCCTTTATCACGGTCGGATCCCCGGCATCCTTGGTCAGTGGCAGGGCGAAGAGGTAACTTCCGAGGGAATATGCCGCATTCCACTCTACTGAGGAATAGATGGCGCGAAGATCTCTTGCAGAAGTGAAGAAGAGATACTTGCCGTCCTCGGAGAACATGGGCGATGAGGAATTGTACCATGACGAAGTGACAGGGGTACTCTCTCCAGTAGCAAGATTCATCAGATAGATAACTGACGCTCCGGATTCGGTTCCGGTACCGTATGCGAGCCAGTTTCCGTCATACGAGAAGTCGAATCCGCGGACTCCGCCCCAGCGGCCTTCAAATACGGTCTTCACTTCCTTGGTTGCGATGTCAACTGAAAGGAGCTGTTTTTTCTCTGTAGTCAGATAAAGTTTCTTCGAATCGGGAGTCCAGGTCAGTGAGGAAGGATATCCGTTCTCGAATGAGGTCAGGCAGATCTTGCCGTCAGGGTCATTGTAGGGCATGACGTATACCTGGTATTCCCCGCTCTCGTCGGAAAGCCATGCAATCCACTGTCCGTCGGGAGACCACACGGCGTCGCGGTCATGTGCGCCCGGGGTGCGGGTAAAGTTGTAGACAGCACCCTCTGCTGCGGGAACTGAGAACACATCGCCTCTGAAAGTAGTCAGCACGCGGCTGCCGTCAGGCGAGAGGGAGAATGAAGCCCTGTTGTTCCGGGAGCCGTCCCATGTCTTGACCTCGTCGCGGGCGAGGATTCCCTCGTCATTGAGATAAACAGACACCTTGGAGCAGCTGCCGTCCTTTACGGAATATTTGTATATGTAGCCTCCGTTCTCGAAGACAATCCAGTCCTGGGAGAATGAAGGGAACTTGCAGTCGTACTCGGTAAAGTCGGTCACCTTCCTGGTCTGCTTTGTTGCCGTATCGTAGCAGAAGAGGTTCATGATCTGGTCCCTGTCGGAGAGGAAGTAAATCTTGTCCCCTATCCACATCGGGAATATGTCCTGGGCATCGTTGTCGGTGATGTTCTCCAGTTCCGTGGAACCTACGGTATTGATCCAGATGTCATCGGCCTGACCGCCCCTGTAGTATTTCCATGTACGGAACTCACGGTACATACGGTTCATGGCCAGCTTGGAACCGTCGGGGGAATAGGAGCAGAAGCTGCCTTCCGTGGTAGGAATCTGCACCGGCTCACCGCCTTCGGCAGGCACTGTGAACAGCAGTCCCCTGAGAGACGAGAAGGCATACCACCGCGTGCGGTAGATTATGTTCTTGCCATCAGGAGTCCAGCCCATTACGATGTTGTTGGGACCTACGCGGTCTCCGATGTTGTCCCTGTCAACAGTGGCTGTATAGGTGATTCTCTTAGGTACACCTCCCTGTGCGGGCATGGTATATACCTCGGTGTTGCCGTCGTACTGGGCGGTAAAGGCTATCGTCTTACCGTCCGGAGAGAACCTTGAGAAGATCTCGTATCCTACGTCAGAGGTAAGCCTTACGGCCGTACCGCCGTCAATAGGTACTGTGTAGAGGTCACCTGCATAGGTGAACACTATCTGGTCCCCTCCCACAGACGGGAAGCGGAGCAGACGGGCCTCCTCGGCGTCGGCATAGGCCAGGACGGGAAGGACGGCCAGCATTGCAGTGATTATAAAACGTCTCATAGGATTGAAATGGTTAGTGGTTAGTTATAGAATGTTGAGCACTTGCTCCTTTATCTTCTCGAGCTCGTCCTTCATCCGTACCACGCATTTCTGCATTCCGGCATGATTGGACTTTGAGCCCAGGGTATTGATCTCGCGTCCCATCTCCTGGGCAATGAAACCGAGCTTCTTGCCGGGGCACTCTTCCGTCTCCATAGTATCCCGGAAATAACGGCAGTGCTGCCTCAGGCGCACTTTCTCCTCATTAATATCCAGTTTCTCGAGATAAAATATCATCTCCTGCTCCAGGCGGTCATGGTCAGGAGTCAGGGAGAGTTCCTCCATACGGGACAATATTCTCTGGCGTACCGCCGGCACCCTCTCACTCTCGAATGCCTCGGCCTCGGCGAGGATGGCCTCGATATTGTCCACGCGGGTCATCAGGTCAGTCCTGAGCACCGCACCTTCGCGGGTTCTGAACGCAATGAGCGCATCGACGGCCTCATGCAGTGCTCCCGTAATGGCATTCACGTCCTCGTCTGTCAGTTCCTCCTTGTCCGCCGTCACCACATCGGGCAGACGGAGCACAGAGGACACGAGGACCGACGCCATGAAATTCTCATACGGGTCAAGATTCAGGGATCCGGCGATATCGGACAGCTGACGGAAGTAATTCCGGAACAGGTCCTGGTCAATACTGCGGGCCTCCGAGCCGGAGACCGTCTCCGATGTCAGGAAGACATCAATATTGCCGCGTACCAGGCGCTTGGTCAGATATTGCCTGAACTCCAAGTCCTTGTCCTTAGGGAGAATCGATGATTTGAGAGAGATGTCGCTGTTCTTGCCGTTAAGCGAGCGGACCTCGACGGTGTATTTTTTATTGCCGGAAATCACCTCGGATTTCCCGTATCCGGTCATTGACAGTACCATATATTGTCTATAGTTTTAATTATCTTCTACTTCTGCTCATAAGTTCCTCTGAGCGGGCTTTCCACTGAGCTGCCATATCATCCATTTCCAGAATCTCACACGCTACGGAGAGATTGTGCGCGGCACAGGCTGCCCTGCGGACATCCGGACTGTCGGCCTCTCCGTACCATATTTCCATAGCCTTCTCCCACTCGAAAAGATAAGCCAGACGGCAGGCTTCATTCCACTTGTTGTCGTCATATACGTAAAGCATCTTGTTGACCGTCTCCCATCTTGGCAGAAATCTCTCAGCCAGGCTTCCACCCATAGAACGGAACGAGCTGCCCAACTCACTGTCCACCCTTTCCACAGCCCTGAGACGTGTCAGAGGCACATCCGAAAGCAGGGTCCACTCCATGACGTCATTATCAGTCCAGGCCGCCACCGGCTCCGGTTCGCGGCTGTCGAAGACCTGTATCCTTATACTGTAAGGCAACGAGACCACTGTCTGCTGCATAAAGCCTCCCTGGACATATGCCTTCTCATCCGGAATCTCCACCGAAAACTCTCCCACAGACATCGAGTCCGCCACGATCAGGAACTCCACTCCTGAAGCTGCATGAAGATACTCGACATCATCCCTCAAACCTGTGTTGATCTCATCAGCATACATGGAATAGACCGGCACTGATCCGGTGTCCAGTCCGAGGTCAGCCTCAAGTCTCTCCGCAATCCCGACGGCCAGTGCCGAAAGCAGGGCGGAATCACTGTCTCCGCGCTGCACCAGGGAGACTACTCCGGGGAGCGTTCCCTGAAAATCAACGGCATTCTCCCCACCCGTCATTCTCTCGACGGGCAGTGTATAGGTCACGGGACCGCACGACGTCACCGCCAGCATCAGCGGCAGGACGGCTGTCAGCAAGAACTTCTTCATCTTTTATTCTCCTATATATTACAATAATTCAGCAGTAAGGTCATACTCATCCGCCCCCGTCACGCGCACATCCACAAAGCTGCCGGGCTCGGGAAGGGGTCTTCCCTCAGGGCATCCGACCGTCACCTCGCCGTCCACTTCGGGAGCCTCTCCGGAAGTCCGTCCGGAACATGTCCTTTCCTCCGGATCGCAGGTGTCGATCAGGACCTTTTCTATGGATCCTATACGGCTTTCATTGTACCTCAATGATATAGAGGCCTGCAGCTCCATCAGCTCGTCCAGCCGTTCCTGCTTGACGGACTCCGGTACTGCATCCTTCAAATTCTGTGCCCCCCAGGTTCCCTCCTCCTCCGAATATGCAAAGGCTCCCAGCCGCTCGAAACGGCTGTCCCTGACAAAGGCGAGCAGGTCGTCGAACTCTTCCTCACCCTCCCCGGGATGCCCTACCATCATGGTAGTTCTCAGGACAATCCCCGGAACTGCCCGGCGGATATTCTCCACCAGTCTCCTGGTACCTGCCCCGTCTATGGAACGGCGCATGGCCCTGAGCACAGGATCCGCCGAATGCTGGAGGGGTATGTCGAGGTATTTGCATATCTTCGGAGATGATGCCATTATCTCAAGTACATCCCTGGGGAAAGCGGCGGGATAGGAGTACAGCAGGCGTATCCACTCTATTCCGGAAATTCCGGTAAGGCGGTCCAGAAGACGGCCCAGCCGCCTCTCGCCGTACAGGTCCAGACCATAGAATGTGGTATCCTGGGCTATTACTATCAACTCCCTGACCCCTTTGTCGGCAAGAGCGGATGCCTCTTCCAGGAGCTTCTCCTCGGGGACTGACACGTGCCTGCCGCGTATACCCGGAATGGCACAGTAGGAACAGCTCCGGTCACAGCCCTCGGAAATCTTCAAATAGGCATAGTGCCCTGGAGTTGTCAGGTATCGCCTGGTCTCCAGGGCCGGGTCCGGCTTGACCGACAGTGCTTTCAGCAACGGTTCAATGGAAAATGCTCCGAAAAATCCGTCTACTTCGGGAATCTCGGCAGGCAGCTCGGCAGAATATCTCTGTGAAAGACAGCCCATGACATAGACCTTGGAGACAACTCCTTTCTGCTTGGCCTCAACGGCTTCGAGGATGGCGTCGACAGACTCTTCCTTAGCGTCGAGAATAAATCCACAGGTGTTGATAATGAGTACATCCACCCCGGCATCCTCAAGAGGAATCTCTTCCGGAGACACCTCCCACCCGGCCGCGGCGAGCTGCATCAGCAGATGCTCGGAGTCCACACGGTTCTTCGAGCAGCCCATGGTCACCACCCGGACTCTTTTGCCTCCGGCACTCATGCTATTCCTCCTCCTTGGTCTCCTCCTCTGTCCCGAAGTCCAGGGAGGCATACTGCCTGAGCTGATTGTACCAGGTCACGACCTTCTTCATATGGGAAGGATAGAAGCGGTCAGAATCGTATCCGGGAAGAGCCTTGTCGAAGAATTCCTTCAGAACCTTGGAGTCCGACTTGGCGTCAGGCGCGCTGTCCTCACCCAGGATTTCCTTCATCTTCAGAAGCACGTCCTTGAGAGGGGTCTCTCCGTCCTCGGTGTAGATGGAGATATCAGACAGGGATGACACCTTGGCATGGGGGCCGAATACCGTCCGGCGTCCTGTGAGCAACGATTCTGCGATCATGCCGTTGCGGGCCTGGGACACATAACGGTAAAGTCCCTGTTCACCCGTAATTGAGAGTATTTGCTGTAAATCTGTTTTCATTTTATTGTTTGATTTGGTTATTGAACATTCATTTTCAAATAGACCTCCCGAACCTGCGGCAGCAGGGGATGACGGAAGTCCGAAACTATGATAAAATCCGAGACTGCCGTACGGCGCTCATCGCTCCATTGGTTTGCCATCCGCTCCAGAACCTGGCCGCGAGTCATGGCAGAGCGCTGCATGACTCTACCGACCCTCACCTCCAGCGGGCATGTCACGGTAAGGACCTTATCGGCAATTCCTCCCAGGGCCGGTTTCTCCAGATAGACGGCAGACTCCATGATGACGAACCGGGCGGCATCCGGAACTCCTTCCAGAACCTGCTCCTGATCCGCCTTCCACCGCTGGAAATCCGCAATAACCCTGGGAAACACGACCGCTTCCACATCCGCCAGAAGCCTCCTGTCGGAAAAAATCCTCGATGCCATATACCCTCTGTCGATGACCCCGTTCCTGAGCAGTCCGTCTCCAAGAATATCCTGGAGTCTGGCCAGGAGCCCGGTATCCGAGGCATACAGTCCCTTGGTCCTGGAGTCCGCATCGTATACGGGGACACCCATCGCGGCCAGCATCCGCACGACATAGCTTTTGCCGCTGCCTATACCTCCTGTAACCGCCAAAGTACGCATCACTGCCCTCCGTTGTTATCCAGCAGTATGCAGTCCACATACCTGGGAGATATCTCCCAAGAGATCACTCCGTCCGGTACAGATACCAGTTCCGGGACCAGTTCTGACTCCATGGTCTTGATGAAATCCGCATAGTCCACGGCCAGCACAAAATCATCAGGGCTGTACTGGGTACTGCTGAAAATCCGCCTGAATGTAATCCGCACTGTGGACGGAAAGACTATCAGGTCCTTGTCCTCGGGCACACCCACGGACGTCACCGGGACATCCACGGACTCCTCTATATACCGGACTACATTCAGTGAATAATAGATATTGTCCTCAGAGAACTCCACCCGGCGTATGGGCATAAGCCCGCTTATGCCCTGTATCGGGCCGTCCACTCCGGATGCAGAGATAGTCATGGTCATCACTGAGTCCACCGTCTCGAGCAGACGTGCGTCTCCGTATATGTCCACGCTGTCCGGCCGCAGCTCTATACGGCCTAAAGGCATGTACTGTCCGTCGAACGATATGGATGTGCGGGGAGCGACAGGGACTCTCTTGCTGACCATTCTCGGGAAATTGAAATCCATTGACTCCGTTACTATGAACTCCAGATCCACGTTGCCGCCGAGAGCCTCGACGATATTGCTCTTGATGTTCTCGCAGGTCACGGAAAATGCATCGCCATCCTTATGTACCAGAGCCGTAACAGGCGCATTTACCTTGAGAGTCTTGCGGCGTCCTATGCGCTGGCGCAGGATATAATAGCCCTCGGAGCGCCCCCTGACGATCAGAAGGTCCTCCGAAGCCGCGCTCCTGGAACGTCCCTCGAGGGACGAGGTCAGTTCCACATTGTACTCAAAGAATACGGAATACTGCAGTGACAGGCTGTGCAGCAGCCATATAATAAAAGCAAGAAGGATGGAAAGGAGCAGCAGCATCCACTCCTTCCCGTCCTTGCGCTCTCTGTCATTGCCTGTGATTCCGTTTCCCGAAGTCATCACTGGGCTGTATTACTTGTTCTGGACGTCGGTGATATCCTTGACTACGGAAGACTTGTCCACACGGATCTTCACGTTGGCGTCAATCTCCACTACAAGGAATGTGTCCTTGACCTCGGCAACGGTTCCGTAGATACCGCCTACAGTCACGATTCTGTCTCCTTTCTTCAGGGACTCTCTCCACTTCACGACCTCTTTCTGCTTCTTCTGCTGAGGACGGACCATGAAGAAATACATCACCACGAAGATAAGAATCATCAGTATCAGGAAAGAGTACTGCTGGAAGAAAGTAGGCTCACCCTGAGGCTGTGCCTGAGCCTGGAGAAGGAACATTGTAATAAGATTCATTTTGCGTTTCTTTTAATTAAGTGAACAAATATAGGAAATTTTTCTAATTCTCAATAAGTCCCCGGCCGGTCTTGACCACTTCTCCCGAATCCACCATACGGCGGAGGATTCGGTCCAGAAGACCGTTGACAAACACCTTGCTGTTGAGCGTGCTGTAGAACTTGGATATCTCCACGTACTCGTTGATAGTCACCTTGAGAGGGATGTTGGGGAAACGTACGGCCTCGGCTATGCCCTGCACTATCAGGACCAGGTCGGTGGTGACCACCCTGTCGGGGTCCCAGTTGCTGGTGTTTGAAACCACCATATCCATGTACTTGCCGTACCCTCTGAAAGAGGCGCGCAGCAGCTCCACCGCAAACTCCCGGTCATCATCCTTGAGGAACACCCCGGGCACCGGCATCGTACCGCGGGCACGGAGCACCTCCAGACCGCGTACTATGGCAGAGAGCACGAAGCCAAGGTCATCTGTCCAGTAGACCGACATATCCTCGAGAGTGGAGGCCAGGTCCTCATTGTCCTCAAAAAGTTCGAGGTCAGAGAACATCCTGATGAACAGGGAGCAGTCCTCCTCCATGGACGACTCCTGGGACTCCATGTATTCTTTAAAATAGTCGCGGGCCGAGAGAGCCTGGAGAGTCTTCCTGATGAAAGACTGAAGGTCCTCGTTCCACATCAGGCCGTGGTCCTCGCAGAACTTGACGAAGCGCGGGTCTCCGGCCAGATAGGCAGACACCCGGTTCTCCGCGAACTTGCGGTTGGGATTGCGTTCCTCTGGCGTAGGATTGAACTTCATGAGTCCTGTCTCAATCCTGCTTACGGCCGCATTGCGCAAGGCCACCGCAGCATTCAGCATAAAATAGTATAAATGGAGTGTTTTCTCACACGAATAGTTCAGTGTTTTCTCGGCTTCTATCAGAGAATCAGAGCCTGAGGTCACAGAACTGTAAAGAACTTTAAAAACTTTTATCCTTATCAGACGACGGTTGAGCATACAATATTTTTAAAACATTTTGCAAATATACTTTTTAGATGAGAAAAAACTCTATCTTTGTGTCAAATTTTATAAAATTTAATTAAAATGTATTCAGAAGACATTGATAATGCAGCAGCTATGGAGCGCAACGGAGACGATGTATATTCAAGGCCGGTGCGTGCGGGAAAAAGGACATACTTTTTCGATGTGAAGGCAACCAAGGGCAACGACTACTACCTCACTATCACTGAGAGCAAGAGGAGAATAGAGAAAGACGGCCGTTTTGCCTACGACAAACATAAAATATTCCTCTACAAGGAAGACTTCGAGAAGTTCACCCAGGGACTTGAGGAGGTAATAGCTTTCATCAAGGAGAAATGCCCCATTCCCGTAGTCGAAAGGACCATGGACGAAGACCAGCACGGCCCGGTATCCAGGGAGGAAGACGGACCTAAGTTTTCCAGCGTAAACTTCGAGGAGCTTTAGAACATGTCCTTGTAGGGCCGGAAGAAACGACCCGAGAATACCCACAGCGGAGACGGCAGAAGACGCATAAGCAGGCCGAGCGCGGCCCAGCGTCTGTCTATCACCGCTGTTTTTTTTCTGCGTTCTATCGCACGCACTATCATCGCGGCGGCTTTCTCCTTGCGCACTGTCATGGGGAAATGCCGCCCATGTATGAAATCAGTATCTACGAAACCGGGCTTGACAGCCGTCAGGCTTATATCCGCTTTCCTGATTACAGCCAGCTGCCGGAGAGTCTCCAGATAGAAAGCCTCGAATTTCTTTGTGGCCGAATATGCCGGGCATACCCCTAAAGGCAGGATTGAGGCAACTGACGAGATGACGGCCAGATGTCCTCGGAGTCCGTTCTGAGCCCAGTAATTGAACAGCCATACAGCACAACGTACAAACCCCTTGGCATTGACATCTATCTGACCCAGCTCGAGTTCCGGTTCCAGTTCGGTATTGGTATGTCCGTATCCAGACGAATAAAGGCAGATGTCCACACCTCCCATTCTTTCCACCAGTTCCTCAAGGCAAAGGGAAGCCGACGGGTAGGCTACATCGAACTTACTGGTGAAAACCTTCCCTTCCGGAGCACCGGCGGCAATCTCTTCTAGGAGAGCCTCCCTGCGTCCAGTAACTCCTACCCTGTGCCCCTGACGGATGTATATCTCCGCCACTGCGCGGCCTATGCCGGAAGTGGCGCCTATTATTATGATATTCTTCATTGATACGCTATTTTACCGCAAAAATAGACAATTCCTGCCTTGAATCCTCCGGCAACGGTAATTTCCGATTATAAAAACGAGTATTTCTCACTCCGCACATTTTGAGGTATTCCGACCGTCGGGCATTGTATTCCAAAACATTGCATTATATATTTTCTTTCCTTTTTTTATAAACGTCATGCAAAATGAAAAATATACGATTCCGACTTTTTTATATCGGAAACGGGCCCTACATTTGCCGTCCCGACCGTCCCCGGGCAGATAGCCTTAATCAACCTTTTAAATAACAGTACAATGAGACATTTTACTTCATTCATGGCAGCAGGTGCCTTGATTACCGGCATCCTGTCCACCGGGCTGACTTCATGCCAGCCTGAGAACTGCACCTTGTGCGGCAACGGGGAACAGCCCTCATCCCTTACATTATCCCTGGAACCGGTCGTGACCAGATCCACCTCGGCACAGAGCGTTGATCAGGACAACAGCATCAACACCCTGGACGTCTTTATCTTCCGCTGCGGGGACCCGGACTCCCCGGACTACCATCGCCTGGACACTTATAAAAGATTTGAGGGAGATGCCCTGAACGACCTTACCCTGTCCACTACTACCGGCGCCAAACTTATCTGCGTAATAGCAAACTCCAACATCAGCACATACGCAGGCATTACCTCCCTGGATGCATTCAGGAGCCTGACCACACTGCTCAAGGATGAGACCTTGGGAGACTTTACCATGTACGGAGAGACCGAGGAGACGCTGGGAGTCACATCCTCGGTAGCCATCACCGTAAGCAGACTCATCTCCAGGATATGCGTAACTTCGGTCAAGACCGGTTTCGCCGGTAGTCCTTATGCCGGAATGAGCCTCACGGACTGCCGCCTGTTCCTGGTCAACGCTCACGGAGAGAAACACATTCACGACGGAAGCTCATCCGCCGTGCCGCTGATACTCAATTCCGGAGGTCTGGTCGGAGAAGACGTCAACAGCACCGCAGAGGCCGGACTGCTGATGGACAACATCACCGAGGCCATAGGAGAGACCGGATATACAGTACCGCATTACTTCTACACCTTCTCCAACGAGACCGGGGAAACCGCTTCAGCAACCAAGCTAGTGCTCCAGGCAGATCTGGACGGAGTGACCTACTACTACCCCATTCCTGTCAATCAGGAAGGATACGGATATCTGTCCGACAACGGACATTACGGCATCCGCTCCAACAGCGTATATTCTTACGGCATCACCGTCACACGCCCCGGCTCGCTGGACCCCGACACCCCTCTGGTACCGGGAACTCTGGAACTCTCCATAACTGTGGAAGGATGGGATGTCATACCCCATTTTGACAAAGTATTCTAATCCTGACCGCCATGAAACGAATGATGACGCTCCTCGTCATCGCGTCTCTGTTTCCGGTCCAGTCCTGTATCCTGGAAGACAGAACGGATTGCCCGACATACCTCACTCTTGAGTTTCCTTCAGTTCCGAAGGAAGTCG
This sequence comes from Alistipes sp. CAG:831, assembly GCA_000432775.1. GTDB lineage: Bacteria > Bacteroidota > Bacteroidia > Bacteroidales > UBA932 > Coprenecus. Next base: position 75,692 of record HF990344.1, read on the forward strand.
CGCTGATCCATCTGGTCCTCGAACATGAGGACGGGACGGTATATCATGACACAGTGTACAGAGAGGATTATGCCTCGGGCTGCGAACTGCCGGTCCGCAAGGGAAGACTCAGCATAGCCGCTTTCGGAAATCCGTCCGGAATGTTCTATGACAGAGGCTACACCGTGCCTGAGGGAAGTCAGGCTGACAGCATGTACACCTGCTTCCTGACGGCCGAATATCGGTCTGACCTGTCCAGAGATACCGTCACCATGCTGCGGAATTACATCGGACTGCACATCCGCGTACTGGGCGATACGGTGGAGGAAGACAGTATCCATATATGCGTGGAATCGGCTTCGGTGGGCTACAATCTGCACGGAGACATCATTACCGGCAGATTCAGGCACACTCCGGCACCGGTACACATACCGGACGACGGCGCCCTGTACTATGAATTCCTCTCCCGCATTACCAGGCAGGACGGAGACGGGCTGTACCTCTCTGTCCTGGCCTCCCGGAACGGCAGTGACAGACTGCTCGTCAGGACAGGACTTTCCTCCCATCTGCGACAGGCCGGGATAGGCATGGAGGACGCGGAGATGGAGGATCTGTACGTAACGGTGGACTTCTCCGAAGCGTCCATAAAAGTCAGTCCCGTAGACTGGAATTACTATGAACATGTAGAAATAGAGATTTGACGCGATGAAAGCTATTACAACTTATCTTATAAGCGCATGCCTGGTTCTGTGTACGGCATGCCGTAAACAAGAACCGCCGGAGGCAGGTCCCATGTCCGCGACCGTCAGTCTGAACCTGGTTTTGGAAGAGACAGCGGACACCAGGTCCATTCCCTCCGTCAACGAGGTAAAGGTAACAGACCTGAACCTGTTCGCCTACTACAGCCGGACTGGACAGCTTGCCGAATACGCATATATTGAAAATCCCGGCAACAGTGTGGAATTCAGCATCAACTCCGGAACCGGCCACGACATCTACGCAATCGCTAATACCGGAGACCTTACTGACTCTCCGGGCATAACGGACAGTCTGGGCCTCATCGCCCTTGCCTGGAAACTGGACAGTCCGCAGGATATCGTAAACATCGAGGGGGCAATTCCCATGTCGGGAATGCTCAGAGATGTGGATGTCAGCAACGGAAGCCAGTTCACCATTCCTCTCACAAGACTGCTTTCCAAATTCAGAATCATTGCTGACACGTCCGGACTCGATAAAGACATCACGACCTTCGACATTAAAAAAGTCATGATACGCAACATGAACAGGCAGACCGGATATTTCCGGCCCGCCCGGGCCACGGCTGAGGATCAGGTATTCAGCGAAGGCCTGAGCCTGGAGGGGGAGGAACTGGACGCCCTGTTCAGCAGCGGAGTGGACTTCTACCTCCCTGAAAACGCACAGGGAGACCTTCTGTCGTCAAACATTGATGAGAAAACGCACATTCCGCCGGCTCCTTACGACGGGCTGTGCACCTTCGTCGAACTGCATGTGGACTACCGCAGTTCCGAGCACTACAACGACAGCCTTGTCTACAGGTACTACCTGCACGACGGACGTCGGCTGGACAACTTCGACCTGCTGCGCAACACGATGTACACCTGCCAGACCCATTTTACCGGCACCGGAATCAACGAGCAGACATGGAGAATTGATGTCTCGGGCATGAAGGATCTGGTGACATCCATTTCCGTATCCCCTTCTGAAAAGACTTTCAGGGATGCCGGCAGTACATTCCGTTTCAGCGCTGCCGTCCTGCCGGCCTCAGCAGAGAATCCGTCAGTAATCTGGAGTTCTGACAACGAGGATGTGGCGACTGTATCCGACGACGGGACCGTCACTGCAGTATCCGACGGAACATGCCGCATTACAGCCACTGCCGCCGACGGAAGCGGAGTCAGCGGCAGCGCCACCGCAATAGTGGACACTTATAAATTCCCCGAATCTGTGACCGTCACACCGGAAAAAGCGGAACTGTACACAGGTGAACAGATTACGCTGAGCGCGGAAATTCTTCCGGAAAATGCCGGCAACAAACAGGTCAAATGGACAAGTTCCGATTCCGACAAGGCATCCGTCTCAGAAGACGGTACGGTAACTGCACTTAGCGCCGGAGAAGTGGAGATAATAGCTGCCACTTTGGAAAATTCCCTCAAGGATACAGCTGTTCTGACTATTAGGGAAAGAACCTTCAGCCTCATGAGGATACCTGATATAATTTACCCTAACTACAATTCACCGGTTACTGTCTCGTACTTAGCTCAGCCTGAGGCAGAACCCGTTATGGAAATTACTGTCATTGATGGTGCCGCCGATGCCGTCTCTATATCGGACGGAGTCATTACTGCTGTCAATCCCGGAATCAGTTCAGGGGAAATAGGCACCTATACACTGCATGCTACAGCCAACGGCATTACCGTATCCAGGGATTTCTCCGTAAACGCCGGAAAGATAACACTCCCTGTCACAAAAGTTCTCAATCCTGGCAATCAATTCAAAATCAAACCAATCAGCATATCCCCAGCTGATATAGGCATTACATGGTCATCTTCTGACCCTGAAACTGCAACAATCAGCGCGGACGGAACTATCACGGCTGTCGCTCCAGGATCATGCACCATAACTGCCGAAACCGACGCAGGAGCGATGGATGATGCTTTGGTCAACGTCTCAATGCCACCGCTTTACTTTGTCGAGAGTCCGCTCCGGATCTATGAGGGAGAAAGCATAACCCTTACATCCAGCACCGTACCGCCATCATCCTATCCTGTAGAATATTCGGTAATCAGCGGAAACGAATATGTATCCATTTCCGGCGATGTCATCCAGGGGCTCAAACACTCTACAGGTCAGCCCAATCCGGTCATTCAGGTAAGGTTCAAGGACAGTCCGGACATATATAAGAGGGCCGAAGTAATCGTCCTGCCATGCATAAACGCTAAGTTGGAGGCCGGCAGCATGGTAGTGAATACAAGCGGACACTCTTCGATCAACAGTAACTGGAGCAATGTCATCTCCTACCTGCCCATATCTGTGGATCATGCCCCGCATGTAACCGTTCATTGGGAAATACGGGACAAGGACGGGTATCTCTGCAATGAATATTTCGAGATAGAGGACAATAAGCGCATAGTACCTGCATCTCCCGATGCCACCGGACGTTTCACGATAACCGGGAAAGACCAGAGCGGGAAATACACCACGGCACCTATAGTCATAGACTCCTACCAGCTGCTTGAATACGAAATCGGACTCAGCGAATATTCCTTCAACAATATCGGCAATGTACAGTACTACACCGTATCCCTGTCGGCCAGATGGCACATAGACTCGTGGAACTTCATGTCCGGATACCTGCAGAACATGTTCATACAGTTGCCACTCATAATGCACATTCCGACTCACGTACAGTTCAACAACATAGGCTCAAACGGAAGCGACGAGACCTACATCAGGGGATACGCGACATCCATACGCAGGAGCGGAACCGGAGTCCTGTCAGATCTCAGAGGTCTGGTGCCTATGAGCTGGATACGTACGGATATGGGAGAGGACAGCGGGACCGTACAGGGTATAGTGGGTTCATTTCTGATATTCAACACTGCGGACAATGGGTTCGACGGCTACTACTATATAAAACAGCGGAGCGAGTCTTTCTACAATGCCGATGAATACTTGTAAAAATGCTTGGAAATTATACTCAGGGAGTACAACCGTCAGGATTTTGTAGTATATTTGGGAGGTTTTTTAATCAAAAATGTTAACTTATGAGACTTAACTTTTCAATACTATTATCAGCCGCTTCCCTGGCGGCTCTTTCCCTGCTGCCCGTTCCGGCCGGCGCATCTGTTCCACAAGGAGAAGATCCTATTGTCCAGAAAGTTATCAGCATTGCTGCTGAGGACAACCAGACAATGGACCATCTCGATATAGTTACCAACCGTTTCGGAGGCCGTCCCATAGGCTCGGACGCATACACCCACGCAACAGACTGGGCTGTGTACATGTTCGAAAAATGGGGGCTGGAAGTCCACAAAGAATATGCAGGCGAGGTGTCTGTAGGATTCAACCGTGGTCCCTGGTTCGGCCGTATGATAAACGGCAATGAGGCCCTCCACTTCACGACTCCCTCCTACACTGCCGGAACAAAGGGTCTTCAGAGAGGCCACGTAGTCATCGAGCCCAAGACAAGAGCCGAATTCGAGAGAATGAAGCAGACCATCAAGGGCGCATGGGTACTGATCGGAGGCACCAGCAAGGGATGGCCTATCGACTACACTGAGCGTGGTGATGCCAAGAGGGCTGAGATCATCGCCCAGAATGACTCTATCTCCCAGCTGAATACTGAAATCAGACAATACAACAGCTCCATTTTCAACCAGAAGAGGAATCTGGACAAGCAGCTTCAGATAACCAAATCCGCCAAGGAGGCAGCAAAGATCAAAGCCCAGATAGAATCTCTCAAAGAGAAAGAGCTCATCCCCCTGATCGAGGAGCCCGCACTTTTCTACCGCGAGATGCTTGAAGCCGGCGCTTTGGGAATCATACAGTCCGCACCTGTTCCTATTACAACACTGTATGACAGGGCAAATATCGACAACGGCTACATGACATGGGACAACCTGCCTACACTGCCTGACATCAAACTTGACTTCAGACAGTACAATAAGATAAAAGAAATGGTTGAACTGCGCGAGTACGTAGAACTCGAGTTCGACATACGCAATCACTTCTATATGGGCCCGGTTCCTTATTACAATGTTGTAGCCATACTGCGCGGAACTGAATTCCCTGACGAATATGTAATCTGCGGAGGCCATCTCGACAGCTACGATGCAGCAACAGGCGGAGTCGACTGCGGTACAGGTATTGCTCCTACAATGGAGGCCGCAAGACTGCTTGCTACGGCAGGTGCAAAGCCAAAGAGATCCATAATCTTTGCTCTTTGGGCCGGTGAAGAGTTCGGTCTGCTGGGTTCCAAGGCATGGGTTGAGCAGCATCAGGAAGAAATGCCAAACATTGTCAACTACTTCAACCGCGACGGAGGCCCCACAGTAGCGAACAGCATGTCTGTTCCGAAAGAATGGTATGATGCCCTCGTTCCGGTATGCGAGCCCCTTAAAGACCTTGATCCGAGGTTCCCGTTCAAGCTAAGTGTAAATGACAGGTATCCGATGGCCATTCCCGACAACGCAGGAGGTTCCGACCATGCATATTTCATGATGAGCGGAGTTCCCGTCATCGGCTTCGGCACCGGAGACCCCCTCGGATACAACTTCAGCTACGGTGAGATCTGGCATACCGACCGCGACCTCTACACCAAGAGCATTCCTGAATACATGGAGCATACATCCATCGTGAATGCAATAGTCCTCTGGGGCATCGCAAACCTGCCAGAGAAACTGCCCGCCGATGCGGTATATATCCAGGAATAATCAAATTCAATTTATAAAACAAACGAGGGTGACCCGGAGGAAAGGGCCACCCTCTTTATTTTTTACGTTGGGAATCACTGCTTACTGCTGCCTCTGTCTTACCGCCTCGAACAGCATGACAGAAGCGGCGACCGACACATTGAGAGAGCCTATATCTCCGCGCATGGGGATTCGGGCCTGTACATCGCAGAGAGCCAGCACCGATGAAGATATACCCTTGCCCTCGGAGCCCATGACGAAAGCCGTGGGCTTTGTCATGTCCACATTGTAAATCAGGCTTTCGGCCTTCTCGGTTGCCGCCACTATCTGGAACCCCTTCTCCTTGAGATAGTACAAAGGTATCCGCAGGTTCTTGCATTTCGCCACTCCTATACGCAGCAGGGCTCCTGCCGAAGCCTTGACTCCGTCGGCGTTGATAGCGGCTCCGCCCTTCGCCGGAAGGATGATGCCGCCGGCTCCGGCACATTCGGCAGTACGGGCGATAGCCCCCAGGTTCCGCACATCGCTCACTCCGTCCAGCAGGACAAAAACAGGGGCAGGATCCTTCTGCAGGGCCCTGTCCACCATTTCCTCCAGGGGAATGTAGTCTATCTGCGGCAGGTATGCCACCACGCCCTGATTCCTGCCTCCGCGGAAGCGGGCCAGCCTCTCCGCGGGCACGAACTGGAAGGGTATGCCGCGGCTGTCCAGCTCCGTAAGAAGCTGACGGAACTGCTGCCCCTCCAGCCCCTGCCTGAGCAGCACCTTCTCTATCTGCCTTCCGGACAGCACGGCCTCCAATACGGGATGCATCCCGTAAAGGTGGTAAGACGTATCTTTCTTTTCTGTATTCTCCATATTCCGATATTATTGTGGTTCAATTACTAATCAACCGTTAAGCTCCATCCATTCCTCCATGGTGCGGTCCAGGGTCCTTTTGAGCTCCAGATACTCGCGGGTCAGCCTGTCTATGTCCGTATCAGCAGCCGGAGCGGCCAGAACTTTCTCAAGTTCCTTCATCTGAGTCTCGATGTCGGCGATCTTCTTCTCGCAGCTCTCGATACGCTTCTGCTTGCGGCGCAGCTCCTTCTGCTCCTGAAAGGAGAGAGCGGAGGCGGTAGGGGCCTTGCCCGCCTGTACCGGCCTGTCCGCTGCCGCAGGTGATGAAGCCCCACTCCCAGCGGATTGTCCTGAGGCAGATGGCTGTACGGACTTCGAGGCATTTCCTGAAGGCCGGGAAGACCGCTCCAGGTCCTGCAGGTTCTCTATGCGCCGCTTCTCGATGAAATCCCGCACTCCTCCGAGGTATTCCTTCACCGTCCCGTCGCGGAACTCATAGACCTTGTCCACCAGCCCGTCGAGGAAGTCCCTGTCGTGAGATACGATAACCAGAGTCCCGTCGTAGCGCTGGAGGGCCTGCTTGAGCACGTCCTTGGAACGGATATCCATGTGGTTGGTCGGCTCGTCGAGGGCCAGCAGGTTGTACGGGTGGAGTATGAGCTTGGCCATGGCAAGACGGGAACGCTCGCCTCCGCTGAGTACGGCCACCTTCTTGTCGATGTCCTCACCGCGGAAGAGAAAGGCCCCGAGGATATCCCTCAGCCTGGTGCGGATATCGCCCACAGCCACCTTGTCGAGGGTATCGTAGACCGTATCGTTTTTATCGAGGACGTCCTCCTGGTTCTGGGCATAGTAGCCGAGAGCCACATTGTACCCGAGAGAGGCCGAGCCGGCTATGGGCCGCAGCTCCCCGGTGATATATTTCATCATGGTACTCTTACCTTCTCCGTTGCGGCCGACGAAGGCCACCTTCTCCCCTCTTTCCACCGTCAGGTCAATGTCCGTGAAGACCACCTTCGGACTGCCGGAGCCGTCACGGGGCGGATAACCTCCGGTGAGGGCCTTGGCCTGAAAGACGATCTGTCCCGAACGGGGAGCCGGCGGGAACTTGACATGCAGGGCCGAATTGTCCTCCTGATCTATCTCTATCCGCTCGAGCTTGTCGAGAGCCTTTATGCGGGACTGAACCTGATTGCTCTTGGTGGGCTTGTATCGGAAACGCTCGATGAACTCCTCTGTCTTCTCAATCATCCGCTGCTGGTTCTCGTAGGCGGCCCGCTGCTGCTCCATCCTCTCGCGGCGCAGCTCCACATATTTCGAATACGGCACCTTGTAGTCGTAGATGTGACCGAGGACAATCTCCACCGTTCTGGTTGTCACCCTGTCCAGGAAACGGCGGTCGTGCGAGATGAGCACCACCGAGCCCCTGTAGCCGTAGAGATAGTCCTCCAGCCACTGGATTGACTCGATGTCCAGATGGTTGGTCGGCTCGTCCAGCAGCAGCACGTCCGGCCTTGTCAGCAGCACCTTCGCCAGTTCCACGCGCATGTTCCAGCCTTGGGAGAAAGTACTGCGCTGACGGCCCAGCTCACCCTTCTTGAATCCCAGTCCGACCAGCGTCTTCTCCGCCAGCACGGCCGGGGACTCGGACTGGGCCATGGCCAGCTTGTCATTCAGTTCGTTGAGCTCTTCTATCAGACGGTGATAGGCCTCGGATTCGTAGTCTGTCCTCTCGCCCAGTTCCCGGCTGATCTCCTCCACCCTCTCATTCATGGTGAAATGGTCGGCGAATACGGACATGGCGGCCTCGAGGACCGTAGTGTCCTTCGAATAGCTCATTATCTGCGGCAGATAGCCCACGGTCTGCTCCTTAGGCTTCATGATCGAGCCTGAGGTAGGACGCTCCACTCCGGCTATGAGCTTCAGAATGGTACTCTTGCCGGCTCCGTTCTTGCCCACAAGGGCTATGTGCTCCCCGTCGCTGACGTGGAAGCTGATGTCGTCCAGAAGGGTATATCCTCCGAACGCTACTGTCAGATTATTTATCGAAATCATTGTATATCCGTTGTCTGGGTTTCTGCGAGGTCCTCCCTGCGCGTTTCACTGCTGCACAGCCTGATGGAGACCTCGTAAAGCATATATATCGGCAGTGCCACTACTATCATGGTAAATGCGTCTCCCGATGGTGTAATGATGGCGGACACTGCAAGGGCTATCACCACCGCGTACTTTCTGAAACGCCTTAGCATCTGTCTGTTGATAATACCTATCCGGGACAGCATGTAGGCCAGGGCAGGCAGCTCGAAGACCACTCCCATGATAAGGTTCATCTTCAGGAACATCCCGATGTAAGAGCCGAGCGATATCTGGTTGGCCACTGACTCGCTCACCTGATACGTCCCTAAAAATCTGAGAGTCAGCGGAAACACTATCACATATCCGACCGCAAGCCCTACGTAGAAAAGCAGGGAGGCCATGGAGAAAGCCGCCTCCGCCGCCTTCTTCTCCCTGTCATAGAGGGCAGGCCGCACGAATAGCCAGATCTGGTACAGCAGAAAAGGCAGGGCTATGATGACTGCCAGCCAGAAGGCCATCCGCACATGGGTGAAGAACTGCGCGGCCAGGTCGATATTGACCAGCGTTACTGCAAAGGGCTTCAATGCAGGCAGGCCCATCAGTGCCAGCAGGTCGTTAAGCCACCTGTACACAAAGAAATCATCCGTAAGAGGAGCCAGCACCACACCGTCGAAAACAATCTCCTTACACAGGAAAAACACCACCATGAGGACAATAAGGACAGCGAAACTGCGGAAAATCACCTTCCGCAGCTCATCCAGATGCTCCCAGAATGTCATCTCTCCCGCCACGTCCCCTACTGCTTCTTCTCTTCCTCCCGGGCAGAGTCCTTCTTCGAATCAGAAGCGGCATTGATATCCTCCTCGATACCGTTAATGCCTTCCTTGAAACTCTTCACACCCTTTCCGAAACTCTTCATCAGCTCCGGAATCTTCTTCGCCCCGAAAATCAGCAGGACAATGAGCAGCAGCACCAGAATCTCGGTAATACCGATGGAACCTAAAAACAAAAGCGTCATATTCTCTATCCTTTTTAAAACGCTGCAAATCTATAAAAAATATCCATACCACATTCAGCGGCCCGACTTTTTGAGATTTTGCAGTATTTCCGGCATAAAAATTTTGAGGAACGCGTTTAAAATGGTTTTAGGCAGGGTACTCATGATGAATATTGAGAATTGCAGCGCGTTTTATAAGCATTTGATTATAAATCACTTGCAATACCAAGTGCATTTTTCGGGGTCTCACAGAGAGGTGAAAAATGCAGACCGATTTGTAAACGCCTAAATATTAAGGACATACAAATCAGTCTGCATTTTCCACTATTTCCGGGGAAGTTTCCCGGGATATTGCAGTAAGGCAGCCTTGTCTGACAGTCTGCCTACGCTTCATGGCCGGCTTCCTGATCAGCCTTCCGGAAGACCTCCAAAAGCGCGGCGGGGATGCGGGTAGGACGGCGGGTGTCGCTGTGGATGAAGCCGAGGACCACTGTGCCGTCGCAGACCAGGTCGCCGTTCTGGTTGTAGATGTCGGTCCGGACCTCCACCCGGGCCATAGGCTCCTTCTCCACCCTGGAGACCACCCGAAGGATGTCTCCCATCCGGGCCGGGGTGTGGTAATGTGCTTCGACCGATACCACCGGCATCATGATTCCGCTCTTCTCAAGTTCCGTGATGGGCAGTCCGACATCCAGCAGGAACTGGTGCCGGCCGCACTCAAAGTAGCGGATGTAGTTCGAATGATGGACTACCCCCATCAGGTCCGTCTCATAGTAGCGGACCTCGATCTGTGTCTCTGACTGAATGTACATGGCTTCTGTCTATTCGGTTCAGCCTTTGAGAGCCTCTATGGTCTTGCGCAGTCCCTCTATCTTGGCAGTGGCGTCGGCCCGCTTCTTCTCCTCTCCGCGCACCACGGCCTCGGGAGCATTCTGCATAAATTTCTCATTGGACAGCTTGGCATTCACGCCCTTGAGGAATTTCTCCAGACGCTCAATCTCGGCCTCGGCCTTGGCAATCTCCTCCTGCACGTCGGTCTTGCCGGCAAGGGGCACGAACATCTCGACAGTGCCCACGAGGAAGGATGCCCCTGCCTCACGTCCTCCGAAATCCTCCACGAAGGAAATCTCCCCCACATTGCCCATACGGCGGACTATGCCGGTCATCTCCTGGGGGGATGCCCCCTTGATGCGCAGGTCGAGGGCCTCTTTCGGGGAAATACCCTTCTTCTGGCGGATATTCCTGAGAGCGGCCACAGCCTCGGTAGCAAGCCCGAAGTCGCGGATAAACGCCTCGTCATACTCTCCTCCGGCAGGCTGGCGTTCCAGCATGACGGTCGCGCCCTCGGGACGCTCCGCGATGTTGTGCCACAGTTCCTCGGTGATGAACGGCATCACGGGGTGCAGGAGCTTGAGCAGGGAGTCGAAAAATCCGATGGTGGCATCATATGTGGCTCCGTCCACCGGAGAACCGAAGGCCGGCTTGACTATCTCGAGGTACCAGGCGCAGAAGTCGTCCCAGAACAGCTTGTAGAGGGTCATCAGCGCATCGGAAATCCTGAATTTGGAGAAATGGTCATCGACCGTGGCTATTGCCTGATTGAGCTTGTGGGTAAACCACTTGACTGCAAGTGCCGAATGCTCGGGAGCAGCGGCGGTGCGGTCCACACTCCAGCCTTTAACCAAGCGGTAGGCGTTCCATATCTTGTTGCAGAAGTTGCGGCCCTGCTCCACCTGGGACTCGTCGAAGAGGATGTCGTTGCCGGCAGCAGTGCAGAGCAGCATGCCGATACGGACTCCGTCGGCCCCGTAGTCATCGATGAGTTTCAGAGGGTCAGGCGAGTTGCCGAGGGTCTTGGACATCTTGCGGCCCAGTTTGTCGCGGACGATACCGGTAAAGTAGACGTTGTGGAAAGGCACCTTGTCCATGAACTCGTTGCCGGCCATGACCATCCTGGCCACCCAGAAGAAGATGATATCCGGGCCGGTCACAAGGTCGTTGGTCGGATAGTAGTACGCTAAATCGGCATTCGGAGCCTTCTCGGGGAAACCGGGCTTGCCGGGATCGAATACCGAGATGGGCCAGAGCCACGAGGAGAACCAGGTGTCCAGCACATCCTCGTCGCGCCTGAGGTCAGCGGCTGTAACCGAAGGGTCGAGCTGCTGCGCGGCCTTCAAAGCCTCCTCCTCGGTAGCCTCCACCACATAGCGGCCGTCAGGCAGGTAGTATGCGGGTATCTGCTGTCCCCACCACAGCTGACGGGAGATGCACCAGTCGCGGGTGTTCTCCATCCAGTGACGGTAGGTATTGCGGTATTTGTCTGGAATGAGTTTAATCTCACCGTTCTCCACGCGGGCCAGGGCTGCCTTGGAGAGTTCCTCCATCCTGATGAACCACTGCATGGAGAGCTTGGGCTCGATGACAGCGTCGGTCCTCTCGGAGTGCCCCACAGGCGAGAGGTAGTCCTCCTCCTTCTCGAGCTGTCCGACCTCGGCCAGCATTTTCACAATCTTCTTGCGGGCCACGAAGCGGTCCTCGCCGACGAGGATCACGGCCTTCTCGTTGAGCCTTCCGTGGTCGTCGATGATGTCGAGCACCGGCAGGTTGTGGCGCAGACCTATCTCGTAGTCGTTCACGTCGTGGGCCGGGGTCACCTTCAGGCAGCCGGTACCGAAGTCCATGGTCACATAGGAGTCCTCGATGATGGGTATCTCGCGGTTGATCAGAGGAATGAGTATCTTCTTGCCGCGCAGGTGGTGATACCTCGGGTCCTCGGGGTTGATGCAGACAGCGGCATCGGCCATGATGGTCTCGGGACGGGTCGTGGCTATGACTATGTAGTCGTCAGTGGGATTGCCGGCCCCGTCGGATACCTTGTAGCGCAGGTAGTAGAGCTTGGACCTGGTCTCCTTGTGGATCACCTCGTCGTCGCTCACGGCGGTCAGGGCCTGGGGATCCCAGTTGACCATCCTCACGCCGCGGTAGATGTAGCCTTTCTTGTAAAAATATACGAATGTATTGATAACCGCCTCACTCAGGGCCGGGTCCATCGTGAACCTGGTGCGGTCCCAGTCGCAGGAGGCTCCGAGCTTCTTGAGCTGCTCGAGGATGATGCCGCCGTGCTTCTCCTTCCACTCCCAGGCGTGTTTCATGAACTCCTCCCGGGTCAGTGACGACTTGTCGATGCCCTGTTCCTTGAGCTTGGCCACGACCTTGGCCTCTGTAGCTATCGAAGCGTGGTCGGTACCAGGTACCCAGCAGGCGTTCTTGCCCTGCATGCGGGCACGGCGGACAAGCACGTCCTGTATCGTATTGTTGAGCATGTGTCCCATGTGCAGCACACCTGTCACATTGGGCGGCGGGATGACCACAGTATAGGGTTCCCGGCTATCGGGTTCCGAATGGAAAAACTTGTTCTTCAACCAGTAAGAGTACCATTTCTCCTCTACTTCCGAGGGGCTGTATTTCGCTGACAGTTCCATATTTCTTGCAAATTAGCCTGCAAATATAAGAAGATTTGTGTAGATTTGCGGGACGTTTCAAAACATTATTTCATAAGACATGGACAATCAGCAACAGAAAAAGGAAATAGGCATCGAGCTCACCAAGGAGACCGCTGCCGGCAACTACTCCAACCTCGCCCTCATCACCCACTCCAACAGCGAGTTCATCCTGGATTTCGCCCGCATGCTCCCCGGCTATCCCAAGGCCCAGGTAGTCAGCCGCGTCATCATGACTCCCGAGCACGCCAAGAGACTGCTCCTGGCCCTGAGCGACAACATCAGCAAATACGAAAGCCAGAACGGCGAGATACGTCTAGGCTCGCCCAATCTGCCCAAGAACACCATCCCCTTCGGATTCGGCGGTCCCAACACCCCGGAGGCCTGACCGATGAAGCCGGACATAGCATTCGTCGGGGCCGGGAACGTGGCATTCCGATTTTCCCTGGCCCTGCAGGAGAAAGGGTACAATATCAGCACCGTCTACAGCCGTACTGAGAAAAGCCGCGACCGTCTGGTCAGGGCCCTCAGGGCCAATGGGTCGGACACCAAGGCCGCCGGGAGGCTACAAGACCTGCAGGAGGCATCCCTCGTGGTCATCGCGGTTACGGACGACGCCATCCCGCAGCTGGTGGAGGAAATGGCAGCGGTATTCTCATGGACAGACAGTGACAATGCCGCGGAAAAGGCTGTTTCCCGCCGGCTTCCGGCTGTGGTGCATACATCAGGTGCCACCCCGCTCCAGGTCCTGCAGCCCCTCGCGGATCTGGGCTGCGCCTGCGGAGTGATGTATCCCCTGATGACGCTCAGCCGCAACAAGAACATAGAGTTCCGCGACGTGCCCCTGCTACTGGAGGCCTCCACCGACGGACTTGGAACGCTCTTGGACTCCATGGCCGAGGACCTGGGCGGAGAGCATTATTTCTACTCCTCCGAAGACAGACTGAAAATGCATGTGGCCGCGGTGTTCACCACCAACTTCGTCAACTACCTCCTCGGTCTGGCCTTCCCCATTGTCCAGCATGACCACCCCCTGCTGATTCCCTCCACCATCGAGGCCGTGCGCAACGCATTCCTGCACACTCCCGCCTCCACCCTCACCGGCCCTGCCCGCAGAGGGGATATGGAGACGATACACAAGCATCTGGAAGTCCTGCAGAAGATGGGACTGACCGAACAGGAGGAGATATACCGCCTCCTGACCGACAAAATTCTGAAAAAATATCACCCCGAAGACAGATAAACCATGCCCAACTACAACTATAAAGTCAAGCTGCACGGCATCCGCGCCTTCGCCTTCGACGTGGACGGAGTGCTGACAGACGGCTCGATTCTCTCCACCCCTGACGGAGACCTGCTCAGAACATTTGACTCCAAGGACGGATTTGCCCTCAGAATGTGCAGTATGAAAGGGTACCCCGTGGCCATCATCACAGGAGGCGTATCTCAGAGCATTGTGCACAGATTCACCGGGTTAGGCGTAAAGGAAGAGGACATCTACCAGAAATCCCGAGACAAGGTGCCCGACTTCCTGGATTTCTGCTCCAGACACGGCCTCAAGCCTGAGGAGGTGGCTTTCGCCGGGGATGACATGCCCGACATCCCGGTGCTGAGAATGGCCGGATTAGCCGTTGCACCCGCCGACGCCGTGCCCGAGGTCAAGGACGTGTGCGACTACGTATCCCTGCGTCCGGGCGGCAAGGCATTTGTACGGGACCTCATAGAACAGGTTCTGAAAGTCCACGAGGACTGGTATTTAGACACTGACGTATTTGCCAAAACCTTTTAAACCACTGACAGTCATGCTGCTCCACGAAGCCCTCAAAGACCGCCGCATAGTACTCGGCTCGGCCTCTCCCCGCCGGAGGGAGCTCCTTGCCGGACTCGGCATAGAATTTACAGTAGAGGCCACACCCGGTGCGCCCGAAACCTATTCCCCTGACTTACAGCCGGACGAAATACCTTCGGCTTTAGCCGTTTCGAAATCCGAAGGATTCCACCGTCCCCTGAAGCCCGGCGAGATCCTCATCACCGCCGACACCGTCGTCATCTGCGGGGAGGACATCCTCGGCAAGCCTGCCGACCGCGCCGCCGCCGCGAGGATGCTCCGCGAGCTCTCCGGACGCACCCACCGCGTCGTCACAGGCATCTGCCTGCGCGACACTGAGCGGCGCCACGTATTTTCCTGCACCTCGGAAGTGGAGTTCAAGACCCTGACCGAAGAGGAGATATCCTACTACATCGACCGCTTCCGCCCCTTCGACAAAGCCGGCAGCTACGGCATCCAGGAATGGATCGGCTACATAGGAATAACCTCCATACGCGGCTCTTATTTCAACATCGTAGGACTCCCCGTACAGAGGCTGTACACTGCTTTGTGCGAATTTATCGGACAGTGATCATCTCGACACTCTGCCGGCGCACTTTATCCAGAGGCTCGACGGTGTATTTCACCTTGGAGAAATCGATGTCATTCAGGTCGATGCAGCGGATGGTGCTGTTCCAGCAGGTGCGCCAGTACATTTTCAGCCCCTTGGTATCGGCCGCCGTCGTAAACTGTGTGGCACCGGGAATGTCTGTCGGCTCCTGCCCTTTCTGACGCTCTACCCCTATCGGTATGTCGAAATTGTTCAGAATCAGGAAGCAGGACATTACCGTCTCCTCTCCTGTGGGGTACTGCGGTGCGGTGGCCTGATAGTAGGCGGCACGTACAAACCGCGAAGGAGGAGTCACGTCCCCGGGGATTCCTATCATACCGGTGCCGGCTCCGAAGCGGCGTACCTGCGGATAAGCCGAAAAGGCATTGCCGTCAGCCTCTCCGAAAGCTAAATTGACATAGTTGTTCAGATTGGTCACATGCCAGGGGAAATCGGGGGAATTGGTCAGCACCCCTACCGTATTCTCGTAGATATGCGTCTTTCCGCCGGTTATCTCGATGACAATCTGCCTTCCGGACGGGTCCCCCACCCTCCAGTGCGAAGTGCCGGACTGAGGATAGAGCATGGTCACTATTATCTCGTCAAAATGGTCAATCACCTCCTGTACGGTGGAGAATCCGGAGAGTATCCAGCTCACCACCTGCATGTCGGGAACAGTACGGCTCACTTCGGTAGAATCGTACTCAGGATACTGGCCGTAACCGGGGAAGAAGAAAAGTCCGGCGGACAGCCCCTTTTCATTGAGCCCCTCCAGCACGAACTGGTCCATATTGGCCGCCACCCCCACATATCCGTACTTTCCCGTGAATATCATACCATTGCCGCCATCTGCCGTCAGGGACACATGCCTGTATCCCCTAGGGACAACCACGTAGCGGCTGTGCAGGTCCGAACCGCCCCACTCCGCCGTCCTGGCCAGCACGAAACTGCCGTCCTTGGCCGTGAAAGAAATGCCCGTACAGGCATTAAGGTCTGAAAATAACGTGCAGGCCAGCACCATCGCTGCGGCTGCCGCCCGCCTGAGAATTACTGAGATGTTCATATGGCATTTTATTTTAATTCCTTATCTACTTTCCATTCCTCAATACGGCGGGTAAGAGTAGAAAAACATACTCCGATACAGAATATCCTGCGTCCGTCATTGACAAACGGACGTGCATAGCCTTTCTCCTCTATCTGCCTCAAAGCAGCGTCAGCACTTTCATTCACCTTGATTTCCAATATATAGACAAACCTGTCCGTCTGCATTAACACATCTATCCTACCGTTGCTGGTCTGCCTTTCTGTCTGCACATCCTCACTAAGCAGTTCGAAGATAGTGGATACCGCATATTGAAAGTCCTTCTCTTCGTCAGCCTGGATCTGATAGTTCTTACGGGCAAAGAATGCTTCCAGCTCCTTCATCATATCCTCCGGCCTGCCGTCGCGCACTGCGCGGTGAAGTCTGGCAATCAATGTCTTGCCAGAAACTGTAGATGATGTACTGTACTGCAGGACGAAAGAAAGAAAACCGTTTTTGACCTCCCTGTTAGGAAAATCCAGACGGTACAGTCCCACCTCCCTGTCATATCCTGTGATAGTCAGGTATCCGCTCTGATACAGTAACGGTATCGGATTGGCAAAAGCAGAGTTTACACTGACCAGCAGGGACGAATCGACCTCTTCACCTTGAAGTGCAGAGATATCGTAAGATGTATTCTTAATCAGACTGACCAGGAACGACGGCGTCCCGGTCTCGAACCAATAATCATTGAACTCCTTATCCTGAAGAGCATTCAGGAGGCTGAACGGATTGTAGACACTCTCGGAGGACGCAGAAAAATGATACCCGTCATACATCTCCCTAAGCCTGCCCAGACACTCTTCCGGAGTAATGCCGTTCGATGCTGCCATATTGGAAATACCCTCGGCCAGCCTCTCTGTCAGCTCCCTTTCAGTAATACCGCATATACCGGAATAAGCCGGAAGCATCGATATATCCTTGAGATTGTTGAGCCCGCTGAACACACTGAGCTTACCTATCTTGGTGACACCGGTCAGAAATGCGAAACGGATCTTGTCGTCCTGCGACTTGAGCACGCTGAAGAACCCCTGCAACGTAGCACGGTAATACTCCAGTAATTCCTCATCCCCCAGACTGTCCGTTATCGGTTTGTCGTACTCGTCCACCAAAACCACAACCTTGCGGCCTTCATGACGCGCAACACACGATATGACCTCATTAAAACGTGTTGCGGACGTCTGATACACACTAGTCACTCCATACTGAGCCTCCCACTCCGCAAGTATCTGGGACAACTTATTGTCCAAGTCCTCCCGGGTGTGATACGAAGCCCCCCCAAGATCCAGTCTTAGAACAGGATACTCCGCCCACTCCTTCTCCAGCCCCTCTATCTCCAGTCCCTCGAACAACTCCTTCCTACCTTTGAAATAAGCTTCCATCGTAGACAGCAGCAGACTCTTCCCGAACCTCCGCGGACGGCTCAGAAAATAATACTTTCCCCCATCGGCCAGACGGTACACGTGCTCCGTCTTATCCACATACACAAATCCGCCCGTGCGGATCTCCTCGAATGTCTGTACTCCTATAGGATATTTCAGCATAAGCATTCCTCCTCTGATTTGTCAAGGCAAAGTTAATCATTCCGGCGGAAAATAAAAATCATCCTTTTCCCCATGCGGATTTACACCTGGATGAAATTTCCGCACGCCTAACTCTACAATTTTGAATTACATTTTTTGTTAATTAAAATATAATATGTATTTTTGCATAAAATAATTTACACTTTTTGTAATTTAAAACAAAAACTCGTGAACATAACTTTTGGCAGTAGAAAACTTGAGGCGCAGGCTAATGATGACAAAAAATGCGTAAAGGCCATGGGAGATAATCGGGCAAGACTATATAAACTCAGATTAGATCAATTAAGGGCCGCCGCAACACTGGACGATGTTAGATATCTGCCTGGTCATTACCACGAATTAACCGGTAATAGAAAGGGACAGTGGGCTTGTGATTTGGACCAACCATACCGCTTAATCTTCACGCCACACGAAAAATCCTATTCCGGAAGATAAGGACGGCAAGTATTTGTGGATAGAAATAAAAGGAGTAGAAATAATAAAAATAGTGGATTATCATCAGTAATTTATTATGGAGACAATCAATAAATATCATCCGACAACGGTTTCACATCCTGGAGAAACATTGGCAGAGAAACTCACTGAAATGGGTATGTCCATTAAGGAATTTGCCATACGTACTTCCAAGCCCGAAAAAACTATTATCGCTGTCATAAAAGGGAACAGTTCAATCACCTCCGATATGTCCATTGCATTTGAGAATGTGACAAATATTCCAGCACATTTCTGGATGAATCTTCAGCGTGAATATGATGAATGTGAAGCGAGAAATAAGAAAAATAAGCAAATGGCCTCTTTTTATGAGTGGGCTAAAAAGTTCCCATTAGCTGCCATGACCCAAAAGGGATGGATTCCTGCCTGCAAGACTAACAACGAAAAGGTTGAGACAATCCTTTCGTTTTTTGGTGTCAGCACACCTAAAGCCTGGGAAAACTACTACATCAATCAGCAACTGAAAGTTGCATTCCGCATATCTTTAGCGACAATACGTGAGCCATACGCAATATCCGCATGGCTTCGTAAAGGAGAATTACAGGCAAGCGAAATGACAGTTCAAACTGATTTTGAAGATAAAAAACTTAGGGCCACAATTCCTGAAATGAAGAATTTAATGACAGAATGCCCTAAAGACGCTGTTCAACAATTGCGGACCCTCTGTCTGTCATGCGGTGTGAAGCTCAGTTATACCCCATGCCTTCCTGAAGCACCAATCAGCGGATCCACCCGATGGATAAACGGAGTACCCTGTATACAATTGTCAGGAAGGCATAAACGTTATGACATATTCTGGTTTTCCTTCTTCCATGAAATAGGGCATATCCTGTTACATGGCAGAAAGGATATATTTTTAGAAGATATAGAATACGGAGACTTGCAAAAGAGCAAAGAAGCTGAAGCTGATGACTTTGCTGCTGCCATATTGCTGAGTGGAAATGAAGAAAAAGAGATTATACTAAATAGAGATTACTCATCTGAAGCGATTAAGATATATGCTGCAAGGTTCGGGACTCATCCCTCAGTCATAGTGGGAAGACTGCAGCATAAGAAGATAATTGATTACTGGCAGGACAAGGAATTACTCGAGAAGATATGCTTATTCAATAATTAGAACACCGAAATAGAAAAATCCCTCAATGAGTGATGTTTTTCGAAAAAACCATCACTCATTGAGGGATTCCTGCAATATCTCCAGACTATTCTGTCACAACGGCTTTAAAAGTCATGAAGATAATCTTAAGGTCTTTGACGAAAGAATGGTCGGCAACGTACTCGAGGTTAATGCGGAGCTTGTCCTGCATCACGACGTCACGGTAGTACTGCTCGGGGTCGGCGGCCTGCTCCAGAAGCTCATTCTCGTTGCGGTAGCGGATGGAGGCCATGTCGGTGATACCGGGGCGGACATCCAGGACGCGCAGCTGTTCCGGGGTGTAGAGGTCGACGTACTTCCGGACCTCGGGTCTGGGACCCACCAGGCTCATGTCCCCGATGAAAACGTTGATGAGCTGCGGGAGTTCATCCAACTTATACTTACGGATATAATAGCCGGAACGGGTCACCCTCGGGTCATGTCCGCCGACGGTGATAAGCCCCTTCTTGTCAGAGCCCACCCGCATCGAGCGGAACTTGAACAGGCGGAAATCCTTGTTACCACGGCCGACTCTTACCTGACGGTAGAACACCGGTCCGGGCGAGTCGAGCTTGATCCACAGCGCCAGGACTAAAAAAAGCGGGCTGAGGACGAGCAGCCCCAGTCCGCTTGCTGTGATGTCAAACAAGCGCTTCACTTCTTTTTCAGGTCTGAAATGATGTCGGTAAAATTGTCCATGACGTACTGCACGTCCTCATCGCTCAGATGGGTGTGCAGCGGGAGAGTCACCTCGCAGCGGTATTGGTCGTAGGCGTTGGGAAAGTCCTTGATGTCGTAGCCGAGAGCCTTGTAGGCCGTCATCATCGGCAACGGCTTATAGTGCACATTGCAGGCTATGCCGCGCTCGGCCATCCTGACTATCACATCGTTGCGGTAGTCCACGTCCTTGCCGAGAAGACGCACTAGATACAGGTGACCGGAGGACGAGTGGTCAGGGCCGAAGTGGTTCAGCACCTCCACATCGTAATCCTTCAGCCTGTCATCATACGCCTCGATAATCTGACGGCGGCGGTGCAGCAGCTCCGGATACCTCTTGAGCTGAGCCAGCCCGATGCCGGCCATGATGTCCGTCATATTGCACTTGTAGTACGGCGCGACGATGTCGTACTCCCAGGCACCTAGCTGAGTCTTGGCCAGCGCATCCTTGCTCTGACCGTGCAGCGACAGCAACTGAATCTGCTTGTAGACCGCGTCGTCGTCCAGACCTTCATGGGAGCGCCACGTCAGCGCCCCGCCCTCAGCCGTAGTCAGATTCTTCACCGCATGGAACGAGAACGAGGTAAAGTCCGCTATCGAGCCGCACATCTTCCCGTGACGCCTGGCCCCGAAAGCATGGGCCGCATCAGCTATCACCGCCGGCCTTCCGTATGCCTTCTGGATATCACTCGCCGGTCTGAAGAGTGCCTTTTTAGACTCGACCGCCTCATATATCCTGTCGTAGTCACAGACCACTCCGCCAAGATCCACCGGCATTACCGCCTTGGTTCTCTCAGTTATCGCGTCCGCCACCCTGGCATAGTCCATCTCATAACTGCCCGGCGCACAGTCCACCATCACCGGCCTCGCCCCCACATGGCACACCGAACTGGCCGTAGCCGTATAGGTATAGGCCGGCACGATCACCTCATCCACCGGTCCGATACCCAGCACCCGCAGCGCCATCTCCATGCACGCCGTAGCGGAATTCAGACACACCGCCCGCTGCGTACCGCAGCACATCGCTATCAGATGTTCAAACTCCTTAGTCTTCGGCCCGGTGGTAATCCACCCCGAGCCCAGCACCTCCGCGACCATGGAGGCTTCCGCCTCCGACATGTCGGGAGGCGAGAAAGGTATGTTCCGCATATCTAACATTTATTTAATACGTAAAATCTTTATAACACCCCAATGAAGAATATAAAATATAGATCTCATAATATTGAGATGTTCTATTTTACGATATAAAACCCAATGATACTTTATTAATTGAAATTTATTTGCAGATATAGAATCATGACGCACCCGATACTGTACCAATACCTGATTCAGGCCATATATGAACTTCTCTGACTTAAGCATTTTAAGCCATAAAGCATCATCATTCCGTTTTCTTATATTAGGCACCTCAAACTTACCCATCTGAGTCACATCATACATCACTGTTGAATTACCTATCGGACAATCAAGTAAAACTCTATTATAATCTGCTTTTTCTATACAGTGTATTATTTTGCCAAGATGTCTTCCCGTCTCATCTATCTGCTCATAATCAGTACATGTGAACTTATAATTGTTCTCTTGCATGAACTGAATTTGAGTTAATAATTTATCCGGCAGCCATACATCATCACTATCCAGAAATGCAATGTATTGCCCCGTGGCCATTGACATTGCGACATTTCTTGCTACTGCTGCACCGGAATTCACCTCCAACTTTTTATATTTAATCCGCGAATCTTTTGAGGCGTAGTGCAACACCACTTCTTCAGTATTATCAGAAGAACAATCATCTACGATAATCATCTCCCAATAAGAATATGTTTGTGATAAAACACTTTCTATCGTCGTTCCTATATAATTCGCACAATTATATGCAGGAGTGATAATAGAAACAAGGTTTTCAATCATTGTTCGTGAATTAGTTTAATATTAGGGATATACTTATTTGTTTTCAAGTATTTCTAGGTAGGCATGATAATATTTTTTTGCTATGCAACTCCAATCAAAGTTACAGAAATCTACGTTCCTATTGGGATTAGTATAATCCTTTTTAAGGATTAATGATTTTAAGCCGATTATAATTGACGACAATGAGTGAGGATTTACCGCAACCCCTACTTTGTCGTCAAGTAGTCCGTCTATGCCTGTTCCTTTAGAGTATAATAATTTCAAATTTTGACTCAACGCTTCAACATAAACTAGCCCAAAAGTTTCGTGCCATGAAGGCATTACAAATATGCCACATCTTTTAAAAAGATCTTTAAGTTTATCTTTTTCATTTATAGGGCCACAATATATAATGTTGGGATTATGAGAAGCTATTTTTTCGCACTTCTTTTTAATTGGACCATCTCCCACAATGTATAATTTTATATTAGGATATTCTTTATTTAGAATGTTTGCCGCTTTAATAACTCTTAAAATATTTTTTCTTTTTATTAAACTTCCTATGAACAGTAAATTATTTGTAAATAATTTTTGGTGTACTATATTGTGCAACCAATATTCATCAATGCCATTTGGAACAACAGACAATTTAAATGAAATTTGGTTAAGGAACATTCTGATAAACCAATGTTTACAGAATTTGTTTTTTAATGACACTGAAGGAAAAAAAATACGTTCTGCATTGAGTAATATCTTTATTCCATCTATCCAAGCATGTGGTGCCATTACTAGAAAACTATCAACATCTGTGCTTCTTACGCATACAACGTATGGGATATTATATTTTTTCTTTACTCTATATGCTATTCCACCATCTGTAAATAATGTTGACGCGTGTATGCAAGTATATGATGTTATATTTTTTTGTATTGTATTTATCAGGTACCGATAGATGACCCTGTTTTTGATATGATAAAAAAATTTGTAATACCAATTAATTATCGGCATATAGTAAATTGTGCACCGATCGCTGTTTATGTAGTTTTTTCCTGCTTTATTGGATTTTTTTTTATAATAAGTAAATATCGTTTGCGTAACGCCTAATTTTTCCAATTCTTTACATAAGTGATAATGCACTCTGCTGCCGGTATAATCATTGCAAATATGTAATATTTTCATTTAAAAATTTTGTTGAATGTTGCTCAGATTTGAATAAAAGACATATATAACCAATTGTTGCTGCAAAATTGAAGTTAATTAAATATGAACCAGATAACATTAGAGGCAAAAATCCACTTAATGTAAATATAATGGTATAGTCTCTATACAGTCTGAAATTTAAAAAGGCAACTACTATAAAAGTAGTCAATAAGAAGAATAGACTAAGCCCTGCAACAATACCATATTGAAGCATCATTTCTAAAATAATATTATGAGCATAAAAGCCATTTAAATAAAATCTATCAGCACCTATACCATGCCCAAATAACGGAGCTTCTGCTATATGCAGTAAAACAAGTTCGTATATATCAGTTCGACCAGAATCATGACTAAAAAAACTGCCGGATAGAATTAATTGCACGGATCTTGATAAACTATCAAAAGACTCTAAACAATTGATAATTTTGGGCAACAATAGTAAACATATGCCCACACATAGAAAAAACACAAGTTTTTTACTAACGTTACTTTTAAAAAGTATGCGGTATAACAAATATGTGACTATAAAAAGAAGCGCGCCTCTAGATCCGAAGAGAACAACGACTAAAACAGTTATAATGAACAATAATTTATATAATTTCCCTTTTGAATGAAAAAGGACCATTGAGGGAAGTAGAAGATTATATGATATCGACATAGAATATATTGATTCATCACTTGTTAACGCGGGATGCCATGTAATACCATATAATATTCCAATTAAAGAACCGAAGATGGAAACTTTCGTTAAGACTTTAAGGAATATATCGATATCGTTAATAGAAATAATCGCTAAGACAATGGATATGGATATTACTGAATATTTTATTGCGTCATTAAATATAAACTCATGAGACTGAGGAAAAACGATAAATGAAAAACTTAGAATACTGATAAATGCAGAATAAGAAATTAACACTATCTTAGGCTTGCGTTTGAATGTCAGTAATGTTGTTCCTAAAAACAATAAGAGGCTTGATATAACCCTTAATTTTGATGCAGTATCAATAGAAACTCCAATATTAATTATGCAATCCTGAATTAACGCTAATAAGATTTGCAACAAGGCACAATATGACAAAATAGCATCACATTGCGATTTGTTTATTCTCAGCAAATTAAAATTCGCTTCCATTGGGACATGTATACAATAATAGGGATGTAAGCGATACTGCGCATTTTAAATTTTAAGCATACTTAATGTTATTTAACTTTTTATGTTTAAAATGCGCCTCTTCATAAATCCTAGGATTGTTCTATAGTTCACAAGAAATGATAATATTGGTTTTAAAATTCGCATGCTTTTTAAAATCACAAGTAATTTAGTTATTTTTTTATCGTAGGCAAATAATGGTTTAAAATCTTCATCGAAACATTGATATTTAATTAATGCCTTGCTATATTCCTTTCTTATTTGTTTATAATAAGCTTTTGGCAAATAATCGCGTTCGCATAAATACATACGCAGTTCCTTTGATGATAGATTGAATCTATATTTTAATTTGGGATTTTTTCTTCGCGTGGCAGAACCTTCATTTTGCCTATACACAGCAGTTATCTCATTGAAATATTTAATTTTTCCCTTTCTAGATAAATCGTACCATAAAGGAGTGTCGCCCATCATAAAATAGCCGGAACTATATAAAAACGGATCTGACTTTATCAATGAATTATAGATAGAAAAATTGAGGACAGATGTAGCTGTCAATATTTTATAATTTCCAGAAAGTATGCTTATTGGCGAAACATCATCATTCTCGAAAAGTTGTATTTTGGGTGCAGAATAAAATTTTTTATCGAACTCGTAATATCTTAAGTAGGATGTATGAGTTAAGACATATTCTGAATGTTGCTCTAAAAAAGATACTTGCTTTTGTAATTTATATGGATCTATCCAGTAATCATCACCTTCACACATAGCTACGTATTTAACATTTTCGGGAATTGCAGCATTCATAATACGCCCCAATGTCCCGTCGTACCTTGAATACTGATTCTCAGTCTCAAAAATAGGCTTGATTCTATCTGGATACTTCTTCGCATATTCCTGAATAATGTCCGCTGTCTTATCTGTAGATGCATCATCATGCACTATTGCAATAAAAGGAAATGTGGTTTTCTGCATGACGAAACCTTCCAGACATTGTCTTATATAAGGGGCATGATTATATGCCGTGCACAAAATTGCTAATATTGGTAACTCACTCATATTCTATTTTAATAATAAAGTCTTTTATCTTTCCCAGTAGATATCTTCCCGCACCACAACTCCACGACCGACGTATACGCAATTGGGGCTCGGTAATTTGGTTCTAATAACAGAGTTATTACCAAGTACAACATTGTCAGGAATTTCAGCCCCATCCCAAATAGAGCTTCTGCATCCGACCCATACTTTATTTCCTATAGTAATTGGTTTATGGTCATTTATTCTTACTCCATCTTGAATTATTTTATGGCCATCATAATCCATAATCAAAATATCCCATGAAAATAAACAATCAGATCCTATACTAACTGATCTATATACTCTGAAAGAAGACCTACCTGTTATTCTAAAATTATTGCCTATTGACAATGCTCCTTTAGATAAAACAACTATTTTAGTATTCTTCCCGATGTGTGCCTCTCCAAGAAATCTTAACTTACCATATATATATATATATACGTTTTGTCAGTTACAGTATTAATGCACTTCTCGTAATCTATCCCTATGGAAATCAGCCCCTTTTTCAATTTTGAGACGGGAATGTCCAATATTATGCTTCCATTCCCTTTTATAAACGCATTTCTTTCAACTATTATGGGTAAGTGCAACGCCTGAGAAATTGGCAGATATTTAAAATTATAGAATAAGCTTTTTAAGAATGCAAGCATACTACTAATTACACTCTATTTTTCAATAAACTTACACTCCTTAAACTTAGGTAAATCTATCAAAATCGCCCCCAAGGACATGCCTGTACCAAATGCAGCAAACATTATTTTTTTTTCATTATTATCTGAAAACATCTCCTGAAAATGCTCACAAAGAGTCACGGGAATAGTTGCACTGCTTGAATTACCGTATTTGGGAACGATATCCCTAGGCAATTTATGTTCATCCACTCCCAAATGCTGAGATAACTTTTTTAGTGTAAAACTACTAGACTGATGACATATGAAATAATCAACATCATCTATTGCACATCCGGACATCGTTAATAATTCACCCAGCATCTCCGGTGTTTTATTGATTATAATATTGAACACTTTATCACCTTGCATAACAAGATGTTGAAGACCTCGCCAATTGCCGAATTCATCTTCTTTCTCAACCATTGTTTCAGAAGTTATGGGCATTCTAGTTCCTCCTGCCGGAACATACACGTCAAAGGCATCTTTGCCATCATTTTTTATAGAACAATAAATGGTGTTTAAAAAATTTTCGGTATTCTCAATAATACTGATGGATACTGCATCGCCAGTAATAGGACGACTGGCCCTGTCCCGAGTGGAAACTTTGAATGATAGCAAATCTCCAGAAATGAGAAGAACCTTTTTATTTTTTAAAGAATCCAGGGTCATGAACGAATATACAAGACCGACAACATATCCACAACATCCTTGTGAAATGTCAATACATACCGTGTCTTCGTCAAAATTGAACTTTCCTTGCACAATATTGGAAATAGGTGGAATAAAGTGATCCGGTGATGTTGTCGTTACAATTATTGCACCTACTTCTTTTTCTGTAAAAATACTATCGTCAAGCATTTTCTGAATACCGAGCACAGCGTAATCTGAAACAGTCTCCCCCTCCACTGCAAGCCTTCTGGTGCCAAAACCCATAACCTTCTGAAGTTTCTTCATCTGGAACTCCGTAAAGGAATAATTTTTAGCCTCGTCCATGAAATTTACTTGCTTTGAAGGTAATACAGTATATACAGACGATATTATTTTATTATGAAATGTAGTAAGCATTGTTCTTATTTACTTTTCTGAATGGTTCTTAATATTGATTCAAGTGAATTAAAATTTTCAGGAACAACATCGACCCCAGAAATTGCAACTCCAAACTCACATTCTATCGCGTCCACTAATGTTACTATATCAAATGAATCCAACATTCCCTCGTCGATAAAATCAACTTTTTGCCTAAAATCAAACTCAGGCCTCAGTTCTGTAAGTATTTTTATTAATTTTTCCTCCATAATAACAAATTCGAATTCTTAGTTTAACGTATAGCCCCCATCTATTACTAGATTACTACCCGTAACCCAAGATGAGGCATTTGATAATAGATATATCACCCCATAAGCAATATCTTCAACTGTTCCAAGGCGTTTAAGTGGATATTTGTCCTGCATCAAGTCTACGTGAGAGACTCCTGACGATAGCTTGTCTGAAAGATTTAGTATGTTTGTTGGAACAAGCCCCGGATTGATAGCATTTATCCTAATTCCTTGGCCAGCCAGCTCCAAAGCAGCCCCTTTCACAAAACCATTTAACGCTGCTTTTGATGCGTTGTAGGATACATCAGCTTTAGTCCCGACAAATACACCTGATACAGATTCAATATACACTAACGATGAGCCTCGCGATATTTTCTTATTTTTCAAAAGTGCAGAGGTTATCATCATTGGAGCTATTGAATTCACACTGAATATCGTCTCTATATCCTCCCTTTTAAAATACTTAACAGGGCAGACTTGTGGTATCCCTGCTGCAAAAACACATCCATCTAGTTTTGGTAATTGCGAGACCAACTGCTCTACACCACTTTGATTGCTTAAATCTACAGGAATAATCTGATGTCCGGTTCCTGATAATATTCCCAAAGTTTCCTTAAGACGCTCCGTGTTTCTTGCATTAAGCATACAAACAGCTCCCATCCTGGAGCATTCCACAGCAATTCCCTTTCCTATACCGGAAGATGCACCAGTAATAAGTACAGTTTTACCTTGTAATGAAAACGGATTCATCACAATGAAGATATATAATCATAAAGATCCTGAATTGTTTTATTGGATCTTAAATCTGCTCCTGTAATTGTTTTTCCACATTCCTCATCCACCATTGAAATGATTGACAACGCTGTAAGAGAATTCCACTCATCCAATGATTTATAATCTGTAAAAGGGCTAAAAACATCTTTAGGGGTTTCGTCAAATTCAGCGGCAAACGCCTCAATAAATTTATCAATTGTCATAATTTGTTGAATTAAATAATTAATGTATTGAATAATCCTTAGTTACTCCGTTATAATCATGTACCTGATGGATAGTCGAAACTAATGAATCCGGAAGCATTCGTCGCACTATCTTCTGCAACGTGTCGTCTGTTCCTACCTCATAAAACTCATCTACACCATCAATGTTCATATTCATTACCATTTCAGTCCATCTAACAGGATGAGTTATATGTAAAATCAGATTCTTCTTTATTTCATCGGGATCAACATGTGGTTTTGCATCCACACACTGATACACTGGTATTCTAGATTTTTTAAAATTGACACTTTGAATTATTTCCCCTAATTCTTTCTGTGCGTCTTTCATATACGGAGAATGGAAAGACCCACCTATCGCTAATGGGACAGCCTTCTTTGCTCCTTCATTTTTAAATGCTTTACATGCCAGTCTTACTCCTTTGCGAGAACCTGTAATTACAACCTGCCCCGGGCCATTATAGTTCGCAAAATAAATCGGTTCTCCACTCTCACTCCATATTTCATTAATCCTTTTTTCCACATAATCATCTGAAAGACCTATAATCGCGCCCATTGCCGTGGGATATTTCTCACATACTTTTTGGCCAATAACAGCACGATTAAGAACCAATTTCAGTCCTTCCTCAAACGTAATAACTCCGGCAATAACCAAAGCCGCAAATTCTCCTAATGAATGCCCTGCTACAACGTCTGGCTTAATATTCTTTTGAACTTCTGCTAATACAACTTCATATAAAAACACCGAAGGTTGCGTATTAATGGTTTGCATCAGATCTACCTCATTTCCATTAAACATTACGTCCGATATTTTCCTTCCAAGAAAAGCATCCGCTCTATCAAATAAATCTCTGGCTTCCGAATAATTATCATATAACTCTTTTCCCATCCCTTCCTTTTGACATCCTTGTCCAGGGAAAATAAATGCTATCATTTCTTTTTAGATTTAATGTGTTTTATACAACGTTTTACTAATTCCCCTATTGTATATTGTCCTGCTCCACATAACTCGTCATATGTACTTCGCAACAACGCATAATGATCCACATTATGATAAGAACCATTTTTATACAAAGCACTTTCTGCAGTCCCTTCCTTTTTAAATCCAAAAGCATATAATGAATGTGGTGCCATATAATGCTCAGGTAAACATGATGCTGTAATTCGATTTAAATTCAACTGATTAAAAGCATAATCTAAAACTAGATACATCGCCTCAAAAATAATATATCCATCGCGCGCATCTCTATCTCCTATCACCGTCCCCCCCGCATCGGCACTCTTATTCAAATGATCTATTTGATTCAAAGATATATAACCTACCATTCGCTCTGACTCATCATTCAGACATATTGCCCAATAAATATTTGATGTGTTATCTCTCATTTTAGATAACACCCACTCCCGCTCTATCTCCAACGACACATACCTTATAGGACCGCCTGTCATTTTTTGAATGTCAGGATCACTTCTCCATCTATTAATTAACAAATAATCCTCTGCTTTAAATGGTCTTAAAAAAATACTGAATTGAGCCATACATACTATCTATTATCATTGCATACTATATAATCATACATATTTTCATCAATAAACCCATAATGTACATATCGCTTTACTGCATTGTCATTATCCTCCATAACCCAGAGTATCTGCCGCTTCGTCGACAGCCCTTCGTGAAAGAACTGACGCAGGAGTTTAGAGCCTACTCTTTGCTCACGGTACTCAGGTTTTGTAAACCAGTACCTGAGATAGAGCGTCGAGGCATTTTTCTCAAATATGAGGAATCCGCATATACGTCCTTGGTCCTTTACTATCAGTACATGTTTTTCCATGATGTATGCCAGCAGTTCCTCGTCATAGGGAATCTGCTCCAGGCGCTCGTTGAAATATTCGTGAAGGCAGCGGCTAATTCCATGCAGATCTTCTTCCACCGCGACAGACACATTTTCTATTTTAGGAAAATCATCCTCCGCAGATGCCAGCCTTTGCATTCTGACAAGTGATGACGATATATTAAAACCGATGTCCTCCATTACCTTGACAACCGGGACACACTGTTCCTTTCGGCCTACTATGTCAAGAATAAGAGGTCTGCTTCCATTGGACTTCGCAAAAGAACTTACCGAGTCGCGCAGTTCCTCTATTGAGGTGGATATATAGAATATATTCCAGAAAGGACCGTTGTCCTTGATTATGAGTACAGTCTTTCCGCATTCCTCGAAGAATGCCACCCCCTTGTCTATCCATACCTGATGCTTGTATGGATCAGGATAGAAGTTGGTGATGAATCCCTCACGCCTGTTGCGGACTGCTGCCGACAGGTCTGTCAGTTGATGGAAACTCTCAATTTGTCTCATTCACCAGGTTATTGTAGTATAGGCGGTCTATCTTGCCGTTGGTATTTCTTTTGAGTTCTTCCAGCCTTATGTATTTCAGAGGAATCATGTACTTAGGAAGTGATGTCCCTATGGATTTCCTGAACTCTGCAGGCGACAGCTCGTTCTCCGACTCATAGAACAGGATTATCTCCTTCTTCTGATGGTTGTAGACCACGCATCCGTTGCTGACCAATTTAAGCGTGTTGATGATGACGTGCTCTATCTCACCCAGTTCTATACGGTAGCCCATATGCTTTATCAGGGTGTCCTTGCGGCCCTTGAAGACTATCTCGCCGCGGTCATTAATATACACCATGTCTCCCGTCCTATAGATAATTTCCGGATAGGACCTGTTCAGGGGGTTCTGAACGAATGCCGCGGCCGTCTTCTCCGGATTGTTGTAGTAGCCCATGGCCAGGGAGGTGCCGCGCACGCACAGTTCGCCTTCCCTTCCTGGTTCCGTGATGCGGGCATCTTGATCGTCAAGGATGATTATGTCGGTATTGCGGAATGCCCTGCCGATGGGAATGGGCTCATCGTCCGCTATCTCACGTTCGATGTTGTAATACACGCAGTCCAGGGTAATCTCTATAGGGCCGTAGAAATTGGCGAATTTTGTCTGCGGGAGGCTGCGGCGCCAGATATTGAACTGCTTGGTCGGAAACACCTCGCCGGCGAACCACACCAGACGGAGGTCGGAGAGGGGCACCTGACTGAGCAGATTCATGTTCGCTATATTCACCATTATGGTTGGCACCCAGAAGATATATGTCACCTTATGGAGCCTCATCAGGTCAAGCATCTTGACGGGAAATGCAGAATACGCATCCGGTATCACGACCATCGTAGCTCCTTTCGCCATCATGATGCACAACTCGTAGCTGTAGATGTCGAACACCAACGGGGACAGGGAGCCTATCACGTCATCGCATGTAAACCCGTACTCGTCGAATGTCTGGGACATGAAGTCGATGAAGCTCCGGTGATTCAGGACAACGCCCTTGGGTGTTCCCGTTGAACCTGATGTGTTGATGATGCAGTACGGGTCAGTATCTATCAATGTCGACAGACGCTCCATGAAAAATGATGCGTCGGGGACATTCTCATCTGGTATATCGTCGATGTTGATAAGCCTTATCTCTTCCGGAAGAATGCCGGAGATTTTTTCAGCATACGCTGTGTCTGTTATTATTGCCTTTGGCTGTATTAGCGAGAGGATATTGCTAATCCTCTCCAGTGGGTTCTTGACATCGAGATTCATATAGGCGTTGCCGCTGTATGTTATGGCGATGTCGCTATATACGGACTCGATGCTCTTGGGAAGATATAAGGCTACAGGACAATTCTTGCAGCTGCATTTTTCTACAAGCATGTTTGCCACAGTCCTTGCTTTTCTATCCAAATCTGTATAAGAAATACTTTCCTTCCCTTCTATAATTGCTATACGGTGACCGTATTCCTTTATGACTTCTTGAAAATATTCTATTAAATTTATTCTCATAACATTCTAAATTATTTATTTTCTAATAAGACATCATATAACTCTAGCAATTCAAGTTTTTCATATCTTTGGTCGATAGGTATATTGATGGTATTTTTCGATAATTGGTATTCCAATTGCATTGAGGAGATATCTCTAAGAACATTCGGCCAATACGACGGCACAAAAATCCTTTTGCTTATAAATTTCTCTCTCAAAGACGCCCCTTCTTCGGTCAGATAGGGATATGCCATAGGAACATCTTCTTTATCAATGGATAAAGTCAACTTATTATTTGATTTTAACAAACTTTCAAAATACTTATAATTTGTCCTGCGCTTCTTCTTTGTAATTTCATAATCCACATTCTGCAAGATTTTTTCTGTCAATCTGGACATCCTTTTTATAGGAACATTGTCCAATTCATCCTCATGCTTTCTGAAAGCGCTGTAACCATATTCCGCTCCTTTGTCAGCCCTTATCAATAGGTGTGACATTCTGTTCCATGACTCATCCTGAGGAAATTCTTCACTGAGCAGACAGTCCGTGTAAAGATAGCCGCCGTCTGAGACTCCGAAGAATTTTCTTGGCGAGTAGAATGTGTCTATTCCGCTGACTCTCGGTGCGAAAAATGCATGCGCATTGTCTATAATCAATCTACTGCCGTAGACTTTTGCCAATCTTTCAACACAATCCTGTTTAAGACCGAAATAGTTTGTATATAAAAACGCCTCTCCTTCCTTCAACTTAAATATCTCAGTCGGCTCCAGGTTCCAGTCAATAGAGTAAAAGGAATAATCCACTTGCTGACGTTTTAACGGCTGCAGCATAACTTCGCAAGTATAATAGGGAATATAGACCTTCTTGTACTTTCTGGCCATCAGAATATACTCAAAGCAGTTACGGGCAGTATTAAGTCTGATTGCATCCTTGTGATAATGCTCCCCGCGCCTGAGTTCCAGTTCGAAGTAACCTCCTATTGCGTCCATCCTCAGTCAATCTTTATTTTCAGCCATTCATTCTGCGTTCGGAATCCTGTCTCCATGTCTTTCTTACTGCCAAACTTCATCACGAGTGTTCCTATTGCGTCATTGGCACCATTGAACGATGATATCTTATCTCCCGCTTCTACCCATAGGTCTTTTTCCATAACATACGGTTCCAACTCTGAAGAGATATCCAGTCCCTGAAATATTCCTGGCTTATCCGCATGAAGTATCACTTCCGCCCAGTGGCCGCCGTATGGTTTTTGGGTTATGTCTGTAACTTCTTCTCCCAACGCCGCCTTGACCGCAGCCGTTATCATATCTACTCCGGTGGCCATACGCAGCATCTCTGCCAGACGGTTACCTCCGCCTCTCGGAGACACCTCCATGATATAGCACTTGCCGTTCCTGCCGACACGGGTCTCCACGTTGTATATCGAGGTGCGCATACCGAGAAGAGTAATGAGCCTCTGAAGTTCTGATGTAAGTTCCGATTCCTGCTCCCGGGTCATCGTTGACGGCCAGCTGTAGGCTGCCGGCGTATACGGATTCGATGCGCTCTCGTCGAATCGCTGGGCAGAGAACGATACGAACTTAAGTTCTCCGCCCACAGAGAAGCAGTCCGAGTCAGACGAGCACCCCTCCTTCTCAATGAACTCCTCTATTATCACTTTGCCGGAGAAGGAATAAGATTTTGCATTGTCAAATGCTTCTTTTAGATTATCAGGAGAATCTACTCTCGATACCCCCTTGCTTCCGGCCGAGTCCACCGGCTTTACTATCACCGGCCACGTGAAATAATCCCTGTCCGAATACGCCTCTTCATACGTTGAGAATCCTCTGGACTTAGGAACGTTGAAGCCGTTAGACTCAAGGAAACTCCGGAAACGATCCTTGTTCTGCAGGATGCATACCGACTCGTATGGTCCGGCCTGCGGCAGCCCCATTTTGTCGGCTACGTAGGCCGCGGTCACCACTCCGGGATCCACGGCGAAGGACATGATGCCGTCTATTCTCAGCTCGCGGGCGAGGGACAGCACGGCATCCCGGTCCAGAATGCTTACGTTGTGGTACTCGTCGGAATACTTGTGTGCGATGTTGTCGGGCAGGTAGTCACACGTGATGACGTGGCAACCCATATTATGCGCTGCGTCTATGACGGGCAGCAGGTAGCGGAGCCCGCCCAGCAGCATCAGCTTGCGCCGGGGCATGATGAAATTTGGATTATTTAATGATGTTTACGTTTACTCTGCTGCAGGTATTCTTGCAGCGAGGAAGTCTGGGTCCATACGGGTGTCCCAGAGGTCAATGATCAGGACCCTCTCCGCAGTCTCTATGTCTTCGGGTTCCAGGACGTATATCAGTTTATAGTTTCTGTGTACGAGAATGCTTCGGAATATGTAGTCAGTTCTGTGTCTGAGCAGCGGCTCGCGGTGTCCGAGAAGAGGATGTAAGGACAGCAGCCTGCCGTACATTTTAAAAGCCTGGTCCAGTTTTTCAGCTGATTTTTGACCAAATACGCTTTCTCCATATGTCAAAGTGGCGATACGCAATCCAGTAGCATCGTCCGACCATATCACCTCAGCCATGGCAGAGCCCTCCTCACCGCCTCATCGGCCTCATCGGCCGTCATATACTCTCCCCTGCGGATCTGCTCCAAAGACCAGTCTATTCTCTCCAACCGGCGCTCCATAGTATTTTCTTCCCTCATAAACGCCTCCATACGCCGTGCCAAATCTTTCCGCGCTGCGGTATCTCCGGTTTCATGTATCCGGTTACTCTCCGCGACAAAATCGTCCAGCTGCCTCCTCCACGCGACTTCCGCCTCCTCCTTCGGATGATTGATTCCGTCAGGCTGCGGAATGTCCTTACGCGTCCTTGCCCTCCTGCTCTGACGGGCATACGTGACCTCGGGCTCGCTTATTGAGCCCGTATCGGTTGCCTTCCACTCTGCTCCATGCTGCTTTTCCATATCGTCAGTGTTTTCCGCAAATTTAGCGATTATTTGCCGGACCGGAATGCCGCTGCAGTAATTTTTTCAGTTCCGGACGGCATCTATGATTCTCTCCACATCCTCCGCACTCAGCTGATGATGCATCGGCAGGCAGATGACCTGCTCCGCGATGCGGTGCGCCACGGGAAGGTTCTCCCTCGTGGCAGACTCCAGGCCACGGTACGTCGAGAAGTCACTGATAAGGGGATAGAAGTACCTGCGGCCGTAGATGTTCCTTGATTTCAGC
This sequence comes from Alistipes sp. CAG:831, assembly GCA_000432775.1. GTDB lineage: Bacteria > Bacteroidota > Bacteroidia > Bacteroidales > UBA932 > Coprenecus. The sequence goes on from HF990344.1 coordinate 111,327, forward strand.
TTGTCATAGAGTTCATCTCTTGTCATGCCGTACTGCTCCGCGTCCACGAAGATGGGGAAGTAGGAGTAGTTGTGCCGCACGCCGGGCATGTCCTCGAAGTACGTTATGCCGGGAATATTCCTCAGGCCCTCACGGTAAGCGATGGCCACTTTGTGTCTTGCCTCGATCGCTGCATCGACGTGCCTGAGGTTAATCAGTCCCACTGCCGAGCGCACCTCGTCCATCTTGCCGTTGATGCCCGGGGCTACGACGGTGGTCTCGCCGGCGAACCCGAAGTTCTTCAGGTAGTCGATACGCTGCTTGGTCTTCTCGTCGTGCACCACGAGCGCCCCGCCCT
>HF990345.1:0-22964 GCA_000432775.1 Alistipes sp. CAG:831
CCTGTGGAGCGGAAAACGAGACTCGAACTCGCGACCCCGACCTTGGCAAGGTCGTGCTCTACCAACTGAGCTATTTCCGCGTTGGGAGTGCAAAGGTAGGTATTATTTTTATAATTCCAAATTTTTTGAGAATAATTTCAATTTTCAGGAGGGGCTGACCTGTCATAGGAGGATTTTCGCTATCTTTGCGAAGCTATTAAAATTAGGTGCAGTATGGGAAGGAGGAACTGGATGCAGGGGCCCGCGCCGATCAATATCGGAGGGACAGGACGCAGGGGCGGACAACGGAGCAGGGCGGTACCCGGAGGAAAGAAAGGGGAAATAAGCCCGAGGGCAGACGGAGGACGGTATGAGACGGGCAGAATGGGCGAGGACATGGCTTTGGAATACCTTTTGCAGAGAGGATACAAGTTGCTTGAAAGAAACTGGCGCTGCCGCTACAAGGAGGTGGATCTGATAATGGAGAACAGTGACGGCATTCATGTAGTGGAAGTCAGGACCAGGAAGGAACCGACGGCAGTGGAGCCGGAGCAGACTGTGGACCGCCGGAAACAGCATAATCTGGAAGCGGCCGCAAACTCATACCTGCGGTCGCGGAAAACAACGGCACCCGTACATTTCGACATAGTGTCGATAGTGCTTGACGGAAGCGGGAAGGTTCTAAGGCTCAACCATATCCAGGATGCATTCCTGGCATTGGACCTATAAACTGAAGACAAAACACAACTTATAAAGATTCTACGAGATGATGAACAATAATTTCTACTGCGTGATCATGGCAGGAGGCGTCGGCAGCCGTTTCTGGCCGGTAAGCAGGAACACCAGGCCCAAACAGTTCCTGGACATCCTGGGTATAGGCAAAAGCTTCATACAGCTGACATACGACCGTTTCATCAAGATTGTACCCGGGCAGAATATTTTCGTAGTCACATCCGCAGCCTACGCGGACCTGGTGCACGAGCATCTGCCGGACCTTCCCCTGGAGAACATCCTGACCGAGCCCTACCGCCGCAACACCGCACCCTGCATCGCATACGCGGCCACCAGGATACGGCACATGAATCCGGATGCAACGATGGTTGTGGCCCCCTCGGATCATTTCATTTCCAATGAAAGCCTCTTCATAGACACCATTACAGCCGCCATGAACTACGCGTCGCACCAGGACGAGCTGTTTACTCTGGGCATCGACCCTACCCGTCCGGAGACCGGCTACGGCTACATCCAGTGCAGCATGAAGGAATCCACCACCGTGAACGGCAACATTGCCTACAAGGTGAAGACTTTCACCGAGAAGCCTAACCGCGAACTGGCGCAGGTATTCGTCGACAGCGGAGAGTTTCTCTGGAACTCCGGAATATTCGTATGGAATGCCGCCACCATCTGCAAGGCACTGGAAAGATGGCTGCCAGAGATCTATTCCCTCTTCAAGGACGGAGACAAGTACTACGGCACTCCCCAGGAGCAGGCCTTCATAACCAAAATCTACGAGGACTGCCCGGCCATCTCGATTGACTATGGAGTGATGGAGAAAACCAGCCGCGCCTGGGTGTTCCAGGCCTCCTTCGGCTGGACTGACCTGGGCACATGGGAGTCGCTCTATCTCCACGCACCTAAGGACGGCAACCGCAATCTGATCAAATGCCACGACACCATGATTGACTCCACGACTGACAGCGTCATCGTCTCCCACGAAAAAGACAAACTGGTAGTCGTCAAGGGACTCAGCAACTATCTGGTCGTAAACACCGATGACGTGCTGATGATCTGCCCCCGCGAGGAAGGCAGGTTCAAGGAGGTGATTGCCGACCTGGCCGTCAACGACAAGTCCAAATACATGTAACAAACAGGAGAGACACTATATGACAGACAAGAAACCACTGAACATCAACATCCAGTCCGAGATAGGCCAGCTGGACGCCGTCCTGCTGCATACTCCCGGAGCCGAGGTCGAGAACATGACCCCGAAAATGGCACAGAGAGCCCTATACAGCGATATACTCAACCTGTCCATCGCCCAGGAAGAGTACGCCCAGCTCAGCGGCGTACTCGAGAAACTGGCCAAGGTCTACACCGTCAGCGACCTGCTGGTCAAGGTCCTCGACAACGACGCAGAGCGCCAGGCCCTCATCGGCAAAATCTGCGTCATGGAACAGGTCACCGACTATTTCGACATGCTCATGGACATGTCCTCAACCCGCCTGGCCAAGGTCCTCATCGAGGGTCTGCCGGCCAAGATCAACACCCTGACCTCATTCCTCAACGAGGACTACTACGCCCTCTTTCCTCTGTATAATTTCTACTTCACCCGTGACGCTGCCGTCACCATCGGCCACAATGCCCTGATATGCAAGATGGCCAACCGCGTAAGGACCCGCGAGTCCCTGATCATGGAAGCCATCTACAAGGGCAGCGGCGAGTTCGACTGCGGCATCATCAACGCCTACGACTACCAGCCCGGCAACCCGGACATCTACATGGAAGGCGGGGACATCCTCATCGCCCGCGACGACATCCTCCTGCTCGGCAACGGAGCCCGGACCAGCACCCAGGGCATTGACCTCCTGGCTGCCCGTCTCGGAGCCCTGGCCCCTGAGGGACGCCGCCACATCATCGTACAGCAGCTGCCCCGCACCCCCGAGTCCTTCATTCACCTGGACATGGTATTCACCCTCCTGGACAAGGACAAATGCATGGTTTTCGAGCCACTGATCCTCGGCGACAACCAGTACCAGACCGTCCATATCACCATGGAGAACGGCAAGGTGGTCAAGATCAACAGTGTATCGAATATCCTCACCGTCCTGCGCCGTCTGGGCATGGACCTCGAACCGATAGTCTGCGGCGGCGAGTCGGACGAATGGGACCAGGAGAGGGAGCAATGGCACAGCGGAGCCAACTTCTTCGCCTTCGCCCCGGGCAAGGTCATCTCCTACGCCAGAAACACACATACTCTCGACGAGCTCTCCAAGCACGGCTTCGAGATCATTCCCGCATGGGACTTCATCGAGGGCAAGGCGTCAGTCAAGGGTGACAAGCGCTGCGTAATCACGATAGAAGGCTCGGAACTGCCCCGCGGAGGAGGCGGAGCCCGCTGCATGACTATGCCGCTGTCAAGAAAGGCAGTTAAATGGGAATAATTCAATCAGTTCAATAATATGATCAACGAGAAAATCGAGAGCATCCTGGCGGAAATTCAGGATGCAAAGGCAAAGACAGAAAAGGAAATCGAGGAGCTCCGTGTCCATCTGCTCGGCAAGAAGGGAGAGATCACCCAGCTTTTCGACGAATTCCGCACCATATCGGCGGACAAGAAGAGGGAATACGGCCAGAAACTGAACAATCTCAAGAATATGGCCACGGCCAAGATCGAGGAGCTCCGCAGCAGGAGCGCCGAGTCGGCAGAAGGCTCCGCTCCCTCCTTCGACATGACCATGCCGGGCGACCACTTCGAGCTGGGCACCCGCCATCCCATATCCATCACCCGCGAGGAGATTATCTCCATCTTCCGCAAGCAGGGCTACGCTCTCGCCGAAGGACCGGAGATCGAGGACGACCACCATGTCTTCGAGGCCCTCAACTTCCCTCCTGACCATCCGGCCAGAGACATGCAGGACACATTCTTCATCTCCTCCGGAGTCAATCCCGTCCTCCTGCGCACACATACCAGCTCCGTACAGGTCAGGACCATGGAGACCCGCAAGCCGCCCATCCGCGTCATCTGCCCCGGCAGGGTGTTCCGCAACGAGGCCATCTCCGCACGCGCCCACTGCATATTCCATCAGGTAGAAGGGCTGTATGTGGACAAAAATGTATCCTTCGCCGACCTCAAGCAGACCATTCTGATATTCGTGCGCGAGATGTTCGGTCCGGACACCAAGATACGCATGCGCCCCTCGTACTTCCCCTTCACCGAGCCCAGCACAGAGGTGGACATCAGCTGCAATATCTGCGGCGGCAAGGGCTGCAACATCTGCAAGGGTACCGGCTGGCTGGAGATTATGGGTGCCGGCATGGTGGATCCCAATGTCCTGGAAGCCTGCGGCATAGACCCGAAGGAATACACCGGTTTCGCGTTTGGCATGGGAATTGAACGCATAGCCATGTTGAAATGGCAGGTGAAAGACCTCAGGCTGTACTTCGAGAACGACGTACGCTTCCTCAGGGAATTCGAGACCTCCATCTGACACGCAATTTTTTCATACATTTTCATCATAAAAAATCCCGGCCGCCTCGCAAGAGACTGCCGGGATTCAATTTATCCTCTATGCCGGTTCCTAGTCGAAGATCCAGCGGAGGCTGAGCTGCATCATCCAGGTGGAGGAGAGGCTTACGGAAGGAGTAAACTCACTCTTGAGTTTCTCTGTACCGTCCGCTACGAAATGATAGACAGGAGCAGGGCTCTGTCCGGTAGTACCGGGGCGGTAGCCGTTCTCGGCTATACTGAGAATCTGAGTGGTGTTGATGGACCAGAAGTGTCCCCAGTTCTGGTTGAACAGGTTTCCGATATTCTCGATATCCAGGCCGATCTGAATGGTGTGGCGCTGTCCGTTCTTCTGAGGGATGTAGAAGTTCTGGAAGATACGTACGTCGAACTGATGTACCCAGGGACCCACCAGACAGTTGCGCTCGGCATACTTGCCCTTGCGGCTGCTGAGGTACTTACTGTTGTTGATAAAGTTCCAGAAATCTTCAGCCTGCTCTTCCGCGGAATACACACGGTCCCATCCGGTAGGTGTGTAGTCGCCGAAGGTCAGTTCGTCCTTGCTGGCAGGCACGTAAATCAGGTTGGCAGGACCGCCGTCACCTACGACGTTAGATGTATAGGTGTAGGAATACCTGCCACGGGGGCCGCCTTCATAGAATATGCTGATACCGGTAGCGAAGTTTCTGGCATATTCAGCCGTATAGCTCAAAGAGGCTATCAAACGATGAGGCATCACGTAGCTGGCGTAACCGAGATCCACAAGATTCTGACCGTTTACAGTAGCGGCGCTGTTCCATGCGGAGTTCATCTGGTCGCCGAAACCGTTGGTGTAGCTCATCGCGTTGCTGTAGGTATAAGCGATCATACCGTCGAATCCGTAGAAGTTGTGTTTCTCAGCCTTGGCCGTGATTGAGTAGTAGTAACCTCCCTTATCGGCGTTGTGAAGCAGATATGCCCTCTGGAAACTGTTGTCATAGTACTCGCCCCACACATAACGGTTGTCGGCGAAGTTGTTGATGTTGGACATCACAGGATCCTTCAGAGCCACGTTTGTAATAATCGTAGGATTGATATCGTAGTTGAACACACCTTCAACTGAGAGAAGAACGTCACCGGGCGCAATGTAATCGAGGGCCAGAGATGACTTCCACGTCTGGGGCATCTTGAGGTCCGGAGCCATCAGGGAGATGGTGGAGATACGGGTGTTCGCAGGGGACGCTCCATCAGGGCCGTAAATAGAATTGAGCTGTTCAGTTCTATCAACTATGAAATCAGGGACATCATCCCCTCTGGAGGATACTCTGTTGATGGTAGCCTGGATTACACCGGCATCACCCGCCTGAGCCACAATCCACACAAAAGGCAGACGACCAGTGAAGAAGCCGGTACCTCCGCGGAGCACGAGGCTGCGGTTGCCGAGGATATCCCAGTTGAAGCCGATACGGGGCGAGAACATCACTGATGTCGCCGGCATCTGACGGGTATCGTAGTGGCCGCCGTTGCCTTTATAGTCGGCAAATGTGGTATTGAATACCTGCTCGTTGAAATTGTAGTCCAGGGAAGGATACATAGGCAGCTCCACGCGCAGACCATAGGAGAGTTTGAAGCGGTTGAATGTCATCTCATTCTGGAGATACAGCGATACCTGGTGGAAGTCGAACTGGGGGAAAGCCTGAGACCAGTCATCATTATAGGAGTGTGTGATGGCATACTGGTAGGGATTGTCGAAGAGAGTATTGCTGCTTATGGCATCCATCAACTGATCCTCTGTATCGAAAAGGAACATATAGTAGCCGGCACCAAATCTCTGGAATCCGTTACGGGTCCTGTTCCACTCGTACTGCACACCGGCTGTAAGCTGGTTGATCCCCAGAGAGGCAGTCACCTCGTCCGTAACAGTCACGGTATTCACGTCCCTGAGGTTACCGAGAGAGAAAAGTTCCGTACCGAATGAAGTGTAGTAATATCCACCCACGCCTATGTCTACGAAGGGGAACATGCCGCCCTCGGTGCTGCGGGGCTCGTACTGACGGGAATAAGTGGCGCGGAGCACGTTGTTGACCCTACCGTCCAGGAAACGGGAATTGAGTTCGGCTGTCAGGGACATGTAATTGTTCTCCTGATAATAGCGGGCGTTCTGGAAATAGATGGCCTCCATATCCTGCCTGTCGCCGGGAAGGATGGATGTATCGCCCAGGCCGGTCTTGGATGTCGAAGGAGGGTTGGGGCTTTTCGAACGGGTAATATTGTAACGGAGGTTCAGTTTGTGGTTCTGGTTGATGTTCCAGTCCAGACGGGCCAGAAACTTATATGCAGGGTTAATGGAGGAATATCCCTGGTATGCTCCGGGGTTGTAACCCCACTGGTTGATGAGATAGTCAGAAAGAGCGTCCATCACTGATGCTGAGGGACGGGCAATACCATTGTTGCCGTTAGTCCAGGGAGCCTCAGGGGTGGAAGCCACACGCGAAGGGCCGGGCTGCACATCCCTTTCCATCTCGAAGTTGAGGAAGAAGAAGAGCTTGTCCTTGATGATGGGACCGCCGACACGGGCACCTACAAGAAGGTGCTGCTCAGGGTTGACGGTAAGCTCGTTGCCCTCAACCTTAGTACCTCTGAACTTTTCATTATAGAAATAAGAGTATGCCGAAGCCTCGAACTTGTTGCTGCCCGATCGGGTAACTGCATTCATCGCGGCTCCTATGAAACCACTCTGGCGGACGTCATAGGGGGTTACGTTTACGGATATCTGCTCGATAGCATCCATGGATATAGGAGAGCCGTTGGCAGGCATGGTGCCTCCGATACCGAAGGCATTGTTGGCAGCCGCTCCGTCGATAGTAAAGTTGTTCTGACGGTAGGTACCGCCGCCTATCTCAGGGCCGTTGCCGCTGTCGAACGCCTGGGGAGTCAATTTAATAACGTCCTGCACGTCGCGGCTGATTACCGGAATGCTGTTGATCTGCCTCATATTGAGGGATGTTACCGCACCGGCTCGGTCAGAGCGCATATTGGATGTCGCGCTCTTCGCCACTACCACCACCTCATCGAGATCCATACTCTCTTCCTGAAGGGAGGCGTTGACTACAAAGTTGTCGGCCAGAGCCACATTGACGTCAGTTATCTCCGTAGTCGTGAATCCGAGCATCTCCACTCTCACGGTATAGGGTCCGCCGGGTAGAATGTTGAGCAGACGGTAAGTACCCTTGGAGTCGGCAATAGTCCAGTACTGTGTGCCGGAGGGAACGTGAACAGCGATAACCGTCGCACCTGCGAGGTCCACACCGTTCTCGTCTGTAATCCTACCGCTGATCGATGATGTTGTGACCTGAGCAAATGCGGAAACAGCCGCAAATAAGCTCATTAGGGTCAAGGCAATCTTTCTGATTGTTCTTTCCATTGGTGTAGATTGTAAATTGGTTGTAAAATTTTCCGCAAAAAAATTCAAAAAAATTTGCATATCCAAATTTTTGTTGTGACATTTGCGCGACATTTCTGAAAAGGAGATGTAAAACGAGTTTTGTGGACAGATTTGCCTGCTTGCAACCACACTAAAAAATGCTAAAATGAATCTTTCATACAGTTAGTGTTTTGTCAAATCTCTCCGATACTCGTTCGGAAGAGATTTTTTTGTTTTATATACCTTTAATATATGGCATACTTTTTTACTTCAGAATCAGTTTCAGAAGGACATCCCGACAAGGTGGCCGACCAGATATCGGACGCCATCCTCGACGATTTCCTGCGCCAGGATCCCGAGGCCAAAGTGGCCTGCGAGACATTTGTAAGCACCGGACTTGCCGTCATCTGCGGAGAGGTCCGCTCAGAAAACGCCTACGTGGACATCCAGCACGTAGCCCGCGGCGTGATAGAGAAGATCGGCTACACCAAGGCCGACTATATGTTTGACTCCAAGTCATGCGGCATCCTCTCAGCCCTGCATGAGCAGTCTCCCGACATCAACAGAGGTGTGGTACGCGTCGAGGAGAAAGAGCAGGGAGCAGGTGACCAGGGCATGATGTTCGGCTACGCCTGCAACGATACAGAGGAATACATGCCTCTGCCCCTCACCCTGGCCCATATCGCCCTGATAGAACTGGCGAAGATCCGCCGTGAGAGCCCATCCCCCATGCCCTATCTCCGTCCCGACGCCAAGTCCCAGTTCACTATCGAATACAGCGACGACCACAGGCCGCTGAGAGTGCACACTATCGTCATCTCCACTCAGCACGATGACTTCGCTGCCGGCGACGGAATGGTTCCCTGCACACCGGAAAACGATGCCGCCATCCAGAGACGCATCCGTGAGGACATAGAGAAAACACTCATTCCCAGAATCATCGCCCGCCTGCCGGAACGCACCCGCCAGCTTTTCGACGGCAATTTCATCCTCCATGTCAATCCCACCGGCAAGTTCGTCATCGGAGGTCCCCACGGCGATACAGGCCTGACCGGCCGCAAGATCATCGTGGACACCTACGGCGGTAAGGGAGCTCACGGCGGCGGAGCCTTCTCCGGCAAGGACCCCAGCAAGGTGGACCGGTCCGCAGCTTACGCAGCCCGCTACATCGCAAAGAACCTGGTGGCCGCCGGTGTGGCCGACGAGATTCTGATCCAGATCGCCTACGCGATAGGCATAGCCGAGCCGGTCAGCATCTTCGTCAACACCTACGGCAAGTCAAAAGTCGCTCTTACCGATGGACAGATTGCCGAGAAGATCCGCTCGATTTTCGACCTGCGCCCCGCAGCCATCATCAAGCGCTTCGGCCTCAAGAACCCGATCTACCTGCCCACCGCAGCCTACGGTCACTTCGGCCGCGACCCCTTCAGGCGCAAGGTACAGCTCATCCGCGACGGAAAGACCGTCGAGCAGGAAGTCCAGTTCTTCGGCTGGGAGCTCCTCGACTCAGTAGACCTGGTGCGCAAGGAATTCGGGCTTTAGTTCCCGTGCCGGAAACGGTCGCACATCCTCGTCACGCAAACGCCTGACAATCAGTAAACTACCAAATAACGATGTGCTTTCGTCCTTTTTCAAATTCGATGAAAGCACATCGCTATTTTTTATTTTCCTAATTTTCAACGGATTACAGCAATAGTCCGTGCGGGCAGTTCAAGAAATTATCCAGGACGGGAAACAAAGGCTATACTGGCATACGACACCTTGATGCCCGGGACATCCCGCAGGACATTCCAGCAGGCCTCCGCAGTGGCTCCGGTAGTGAGGACATCATCCACGAGAAGGACGTGACGGCCTGAGAGCATTTCACGGGCAGCCACAGGATTTCTGAAGGCAAATGCCCCCGAGACATTGTCCCACTTGCTTCCGACTGACATACGGGTCTGGGAGGAACTGTAGCGGACCCGGCGCAGGATGCCGGCAAGCACCGGTATCCGGCCGGTCTGCTGCCGTTCTGCCCGTGAGTCCATTCCGGATATTCCTGCCGATATTCCCCGTGCTATGACCTCGGCCTGGTTGTAGCCGCGCTTCCACTTTCTGCGCCAGTGCAAAGGGACGGGGACTATCATATCAGGCCGCGGATAAGCGGAGTCACGCATCTTTTCCCCGAGCATACGGCCAAGCCAGCTGCCCAGGGCGACATCGCCTCCGTATTTGACTTTGTGCAGAAGCTCCTTATAGTCATTGTCACGGGAATAATAGAAGAGGGAAACCACCCCTTCGAGATAGGTTCTGGCCCAAAGAATCTGTTCGGCAGGGTTTCCTCGCCAGCTCCAGAAGTAAGTCAGGGGCATATCCTTCAGGCATTCCGTGCAGACATGCCGCTCCTCCGTGTCCAGAAAATCCCCGCACACCCCGCACCTCCGCGGCCACACCATATCCGCCAGTTCCTGCCAGCCTCTGCTCCAGTCCATGCCCATGTCACCTGCTTTAATCCCGACAAAGATAACATATTGGCGTGTACGACACAACTATATTTTGTCGGGCGGATGTCGTTTTTGCAACAGCCTGATTTTCTGAGCTTAAGCAAAATCGGACGTTGCTGTAAGGCTTTTGAAAACGCTTACGGGAAAGTGTCAAAACGCCAACCTCTTGAAAGTCCGTTGGTTAACAAAAATGTTTTCTGCCCGAGAAAATCTCGTCGACTAAGTCAAGTACTCTCCCCGAAAAGTGCCGGGGAAAATGGCGCATGCCGCCTCTCTCCCACGTGGAGGGAGAGGTAAGACCGGCTAGTGAGCAGCGGGACAATCAGGAAACCGACTGAGCGGACGAACTGACAAGCAATCGGATGGCTATTCTAGGAGAGCTTGACGACCGTTATGCCGGAGCCGCCGCGCTCCACGTGCTCGTCTGCGAAGGAGAGCACTCCGGGCGTGATGCGTAGAAGCTTGCGGATTTCCTCCTTGAGGACGCCTGCTCCCTTGCCGTGCAGGATGCTGACCTCAGACATGCCGACCATGAGGGCGTCATCGATGTAGCGGGTGACAGTGGGGATGGCCTCATCCAGATGCATGCCGCGGATGTCGATGGAGGGCTTGAAGTTGAGCTTGCGGTCGGAGATGGACGAGGACAGCCTGACAGACGAGGCGACGGGACGGGATGACTTGACAGAAGAACGGTACTGGTTGGCGGACAGGGGGGTAAGTTTCGAGATATCCACGCGGGAGAGTATATCGCCGACAGCCACTGTGGCCTTCTTGCCGGAGACCTGCACCACCTCTCCGCACATCCCGCTGTCTTCCATGCGTACGAAGACCCCGGGCGCAATCCGGTCCGGTGCAGTGCTGTCAGAGAACCCGGCCGCAGTCCCGGATCCGAAGACCGCCCCGTTATCCGGAGTGCCACCGGCATTCTGTACGTCGGCAACAGACGTATCTGCTCCGGCAGCCCGGCGGGCCCGTCTCTCCTCCTGCCTCTTCTTCCGCTCGATGATCTGGGCCATCTTCCGCTCTATCCGGGCTTCCATCTCGCTGCGGGCCGACGAGTCGTCTGACAAGGAAGCTGCAAAATCCCTGAGCTCCGAACGCACAAGCCTGGTCTGCTCCTTCTCGGCCTGGGACTCGCGTATCTCACGTATAGTCTTTTCGATCTGCTTGTTGGCCTGAGCGACTATCTCGGCAGCCTGGGCCCGTGCCTCATCCAGGACGCTCTTGCGCAAAGCCTTTATCTCCGAAAGTTCCTTCTCGTATTTCTCAGTCATGGAATCCAGGGTACGGTCTGCGGCCTTTACCTTGACCAGACGTTCCTCCAGTTCCCGCTTGTTGCGGGCAATCCTGCGCAGATTGCGCTCCACAGCGACATAGTCCTTGCCGGCTCTCTCCTCAGCCCCGTGGACGATACTCTCGGGCAGTCCCATCTTGCGGGCCAGCTCAAAAGCGAAGGAATTGCCCGGCAAGCCTATCTCCAGGCGGAACATGGGCCGGATATTCTGCACGTCGAAAAGCATTGCCCCGTTCACTACCCTGCTGCTGTTGCTGGCGTAGAACTTGAGATTGGTATAGTGGGTGGTTATCACCCCGTAACAGCCTTTCTTCTCGAACTCGCTCAGAATCTCCTCGGCGATAGCCCCTCCCGCCGCCGGTTCCGTACCTGAGCCGAACTCGTCGATAAGGACCAGCGAACGGTCGTCGGCCAGAGTCACCGCCTCCTTCATGTTCAGCAGGTGAGAGCTGTAGGTACTCAGGTCATTCTCCAGCGATTGGTCATCCCCTATGTCCACGAACATATCGTGAAAGACCGTCAGTTCGGAACTCTCCGATGCCGGCACCAGCATTCCCCACTGGAACATGTACTGCAGCAGACCCACCGTCTTCAGGCAGACCGACTTGCCGCCGGCATTGGGCCCGGATATCAGCAGAATCCGCCTCTGCGGGGTCAGCACCACGTCGAGCGGCACTATCTTCTTGCCCTCCTTGGCCAGGGCCTCCTCCAGCAGCGGATGCCGCCCCTGCCGCAGCAACACCTCGCCCCTGTCCGAAAGCACCGGCTTTCCGCCCCGGAAATGCGAGGACACCACTGCCTTGGCCAGTATGAAGTCCAGTTCCCCCATGAACTTCTGCGACTCTATCACATCGTCGATATAGGGCCGCAGGAAATCGGTGAACTCCGTCAGTATCCTCAGTATCTCCCTCTGCTCCTCGAAGTGCAGCTCGCGGAGCTGGTTATTGAGTTCCACGACCTCCATCGGCTCGATAAACGAGGTCTTGCCCGAGGCCGACTCGTCGAACACTATTCCGGGAACCTTTTTTTTATTGCCCGAGGAGACCGGGATAAGCATCTTGCCCTCGCGCACCGACACCGATGCGTCCGAATCCGCCACTCCGTCCTCCTGGGCCTTGCGCAGAATGGCCTGGATACGTCTGGACACCGCTCCTTCCTTGTCGCGGATAGCCCTGCGGATGGAGTACAGCTCCTGCGAGGCATTGTCCCTGACTTCCCCGTATTTGTCCAGTATCTCATCAATCCGCCGCAGTATCTCGGGAAATGACAGCACGGCCGAGGCCATGTCCCGCAGCAGGGGATACTGCCCTTCCTTGCAACCGTCGAAGAAGTTGAGAATCCGGCGGAGGGTATCAAGGGCTCCGCGCAGCAGCACCAGTGAAGGCAGGTCAATATGGGAGAAAGAGCTGCGGAGCGGTATCAGGAAAGGGATGCAGTCAGGATAGCCGGAGGTCGGGAAGGACGCCTCGAACATCAGGATGACGCGCATCTCGTCGGTCAGGCCGAGACGGCGCTCTATCTCTGAGGGCTCGTCCGATACCTGCTCGTTGCAGGCCCTGTCCCTGCCATATCCGGTAGAGCAGCGGGCGGCTATGGACTCGCGTATCTTGTCGAAGGCGAGCTTGCTTTCGATTTTGGGTGTATTGGTCATGGAGAAATGAGGGATTAATTGTCCTTGCGGTAGGAATTCTCGATGGAGAGTTTCAGCTCGCTGATGCTGGTCACGGTCTTCATCTCACCTCCGCTGACGAAGGAGATATTGCCGGTCTCCTCGGAAACGACAATGGCGTCAGCATCGGTATCCTGCGTGATACTTACTGCGGCACGGTGGCGCATGCCGTACTGCGGAGGGATGTTGGGGTTGTCCACGATAGGAAGGGTGCATCGGGCAGCCACTATCCTGTCCATGTCGATGACCATGGCCCCGTCGTGGAGCGGGGTATTCTTGTAGAAAATATTCTCTATCAGACGTCTGTTGACAGCGGCATCAATACTGTCGCCGGTCTCTGTTACAAACTCCAGGGAGGAGTTGTGCTGCAGGACAATTAGGGCGCCCGTCCGGGTCTCGCCCATCCTCCGGCAGGCCTGGGCGATCTCGTCCAGGGAAGTGGCCTGAAGCTCCTTGTCCCGACGTCCCAGAAGGATACGGGTCAGATAGTTGTTGCGGGAGGAAAGATACCGGCTGCCTATATGCAGGAGGAAGCGGCGTATCTCCGGCTGGAAAATGACTATCAGCGCGATGACACCGACTCCCAGAATCTGTCCCAGGATGGAGGACAGCAATTTCATATTCAACGCCTTCACCACTATCCACGTGAGGTATATCAGCAGGATACCGATGAAGATGTTGAATACGGAAGTGCCGCGCATTATCCGCACCATCTGGTAGATCAGAAGACCTACCAGAATGATGTCGATAATGTCGATTACGGATATGTTGATGAAGTCAAACATTATTTAACCTCAAGCACGTCGCCGGCGTCCTTGGCCACGGTTTCTTTCCACTTGTCACTGTAGCCGGGCTGAGCGGGAGATGCGGGAATGCGGGGCGAGTGGCCGTTGCTCTTGAATGTGCCGTACTCGGTCTGCTTCTTGACGTTGCCGTCCATATACTTGACGAGCAGATAGATATCCAGGTCTCTCCAGGTCTCGAAGAGGCTCTGTGCCTTTTCGAGGCTGTAACCGGTCAGGAAATCACGGGTGGCGGCGATACTCTCTTCTGTAGGATTCTCGCCGAGAATTTTCAATGCCTCTGCGTCCACTGCTTTCTGCTCCTCGATGGCTCCGTTCTCGATGCCGTCAATGACTGCACGGACCTCAGGCTCAATACGGTCATACAGCATGTATGCGAAGTTGGCTATGCGGTTGGTAACCCAGAAAAGGGATGTAGGGGAGTATTCCAGCAGACTGCCGTTGCCCACTCTCACGCAGAGAGGGGTTTCCTTTACGGTAGTATAGACAGGGGTAAGGCAGGAGGTAGCTGCATCATCCACTCCGAACCAGAGGACTCCTCCGATCTCGTCGGGCAGCCAGCTGCGGCTCTGGCATACAATCCAGAACCCGGTCTGCTGGGTAGCGATAGCCCGTTCGTTGACATACTCCTTACCGTCGTATTCGAAGTTCATGGGTCTCCACCTGTAGGGGGTGTGGTGTCCGCCGGCTCCGGCATCCACCGTCATGTCCATGGGAGTGCCCTCATAGTGATCGCGCATCACGTCAGCCACTTCCTTCACGCCGATTTTCTCAGCGGGCTTGATGAAGAGGGGCATCTTGTTCTCCCCGTTGTAGCCCATGGCGAAGTCCAGATATTCCTCGGCCTTCTTGTCGCCGATCATGCCGCCGCCCAGGATGTTGAATGCGGACCATACCCTGGCCTCGCAGCCTCTCATGCCGCTGAAGTCTATCGGAGCGTATGCGTCGCAGAAACTGAACTCCTCGTCAGTACCCTCGAAGTAACCCATCTCGCGGGCGAAGTCCACTACGTCCTCGGCATAGAGCCAGTTCTCGGGATCGTCGAACACGATATGGTCGATACGGGCCTGGTTGGCATGGGCGCAGATGTATCCGTCAGGTACGCGGGCCGCTGCCCATACGATTCCCTTGTTGATATTGCGTCCTTTTTTGTCAAGCTTGCTGCCCTTGCCTATAAGTTCCATGATCCAAACCTCGTCCTTGTCGGCTATGGAGAAGGACTCGCCGCTGGAGGCATAGCCGTACTCATTGGCCAGGTCCACTATGGTCTGGATGGCCTCACGGGCAGTCTTGGCCCTCTGCAGGGTGATGTAGATGAGCGAGCCGTAGTCCATAATGCCGTCAGGGTCACCCAGCTCGTGACGTCCGCCGAATGTAGTCTCGGTGATTATAAGCTGGTGCTCGTTCATATTACCGACTGTCTGGTAGGTCTGTCCTACGAACTGAGGTATCTGACCAAGATACTTTCCGCTGTCCCACTCGTTGATATTCATCCACGTTCCGGGCTTGAAGAAACCGGCGGGAGTGAAGTACAGCTCACCGTAGAGCTGATGTGAGTCAGCCGAGTAAGTGATCAGGATAGAGCCGTCCTTGGAGGCGCCCTTGGTTACCAGTACATTGGTGCATGCAAAACCTGTCTGGACGATGAACATGGCCAGACCGACGCAAAGTGCTGATTTGAAGAATTTATTCATATTACTTGTCAGATTTTATTTAAATTTGCACAAAATAAGACCAAAAATAGTGAATTTATATTTTATATCCAACAAGATGAGCCGCAACATTTTTTTCAGCCTCACGCTCTTTGCCTTGCTGGCATTCTCTGCCACCGCACTGCAGGCCCAGGAGCAGGAAGAGAAAACCCCTGAGGAAATGGCCTTGGAGGAGGCCGACCGCCTCGAGAAGATGCTGACGCTTCTACCCCACCAGACATTCTTCATAGATTCCATCCTACAGCATGACATGAGGGCCATGCACGACGAGATGCAGCAGCTGCAGATGTCCGGCACCAGGGAATACATCGCCTTCAAGCAGGTAAGGGACAAATGGGTAGCCCAGATAGACAGTGCATATAAGAAAGTGCTGACCTACGACCAGTGGATGCAGTACTGCCGATCCACCGGCAAACTCTCAAAAGAGGAACTGAAAGCCCTTAGAGCCAAGGAAAAAGCCGACAAAAAAGCTGCGAAAGCCGCAGCCAAGGCAAAAAAAGAGGAGGAGCTGTAAGCCCCTCCTTTTTTTATAAAGGTATGTATTCTGGTTTTCTGTCCTTGAAATAGACCTCATACCTGAATCCGGCTGCGAGGGCCATCTCCCTGCACCAGTCGAAACGGTCGCCCAGACGGGTAATCTCATGCGCGTCCGAACCGAAGGACAAGGCCTCTCCGCCCAATTCCCTGAAACGCCTCAGCACGGCCGGATCCAGTTCCGGACGGCGTCCGCGATAGAGCTGGTAGGTCTTGGTATTGATTTCCATGGTCTTGCCGTTCTCTGCCAGGAAAGTCAATATGGAATCCAGGGCGTCACCGAACTCGGAGTAGTATATCGTCGTCTCCTTATAGTCAGGATATCTGGTGATGTAGTCATAATGCCCCAGGATATCAAAATCCGGCATCACCCGTATCAGGCGGGCAAACTCCTCCAGATAATGGCCGTAGGCATAGCGGTAGGTGTACGGCTTATAATAGTCCCCGAAGTAGGGGTCATGTCCGTCAATGAGATGAAGAGAGGCTATCACACAGTCGTACCTATAGTCATCCAGTACCTTTCTTATCCTGGGTATGCTTTTGTCCTGCAGACCTATCTCCACTCCTTTGAGAAGCTGAAAGTTCCCATACCGGCCGCCTTTGCCGTTGAGTCCCATATAATCCACCACGGAATCTATCGCCTCCTGCTGGGCCGGCACCTCGAACGTGAACTCCGTCACTCCCGGAGGAGCGTCAAAATCCAGATGATCAGTCAGGCAGATGCCCCTGAGCCCGCGCTCACAAGCCACCTTTACGGCATCGTCGATACTCATCCGCGAATCGGCGGAAAAGTAGGAATGAGTGTGATTGTCGAAAAAAACGCGTTCCATTACATTCTCTCCTGAGCGTAAACCACTTTCCAGACATCTGTCTCAGGATTCCTGACTACAGTGAGGGCTGTCTTCATAGGCTCGATCTCCCCGGGATAGATGATGTCAAAATCCACTGTGACCGAGTCCCTGGACCACTCGTGCACTTCCACGGCATAGGTCTGTACACCCCGTGAGAGCTCCAGGAATTCCTCCTGAGCGGCCTCGGGCAGAGAATCCACTACTGAGCCGGTCTCCCTCACCATCTGCTCCAGCTCACTGGAGCACATCCCGGCGGCTGTCGGATAGTCCGCCGAATAATAGGCCTTGGCGAAATCCTCTGCCAACGCCCTTGCATCCTGAGTCCTGCTGCCGGCACATCCGGAAATGAGGGCGGCAATCACAGCCAGAGCCGCCGCCTGTATTGTCCTGAAAATCACATTCATTACAGTACCTCCACTCCATCCAGATCCAGCAGAACCAGCTGGAATGTATCGTAATACTTGGTAAGAATACCTGTAAGATTGCACCCGGTACCTATATCCAGACCTACCTCGTCATCGGCAAAAGAAGCATATCCGCTGGTGCGGACCACCACATCCACCCCATCCAGACGGAAGGTCTGCTGGCCGTATTCGGCTTCCTGCCCGGTGAGAGGATCCTGCGACACAGCCCAAGTCCTCAGGCCATCCTCGCTGCCCTGATATGAAGCTCCGCAGAGGCGAACCAGACGACAGAGGTTCGCATCGGAAATCTGGCTGGAGGAAGTAATATCCATAGGAGTCAGAGGCTCACCGTAAGCTCCGCGGAAAACAGTCCTGTCGATGAGAGCCTGTGCATCTATATAGGCGGTCTCATAGCGTTCCTCATACGACACGGCTCCGAGTTGCACGCTTTCACCGTAAGCACCCAGGCACAGGTACTTGGGCTTGATATATATGGTCTGACCCTCCTTGTAGTCGTTGTACAGTCCGGTCCTGCCTATCTTCACCTCAAGACCGGCTGTAGCATCCTCGATATAGAGCGAACGGTAGACATTGCCCGAACGGTCGGTACTGATAACCTTGCCTTCCAGAACGATGCTGTCTTCTGTTATCTCTATCGGCACCCCCGTATACAGTGCCTTGAAGTCGGCCAGAGTCATGGTAGCCTCCATCTCTGCGGGAACGAACGGCTCCGGCTCATCGAATTTCTGACAGCCGGCTGTCAGGGCTGCCGAGACCAGCAGCGCTACCGTGTATTTTAAGATATTGATGCTCATAACTTAGAATCTGAAATATACGTTGATCATATAGTTGATACCGTGCAGGTAGAAGTACTTGGAGTCGAAAGGAGAATAATTGAGAATATTTCCAGAGTCGTCCTGATTGCGCGATAGGCGCATCTGCTCGTAACCGCCGGTCTTGATATTCTTGTTGTTGAGTATGTTGTTGATGTTTGCGCTGACACCGAGAAGGTACTTCCCGGCCAGGCGCCAGGACTTGCCGATATTGGCGTTGAGCACGAATGCATGCGGGAAGCGCTCCTGGTCTGTCATATTCCTCATGGCTGCATAGCCTTCCTCCGTGGTCAGGTCCATACCCTGCACGGCGTAGTCTGTACGGCGCAGAGGATTCATGGAGATGTACATGCCGTCGAAGAAATTGAGGTCTATGCCGGCAAAGAGATAGTTAGGGCCGCTCCAGGTCAGACCCACTGAAGAAGCCAGCTGAGGCGTGCGGGCCACCCTGTAGCCGTTCCAATACACTCTCTCGTTGTCCAGCACCACTCTCTCGCTGTTGTCCACTGTCTGTGTTACATAGGGATCGGAAGTATAGACATAGCGGCCGTAGCTGAGGGCTCCTTCGAAAGCCAGCCCGGCGTAGATGGGCACCTTGAGACCGACCTCGACTCCGATGTTGCGCTGGTCGATACCGGTCATGGAGAAGTTGGTATAGGCCCTGGAGAGGTCATCGTAGAAGCTGATAAGGTCTGTCTGATCCTTGATGTCTGTCAGGAAACCGGTCACCCGAAGGGCAAATCCGTTACCAGTACGGAGCGAGTAGTTGATGTCCGCGCTGAATATCTTCTCAGTGGTCAGACCGCTCACCACGCTGTTGCGGGTTCGGGGAGAAAGGAAGGCTTCGTCGAAATATGGAGCCTCGGTCATATAGGCCACATTGGCATAGATCATATTCTGCCCGGAGAAACGATAGGCCAGACCCAGTTTCGCTGTGTATGTCAAGAAGTTCTGTTTCTCTGAAGCTCCCAGGGAATTGTCAGGGAAGAGTCCTTTCTGCACCAGGCCCTCACGCCAGAAGGTGTTGTAACCCACCTCTCCTCCGAGAGTCGCCTGGAAACCTCCAAGGGTGAGATCCCACGTTGTCCACACCTTATGGTTGCGGATGTGGGCATAGTAGTCGTAACCGTATTTCTCGCCCTCCTTAACCACATGGTTGGGGTTGAGAAGGTTGTTCTGGTAGGAGTCTCCTGAGCCGAAGTCCCTCTCGGCGAACTGGTCCACGTCCAGCCAGTAATCACCACCGAGCAGGTCCTTGACTATTTTGTAGTACTCAGTCCGGTTCCAACGGAAATTATATCCCAGGGACCCTTTGAGGAAAGAGCCGAACTGTTTGGTCACCTGCAGATTGGCATTGATGTCGTTCTGGTCGGTACGTCTCTCCTCCAGGATGTACTTGGAGCGGGTGGTATTCGCCGCATCGATATCGGGATTGTAGTCCACACCTTCATCGAAATAACTGTTGCGGTTGACTTCATAAAGACGGTCCCAGTTGATGTGGCGCACGGCATCATCTGTCATCCAGCCCTCCAGCGCCCAATTATACTTGTTGGGATCATCGTCAAAATAACTTGGCAGATAGCGGTAATAATCCGGTCTGGGGTCGGGCGCATCGTACCAGTCCAGGGCGGAATAGCCGTTGCGGCCAAAGCGCCAGGACACTCCGGCAGCCACCTTCAGGTCGTAGGTAGGAGTGAACTCATAGTTGAACAGGAGCACGGGCTCGTGGTTGTTCCTGACACGGGCGTTGCGCACCTTGCCGTTCTGGTAGCCCCAGTTGGAGTTGTAGTAGTTGTTGCCCAACATATCATAGACTTCCTGTGTGGAAGAGTTCTGGGCTCCGCGCTGTACAGGAGAGCCGAAAAGCGTCAGGGCGAAGCGATGCTTGTCATTGATGTTCTTCTCTGCTGCCAGAAAGTAGGCAAATGCGTTGTAATACACTCCAGTCACATAATCGTTTCCGCCCTGCCTGGTAGACGCGGAGACGGCGAAAGACCAGCCGTTGTCCATCTCGCCCGTAGCGTATGTGGCCATAAGGCGAAGGCGGTAAGTAGAGCTGTTGGTCAGCACGCTGAAGCGGTAGCCCTTGGCCACGGTGGAGGCATAGGCATTTACATTGGTCAGACCGTTGATGCCGCCGACACCATAGTCGGAAAGCGACAGACCGCCCACCGATTCCTTTTCTCTTGTAGCCTCGTTCAGACCACTGAAAAGCGAGTATGGCGTATAGCCGCTCAACGCGTCGTTGAACCTGATACCGTTGATATAAATGTCGGCCGTTCCGCTCTCATAGCCGCGGTTGAGAAAACGCATGGAGCTGAAACTGTAGGCCGCAATGTTGTCAAACACATCCCGGGATGCCGAGAGCACCGAGGGCACGTCCTCATAACCTGAGCCGGACTCGTCCTCCACTTCGAAATCCGCGAACATCTCGTCTCCGAGGTCCGCCATAGGTATGTCGGGAGACACTGACACACTCATAAGGTCATAGACCTCGCCGTTCTGCACACGGACGTTGAGACGGGTGGTCAGATAGCCCTCTGCTGCTATCTCCAGACGGTACATTCCGTCCTGAAGACCTGTTATTTCAAACTTTCCGTCCTCCTGCGTATATACCGTGATTTCCCTGTCGGTGAAGAGAGTCACCTTGGCGTCCCTCACCGGACGGGAAGCCGAGCGGTCCAGCACCATACCCTTGACTCCTCCGCTCTGGGCCATGGCCGGTAGGGCGGACAGCAGGAGCAGGACCGCGATAACTGCTGATTTTATTCTCATTTTATTGATCATTGTTTATTTGCCTAGAATAATGTAGACCGGAAGATGATCGCTGTATCCTCCAAGAAATGTGTTGCCGCTGAAGGTGCGCAGCGGATAGTTTTTGTACCTGCCGCTCTGCTGTATCATATAGTTCCTCTTATAGATATGACCATAGAAACCGCTCTTCGCCGATTTCAGAAGCCGCAGATGGCCGGCGGTGTTGTCGGTAAGGGCCGAATTGACGATGATATTGTCGAAAAGGTTCCACGCATCCTGATATCCCAGCGTACCGTAGCCGGCGCGATGCATGCTCCAGAACGGGTTGAAAAAGCCTCCGTCCTTTACCTTGGATATCTTCTCGACAGCCCCCAGCACCTCGGAAAGACTCCTGTTGTCCGGGTCATCGTTCATATCTCCCATTATCACTATCTTGATTTCAGGGTCAGCTGCCTGAAGCGAATCCGTAAACCGGCGGACCGTCGAGGCACAGCCCACTCTCAGAAACTCCGAGGACTGGGCACCGCCTCTGCGGGAAGACCAGTGGTTGACCAGAAAACATATCCGGTCTCCTCCCATCCTGCCGCACACTGCCAGGATATCACGGGTCTTGAAATCCGGTTCCTCGGGAATTACAGGCTGGAACGCCTTGCTCCATTCGTACTCAAACAGATCCGGACGGAAAAGCAGGGCCACATCCACCCCTCTGGCTTCCGGAGAATCATAATGAACTATCTGATATCTGGCTGGCACCAGTTTTTCTGCCGACACCAGATCGTCCAGCACCCTGTGATTCTCCACCTCGGCCAGACCTATCACGGCGGGGAAATCCTTGTTGGAGGCGGACAGACCGTAGATTACCTCGGCCAGATTGCCTATTTTCTTCTCGTATTTGGCCTCGGTCCAGTTCTTGGGGCCTTCAGGAGTAAATTCCTCATCCAGTACCGACGGGTCATCGTAGATGTCGAAGAGATTCTCCACATTGTAGAACGCCACGATATACTTCTCATCCTGTCCGGCAAGGGAGAGGCAGATGAGGAGGGATATCGATACGGCTGCTATCTTTCTTATCATAGTCCGGCAGTTATAGCCCCCAGCGCTCCGGCTCGAGCTGCGACTTGACAGCAGTGGCCGTCTCCTGGGGAAGATTATTGAAAAAAGTAAATCCTGTCATCACCTCCACCTCTGCGACTGTATGCAGGTCCGCACTCTCGGGATTGCTCCGGCCGTAATCGGTGTTGTCGTAGACGAACGCCACGGAATAATACGTATCCGGGATGGTGTACCTCAGCAGGACTTTAAAATAGCCGTCAGGCACGACTGACGGGTCTCCGTTGTTGTCGAAGGCATATTCGCGTTCCTCCGGGACATCGGAGTAGAATAGTGGACCAGTCACCACATATAGGGTATCGCAGGTGCTGGCATAGCTCCTGACTCTGGTCTCCACATTGGCCCAGAGATTCTGATTGAAACCTGAAACCTGGGCGGTCATATTGGTAAAATAGAAGGTCTGGGCATTGAGTTCCTGGTCTGCGTTGCGCGAACCGGATGGTATCTGATGCCCCCGGTCGTACCCGCGTCCTTGCCATCCGCTGAAAAGCACCGGCTGGTATTCTGCAGGTATCTTGGGATCATATCCCCAGGCATCCGTGCGTCCGCCGCTGCCGGTGTAGTCCGAGCAAAGGGGATAGGCTACCCACAGGGCAATACGCTGCTGCGCATCGTAGAGCATAGACCAGTTGCGCCGTTGCCCCCCGTTCAGTTCCGCATGATGGAAAACGTAGGCGGTCATATCCGTAGTCTCTACCTCAGGAAGTTCCATCCAGGTATATACAGGGTCGGAAACCAGCTGTTCCACGTCATCCCCGGTATCCGGGTCCTCGGCCCCTGCCCCCAGCTGCACCAGCTGGAGTGATACGGCCTCTCCGTCGGAGAAACTTACCAGTATGACGGCACTGCGCGAGGTGCTGTCGGTATTCGCGGTGTATGTAAGCATGATATTGTTGCGGCTGCCGCTCCC
>HF990345.1:22970-39847 GCA_000432775.1 Alistipes sp. CAG:831
TGTTGCGGCTGCCGCTCCCGGACTCAGGGGATACGGCACACCACGGCACCTGTCCTTCGGGGAACTCCAGGAAAATGGTCCAGTCCACGGAAGACACAATAGAGACAAACTGCCCCGTGCTCGAGGCCGGGACAGTGCTGTCTCTGAGAGTTACCGTGTTGTCCATCCGTCCGTCGTCCGTACAGGAGTACGTGAGAACGACGGCGGACAGAAACAGCAGCGGAAAGAGACTCCGCAGTATGGCTGCAGGTCTCATCCTTTATTCAGCATTAACATTCAGTCCGAAGACGATGCAGCGTGGAGCCGACTGGACTGTGGAGAATGTAAGGGTAGTAGCGGAAGTCACACCTGACAGGTCAAACTCATAATAATCCTGTGCCGGGTCTACAGTTACCACGTAAGGAGGGTCGTTCGCGACACCGGTGTTTGATTCAGGACTGATGGTCACTGAACTCTGCCCGTCTATGGAGCCTCCGTTGTTTACTGTAATAGTAAGCTCACATTCCTTGCCCTTCCATGCCATGGCGTACATACCCAACGTCAGGTCTCCCTGCATGGCCAGAGCGGGCGTTGTATATGTACCCGCCTTGGAACTTGTACCCAGTTTGAGTGCCGGATACTCCTCTCCGTCAATAGACACAGAGTGGATATATGAGGCATCGGAAGTATTGTCATCAGAAGGAAGCCCTACATTGGAGGTATAGGCTCCGCCGACGGACGCGCCCTCACGTTTCTGCACTATCGTAAATGTGACTTGCTGAAGGTCCCTGGCATCTCCGCCATCAGGGGAAACGGTGATAACTGAAGTACGGTCCTCACCAGTAGTATTGGCCGTGTAGGTAACAGTTATCTGTCCCTGACCATCGCCCGAGGCCGGGGAAGGTGTGAAATCCGTATTGTCGGAAGCCACTGTCCATGTAACATTGGAACTTACCTGGAAGGTCAGCGAACCGGCTTCGGATGTAACGGTCGTACCCGAACCGCTCAGACTGAGGTAAGGAGCGGCCTCTCCGTCACCATAGCCCACATTGTCGATACGGTAGGTATTGGACTTACCTGTGTACCTTAGGGCTATGCAGAGAGAGGATTCAGACGCGTATGCAGAGAGGTCCACGGTCTCTTCAACCCACTGGTTGCGCTCAGCTCCGGCAGGGAAGGAAACGTCCTCCACTACTGTCCATGAAGCAGCCTCGAAGTCACCTGAAAAATCGGTAGACACCACCACTTCCAGACGGCTGTCGTCCCCACCCTCATCCAGATGGTATAGCGCCTTGCTGAAAGTGAAAGTTCTGGGAGACATTCCCGCAACATCAGCTCTGGGAGGAAGGGCGTAGGCCACTACCTCATCCAGGGAAGAGTTGTAGGGCGCTATCTGAATATACTTGTCGGTCATGCCGGTCGAGGAGTTATCGAACGTACCGGTCTTCCAGCTCTGGCTGATTCCGTTGGCGTCCGAGGACCAGAACAGCCAGTTGTCGTTCTCGTAGGCGGCATTATTCGACTCTACTGTAGAGAAATCATCCAGGAAGGATGTCATGGTACCCGCAGCGTTCCATGCACTGTAGTCTCCTACGAGATAGCCATCTCCCTCATCAGGCTGACTGCCACCCGGTGTATGGCTGACATAGTATGCCGGATAGTCCCGTCCGCCGCCCTGAGGTTCTCCGTTGAACTCGCCCCTGAGCGTCATGAGCACCAGCTCGTCCCCTACTTCCAGGCCAAGGGAAGCGAAGGACTGGTCGTTACCGCTCTGCTTGGTGGCTGTCAGACCGTAGATATACAGCGAACCGGTCTCATCTGCGATGGTGAGGTTGCCGTATTGAGTGCTGGCGATATCCGTTATCGTACCGCAGAGTTCGTACCATGTCTCCTCGTCCACAGGCATCTGAAGGAACTCGGCGATGGTCATGTAACTCCTGCGGTATTCTCCAGGCTGGACAATGCCTACCTGTGCATATACCGTTCCGGTAGTGAAACGCAGCACTGCGTCGCGGTCCTCTCCGGTATTGGGCAGCACGGTCACTGTCACCGTCACCGAATCGCCCGATGCAGTACCGGCCGTATCGCTCAGCACGATCCAGTCAGCAGTACCACGGGTCACTGTTATCTCAGCATCCCAGTCCCGGTTGGAGAGAAGGCTGACTGTCGCCTCCCCTCCATCCTTGCTGAACGAGAGTTCTTCAACACTCACTCCCATATCAGCGGGCTGGAACTCCGGATCCTTGATGCAGCCGGCGGTCAGGAAGACCAGCACGGCTGCAAGAAGAAGTCGTACACTGTTTTTCAGCATATATTCTGTGTCTGTCGGTTACTTTACATTCACTCCGGTAAATCCGGCACGGTTGTCCTGCATGCCTTCGGTAGTCACCGTGATGACAGTGTTCTCGGTGGCACCCTCGATGTTCATGGTGTAGAAGTCTTTGTCACCGAATGTGATGGTATATTTGTTGCCGCCGCCTGAGAGACCGGTATTGGGTACGCAAGCCAGTTCAACCTGAGATGCGCCATTGATGGTACCACCGCCGGAAATTTTGACCAATACATTAGTCTGTTTTCCGGTCCATGCTACAGCGTACATTGAAAGAGTACTGCTACCGGCTTTTCCTAGATTGAAAGAATAAGACCCTGCGGACTTGCTGGCTCCTATTTTTACAGCAGGATACTCAGTTCCCCCTACAACAAATGTGCTGGCGTAATTCTTCAGATCGCTGCTTGTATTCTGGGTCAGGTCAATGCTGCTGGTGTAGACACCATCACCTGCAGTACCCTCAATTACGGGGTTCTCGGGGGCAGGAGCCTCACCCTCTTCGTGGGAAATGTAATAAGCAGGATTAGTATTTCCACCGCCCTGGGGCGTGCCATTATATTCACCCCTAAGAGTAACAAGGGTTACAATATCATTGACTTTCAAGCCAAGAGATGCAAATGATTTGTCATTCTTCTCTACTTTGTAGCTGTAAGGCCGTAAATATAAACCTCGGCTGTCTCATCCTCTATATAAATGTTACCATAATCTTCTTTTTCTATTCTGGTTATTGTACCGGTAAGTTGATACCATGTATCCGCGCTTACAGGAGCCTCCAGAAACTCTGCAATAGTAACTGCTACAGGCTCGCCGGGCTCAACCGGTTCCTCAGGTTCATCGCCGGCGGGTACAGAGAAAGCCTTGATATCGTCGTATGTGGCGGCATACATCTGGATATCATCGTAGAATACCTCCACAACTCCGGAGAGATCGGCCGTCACATCAGGATTGATGTTCTCGGCGGCCCAGTCGGCACTTGACTGCGTGCGTACGATGAATTCATCCGTGCCGTCAGTAAAGTTCCTGTTGGTACTGTTGCCGGATTCTGTCCATGCCGTCAGTGTATCCATTGCGCTGCGGACATTCTTCACTGTCACATACTGACCCTGCCAGTCGCCGCTGAGGAGTTCAGCTACAGTAAGTTCAGGAACGTCAAAAGCGACTCCTGACTCAAGGACCTCTACCTGAGCATTGATATCAGTACCTTCATTGAATTTAATCTCACGGAGATTATTGTAATTGTCAAAAGCAGCATTGGCCAGGTTTATCCTTACACGGTCACCGGGATTCAGCTCTACATCGTACATACCATAAAGTACGATACCGGTAGCTTCCTCACCTGTTCCGTCTACCAGTGAATACTTGCCGTTATAGTTAGCACTTTGATTTCCGGCAGCCACTATACCTTGCAGATAAGCACCGAGGGATGCGAGAGAAGCATTATCCTCGACAGTGCCGTCCAAGATAGCTGCTACTACATCTGCCACATTGAGAACTGTCTCCTCGTTGGTGACGGTCAGAGTCTCGCCCTGATACTCTCTTTCACCGATCATCACGTATGCGTAGTACTTATAAGCGCCTGTCTCCAGAGGTATGGTCACTGTGAAGGGACTCTCTACCTTCTCGGCCTTTACCTTGGTGTACTCCTCGGCATCCACCAGCTTGTAGGCCACGCCGACCTCGGTCACATCTGCCGCCTCACCTGCGTAGGTGTACTCTCCGGTCACGGTCATGGACGACTTGTCCTCGCTGAGCTGACCCTCGCCGGTGGTGACTGCGGGACGGCCGGTGAATCTGCTCTCTGTCATGCCCTCAAAATCAGTTGCGCGTGAGGGAACCAGCTGATATACGCCGTTGTAGCTGCCGACCAGGCCGTATACTGTACCTGCGCCCTGAGGAACCTCCTCACCGGCCCAGGGAGTATTGGAGCGGCTGTACATGAGGAATGAGAAACCGTCCTCGGTCTCGATGGAGGGGCTGTCACCCATGGTCTTCTCGAGATCACCCTGGACTACCTGGGCGTACATCTTCACATACTGGCCCTCATAGTCGCCGTTGACAAGAGAGGCTCCCTCAATCTCGGCTGCCTCGGGATTCTCCTGCTTTCCGACTACCACCACGTCGTCAGTACTTGCGGGCTTGAACTCGAGTTGACCGAAATAGTACTCGAGGGTACCGTCAGTAATCGTAATCTCAACTTCATCACCGAAATTGCAGCTGCTGAAAGCGCTGGAATATACCAGCAGACCGCTGTGGGGCTCAGTGCCGTCCTGGATGTAGATGTTGTTGTTGGAGACGGTCTGGGGATCGCGGGATGACACGACCACACCTTTAATAATATACGGATCAGTAATGGTCACTACTGAATCCTGTGCAACGGGGGCCATCTGCCTGAGCTCGCTGATGGAGATAGTATCAGCTGCATTGGGCTTGCGTTCCTGACCTTCCTGAAACACTCTCACGCTGGCGAACTGCTCTCTGTCAGTCCTGAAATACACGATAACTGCGCGGTCGTAGGTAATCTCAGCAGCATCGCTGGTATTGGCATCTGCAGCAACTGTTATTGTTACCGGCTGTTCAGAAGCTTCTCCACTGACAGGAGATACTGTCAGCCAGGGATTCTGCTCGAATTCCTCGGCCTCATTCTCCCAAGGATTCTCCACCTCCATCTCTACTGTCCAGTCACAATTACTGGTGAGAGTAAAGACAGTGTCCTGAGCATTCATGTCAAACTCAATACCTTCCTCTCCTATGGAGGTAGTGATGTTGACGACTAAGTCCTCGCCTCCTCTGTCAACACATGAAGAGGCAGCCAGCACCGCCACACTGGCGATAAAGGCCAAAATTGCTTTTCTGAAACTCATATCTATAGTTTTAAAATGATACTTTGGCGCAA
Organism: Alistipes sp. CAG:831; assembly: GCA_000432775.1. Taxonomy (GTDB): domain Bacteria; phylum Bacteroidota; class Bacteroidia; order Bacteroidales; family UBA932; genus Coprenecus. The sequence continues at coordinate 28,172 of HF990345.1, forward strand.
AGATAGAATATTTTACATTCTTATCATTTTAAATTTACGTTACAATCTGAAATATTTTCACAATATCCGGATTCAGAGCATCCACACACTTACAACAAATTGGAATACTTGATTGTATTATTTGCGCAGACCGTTGAAAAAATTTGATGATTTGGGAAAATTAAATATCTTTGTGATATCATTTTAATATCATCAAGCCATGAAAGACCACTCAACCCGTCAAATCTCCCAGGAAACACCCTTCCAGGGGAGTGCTGCCAACGGATTCCTGATGATCCTGGTAAGCATCATTCTCATCGCCGCCGGTATAACTTTCATCGTACTCGCCGAGAGTCATGAAGCCGTCATCGGCAGCTTCCTCTACAACTTGCTCTGCATAGCCGCAGTCCTTCTAATCATCATCGCATCCGTACTGCTCATAGGACTGATGATCCTGGAGCCCAACCAGGCCAGAGCCATGGTCTTCTTCGGAAAGTACAGAGGCACCTTCACCCGTACCGGCTTCTTCTGGGTCAATCCATTCTACTCCAAGAAGAAAGTCTCGCTCCGCGCCCGCAACATGAATGTGGATCCCATCAAGGTCAATGACCGCAACGGAAACCCCATCCTCGTAGGTCTCATCCTCGTATGGAAGGTGGAGGATGTGTATAAAGCCATATTCGAGATAGACACTCAGACCATTGCCGAGAACAATGCAGGACGCATGACCGCCCTCGAGTCCTTCGTCCGCGTTCAGAGCGACGCCGCCCTCCGGCAAGTAGCCGGAAGCTACGCCTACGACACCCTCGGTTCGGAGACCACCGAGACCCTGACCCTGCGCAACGGCGGGGACACCATCAACCGCGAACTGGTCGAGAAGCTCAACGAACGTCTGGAGATGGCCGGTATCTCAGTACTGGAAGCACGCATCAACTACCTGGCCTACGCACCCGAAATCGCAGCCGTGATGCTCCGCCGCCAGCAGGCCGAGGCCATCATCTCCGCCCGCGAGAAGATAGTCGAGGGAGCCGTATCCATGGTTCAGATGGCTCTCAAGGAAATAAACGACAAGGACATCGTCGAGCTGGACGAGGCCAAGAAGGCCGCCATGGTCAGCAACCTGCTGGTAGTCCTCTGCGCAGACGAGTCCGCACAGCCCGTGCTCAACACCGGCTCGCTCTACCAGTAAGCCTATGGCCAAAGAACAGAACAAGACCAAGAGCTTTGTGCTGCGTGTAGACACAGCAACGATGGAGGCACTGGAGAAATGGGCCGCAGACGAATTCCGCTCAACCAACGGCCAGCTCCAGTGGCTCATCGATGATGCACTCCGCCGTGCAGGACGCCTCCCGGCAAAAGACACACCCGGAAAGCACGACTGACAACTGAAAAATAAAGGGGCCGCTTCTCTTTACAGAAGTGCCCCCTTTCGGTCTTGATTTCTTTCTTTCGGAAACTGAAGGAAGAGACTATTTGCGCTCGCCGAGCTTGCTGTCCAGCATTACGAGGCCAGCTTCGCCGGAACGCTGTACTTTCTCGTAGATGGAGAGGGTAGTTGCCTCTTCCTCGACCTGCTCGCGGATATAGGTCATGAAGAAATCCTCGGAGGGTTTGTCCTTCTCCTCGCGGGCGATGTCGACCATCTTGTCGATCAAGGCTGTTACGTGGCACTCATGCTCATAGACGTGTTTGAAGACTTCCTGCACGCTGCCCCAGCCCTGAGGCACTACGTCGATCATGCTGACTTTGGCTGTACCGCCTCTCTTCTGGAGGAAGGATGCCATGCCGTAAGCATGCTCGAGCTCTTCCTGAGACTGTCTCTTCATCCAGTGTGACATTCCGTCATAACCCTCTTTCTCAAGATAGAAAGACATGGAAAGGTAGAGGTTGGCCGACCACATCTCAGCGATTATCTGATCATTGATCGCATTCTGTAATTTTTCGGTAATCATGGTAGTAACGTTTTAAATTTTAATTTCTGACTTATGCCTCTGCAAAACCGATACCACACTCCGCGACAATGCCACAATGTCACAAAAACAGGAACTCCTGTCACTGGTCAGGCCGGCAAAGGGGTCAGTATATCGCGACATTGTTGATCAGAGGGCAGGCGTAAGAATCTATGATATTGAATCTTACCTCGGAGGCCTCAACAGGGTCGAAGCGCATGATCCGCTTGTACCCTATTGTCGTACCGCGGCAGACCTCCTTCCACTCCCCTGTCTCTCCCAGGCGGCATTCCACACTGAACTCCTTGACTCTCTGTCCCAGAGGGATGTACTCCTGGAGCATCACCGAACTGACCTTCCTGTCTCTGCGGAAATACACGGTGAAAGAGGCGGAGGTGACACTGTCATCCGTCGTCCAATAGGTCGAGTAGCGGCCGTCAACGGCATTTGCAGCGGCATACTTGGGAGAATTGGCGCGGACTGATTCGGAATAGGCCCGCGACATCTTGGCATAGTCGGCGTGGAATGCCTCCGTACGGGCGTCGCGGAACTCCATCAAGCGGGCGGAATCGGCAGGATGTACGCGGCCACGGCGGTCGGGAGGAACATTGAGCAGCAGATTGGCATTACGCCCTACTGAAGCATAGTATATCTCCATAAGCTCGTCCACGCTCTTGAGCAGGCTGTCGGTCGAAGGAGAATAGAACCAGCCGGGTCTGATGGACACGTCCGCCTCCGCGGGAATCCACTGACTGCCGTGTACATTGCCGCAGTTGAGGGTATCACGGGGAGGTGCCAGACGTCCCGGGGCGAATCCGGCGACATCCAGCCGCGACCAGTTGGTCTCCCCGGCATATCCGCGCTCGTTGCCCACCCACCGGCATCCAGGTCCTACATCACTGAAAATGACCAGGTCCGGATTAAGGGTATGGGCTGTGGCATTGAAATAATTCCAGCGGTAACGGCTCGGTGCGTCACCCTCCCCGTCGTCAGCCCCGTCGAACCAGAGCTCGAAGATATCGCCGTACTCGGTAAGCACCTCGGTGATGCAGCCGGCAAATACCTCATTATAGGCTTCAGTGCCGTAGGCAGGGTGGTTGCGGTCCCAGGGCGAAATGTAGACTCCGAGGCGGAGGTCATACTTCTCACAGGCATCCGCCAACTCGCGCAGTACATCGCCCTGGCCGTTCCGCCAGGAGCTCTGTGCCACGGTATGACGACTGTACTTGCTGGGCCACAGACAGAAGCCGTCATGATGCTTGGCTGTGAGGATAATGCCCTTCATTCCGGCCTCGCGGGCTATACGGGCCCACTGCTCACAGTCGAGGTCAGTGGGGGCGAACACGTCCGGGTTCTCGTCACCGGTACCCCACTCACTGTCTGTAAATGTATTGGGGCCGAAGTGTACGAACATATAGTACTCCATCTTCTGCCACTCCATCTGGGCTTCCGTCGGTACGGGACCATAGGGGGCCGGGACCGTACTGTCATTGCAAGAAGCCGCCACCGCAAGCGCGGCGACGGCTGTCAGGAAAATATTTATGCTTCTTCTCATATCGTCATATATGCTGCATCTGTCTTATTGTCTGCCTCCTCCGAGGGATCGGTAGAGGTTGACCGTGGTCTGCAGAAGGAGATATTTGTCGGACACTACATTGAGCTGGGCCGTCAGCAGGGACTGACGGGCTGTCAGCACCTCCAGGTAGGTCATTCCGGTACTCTTCTGATAAAGGTACTCGGCTGTCTGTACGGAACGCTCGAGGTCCGTCATCTGGGAAGTATGCTTCTGAAGCATCTCGTCGTATATCTCGAGAGCGTAGAGGTTGTTGTTCACCTCCTCTCCCGCATCGAGCAGAGCCTGTTTGTAGCTCAGCTTGGCTATCTCCTCCTCAGCCTTCGCGACACGCAGGTTGGAGGTCAGCTGTCCCTTGTTGAATATGGGCTGGGCGAGCTGGGCAAGGGCCGACACGATCAGGCCGCCGGGGTTGAGAATCGCCTGTCCCACACTGTTGGTCCATCCGGCGCTGCCAGAAAGGGTGAGCTTGGGATAGAAGGCGGAACGGGCCTGGTTGGTCGAATAGTAGGCACTTGCCAGAGCCATCTCTGCCTGATAGACATCGGGACGGTTGGAGAGCAGTTCCAGAGGAATTCCCACTGAGAAGTCCTGAGGCAGGGTCTGCTCGTCGAGGGTGCCCCTCTCTATCTTGGTATATACTGAGCCGAGGATGGAGCAGAGGGCGTTCTCTGCCTCCTGACGCTGGCGCTTCATATCTGCCAGCGAAGCCTCCAGTCCGTAGAGCTGGGCGCGGGACTGGGTGACTGCATTCTCATTGACACGGCCGACCTTGAGCATTGCCTCCATACTGCGGATTTGCTCCGCCCAGAGGGTCACATTCTCCTCACTGACACGGACCTGTTCGTCCAGCATCAGCAGGGAATAATAGGCATTGGCCACTGTGGCGATGAGCTGGGAGCGGACTGCCTGACGGTAAGCCTCCTGCTGGAGAAGGGCAGCCTGAGCTCCGCGCTTGGCGTTGAGCAGTGAGCCGAAGAGGTCGATGTCCCAGCTGACGGAGAGTCCGGCATTGTAGGTCCAGGTTCCGGTGGTGGTGACATTGCCCTGATTGTCGGCAAGGGTGTAGTTGTATCCGCCCTGAGGGCCGAGGTTCAGCGAAGGGGAATAAGCCCACTTCGAGGCTTTCAGACGGGCCTGGGCCTGCTCCACTCTGAGAGCGGCGCTGAGCAGGTCAGTATTGTTGTCCAGAGCGGTGCGGATGAGTTCCTGCAGGTAGGGATCGGTGAACATTTCCTCCCATGGCATATAACCGAAGGAAGTGCTGTCCTCCGCAGCCCGGGCATCCTCTTCGGGGGAGACCAGCTCCGCGCGGTAGAGGCTGTCCATGGGAACTACATCCTCAGGCCTCTGGTACTTGCGGTAGATGGAGCAGCTGCTGACCACTGCCACCGCGGCTATTGTAAGTATTATCTTTCTCATAATGATGCTTCTCTTTCCTCCTTTCTTTTACCCATTACCTTCTCCTCCACAAACTGGAAGATGACGAAGAACATAGGCGTGATGAACATAAGTGCTATAGTTCCGACTACCATACCTCCGGCAGTTCCCACACCGAGGGAGCGGTAACCGTTGGCTCCTACTCCTGAAGCCGTAATCAGAGGCAGCAGACCGATAACCATGGTGAGCACTGTCATGAGCACAGGCCTGAGACGGACACCTGCGGCGGACAGGGCGGCGGCACTGAGGCTCATGCCCATCTTGCGGCGCTGGGTACCGTACTCGGTAATCAGAATCGCTGTCTTGGAAAGCAGTCCGATGAGCATGATCATACCGACCTGGGTATAGATGTTGCTCTCAAGCCCCCATATCTTGGTGAAGAGGTAGCTGCCCATCAGGCCGAAAGGCACGGAGCAGAGTACCGCGAGGGGAAGGAAGAGACTCTCGTACAGACCGCAGAGGATGAGGTAGATGAAGATCACGCAGATCACATATACGATGGCTGTGGTGTTGGACTCCGCCAGCTCGGCCTCCTCACGGGTCATACCGGAGAACTCGTAGCCGAATCCGGTAGGCAGGGCCTCCTGGCTGACTTCCTCGATGGCCTGGATGATGTCTCCGGAGCTGTAGCCCGGGTTAGGCATACCCTGTACGGTGATGGAGGTAAACATATTGAAGCGGTTGAGCACCTCGGCGCCGTAGATCTTCCTCATGGTGACGAACTGGCTTACGGGAGCCATTCCGTTGGATGTCCTCACATATACGTCATCGAGTGACTGCATATTGTCCCTGAATTCGGTGGGAGCCTGGAGGATAACACGGTAGAGCTTGGTAAAGCGGTTGAAGTTCGACACGTACATACTTCCGTAGTATCCGGAGATAACCGAGAGAACTGCGTCAGTGGTAGTACCGGCACGGATACACTTGGCGGCATCCACATCCAGTTCATACTGAGGGAAGTTGGAGCTGAAGGATGTGTAGGCCATCTGCACCTCGGGCCTCTGGTTCAGAGCCGCGATGAAGTCCTGAGTCACGTCCTCCAGCACGTCGATACCGCGGCCGGAACGGTCCTGCAGGTCGACGAAGAAGCTGTTACCAGTTCCGTAACCGGAAATCATAGGAGGAGCGAAGATGAATATCTGGGCGTTGGTGATATGCGCCGTCTTGGCATATATCTCCTCGATGACTGCCGTATAGCTGTGCTCCTTGCCTTCACGCTGATCCCAGGGTTTCAGACGGATCATCAGCATGGCGTGCGAGGCACCGCTTCCGGAGAAGGAGAAACCGGCCACCTGGTTGTAGGTCTGGATCTCCTCGATGTCGTCGATGCTCTTCTGCATCTCGGTGAGGATGTCGTTGGTCTCGGCCAGAGTCGTACCGGGCGCTGCGTCCACGCTGACGAAGAGGGAGCCGGTATCCTCATTGGGCACCAGGGATGTCTTGGCCGTGGCCATGAAATACACGAGCAGACCGCAGGCGGCAACCAGGAGGCTCACGCCTACCCATTTGTGCTTGATGAAGAACTTGACGCCGTATTTGTACTTGGTGATCAGACGTCCGAAAGATGTCTCGAAAGCGATTCTGAACCTGGTGGAGAACTGCTTGGGCTTCTCACCGGGACGGACGATTTCGTTAGGTTTGAGGATGATGGCGCAGAGAGCGGGGGAAAGGGTAAGGGCGTTGATCGCCGAGAAGCCCACCGCTGCCGCCATGGTCAGACCGAACTGTTTGTAGAACAGACCGGAAGTACCTCCAAGGAAGGATACGGGGATAAACACGGCCATGAAGACCAGTGTCGCCGATACTACGGCTGCAGACACGCCCTCGACACCGTCCACTGCGGCCTTGTACGAAGAGCGGTAACCCATGTCGAAGCGTGCCTGCACCGCTTCGACCACAATGATTGCGTCGTCGACGACCGTACCGATAACCAGAATCAGCGCGAAGAGGGTGATCAGGTTGATCGTGAAGCCGGCCACCACCAGGAATGCGAAAGTGGCGATCAAGGCGACGAAGATACATATAGTAGGGATGAGTGTGGACCTCGGGTTCTGGAGGAAGACGTACACCACGAGAATCACCAGGAGCAGGGTCTCGAAGAGGGTGCTGATCACCTCATTGATGGAAGCATCGAGGAAGTCCTTGGTACTCATGATGTCCACGATCTCCACTCCCTTGGGAAGGTCTGCCTTCACTGTCTCCAGATAGGCGTCGATGTCCTTGATGATCTCGTTGGCGTTACTTCCGGCGGTCTGGTTGATCATACAGCTCACACCGGGAGCTCCCTTCACACGGCCCTCGTAATTGTAGGAGATGGCACCCAGCTGGATATCGGCGATATCCTTGAGTCTGAGCACGCGGCCGTCCTCATAGGCCTTGATGACTATCTCGCCGAACTCCTCCTCGGTGGACAGACGGCCCTTGTAGCGGAGGGTGTACTGGAAGACGTTGTCGGAGTTCTCGCCGATGGCACCGGTGGACGCCTCGATGTTCTGGCTGGAAAGAGCCGCACTTACATCGCTGGGCACCAGTTCATAGCGGGCCATCAGGTCAGGCTTCATCCATATACGCATGGCGTAGTCACCGCCCATGACATTACAATCACCGACACCGGAGATACGCTGAATCTGGGGTTTTACGTTGATGGACAGGTAGTTGGTCAGGAAGGTCTCGTCGTAAGTGGCGTCCGGAGACACCAAGGCGAACACCTTCAGGGTACTGCTCTGACGCTTGGACACCTCCACTCCGACTCTGGTAACTTCGGCAGGCAGAAGCGAAGTGGCCCTGGATACACGGTTCTGTACGTTCACAGACGCCATGTCGGGGTCAATGCCCTGCTTGAAATACACTGTGATGGAAGCACTTCCCGAGTTACTTGCCTCGGATGTCATGTAGGTCATGTCCTCTACACCGTTGATGGCTTCCTCGAGGGGGGCAATCACGGCATTCTGCACGGCAGTCGCATTCGCACCGCTGTAGGTGGTCGACACGCGGATGGTAGGAGGAGCTATGTCCGGGTACTGCTCCACAGGCAGCATCGCAAGTCCGATGATACCCACCAGCACCAGGAAAATGGAAATAGCGACCGACAGGATAGGACGGTCGATGAATGTTTTAAGATTCATATCTCTTATTCTCCTTTATTAGAATTAGAGCCGGCCTCAACAGAAGTACCGGTAACGGGAGTACCCTCCCTGAGCAGACCTGCGCCCTCTGATACGATTATATCACCGGCATTGAGGCCGCTCTCAACAACATACTCCTTACCGTTGTTGATTCTGAACACTTTCACTTCATTTGAAACGGCCTTGCCGTCCACTACCTTATATACAAATATCTTGTCCTGTATCTCGTAGGTGGCCGTCTGGGGGATCACTATGCAGTTGTTCCTGTCGTAGGAAATATTGATACGTCCCGAACTTCCGCTCATCAGACGTCCGTTCTCATTGTCAAACACGGCTCTCACGCTTACAGTACCGGTTCCGCGGTCCACGATACGGCTGATCACGTCGATGCGGCCGGGCTCCTCATAGACGGTACCGTTCGTCAGGGTCAGGGTAACCGGCTGGAAGGAGGCGATGGTGTTGTCAATCGATCCGTACTGGCGGGTCATCGAAAGGACCTCCTTCTCGGGAAGTGAGAAGTATACATACATCTGGGAATTGTCCGATACGCTGATCAGAGGCTCGGTCATGGAAGAGCTGACCAGAGCGCCTACCCTGATGGATGTCATGCCGGCAGAACCGTTCACGGGGCTCTTTACAATGGCATAAGAGAGGTTCTGGGCTGCACTGGCCTCGGATGCCTGCGCCTGGCGCAGTGACGCTACCGCACTGTTGTAGGAGTTGCGGGCCGTCTGGAGCTCAAAATCCGAGATGACATTCTCGGCATACAGGTCCTCGCTGCCTTCCAGTGAGAGCTGGGCTGTGGCAAGCTGTGCCTCTGCCGTGGCTACTGCCGCCTTGGCCTGCCTGTATGAAGCCGCATAGGGAATGGTGTCGATGACGAACAGCGTCTGACCCTTTTTCACCTTGGCTCCTTCTTTGACCAACACATCGGTGATAAAGCCGGACACCTGAGGTCTCACCTCCACGTCCTGCTTACCCTCGATCACCGCTGAATAACTGACAGACAGAGTTCTGTCCTCGGGAGAAACTTTTAAAAGCGGATACGTTACCGCTTCTTTCTGACCCTCGGCTTTCTGCTTGCACGAGGCCATGCTCAGAACAGCGAGAAAGCTTACAGCCGCAATTTTCAGATACTGCATATTGTATAACTCTTTTTTAAAATTTCTGAGTCCGTGTTAGCAACAATTATGCCTAATCCAAGAAATTTCCTAAATTTGCACCTATATTTCCCATTTTGACAAACAACCATTTAGCCGGTATGAAACACACTTGTTTACCTATTTGGCTCTTCAGCCTTGCCGCAGCCCCTCTGATAGTTGGCTGCACCGCTGCTTCAGGGCAGTTCCCTCCCAAGGAGGGCTCACTTCAGGAACTGTGCTACACCAGGGCAAGTTCCGAATTTTCACTATGGGCACCGACTGCCGACTCCGCCCGTGTCCTGCTATACGAGGAAGGACTCGGAGGACAGCCCTACGAGGTCATTGAGATGAATAAAAATGCTGCCGACGGTTCCTGGAAAGCTGTCGCCGAAGGAGACCTCGAAGGTCGCTTCTACACCTTCAGGGTCAATGTCTCAGGCCGGTGGCTCGACGAGACTCCCGGCATCTTCGCCACCGCAGTCGGAGTCAACGGGCAGCGGGCGGCAGTAGTGGATTTCGGCAGCACCGACCCCGAAGGCTGGGCCGGGGACCGTCGCCCGGAGCTCCGCACTTTTGCAGATGCAGTGATCTACGAGATGCACCACCGGGATTTCTCTGTCTCCGCCAATTCCGGAATTTCCACTGAGCACCGGGGCAAATTCCTTGCTCTGACCGAGACCGGCACACGTGGACCCCGCGGCGTACGCACCGGCATCGACCATCTCGTAGAGTTGGGCGTGACGCACGTGCACATCCTTCCATCCTTCGACTATGCCTCTGTCAACGAGACCAGACTGGAGGACAATGTCTACAACTGGGGCTATGACCCGGTGAACTACAATGTTCCCGACGGCTCCTACTCCACTGACCCCTACAATCCTTCGAGCCGCATCAGGGAATTCAAGGAAATGGTCCAGGCCCTGCACAAAGCCGGAATACGGGTAGTGCTCGACGTAGTGTACAACCATGTGGCCGATGCCGCGTCCCATGCCTTCGAGCGTACCGTACCCGGATACTTCTTCCGCATGAGGGAGGACGGCAGCTTCGCGGACGGCTCGGCATGCGGCAACGAGACAGCTTCCGAGAAGGAAATGATGCGCCGCTACATGGTCGAATCCGTCTGCTGGTGGGCCGAGGAATACCACATCGACGGCTTCCGCTTCGATCTGATGGGCATACACGACATAGAGACCATGAATGCCATACGCTCGGCTCTGTACGATATAGATTCTTCGATACTCATCTATGGTGAGGGATGGGCCGCCTCCGCACCCCTGTATGATGGGAAACTGCTGGCCATGAAGGCCAACACATGGGAAATGCCGGGTATAGCGGCATTCTCCGACGAGATGCGCGATGCCCTCCGCGGCCCGTTCAGCGATGACTCGCAGGCAGGCTTCCTCGGAGGCGTGCAGGGTCTGGAGGAAAGTGTCAAATTCGGAGTGGCTGGAGCGATATGGCATCCGGACGTGGACTTCGCAGACGTCAACTACTCCGACACTTGCTGGGCTTCTGAGCCTTCACAGATGATTTCGTACATCTCCTGTCACGACGACATGTGCCTGCGTGACAGACTTCACGCCTCCCTGCCGGGCATATCCGAAGACGAGCTGCTCAGGCTGGACAAACTCGGCCAGACCGTAGTATTCACCTCCCAGGGCATACCTTTCATATATGCAGGCGAGGAACTTTTCCGCACAAAACAGGGAGTGCACAACAGCTACAACAGTCCCGACGCCATCAACGCCATCGACTGGAGCTTCAAGACCAGATATGCTGACCTTTACAACTACTACCGCGGACTCATCGCCCTGCGCAAGGCCCATCCAGCCTTCCGCCTCGGAGACGCAGACCTGGTACGGGAACATCTGGAATTTCTGGATACGCCTGAGGGAGTGGTGGCATGGAGACTCACCGGACACGCCGGCGGAGACCCCTGCGAGGAACTCGTCGTGATCATCAACTCGCGCAAAGAGCCCGTAAGCATAAACATCCCGGACTGGAAAGCTGCTTCGGACAGCAACGACAGCGCAACATCCACTGAGGGAGATACTGCGGACAGCAACGGCTCAATGTCGGAGAACGACCCTGAGCACCGCTACACAGTCTACTGCAGGGACGGCCGCATCTCCACAGACGGTCTCGGAACCATAACCGGTCCCGTTCTGAGTGTCGGCCCCCAGCAGGCCCTCATCATCGGCCGGTAGCCTACGTCAGACATGATTGTACTCTCCCGTCTGAGAGATTGACCGACCTCTTCTCCTCAACCATACCGCAATCAACCGTACCGCAATGGCAGCATTTCCCGACATTCACTGCCGTTGCGGTATTGCATATCCGAGGCGACCCCGACCACAAGCCTTCTGAAGCACATCCCGATTGCCGACCCTTTCCGCAACGGCACCGTTTCCCGGGATTTACTGCCGCTGTGGTATCGCGCATCCGAGGCGACCCCGACCACAAGCCTT
>HF990346.1 GCA_000432775.1 Alistipes sp. CAG:831
GCTCAGTGCCAAAGCGTGTCACTCAGAAGTTCATGCGGTGCAGGGCATCGCGGTAGATTGTTTTCAGTTCCTCGCGGAGGTGGGCGGGGGAGATGACGGTGATGTCGTCGCTGCGGGAAAGGAGCTCGCGCCTGAAGGCAAATGTTATGCGCAGCCTCAGACGGATGCGGACCTCTTTATCATTGTCAATCAGCACTTCCTGAGATGCGTGTAGGGGATAGGCCTTGCAGTAGCGGCCCTCCCGGGGAGACATCGACAGGACAACTTCCTCAACCGGCACATTGCGGTTGGAATACACGCCGAACGAATCCTTGAAATCCGCCTCCACATCCACATCAGGCCTCGGAACAAACCGATTGTCAGTAATGCGCAGATTCCTTATACGGTCCAGGCCCCAGCTTTTAATCTCACCCTCCGAAGTGACTTTCTCCCCCAGGCCTATCTCGATGGCCAGCAGATACCAGCGGCCCTGTCCTTCCTTGAGGGCGTAGGGCATCACCCTCCGCTGCCGAGGCTCCGAGCCGTCGTACTTGACATAGGTAAATTCGACCTCCAGATGTTTCTTCACCGCGTATATCAGCGGACTGAGATGCTCCGTACCGGCAGCTTTCCGTTTCTCAGCAAACACTATCGAGGACAGTTCCTCCCTGGCCCTCAACGAGGTAATCAGGTCAAACTGTTCCAGCACCCTTTCCAGATCCGAGATCCGGTCCTCATCCTCCGGGATATAGTAGCCGCCTTCGCTCCGGGAATACTCTATGCTGACCCCCAGACCGCTGCGGATATCCCCGACATCCCTCAGCACCGTCCTTCTCGACACTCCTGCCGTACCTTCGTCGTCATAGTAGGCCATCGCGCACTCAACCTCCCTCACCAGCTCTTCCAGCGAGATATAAGGACGGCTCCTGACCAGCCTTATTATCAGCATATACCGCTGTATGCATCCCAACTTTGACATACTTTGTTATTTTTTCATTATCACCCAGTTGCCGCATTTCCGGCCATTATTCCGCTTAATCCAACCTTTGTCTTTGAGACTTTTTATTATTTTATACACAGAAGTTTCTCCTACACCCGCTTTGTCGGTAATATATGCATAAGTCACTGCCGGGTTCTCCTTAATAATATTAAACACCTTATATTCCATCTCAGTAAGCTTTTCCTCACCCTTTTCCTCTCTTTTCCTCTCTTTTCCTCAATCCTTTTCTGCTGTAATTGCCATGTCGTCCTTGCTTTTTAGTTCCGTTTAAACTTTCCCAAAGTTAGTATACAATTCGGAACTGAGCCGACATCCGGGGAATTATTTTACAGAAACCGCATACTGACGCCGGCGGACCACCGCGACGTATATCAGCAGCACGACATTCATCAGCAGGGCATAGATGATGGCGGGTATGGCCATCTCGCCGCTGTTGAAGATGAAGGGGGAAAATGCTATGGCTATCGCCTGGGCGGCATTCTGCATTCCGACCTCTATGACGATGGTGCGGCGGACAGCGGGGGTGGAGCCTCCGAGCCGGGAAAGCAGGGAGCTGCATAGCATGGCCAGCAGGATGAGGGCGCCGGCGGCCAGCCCGAGGACGGACAGGTTGTCCACTATCTCACGGGGATACTGCAGGAAAAATACCAGAGCGAGGAACATCAAGGCCGGAAATGCGGCTTTGCCGAGGACTCTGCTCACCTTGGCTGCGGCCTCCGGACGGAAACGGCGGAAAAGAGCCCCGGCCAGAATGGGCACGAAGAGCAGTACCAGGTTCTGTACCACGAGCTTGCCCACCGGCAGGCTGACATCCACCCCCGACTGCTCCGACACGAAACGGGACACCACCTCCATGATGACCGGCAGGGTGAACAGGGTTATCACGCTGCTTATCGCAGTCAGGGTCACGGAGAGGGCCACATCCCCCCTTGCCAGCATCGAAAACACATTGGAGGAGCTGCCTCCAGGACAACAGGCCACCAGGACCAGTCCCATGAAGTAGACGGGACTGAGGTCCAGCACCGAAGCCACCCCGAAGGCCAGCAGCGGCAGCAGGACTATCTGCCCCAGCATGCCGAGGAGCACGGCGCGGGGCTTGCGGGCAACGTCCGCAAAAGCTCTGGCATTAAGGTCTGTTCCGAGCAGGAACATCAGCACGATAAGAATCGGCATCACTATCCATACGGTATTCATCCGGTCGCTGTATCAATGTTTCGCGCAAATATAAAAAGTTTCTCCCATTACCAACAAATAGGGATAAAATGGAGAAAATTGCACGGAATAATCTCCATTTTTAGCGATTGCGGTGTAAAAAGCACAGCCGTACCTTTGCAGCGCAATTTGAAAATTAAATCCGAGAACCTTTTTTTAAATGAACAGATACTGCGTCCTCACACTGATATGCATGCTTTTGCACATCTCTGCCACGGCACAGAAAATGGCTGAATTATCCGGGAAAATCATCTCCGCAACTGACAACAGCAAGATAGATTTCGCCGACATATACCTTAAAGGAACCGATTACTGGTGCGTCGCGGACAGCAACGGCCGGTTCCGTCTGGAAGCGCCCGCGGGCACTTATACTCTCGTCGTCTCGGCCATAGGTTTCGAGACCTTCACGGAAGAGGTCACGCTCAAGGCCGGGGAGAGCAGAAAAAAGGCCATTGCCCTGAAAACGGCCAGAAACCAGCTGGACGAAGCCGTAATCATAGCCAATAGGGAAAGTCATGTACAGCGTTCCGCCTTCAACGCCGTTGACATGAGCGTCAAGGAAATGCACAACTCCAGCAGGAACCTGGGCGAGGCCCTGGCCCAGCTCCCGGGCCTGAAACTCAGGGAATCGGGAGGAGTAGGCTCAGACGCACAGCTGTCTCTGGACGGATTTTCCGGCAAGCACGTGAAGATATTCATCGACGGGGTACCTCAGGAAGGCACGGGAGCGGCACTGGACATCAACAACCTGCCCGTCAACTTCGCCGAACGCATTGAAGTGTACAAGGGAGTGGTGCCCGTAGGCTTCGGCACGGACGCCCTGGGCGGAGTCATCAACATAGTGACCAACAAACGGCGGCGGGGATGGATCCTGGACGCATCCTACACCTACGGCTCGTTCAACACGCACAAGTCCTACGTCAACTTCAACCAGACCTTCCGCAACGGCCTGACCTACGAGATCAACGCCTTCCAGAACTTCTCGGACAACAGCTACTGGATAGACAGCTACATCACCGAATTCAGCGAGGACGGAGTATCCGAAAGCACCGACCGCAACAAGATATATCACGTAAGACGGTTCAACGACCGCTTCCACAACGAGGCCGTCATCGGTAAAATCGGCCTGACCGGCAAATCCTGGGCGGACCGTCTCATGGTCGGCTTCAATTACTCGCACTTCTACAAGGAGATACAGACCGGTGTCTACCAGTATATCGTCTTCGGCGAAAAACACCGTCGGGGCCACTCTTTCGTGCCTTCGCTGGAATACAGCAAACGGAACCTTCTGACCAAAGGGCTGGATGTCACGCTCAGCGCCAACTACAACCACAACATCACGATGAACATCGACACTTCTTACTACAAATACAACTGGCTGGGAGACCGCAAGTACACCGGAAGCCGCGGCGAGCAGTCCTACCAGGACAACAGATCGCTGAACACCAACTGGAATGTAACCGCCACCGTCGGCTACCGCCTGGGAAAGGCCCACTCTTTCACCCTGAACCACGTATCGAGCTCCTTCAGGCGCACCACCCGGTCGAAGGTGGACGGCAGCTCCCAGCTCTCGGATTTCAGCATCCCGAAACTGACCCGCAAGAACATCACCGGACTGTCATACCTGCTGTCGCCATCGAAAAGATGGAGCGTGACAGCCTTCGGCAAATACTACAACCAGTTCAACCAGGGCCCTGTCTCGCAGAGCAGCGACGGGGTAGGAAACTACGTCAACATGAGCCGCACCACCAATGCGTTCGGATACGGAGCAGCCGGTACTTTCTTCATCATCAAGGGTCTGCAGGTCAAGCTCTCCTACGAGAAAGCCTACCGCCTGCCCACCACCGACGAGCTGTTCGGAGACGAGGACATGGAAGCCGGCAAGACCGACCTGCGTCCTGAGAACAGCCACAACGTAAACCTCAACCTGAGTTTCAACCGCCAGTTCGACAAACACGTCGTCTACCTGGAAGGCACGTTGATCTACCGCGACACCAGGGACTATATCCAGAGAGGGCTGAGCACGGTCAGCGGCATGAGCTACGGCTTCTACGAGAACCACGGGCGTGTCAAGACCGAAGGTTTCAATGTCTCGGCCCGCTACAGCTGGTCACGATGGCTCAGCATTGGCGGTACATTCAACAACATAAACGTGCGGGACAACGAGCGTTACGTGGCCGGCAATTCCCTGCAGGAAAGCGCCACCTACGGCCAGCGCATGCCCAACCTGCCGTACATGTTCGCCAATTTCGACGCCACCTTCACATGGCACGGCCTGTTTGCAGACGGCAACGTCCTGACCGTCACCTACGACGGCTACTACCAGCACGACTTTCCCCTGTACTGGGAACGGTTCGGCGACCCTGCCTCCAAGAGCACGGTACCCGAGCAGCTCTCCCACAACCTGAGCATCGGATATTCGCTCCAGAACGGAAGATACAACATATCCCTGGAGTGCCGCAACCTCACGGACGCAAAGCTCTACGACAACTTCAGTCTTCAAAAAGCCGGACGGGCCTTCTACGTAAAGCTGCGCGTGAATTTCGGAAGCAGAACGACACATGACAAACAATAATCTAAAAAATACGACAATGAAGAAAAATCTTTTCTCAAGGGCGCTCACTGCCGCCCTCTCTCTCGGCTGCATCCTGATGACAGCCTGCGAAGGAAACAACACCCCCGAACCCGGCCCGGACAATGGTGACAACACCGGTTCCATCAGCCGCTTCGTCATAGTGGCCGAAGCCGGAAGTCAGGAGCAGTCAGCGACTTATCTGATAGCATCCGAGACCCTGGACGAAGGCTCGGTATCACCTGACGGAAACGGCTGGGAGACCCAGTCCGCATCGAACTGGATATACTACGGCGAGCGTTATCTCTTCGGCTTCCAGTACAATGACGGCAACCAGGGCACCGGCTTCTCCTTCAGACTGGAAGAGAACGGAAAAGTCACCGAGGACCGCCAGTACACCTTCAACCGCACCACCACCTACGGGACATGGGGCGACAATGTCATCACCGCCTCGACCAATGCCGGCAACAACGAGCAGGACTCCGAAGGCAACTATGCCTACTATCTCCAGTTCAACTACCTGAGTGTAACCGACGGCAGCAGCACCACCGGCAGCCATATAGCGGAGAACTTCCTCGGCAACGGCGAGAGGGTGAGCTTCGCCGGATTCGTGGAGGCCAACGGAAAACTTTACACATCCGTCGTCCCTATGGGCATGAGCCACTATGGTGTCAACACTTATCCTGACGCCATAGTCGACCCCGGCTATGTAGCCAACGGCAGCGGAGGCAGCGGCTCCGGCCAGTATACCGCCGGCATGATACCCACCACACAGTATCCGGACAGCGCCTTCGTGGCCATCTACAGCGGTGACAGCTTCGACGAGACCCCGGTCATTGCCCGCACCGGCAAGATAGGCTTCGCCAGCGGCCGCATGCGCTCGCAGTATTACCAGACTATCTGGGCCGCCGACAACGGAGACCTCTATGTCTTCTCCCCCGGCTACGGACGCACGACCACCACACCTGTAACCAACAACGACGGTACCCAGTTCGACCGGGTACAGGGCAAGCTGCCCTCCGGAGTAGTGCGCATCAAGGCCGGGGAAAGCACATTTGACCCTAATTACTATGTCAACTTGGAGGAGCTGGGCAACAACAACCCGATGTTCCGCTGCTGGCATATCACCGGGGATTACTTCCTGCTCCAGATGTACAGCGAGGGGGCTGAGAACATGTCCGGAACCAGCGCACCACGCAACGAGCTTGCAGTCTTCAAGGGTGAGGAAGGCACACTGACCGTAGTGACAGGCCTGCCCGATGCCTCCGCCCTCTCCAGCATAGGCACTCCCTACAGCGAAAACGGCCTGGCCTACATCCCCATTACCACCACCGACGGAGCCGAACCGACAGTCTACGTCATCGATGCGGCCACCGCCGGAGCCAAGGCCGGACTCACCGTAAGCGGGGCACAGTCTGTATCTGCATTGGGAAAACTCTCGACCTCCGCTGAATGATGAGAAAGCTGTTCGGGAAAATCCACCTCTGGCTCTCGCTGCCCTTGGGCCTCATCATCTCCGTCATCTGCCTGACAGGCGCACTGCTGGTCTTTGAACAGGACATCACCAAAGCCCTGCAGCGGGAACTGTACACCGTCACACCGCCCTCGGAGGGAGCACAGCCCCTGTCTCCCTCCCGGCTGACGGAACTGCTCGGTCCCCAGGTGGCCGACACCCTGCACGTGACATCCATCAGGGTTTCAGACAATCCGCATGAGGCCGCCTTCGCCTCATTCCGCGAGACAGGAAAAAGGAGACTCAGCATAGACCCCTACACCGGAGACGTGAAAGGATGGATCCAATCCTATCCGTTCTTCCAGACAGTAAAGAAGATACACCGCTGGCTGCTGGATCCGCCGCCCTCCAAAGGGCAGAAATCGGTCGGGAAGGTCATCGTCGGCGTCACCACCCTTGTAATGGTGGTCATCCTCATCAGCGGACTGATAATCTGGATACCGCGCAGCCGAAAGGCATTGAAAAGCCGCCTCAGCGTTTCTGTCACGAAAGGCTGGCGCCGGTTCTGGTACGACAGCCACGTAGCCCTCGGCTTCTACTGTATGATCTTCCTGCTGCTCATGGCCCTCACCGGACTTACATGGTCGTTCGGATGGTACCGCGATGCCGCCTGGTCGCTGTTCGGGGAAGGGGCCGACGCCCAGACTCTGAAACGTCTGTTCTACTCCCTCCACACCGGCAGCTGGGGCGGCATGGTCACGAAAGTTCTCTATTTCATAGCCGCTCTCATCGGCGGCATCCTCCCGCTCAGCGGTTATTACCTGTGGTGGAAGAGGCGTACTCCTCGTCGGTAACGGGCTCCAGCCATTCGTTCGAAGTATTCTCGCCGGACACCTCGATGGCCAGATGGGCGAACCAGCTGTCAGCTGCCGCACCGTGCCAGTGCTTTACTCCTGCCGGGATATTGATGACCGTACCGGGCAGAATCTCCACGGCAGGCTTGCCCTCTTCCTGATACCAGCCGCGGCCGGCCACTCCGACAAGCACCTGTCCGCCGCCCTTGTCAGCATGGTGGATATGCCAGTTGTTGCGGCATCCGGGCTCGAAGGTGACATTGGATATATGCACCTGCTCCCTGGATATGGGCGCGAGATAGCTGTTGCCGATGAAGTACTGGGCATACGCCGTATTGGGCTCGCCTATCGGGAAGATCATCTCCTGCTGGAAAGCAGCCTTGCCGCCGTCTTCCACATCATCATCGGCCCACACCTCCTTGGCCATACGGAATGCGCCCCATGCATTGGGCCATCCGGCGTAGAAGGCTATATGGGTGAGCATTTCGGAAATCTCCGTCCTTGTCACCCCGTTGCTCTTGGCAAACTGAAGGTGATGGGTCAGGGACGAGTCGATAATACCTTTACCTACAAGGGTCGCGATGGTAATCATGCTGCGGTCGTGCGGGCTGAGTCCCGGACGGTTCCACACCTGGCCGAACAGCACATCGTCGTTGAGTTCCGCAAATTTGGGTGCGAATTCTCCCAGCTGGGTACGTCCCGCAGTCTGGGTTATTTTTTCCTGTGCCATAACATTAAGAGTTAAAAGTGTCAGCATCGACAATAAAAAAATCCTTTTCATAATCAGTCTGTTTTGATTGACACTGCAAAACTACCGGACAATTCCGGAACAGACAGCACAATATGACGGATTTTTATACCATTTTTACAGAACACACTCCTCTCAGTCGCAGAGCACCTCGAAAGTATAGGTCTGCCCCGGTTCAAAGGCAGGGTCATAGAGCAGCAGGAAATTCTCATCCACGACAATATCGCGGGTCTCGCCCTCGGGCAGACGGGGATGGTCCAGACGTTGGGGGAAGAAACAGCTGAACGGCAGGTCGAGGACATGCTCCTCCTTGAAGCCGTCGCCCTGCATCCGGCGCAGGCTGAAACCGGGAGAGGTCTCCACAGTAATCACACACTTGCGGGAGGCTCCGGTAGCGGATGCCTCGGCACGGCTCAGACGCCGGTAATCATATTTGACGGTAAAATCAGTTTCTCCGGGCACTTCCTGCATACGGACATTCCACTTGGGGTCTCCGTAGTAGGCCAGCACGTCGCGGTCATGCCAGAAGCCGAGCCAGAAAAACGCATCTTCCTCCGAAAGCCCGCGTTCTCCCGCCAGACGCTCCAGTACAGGGGTCAGAGCCCTGAAATAATTGGTATCATAGTCGAACGGCAGCACAGTCAGCGAATCGCTCCACCCGGCCATCTGGGCCATCATGTCCTGCTGGTTCATGTAGAAGGCCTCGGGGACGGAATAGCGTCCTGGATTTGTGATAAGATACTTGAGTCCTCCCCAGCCGTTGCGGCCGTACCAGGTGGTCACGACATAGCCCACAAAGGTTGCGGCCTTCTGGCTGTCCATCCATGCGGCCGCCATGCTGTTCCGGGTGTTGTTCATATTTCCTATCAGACAGTTGCCTATGGGAAGATATACCATCCGGCTGTCGCGGTCCTCCACGAAACGCTGCTCGCCGGGATAGTCGACGTACAGGCGTCCGTCGCGGCAGCGGAGATTACCCACCGAGCCCGGCATCTCCAGATTGTTCTCGGTCGCATGGGAAGCTGTCACCACCAAGTCCGGCTCATAGCCCTCATAATATTCCAGAAACTGCCGCAGCACATCGGGAACATCCTTCCCGAAGCGGCGCTCCACGAACTTCCGTATCCGCTCATTCGCCCCGGCCATATCCGTCCTGTACTCTATTTCACTATAGGTAAGGGAGTCCTCGCCGGGCTTCTTCTCCCCGCACATACCGACCTGATGGTCATCCACGAAGGCGTATGCATCGAACCATTTGGCCGCCTCCAGTTCCTTGATGGTCGCCACTCCGGTACGGAGCACCATCGGCTCCTGCGAGTCATCCACCATCCTCATGGCTCCGGCCGCATCATAACCGGTGATTATACCCCAGAGAAAATCCGCGTAGGGGTCGTCATCCATCCTGCGGCTCATCTGATTGAGGGCAATGACATAGTCCCGTCCGATGTTCTCCGGCACATCCACCACTGCCACATATCTTGGATTCAGAGCCTTCAACTGTGCCTCCAGTTCCGTCGGAGTGCCGTCAAAGCGCAGGACCTCAGCCCCGTGACGCGCCTGAAGAGACGCCACCACACCTTCCCATCCCGCAGAATCCTCAGCGAAGACAGACGGAGCAAGCACCGCATACGGCTCAGATCCGACATTTACAGAAGAGCTGCAGCCGGCACTGACAGCCGCAGCGGCAAGGGCGCAAAGAGCGACCCCTAAAGAAACAGATATTTTCCTCATTGTATTCAGATATTGTAAAAACAATAACAAATATATGAATCTGTTTTTGAAAAACCAATAATCTGTAAATCGGGTAAAACCCTCCACAATCCGTATACAGCGGGAAATATACAAGGCAGTATTTTTGCAGCGTGAATCAGAATAAAAACAATAAGGATATGGAACTCATACAGAATAAGGAATTCGGAGGGGAACGTCCCCTGTTCGCCTCACATGACCTGCACCTGGACAATGTCATCATCCGCGAAGGCGAGTCCGGAATCAAGGAGTGCAGCAACATCATCGCCACCAACTGCCGCTTCGAGGGCAACTACCCGTTCTGGCACGTCCACGGCTTCACCATAGAGGACTGCTATTTCGCAGTGGGAGGCCGCTCCGCCCTGTGGTACTGCGACGGGCTGAAGATGCGCCGCACCGTCATAGACGCGCCCAAGATGTTCAGGGAGATGCACGGCATCGAGATAGAGGACGTGGAAATCAACGACGCCGACGAGACCTTCTGGAAATGCAGTGCCATCCGTGTCCGCAACCTCAGGCTGCACGGCGGCACCTATCCGTTCATGCTCAGCAGCAACATCTACGTGGACGGGCTTGAGAGCGACAGCAAGTACGTCTTCCAGTACGTCAGGAACGCAGAGATACATAATGCGAAGATAACCACCAAGGACGCATTCTGGGAAGTGGAGAACGTCACCATCTATGACTCCGAACTCCACGGCGAATATCTCGGATGGCACTCCCGTAACCTCCGCCTGGTCAACTGCCACATCTCCGGAGAGCAGCCCCTGTGCTACGCCCATGACCTCGTACTCGAGAACTGCACCTTCGATCCTGCCTGCGACCGCGCCTTCGAATACTCTACCCTCAAGGCAGACATCCGGGGAAGCATCACCAACATCAAGAACCCCATGTCGGGCCGCATCACAGCCGACGCCATAGGCTCCGTTACCATCGATGAGAACATCAAGGCCCCTGCAGACTGCCTGATAGAGGTCAGGGGGAAATAAAACTTAGAATAGGGATGAAGTACAATTTCGACGAGATTATTCCCCGCCGCGGCACCTGTTCCTACAAATGGGACAGCGACCCGCGTCCCGGCACCCTGCCGATGTGGGTGGCCGACATGGACTTCCGCACCGCTCCTGCCATACTCAAGGTTCTGCGTGACAGGGTGGAGCACGGCATATTCGGATACACACGCGTACCTGACGAATTCTACCGGGCCGTGATCAGGTGGTTCCACCGGAGGCACGGCTGGAAGATAGAACGGGACTGGATGCTCTACACCTCGGGAGTTGTCCCCGCAGTCTCGGCCGTCATCAAGGCCCTTACCCGGCCAGGTGACAAGGTATTGGTACAGACTCCGGTGTACAACTGCTTCTTCTCCTCGATACGCAACAACGGATGCGGGATCATCTCCTCTCCGCTCATCTACGGAGACCGCACCTACCGTATCGATTTCGACGACTTGGAACTCAAGGCCTCCGACCCCGCCGTGAAGGTGATGCTGCTGTGCAACCCCCACAACCCCGCCGGCCGTGTATGGACGAGGGAAGAACTCACCCGCATAGGAGACATATGCCTCCGGCACGGCCTGACCGTCATCTCCGACGAGATACACTGCGAGCTGGTCTATCCCGGACACAAGTACATCCCGTTCGCCTCTGTCAGCCAGGACTTCCTGGAGCACTCGGTCACCTGCATCTCCCCCACCAAGTCCTTCAACATCGCCGGCCTCCAGATAGCCGCCATAGTCTGCCACAGTCCGGAACTGAGGGCACGCATAGACAAAGCCATCAACATCAACGAGGTATGTGACGTCAACCCGTTCGGAGTCATCGCCACCATCGCCGCCTACAACGAAAGCGAGGACTGGCTCCTCCAGCTCATAGACTACCTAAAGGGCAACTATGAATACATGCAGTCCTACTGCTCCAAGCACCTTCCGGAGCTCCCGCTCACACGGCTGGAAGGTACGTATCTGGTCTGGATGGACTGCAGCAGACTCCCTCTGCGGTCCGAAGTCCTGGAGGAAAAGCTCCTGAACGACACCGGCCTGTGGCTCAATGCCGGAGAGATGTACGGTCCTGAAGGCAAAGACTTCCTCCGCTGGAACATAGCCTGCCCCCGCGCCCTCCTCGCAGAAGGACTCGAGCGTTTCCGCGGCTATGTCTCGGCAGCCTGGCCCGGCAAATAAATTTTCATTACCTTTGTGTCTGACAAAATCACAAAGGACTTATGGCATTACCCATCAACATAGAAGACCTCCTGAGAAAGCAAAAGATAGAGAGCAGCAGAATCGAGTTCAAAAAAGGATGGAATCCGGACAGTATATACCACAGCATCTGCGCTTTCGCCAATGACTTTGACAACATCGGCGGAGGCTACATAATCGTAGGTGTCGAAGAACATAACGGTATTGCCAGACGTCCTGTCAAAGGAATACCTGCAACTGACTTGGATGATATTCTGAAAGACATGGTGGGATACAATAACAAAATCTATCCCTACTACATGCCCAGGACATCCGTTGAAGAAGTGGACGGACAGTTGATTCTCGTCATCTGGGTCCCGGCCGGCGTCAACAGACCATACGATGTAAGAGTGAGTGTCACAAGTAAAAACAATCCTAAAAATGCGTGGTACATACGTTCAGGCTCCAGCAGTATAGAAGCAAAAGGAGAAATTCTGGATGAACTGAGGGAAATGGCAAACAGGACACCGTTTGACGACCGGGGGAACCCGGATATAAGCATAAATGACATATCACCACTGTTGGTCTTCGAACATCTTAAAAAGATAGAAAGCAGACTCGTAAAAGACTTCAACAGTATGCCGCTGAGCGATGTTCTGGAACAGATGGATCTTTACACGGGGCCCAGCGAAAGGCGCATGCTCAAAAATGTGTCAGCCATGATGTTCTGTGAGAATCCAGACAAGTTTTTCCCGTATACTCAAGTAGATATCGTCATCTTCCCGAAAGGTCTGGAGCAGGATCCTAACAATATGATTGAGGTTCCTAAAATTTCAGGGCCAGTTCCATACATGATACGAGCGACACTCGACTACCTAAGAACCAACGTCATAAAAGAACGTATAATCAAACCAAAAGATCAGGCAGAATCAATCAGGTTCTTCAACTACCCATATCAAGCCCTTGAGGAAGGTGTTGTAAACGCATTGTACCACAGAGACTATCAAGAGAGAGAGCCTGTGGAAATCAGAGTAGAGCCAGAGGGCATATCCATACTCAGCTACGCCGGACCGGACAGGTCCATCAGTATGGAGACCATACAGAAAGCCAGAAAACTCAAGGCACGCCGATACCGCAACCGCCGTCTGGGAGATTTTCTAAAGGAACTCGACTTATCGGAAGGACGTGCAACGGGGATACCGACTATTCAAGATGAACTGCATAAAAATGGTTCACAACCGGCCCGTATTGAGACAGATGACGAGCGTTCGTACTTCTTACTGGAAATACCTTGTAGAGAAGGATTTGACTTAGGAAACACTTTTAGTGACCTAAAAAGTGACCTAAAAAGTGACCTAAAAAATAAATCGGACAGAAGACGCGACATTTCCGAACTGATACTGAAACTCATATCAGATAACCCCGACATAACTATCCCCATGCTCATCGAGCAGGTGGGACTGTCGGGAACAACCATAAAGAAATGTCTTAAACAACTTAAAGACGAAAACCGTATAGAACGTATCGGTCCGCGGAACGGTGGAAAATGGATGATAGTCTGAATTACTTCAGCAAGTAGAAACAGGAAGTAGTGTAGAAATTCCGCAGCCAGGGGATGCTGCCGGGAATGCTTGGGAGACGGCGGGGGCGCAGACCGAACTTGGCCTCGTAGTGAGGGTTGACCAGCCATAGACGGCGGTCGATCTTCTGCATTCCGGAGTGCCGCACCAGACGCTCGAAAAGTTCAATTGGAGTGGCCGTCCGCTTGATTTCCAGAAACTCGGCGATGGCCTCCGGACTCTCCCCTCCACGCTCTAAAATCCGGCGGTACAGTCCGGAAGGCAGCAGGTGGAAGTACGGCAGACGGGCCAGCCGGCGGTTGGAGCACATCTGCTGATGGCCGCCGAAAGGCATCTGCCAGGCAGGGAATGCGAAGAACGCTATGCCGCCGGGACGAAGATACGCCCTCGTCCTGCGCATAAACTCCTCCTTGTCGGAGATGTGCTCAATGACATCGTGACAAAGAATCAGATCGAATTGTCCTTCCAGCTCCTTCACTGCAAAGATGTCAGAGGCCAGGAAACATCCCTGCGCACCCTCTTCGGCGAAAAACCGCTCAGCGGCCCGGATTTTATCTTCAGACAGATCAACCCCCAGGACAGAACAGCCGTCCTGCGCAAAGGGAAGCAGATTGCCACCCTCCCCGCAGCCTATCTCCAGCACATTGACCCCTTCGCCTATCTTCATATACTCAGAAAGATAGGGGATGTAGTACTTCCGGCTGGTAACGGCCAACTGGTTGAAATACTGTCGTCTGTCCCTTGCCATGACCCGGGATGCTACACGAAACGGACGTAATCGGCCTTTCTCGGAGCAGCTACAGGCTCCTTATTGTCGAGAGAGTAACCGAGAACGCAGTGGCCTATGCCCTCGTAGTCCCCCTCAATACCCCATTGCTTCAGAAGCTCCTGCCCCTCAGGGGAGCTGAAAACCTCCTTGGCACGGTGAATCCAACAGCTGCCCAGACCCAAGGCGTGGGCCGCATTCAGCAGATTCCCCATCACCAGAGCACCGTCATAAAGATACGTAGGGCGGCTGCGGTCAGCCAGCACAACCAGTACCACGGGAGCTCCGTAGAACGGATCGGATGCCGAGCCCAGAACATCGGCATTCATCTTAGAGAGCCTGTCGCGGACAGCACGGTCCATCACCGCCACTATCACGGGTGACTGCTTGCCCATACCCGTAGGCGCATAGGTTCCTGCCTCGGCCACCCTGGCCACCAATTCCTTCGACGGCACCTTCTCTGGCTCGAAAGCCCTCACACTCCGCCTGGTTTTCAGGCACTCAAGTACTTCATTCTTTTTCATATCGCTAATCTTTATCCGGCTGCAAATATACATGTTTTATGACACAACATCCAATAAAATGGATATCCGTAAATGCACCTCAAGGACGCATCGCACCGATGACATGGACTATAGGGTGAGGACAAATGTAGTGAGGGATGCGTCGGTGGTGTCGAGGCGGATGGAGCCGGCGTGGGCACGCATGATCTGGCGGGAGAGGGCCAGGCCTACACCGGTACCCTCGGCACGGGTGGTGAAGAACGGGTCGAAGATGTGGTCGGCGTTCTCGGGGGGGATGGGGTCGCCGTTGTTGGAGATGTGGATCTCGGTGTTGTCGGAGGCGTTGACGAAGGCGGTGATGCGGATCAGGGGCACGTCGTCAGGAATGGAGACGGCAGATGCATCTCCGGCAGCAGAACCCCCGCCATCCCCGAACCGGTCGCGGATGGCATTGAGCGCATTTTTCAAAATGTTCGCGATGACCTGACGCATCAGCTGCTCGTCGGCGAAAAGCACCATATCCTCATCCTCCAGGACAATCTCGACATGTCCGCCGAGCTCCTTGAGCTTGGGCAGCAGCGGCGAGAGCACGTAGTCCAGCATCGTCCGGAACCGAAAGGGATGGATCTGCGGCACCGGTACCCGCGAGAGTGCCCGGTAGCCGTTGACGAAGCCTAACAGGCCGCGGGCCGACTCCCCGATGACCTGGATACCCTCGCGGACATTGCGGTCGTCCGTCATTCCCAGCAAGGTATCGCTGAGCGAGACGATGGGGGTGATGGTATTGAGCACCTCGTGCGATATGATACGGGTCATCTTCTGCCACTGGACGCTCTCGGACTGCTCGGCCTCCGAACGGCTCTCGGCCTTCTCCTCGAAGATGAATATCCGCACCGGGGTCTGCCCGTCCATTACCGTCCTGCGCTCTATGCAGAAATTGTATATCCTCATCTCGGAGCCTATGGGAATCTCCAGCACACCGCCTTCCTCTATGGCCTCTATCCTGGCCACTATGCCCGGCATCAGGGTATCCAGGTCAGACAGGCTGTGCAGTCCCTGCCGTCCTAAGACAGAGGCAAGGGCCTTGTTGTAGCAGCGCACCTCCCCTTTCGGACCGACTCCGAGCAGACCGGTGCGCGAGAGATTCTCCACCGCACGGTGAAACGCCTCGCTGTCATCCCTGAGCCGCCGCTGGCCGGACACAAAATCCCGCACCCGGTTGAGCAGGATGTTGAATACCCGGTCCTGGAGAAAGGTGGAGTTCTCGGCAAAATGAAAGGCCAGGTCCCCGTTCTCGAAAGCACTCAGCAGGTAGTTGAGCTTGCGGACATTGCTCCCGTAGATGGAGAGGATGCGGTACACCAGCAGCAGCGTCACGGCCCCGGCCACCCCCGCCGGCCAGTACCATCCGGACAGCAGGCACCAGACCCCGGCCCCGACAGCCAGTATCAGACAGGCAACCGAAAATATGAGCGAGCGGAATCCCATGCCTTGCCGTTTTTACATTCCGTATTTCTTCAGTTTGTTGTACAGCGTCTGGCGGGTGATGCCGAGCTGCTGCGAGACAGCCGACAGATTGCCGTCATGCTGCCGCATCACCTCCTTTATCAGTTCCTTTTCCATCTCGTCGAGAGTGACGGTCCTGTTCTTTATGGAAGTTTTCAGCGAGTCCATCACCCCCTTGCGGCTGCCTCCCGCAACAGCCTTTTCCGGGAAGAAATCCTTGAGCCCGAGAACCGGTTTTTCCGAAAGTATCACTGCTTTCTCCACCACATGCTGCAGTTCCCTGATATTGCCCTTCCATTCCCGGCTCTCCAGCTCATCGCGGGCATCATCCTTGAGTCCGGTGATGGTCTTGCCGTATTTGACCGCATACCTCTTTATGAAGAGTTCCGCAAGGGGGACAATATCCCCTGTCCTCTCCCGCAGCGGAGGGAGGGTCAGGTGTATGGTATTGATCCGGAAAAACAGATCCTCCCGGAAAGCGCCGGCGGCCACCATCTGTCCGAGATCCCGGTTCGTGGCGCAGATAAGACGGATATCCACCGGGATGACCGCATTGCTTCCCACCCTGGTGATGCTCTTGGTCTGGATGGCCGCCAGGAGCTTGGTCTGCAGATGCAGCGGCAGGTTGCCGATCTCGTCCAGAAACAGCGTGCCTCCGGAAGCCACCTCGAACTTGCCGGCACGGTCGGTCCTGGCATCCGTAAAGGCACCCTTGACATGACCGAAAAGCTCGCTCTCGAAAAGGGTCTCCGGCAGAGAGCCCACGTCGACGCATACCATACTGTTGCCGCTTCGTCCGGACATGCGGTGAATCTCCTTTGCCAGAAGATCCTTGCCGGTACCGTTCTCGCCTGTAATGAGTATGCTTGCATCGGTCTGGGCCACCTTCTGCACGATCTTGTGCAGCTCCGTCATCCTGGGCGATTCTCCCCAGAACATTCCCTCCCCAGAGGAGCGTATCTCATTCTTTATCTCACGCAGCTGCTTGACCTCCTGCCTGGTACGTGAAAGCTGGAGAGCGGCCTGAAGGGTGGATATGAGCTTCGCGTTGTCAAAGGGCTTGATGATGAAGTCAAACGCGCCCCTTTTGATGGCATCCACGGCCAGAGCCACGTCCGAATAGGCCGTGAACAGCACTACGGGTACCTCCGGCCACGCCTTCCCGAGCTCTCCGAGCCAGAACAGGCCTTCGTTGCCGGTAGTCACCTTCGCGGTGAAATTCATGTCCAGGAGCACGACCTCCGGGCGCTTGACCTCCATCGTATGCAGCAGGTCGTTGGGTGTGGACAGAAGGGTCACTTCGGAAAAATACGCGGGCAGCAGCAGCCTGAGGGCAGAGAGTATCGCCTTGTTGTCATCGACGACAAGGATGCGTCCGTCCGGGGTAGTCTTGTTGTTCATCGGCAGAATCTTCTTTAAAACGCTTTCAAAAGTATAAAAAAATTAGACACTTTTCAAAAAATTAGACACTTAGTGTAAAATTTTCATACAGACCCCGCATTTTCCAGAATATACCTAATTCCTGATTATCAAGTATTTGTAAAGATTGGCACGATAATGGAATAAGAAAACACCAAAACCAATACCGTATGAGAAATAACAGATACATCGGAATAATGACAGCGGGCGCGGTCCTGGCGGCCGGTCTGCTGACCCCTGCCGGGGCCTGGGCCCAGTACAGACGGGACCTGACTCCGGACCA
The DNA here is from genome assembly GCA_000432775.1 of Alistipes sp. CAG:831. Lineage (GTDB taxonomy): Bacteria > Bacteroidota > Bacteroidia > Bacteroidales > UBA932 > Coprenecus. Next base: position 17,801 of record HF990346.1, read on the forward strand.
GCGGGACTCTATGGTGAGCATGGAACCCGGGACAGAGGTACAGGCCCGGCAGGAAAGTCCTGAGGTCTGGACCCTGCACGACTGCATGCAGTACGCCGTGAGCCATTCGCCCGAAATGCGCCTGCAGCAGGCCACCAATGACGACCGCCGCATAGACCGCAGGGAAGCCGCCTTCGGATTCCTTCCCACCATATCGGCCGGAACCTCAGGTTCCTTCAACTTCGGCCGCGGTATCGACCCCGAGACCAACGTCTATACCAACACTACCACATTCAGCAACTCCTACAGCCTCTCGGCCGACCTGGACCTCTTCAACGGCTTCTCCGCCGTCAACAGTTTCCGCATAGCCAAGACCGCCGTCCTGCTCGGGGTCGAGGAAGAGCAGATCAAGAAGGACGAAATCTGCCTCTCTGTCATCCAGGCCTACTACAACGTGCTCTACTACCGCGGTATGGTGGACCTGGCCCGGGAGCAGCTCGAGGAGAGCCGCAAGACCCTGGAGCAGGCGAAGACACAGGCCGAACTGGGCCTGAAGAGCTACGCTGACGTACTCCAGATCGAATCCGACGTGGCCGCCAAGGACTTCAACCTTACCCAGCAGGAAAACACCCTCGAGCAGGGCATCCTGACCCTGAAGACCGCGATGTACTACCCCTTCGAGGAGGAGCTGCCGCTGGCCGAGGTAGAGCCTTCCGTGCTCTTCAGCGCATTCTCGCATGAGGGCAATGCCGACAGCATCGCCGCAGCCGCCCGGAACTATCTCCCCGCATTCAAGGCCGAGGATCTGAAAGTCCGCAGCGCAGAGTTCGACCTGAAGACCGCCAAGTGGAGCCTGGTGCCCTACCTCTATGCCCAGGGCGGCTACAACACCGGTTATGTATTCGACCGCTCCTACGCCGTCAACGACCCCTTCTGGACACAGATGAACGAGAAACAGGGACAGTACGTAGGCATCGGAATCAGCATCCCGATATTCAACGGCCTGTACAAATACAACCAGATCGCCCGCAAGCGCAACGCCCTCGCCACCGCCGAGGCCAACCGTGACATCAAATACCAGCAGGTCGAGGGCGAGATCCGCCGCGCCGTCCAGGACATGAGGGGAGCCGCCAAGCAGTTCATCTCGGCCGACAAGAAGGTAAACGCCCTCGTCCTCTCCCACGAGGCCAACTCCCGCAAGTACGAGGAAGGCCTGATGACCGTAATCGAGTTGCAGACCAGCTCCAACAGCCTTCTGGAGGCCCGCGCCGAGAGGCTCAACCAGGGCCTGCAGTACCTCCTGAAAGAAAGGGTGGTGATGTACTACAAGGGCATAACCTATCTGGACCAGGAATAATACCACAGCTCACTGACTTCAAAAACGACAAAACATACGACCATGGATAGAGTAATTGAACAGAAAAAAGGTATCCGCGCGGTATTCCGCAAGAAGAACATCCCGTACTTCCTCGCAGGAATATTCGTAATATTCGTCCTCTGGCTGCTGCTCAGGGACAAGTCCTCCACCCTCAAGGTGGACGCCAACACCATCACTGTCGGCGATGTCCGCCAGGGTGAGTTCGACGACTACGTAAGAGTTTCCGGACAGGTACAGCCGATCACCGTCGTGCAGGTATCCCTGCTGGAGAGCGGAGTCGTACAGGAAAAACTGATAGAGGCCGGCTCGATGGTCCGCAAGGGCGATGTGCTGGTGCGTCTCTCCAACAACACCCTCAGCCTTCAGATACTCCAGAGCGAGGCAGACCTTGCCGAACAGGAGAACTTCCTGAGGAACACCACCGTAACCATGGAGCAGGAAAAGCTGGACCTGGAAAAACAGCGTCTGGAATATGCCATCGACACCGAGCGCAAGAGGCGCAAATACGAGCAGTACCGCCGTCTGGACGAGGAGCAGCTGGTAGCCCACGAGGAATACCTCCAGGCCAAGGAGGACTATGAACTGGCCGTCAAGAGCCTGGAGCTCATCATCGCCCGCCAGAAGCAGGACTCCATATACCGTTCCGTACAGATGAACAACCTTGAGGAAAGCCTCGAGAGCATGCGCCGGAGCATCCAGCTGGTACGTGAGAGGGTAGAGAACCTCAACGTCAAGTCCCCCATTGACGGACAGCTCGGCTCGCTGGACGTAATCCTCGGCCAGTCCATCCCCGAAGGCACCAAGATAGGCCAGGTCAACGACTTGTCAGACTACAAGATAGAGGCCAAGATAGACGAGCACTACATCGACCGCGTACAGTCCGGCCTCAGCGCCACCTTCGAGCGTCAGGGCTCCACCTTCGGCACCGTAGTGGAGAAAGTCTATCCGGAAGTGACCGACGGCCAGTTCAAGGCCGACTTCTACTTCACCGGCGAGCGTCCTGACAACATCCGCATCGGCCAGACCTACTATCTCAACCTCCAGCTCGGACAGCCTACCCAGTCGGTCTACATTCCCCGCGGAGTATTCTACCAGTCCACGGGAGGCACCTGGATCTACGTGCTCTCCGAGGACGGCACCAAGGCCTACCGCCGCGACATCCGCATCGGCCGCCAGAACCCCCAGTACTATGAGGTACTCGAGGGCCTGAAACCGGGCGAGAAGGTCATCATCTCCAACTACGAGAACTACGGCAAGAACGACGTGCTCATCCTTCAGAACAAGAAATAAACATCCACCCTCAGACCATCGGTTATGAAAAAACTCAACATAGGCATCTTCAAGGTCCTCTCCCTCGCGGTGGGACTCGCAGTCGGACTGGTGCTCATAGCCAAGATCTCCTTCGAGAGCAGCTATGACAAGTTCTATCCCGCCTACGACGACATCTACTGCGTGCAGTACGAATACAGCTATACCGATGGCAACCGGAGCCTCGACAACCTTACGCCCGGAGCCGTCTCCTACTATCTCCAACAGGAGATTCCCCAGGTGATGTATGGTACCAAGGCATCCTACACCTCATCGATGGGTGACATATACACTGAAAACCGCCAGAAACTGACCGCCGAAAACGGCATCATCGCCGTAGACTCCAACTATTTCAGGGTATTTCCCCGTCCTGTCCTCGCCGGCACGGACCCTTCCGTAATCCTAGGCGAATGGAACGGAGCCCTGATATCCCGGTCCATGGCCGAGAAGTTCGGAGGCATAGACCAGGCCATGGGGCAGATCTTCTTCATCGAGGAGTATCCGGGACTCGGCCTCCAGATTGGCGGGGTATTCGAGGACATCCCCGAGAATGCATCCCTGCGCTTCGACGTAGCCATCTCCATCTCGGGAATCGACCACATATACCGCCAATGGGGCATCACCGGCGACAATCCGGAGCATGCCGACACCCCCTCCACCATGAACTGGTCCAGCAACAGCATGTACATGAGCCGTGTACAGCTCTATCCTGGCACAGACCCCGCCTCCCTCCAGAGCGCGATAAACAATATCCGGGAAAAATACATTCCTGAAAAGGACTTCGAGAGTCAGGGCTACAGCGTGGACATCGTCCTCAAGCCTCTGGCATCCGAGCATGCCGCCTCGGCAGGGACACGCAGGACCAACCTGATACTCGGCATTGTCGCCTTCGCCCTGATCCTCGCGGCAACGATGAACTACATCATGATCGTCATATCATCCCTCGTGGCCAGAGCAAGAGGCATCGCGGTACGACGCTGCTACGGAGCCGGAAACGGCAATATCATGGCACTGGTGTTCAAGGAGACCCTCTTCAACCTGGCTGTCTCCCTCGTGCTGGCCTTCCTGCTCATTCTCGCCTTCAGGGGAATGATAGAATCGGTCCTGACCACTTCCCTCGGAGCCTTGTTCTCACCCAGGAGCCTGTGGGTACTCGTGCTGACTGTGGCTGCCGTCCTCATTGTAGCCGCATGGATTCCCGGAAAGGCATTCCAGGGCATACCCATCGCCGTGGCCTTCCGCAATTACGCCGACCACAAGAAGCTGTGGAAACAGGTGCTGCTCTTCCTGCAGATGGCTCTCGCCTCGCTGCTCATCACCCTGCTTAGCCTCGTGGCCCTGCAGTACACCCGCTGGACAAACGCCGATCCGGGATACGACTATGAACAGCTCGTGGGATGCTACCTCAGCGGAGTGCCGCGTGATACCCGCTACGCGCTTATGCAGGCTGTAGAGAGTGTTCCCGGAGTCGAGGAAGTGGGGACAGTGGAGGATCCTCTGATACTCGGAGGCTCCAGCGGCAACAACGTGTACATCCCCGGTGAGACCGAGCCTTCACTCCACATCGCCGACCTCTATGAGGCCAACGGCAACTGGAGCGAACTCTTCGGCATCGACATCATAGAGGGACGCAAGGCGGCCTCTCCCATGGAAGTAATGGTTGACCCGCGTTTCGCCGAACAGATATGCGAAGTAAGGGGGTGGAAAGACGGAGTGATAGGCAAGAGCATTGTGGTGAGCGACCATGACGGCAGTTCCGACAATCCCTATACCATCGTAGGCGTATTCGACCATATCAGCATCAGCCCGGCCATCTACGAGGACAACCGGCCCGTCACCCTCTTCTACACCGACGACCCCATGACATTCCTGGTCATCCGCGTATCGGACCTCAATCCGGAAGTGACCGGAGCCATCCAGGCCGCCCTTGACTCAGTGGATCCGGAACGGTTCGAGCTGCTGACCTACGCCTCTGTGGTCAATGACATATACACTCCTGTCCGCACCGTCCGCGAATCGGTTCTCGCCGCAGGTCTGGTGACAGCCGTGATAGCCCTGTTAGGTCTGGTCGGATACACCGCAGACGAGACGGGACGCCGCCGCAAGGAAGTGGCTCTTAGGAAAATCAACGGTGCCCGCCCCGCGGAGATCATCGGTATCTTCATCAGCGGTATCGGCAGATTCTCAGTAGCGGCAGTAATCATCGGCTGCGTCCTGTCGTGGTTCATATTCGACATGCTGCTCAAGTCGTTCGAACTCAAGGTACAGCCGCCGCTGTGGCTCTTCTTCGTCACCGCCGCCGGCCTGCTGGCCGTACTGGCGGCAGTAGTCGCAGCCAGATGCCTGGCCATCGCAAGGACCAATCCTGCGGATTCACTCAGAACTGAATAAAGATTATATTTGAATTAAAAAACCATACAGATGAAAAAACTCGACATAGGCATCTTCAAGGTACTCTCCCTCGCGGTAGGACTCGCAGTCGGACTGGTGCTCATAGCCAAGATCTCCTTCGAGAGCAGCTATGACAAGTTCTATCCCGACTGGCAGGACATCTATTGCATCACATCGGAGTACACAAAGGCAAATGAGGAAGGTACTTCGCAATACAGCCAGACCCCCGGAGCAGTAGCGTACTACTTCGGGCAGGAAATCCCTCAGATCATGTACGGCACGCGTGCCACCCCCATCGTATACGATGACCAGAGCAATGTCTACACTCAGGACAACCACAAGCTGACAATCCACACTCCGGTAGTCCTCATCGACACCAACCATTTCAAGGTATTTCCCCGTCCCATACTCACCGGAGACCCCGTGAACGTGCTTTCCAACTGGAACCGGGCGATGATTTCCCGCTCCTTCGCCGAGATGCTGGGAGGTGTGGAGAAAGCCGTCGGACAGCTTATTTTCTTAGAGAGCTACCCGACCATCCCGATAGAGGTCGGCGGTGTCTTCGAGGATATTCCCGAGAACTCCTCTTTCCGCTTCGACATCGGAGTATCCCTCGATGCGATGGACGAGATGATGCGCATGATGGGATCCGACTTCCGCTCCACCATGAACTGGGTGGGCAATGACCGCTATATCAGCCGCGTGAAGCTCTATCCGGGCACAGATCCCGCCTCCCTCGAGGACGCCCTCACGGCCGTGGAGGACAAATACCTGCCCCTGGAGGACCTGAAATCCGCAGGCGTGGACATCCACTATACCCTGTCCCCGCTTACCGCCGAGCACTCCTCGTCCCCCGGCACCAAGAGGACCAACCTCATCCTCGGAGTGGTGGCCGCCGCACTGATTCTCGCATCGGTATTGAACTACATCATGATAGTCATCTCCTCCCTGCTCGGCAGGGCTAAGGGACTGGCCGTGCGCCGCTGCTACGGAGCCGGCAACAGCAACATCATGGGCATTGTCTTCAAGGAGACTCTCATCAACCTTGCTGTATCCCTCATATTGGCAGTACTGCTTATCATTGCCCTCCGCAACCCGATAGAGTACGTACTGACCACCTCCCTCGGAGCATTGTTCTCCCCCCAGAGCCTGTGGGTGCTGGCTCTTACCGTCGCCGTCGTACTGCTGATCGCCGCCTGGATTCCCGGACGGGCCTTCCAGAGCATCCCCATCGCAGTGGCATTCCGCAACTATGTTGACAACAAGAAGATATGGAAGCGCACCCTGCTTTTCCTCCAGATAGTGCTCGCATCATTGCTCATATCACTGCTCAGCCTGATCGCCATGCAGTACAACCGGTGGGTCAATGACGATCCCGGATTTGACTACGAGCAACTGGTAGGTTGCCCCATGTCAGGTGTTCCGTATTCTACCCGCAATGCCATACTGCAGAGCGTAAGCAGCGTTCCCGGAGTCGAGATTGCCGGCACGGCGGACGAGACCATGCTGTTCGGCTGCAGCGGAAACAATGTGTACATGCCTGGAGAGAGCGAGGAGCTTTTCAATGTCGGCGACCTCTACTCGGCCAACGCCAACTGGAGCAAGCTCTTCGGCATCGACATCATCGAGGGCCGCAACTTCTCCACACCCAAGGAAGTAATGGTAGACGAGAACTTTGCCAAGCGTCTCAGCGAACTGCGCGGATGGACTGACGGAGTCATCGGCAAGCAGATACTGATGTCGGAGCACAGCCAGAGCGGCGATGATGTATTCACCATTGTAGGCGTGTTCGAGGATGTCCGCGTCGGTACGGTAGTATACGAGGACACCCGGCCCAACATTCTGTTCTACACTGAGAATCCTTGCGAATATCTGATAATCAAGGTCTCCTCCATGACTCCGGAGGTACTGTCCGGCATACAGAGCGCGCTGGACAGCGTGGAACCTGACCGTTACGAGCTCATGACATACACATCGGCCATCTACGATGCCTACCAGCCCGCCAGGACCATACGCGAATCTATTCTCGCGGCAGGTGTGGTGACGGTGCTGATAGCCCTGTTCGGTCTGATAGGATATACCGCTGACGAGACCGGACGCAGACGCAAGGAAGTGGCCCTGCGCAAGATCAACGGAGCACAATCAGGACAGATTATAGGTATCTTTATCCGCGATATCGGACGGCTGGCTGTCATAGCAGTGATAGTGGGATGCGTGGGATCATACTTCGTATTTGACCTGTTGCTGCAGTCATTCGAAGTGAAGGCGACGGCTCCTGTATGGCTGTTCATAGCCGTAGCCATAGCACTGCTGGCAGTACTTGCCGCCGTGGTCATCGCCCGCTGCTACGATATAGCCAGGAGCAACCCGGCTGACTCCCTGCGGGCCGAATGATATTGATTTTCGAAATTTAAATTGCACATTTAAAATATGAGACTCAAATTCAACAGACACAAAACCTTCTCCACCGTCCTCAACATCATAGGACTGACCCTGGCTTTCTCGGTCTTCCTGATACTGACGGTACAGGTGGTGTATGACACCAGGTACGACCTGAACTATCCGGACACGGACAAGATAGTAAGGTTAGAGTACTCCGACCCTACTTCGCCGGGCGTTTACGGAGTGCAGCTGTCCAGACCTTTCATAGAAAATCTGAAGACTTTCTTCCCTCAGGCGGAGGCCGTATCCTGCTACTGGTACTACAAGAACGGCAACCGCAGTCCGTTCAAGGAGGCCAATACCGAGACACCGGGCATCATGCTTCGGTACACCCAGACCGACTTCGACCTGCTTCGGGTATTCCCGTTCGAATTCATAGAGGGCGACACCTCCGGTTACCGGGCTCCCGGCACAGCGGTCATCTCCCAGAAAGCGGCGGCCAAGGTCTTCGGCAGCCAGTCTCCCGTGGGCAAGGACATCCAGTTCGACACCAAGAGCGGAGACGGTAGTTCCTGGCGCATCGTAGCAGTGTACAAGGACTTCCCGGACAACTCCAGCATGGACAACGACCTGCTGCTCAATTTAGGCGACTACTCCATGACCAACTATTCGGAATGGAACTACCCCTGCTACATGAAGATGAGGACATTCGAGGGCGTAGAGCCGCTGCTGGACTCGCTCGGGGCCGTGATGTTCGGTGAGGATTCGGAATTTAAGGATCAGGTTGACTTCCGTCTGAGCCACCTGCATGACGCCTACTACGCCCGCGACGTGGAAGGAGACAACATGGCCAAGGGCAACCGCTCCACCACCATGACCCTGCTCACCGTCTCGATACTGGTGCTGCTGATAGCGATTATCAACTTCGTCAACTTCGCCATGGCCTCCGTGCCTTTCAGCATCAAGAGCATCAACACCCGCCGCGTCATCGGCTCGACCCGCGGACAGCAGATATGGGCACAGCTCTGGCGGGCCCTCGGACTGGTGCTGCTGGCCTTTGCCCTGAGCGTGGGCATGATGTCCCTTGCGGCCACCTCCTCCATCGCCTCCAACATATCCGGCTCGCTCCGGGTTGCGGACAACCTCCCGATTATCCTTATAGGCTTAGGCGTGGCTGTAGTCACCGCATTCATCGCCGGTATATTCCCCGCCCGCTACAGCACATCCTTCAATCCGGCCATGGTCCTCAAAGGCTCCTTCTCCCTCTCGGCCAAGGGCCGCAAGATGCGCTCGGTCCTCGTGGGCTTCCAGTACGTCATCTCCTTCATCCTGATACTCTGCTCGCTGTTCATCACAGTGCAGATCAAATACATGAAGGACTATGACATGGGCTTCGACCGGGAGCAGACCGTGGAGTTCTTCGTCAACAACAAGATAGGCAACAGCCGCGAGACCCTCAGGCAGATGCTCCTAGAGAATCCCAACATCACCGATGTCACATTTGCCGGCAACCAGGTAGTATCCCAGGGCAAGATGGGTTGGGGACGCACGTATCAGGGTCAGAGAGTGCAGATGGACTGCCTCCCCGTAGACCCCAACTTCATCTCGTTCTTCGGGATGGAAATAGCAGAAGGCCGCGACTTCACCGAGTCGGACAACCTGAACCCCAACGGCACATTTATCGTCAACCAGGCCTTCATGGCCAAATACCCCTTCCTCCGTCTCGGTCTGAAATTCTCCGGGCATCAGGGTGATGACATGCCCGCCGAGATAGTCGGCATAGTCAAGGACTTCAACTTCCAGCCCCTGCAGTACAGCGTGGCCCCCATCGTCCTCTACAACTTCGGTTCCGAACCCTGGTGGCCCCTGACCGTCGGCTACGCCAAAGTCCTGCCCGGCAACGTCCAGGAGACATTCAAGTTCATCCGGGAGAAATGCGCTGAGCTGGACCCCACATTCGATACCTCCTCCATGGGCCTGTACTTCATGGATGAAGGCATCGGAAGGCTCTACCAGAAAGAGGACAACCTCAACCGCCTGATCACCACCGCAGCATTGATTTCCCTGCTGATATCCGTCATCGGCATCCTCGGCCTCGTCTACTTCGAGACCCAGTTCCGCCGCAAGGAGATAGCCGTACGCAGGGTACACGGCGCATCGGTAGGCGAGATTCTCGCGATGCTCAACCGCTACTACCTCATCATCACCCTCGTATGCTTCGTAGTGGCCGTACCCGTCGCCATAGTCATCATCCGCTCCTGGGTATCCACCTTCCCCTACCAGAGCCCCGTGCCGGTATGGATATTCCTCGCCGCACTGCTCATCATCGGCCTGATCACCGTCGTGACCGTCACCCTGCAGAGCCGCCGCGCCGCACTGCGCAACCCTGTTGACTCCATAGCAAATGAATAAACTCATCAAAACATAAACTGATAAACCAATTAAATTATAAACCGTTATGATACACGTAGAAAACTTAAGCAAAGTATTCCGCACCGAAGAAATCGAAACCGTAGCCCTCAACAACGTCTCCTTCGACATCAAGCAGGGCGAATTCGTAGCAGTCATGGGCCCCTCCGGCTGCGGCAAGTCCACCCTCCTCAACATCCTCGGCCTCCTCGACAACCCCACCTCGGGCAAGTACGAGCTCCTCGGCAAGGAAGTAGGCTCGCTGAAAGAGAAAGAGCGCACCCAGTACCGCAAAGGCAACATCGGCTTCGTATTCCAGAGCTTCAACCTCATAGACGAACTGAACGTCTTCGAGAACGTGGAGCTGCCCCTCATCTACATGAAGATCAAGGCATCCCAGCGCAAGCAGATGGTCAACGACATCCTCAAGCGCATGAACATCGCCCACCGCGCCTCCCACTTCCCCCAGCAGCTCTCCGGAGGTCAGCAGCAGAGGGTAGCCATCGCCCGCGCCGTCATCGCCAACCCCAAGCTCATCCTTGCCGACGAGCCCACCGGTAACCTCGACTCCAAGAACGGCAAAGAGGTAATGGAACTCCTCACCGAGCTCAACCGCGAAGGCACCACCATCCTCATGGTAACCCACTCCATCAAGGACTCCAGCTACGCCCAGCGCGTCATCAACCTCTTCGACGGAAACATCGTCACCGACGTCAAGAACGAACTCTAGAACTCAAGTCTGATCTCATAACACATTCACCGGGGACGTGCCAAAATGCAGATTTGACACGTCCCTTTCTTTTTCCCCTCTCTGACCAACCCATCAGCCCCCTTTTAGCAACACAAAAACGAGGGCCGTTCCGAGCTGACGCAGAACCAGTTCCCCACGCGTTGCCCCTACCACCCTTCTGGTATTAAGACCCTTGATACGGAAAGGCACGGAAGCCATGGAGAAATTGACGAAATTTATCGCCGCTATCAGCAATATGAGAAGGGAAATGAAGAAGAGCGTAGCAGTGGTCTGACGGTTGCCTTTGGCGATATTGTCGGGGGATACGTCGCGAGTATAGTATGCATCGTGCAGACCGGTAAGGCGTGCCCTGACATCCCTTCCCCCGTTCCCGAAAGATTCCATATACGCATCCAGTACCGGCAGGGCCTGCTGCGGCACCGTAGTCCTGATATAGCAGTAAAATGCCCATGTACTGGTATTACTGATGCTGTAATTGCCGAGATTGACAAGCATTTCCTTATCGACGCTTGAATTATGGGGAAAATCCCTGTACTCCCACTATGGTAAAACTCTCCGCGGCCCCGTATCTCTGCACGTCCGACGAGGCGAATTCCACGAATTTACCGACAGGGGACTCGCCGCTGAAAAGCTTCGCCGCCCCCCTCTCGGAGATGACCACAGTATTTGGATTCCGGAAAAGAGAAGTGTCGCCCTCGATAAATTCAAAGGGAAATACCCGCAGCAGACCATAGTCACAATCAGCAAAGGAAACGGGAACCCCGGGATCGCCGGTCCCGGCCTCCATCATCGGCTCACTTTGGTCCTTATAGTAAAGATAAGTGCCAATGGCCTCAGCCTTTGATTTCCTCAATCATCGGTCTGGAAAAGCTGGCCATGTATGTTCCGGCTTCAGTTCCACCTACGCCGGTGCATTCCAGTCTGTAAATATCCTCATGTCCAGGATAGCATCTGTCATATCTCCAGTCATACAGCACCTGTACCATCAGTATCAGGAACACAGATATAGCGATGGTCAGTCCCGACAAGTTCAGAGCCGAGGAAAATATGGTATGACGGTTAAATCGTATGTGTCTCATGGTGTATCGTTTTTAAATGTTCTACTTCTTCCGAGAGTGACTGCAGCCGCTCGGCCAAGGCCAGGAACTCAGGATCATCCAGTCCCTTACGCAGCAGCGAGCGGGTCATGCCGCAGCACTCGGCCAGCCCTTCCGCAATATCCGGGGAACTGCATCCCGACTCCCGGCTCATGCCGTTCCGGGCCTCCACCCCATTTCTCCGCCTCCAGGAATCCTCCTCCAGCCCTTTCGAGATGCCGTAAAAGATCGAGGTCTTCTTCCTCTCCTGCCTCAGCCTGACAGCGCAGACAAACAGCGCTATAATGGTCACGGGCAGCAATAATGCAAATACAATGAAAATAAAAGGGGCATCCATAGTTATTAAATTAAAGCGTTACTTTTGGAACAATCTGTTGATAATACTCTTCTGTGAGACAATGACATTTACTTTCACCGGCATACCGTCGTGCAGTCTTATTCCGTCCGGTAAACGGACAATACTCAAAGTCGCCTCAAATCCGTTTTTATCATTGAAGTTCAAAACATTTTCGGACATTGATGCAACAGAAGCATCTATGTAACCGGCTTCCTGTGCCGGGTAGCCTTCTACCTCAATCCTTGCAGGCATACCGGTTTTTACCGATTCTGACAAAGCATACGGAACAAAAACTTTAACAGTATAGCTCCCGTTCGCGTCGTCTTTCACAACACCATCAGCACTTATATTCTCCGGATATGGAATAATCCACGCGGCAGCAATCAAAAGAATCAAGACGATGCACACAGCGACAGTTCCTGTCCTGACCAATACAGGAGGTATTTCTCCTATGATGCTCCTGGTCCTCTCACTACGGAGTTCTATGTTGTTAAGACTTTCATTCATAATCTCTAGTTTCCTAATTCAAGTTGATTTTTCACAAGGTTATAGTAAATGCCTTTATCGGCAATAAGCGAAGAATGATTCCCTGTCTCAACAACATGTCCGCTATCAAGGACTATTATCTGATCAGCATTCCGCACGGTGCTCAGTCTGTGCGCGACGACAACCACAGTCCTTCCATTATAGAATCCAGAGAGATTTTCCACTATCACCTTCTCGTTACCGGCATCAAGTGAATTCGTGGCCTCATCAAGGAATATGAACTGAGGATTCTTATATATGGCCCGCGCTATGAGAATCCTTTGTTTCTGTCCCTGGCTTAGCCCCGTGCCGTCCCTTCCTACGCGAGTATTGAATTTTAGGGGAAGACTCATCACATAATCCATGATATTGGCAATCCTGGCAGCTGATGCCAGACGTGTCATATCTATCTCTCCGTCATCTACTGCAATATTCCGGGCAATTGACTCAGAAAATATTACTCCATCCTGCATGACTGCCCCACACTGATGTCTCCACCACTGAAGGCTTATATCTTTCATATCCGTATCCCCCACCAGAATGCTTCCGTCAGAAACGGGATAATAGCCCAGCATCAACTTTATCAGCGTGGTCTTTCCACTACCGGAGGCCCCTACTATGGCTGTCACTTTCCCTTCCGGGATTGTAAAGGAAACATTCTCAACCGTGTTGTTCAATGCATGCATGTCGTATTTGAAGCAAACATCAGAAAGTATAATGTCGTGCCTGCCGCTCTTAAACTCAGTGATACCGCGTCCGGAATCCTCTTCCTCATGGCTGTCATGCACTTCCCCGATACGTTCAAGACTGATCCGGACATCCTGTACAGAGTATATAAAACTCATCAGCTGCTCAACAGGACTGTTCAGTTGTCCGATTATATACTGCACAGCCAGCATCATGCCGAGAGTCATATTCCCGCTAATGACTGCGGTCGCAGAAAGAACTGTTATGACAATATTTTTAACCTCATTTATGAATATGCCCCCTGCTTCCTGCGTCTGCTGCAGCCTCAATGACTTCATCTGCACTCCGAATACATCTGCCCGTGCGTCCTCCCATTCCCACCGGCGCCTCTGGCCGCAGCCCTGAAGTTTTATCTCCTGCATGGAAGTTATCATCTGATAGGTACAGCTGCTGGACACCGCCTGCTTCTCGAAGAGCTCATAATCCAGAATTTTTCTACGTCGCAGAAAAAACATTATCCACAACGCATATAAGACACTTCCAGCAATAAACACGGTAAAAATCCACTTGTCATATATCAGCAGCACGATTCCCAATATGACAAAACTGAGCGAAGAAAACATGACACCGAGCGTCTGTGTTGTAAGAAATCTCTCAACCCTCGCATGGTCACTCATGCGCTGGAGCAAATCTCCCATGAGTTTTGTGTCAAAAAACGACATCGGAAGCCGCAGCAGTTTGATAAAAAAGTCACTTAGAAGCGAGATATTGATTCTCATGCTTATATGCAGCAGAAGCCATCTCCGGATAAAATCTATAGCTGTCCTGCTGAAAGTAAGAGCCAGTTGGCCAAGCAGAATGAGCCAGATGAAGTTGATGTCACGGTGAGTAATACCGACATCGACAATAGACTGCGTCAGAAAAGGGAATATCAACTGTATGATACACCCCGCAAACAGTCCTAGGGCAATCTGCACGAAATACCGGCGATATGGCCGTGCATATCCGGCGAGGAAAGCAAAAGAGGTCTTAGGTGTCACAGGGGGCTGTGACTCAAAAAAAGCCGGCGTGGGTTGAAGTATCAGGGCAACACCTTGCTCTTCTCCGCCTGTTGCCGTGCTTATCCAGCATGTGCGGAATTCTTCCTTAGAACAGGTTATCAATCCCTTAGCCGGATCTGCCACATAAAATTTCTCACCTTTGTTTCCGATACGGTACAATACCGTAAAATGATTCTGTCTCCAATGCAGAATACACGGCAGCGGGGCATGTACGAGCTGCTCCATGGTAACCCTGCCATATACTGTACGCATTCCCACTTTAGCAGCAGCCTCACTTATCCCCTGGAGAGACACACCCTCAGATGTCGGCCGACACCAATGGGAAAGAGCCTCCAGTCCATACTCCTTCCCATAATGCCGGCATACCATGGCCAGGCAGGCTACTCCACACTGCATGGAGTCCAGTTGCTTTATGAAGTGAAAGCGGGACATATTTGTTATTTGGCTTTATTGTAATTGGTGAGACCGGAATCGTAATCACTGTTACTAAGTCTGCGGGCAGTCTGATTCCTGGATTTACCAGATTGGATATAAAGCGTAAAAGTGACTGTTACCAAATGTTTGAAATTACCCCATATAGTCTCCTCTGAGAAATTAAAGTTATCTATATCGGCATAGACTCTGGACGGATATGGATTGTAAATGTATTGTGCACCCAAAGAAATGACCTTGTATTTCCACAGTACTGACATATTCATATTGAATCCCATTCTTGTGTGAATATCTCCATTCACAGTATTTATCGGCAAATTTGCGTTATAGCTGATTACCCAGTTTTTGGGAAGGAACTGTAAGCCAAAACCATAATTATGCAGATGATTCTGTATTTCCTGATTCGGCGTCTGGTATGCAGAATACAAGTAAGTATAGTAAGACCTTATGGTAAACCAGTTAAAGGGGCGATAGCTTAGATTGAAACTGCCGCCAGCCTCATGAATATTGCTGATTCTTTCTGTTCTCTGAAACACATTCTCATCATCAATATACAGAACTGGCATATTTCTGTTAGGATAATAATAGTACCTCACTGCTGGGGACAAGTAGAGCTTACCTCCGGGAGATGAGTACTGCAAAGTCAAATCTGTATAGTAGTAGTAGTACGGCTTTAGTTCCGGATTTCCTTGTATGAAATAATGATCATCCACCGTAAATATGCTGTTCGTAAGTTCACCTACACCCGGCATTGAAGAATACACAGCACCGCTGAGTCTCATAGAGGTGGATTTATCAAATTGCAGATTTAAAGCGATAGAAGGCCTGAGCACGAAATAGTTGATTTTATCATCCGACGCTGTCTTATAGTGATTGTTCTCAAGTCCCAAACCTATATTGTAAGAAAACTTACCTACACCATTGCTGTAGTCGGCAAAAAGGTATTCTTTGTTAGTACTGACATCTGAATGGATAGAGTTGTTGTAGACCTGATTCAGGTTCTTATACTGGTAGTAGAACCCTAAATTGAAATTACCGTTCCATATCTTATCAGTATAAAGGGCTTCAGCAATAAGTGAATAGGACTTATTCTCTGCCAAATTCTCAAATGAATATCCAGAACTCGAATTGAGATTATTGTATGATTCTGATGTGTAGAAAGTGTTTACAACATTGGCCGACAGACTTCTGTCCTTGTTGAAAACGTAAGAATAGTAGAGGTCGGCTGAATACGAAGAGTAGTCACTATTCAGCCTACGACTGTTGAGCAACCCCTCCGTACCGGTTTTAACAAGTTCTTGCTCATACTTTTGAGATCCAGGATTCTTTCTATATTCAAGTTTCGAGAAAAACAGATTTTTGCCCTGATTCCTCTGATAAGTAACTTGTCCTATATGGTATTGTCCGTTATAGCTCCCGGATGTGCCTTGATAGATGTTTCCATAATTAGGATACTCGTATGAGTTATTCATGAGATTTTTGTTTAGAGCCCTGTAATCGATGTAATAGTATGCTGTCACCTGGTTGAGTGAGTCAGTGTAAGTCAGATAGAGTGAGTTTGTTCCATATCCTGCTGTCACCCCATTGACAGTGTTGAGGTATAACGTGTAACGTTTATCATTTTTCTTTTTAGTCCTCACATCTATAACAGCTCCCACATTCTCATGAGCGAACCTCGCAGGCGGATTGCTGTAGTAGTTAATCTCCTCGATATCGGAAGCCTGCATGGCAGCCAAATCCCTATAAGTCATGCGCAGACCGTTAATAAGTACCAGTATCATCTTATTGTCAAATGTTGATATCGATGCATTGTCAGCACTCTTTTTGAACTGAGGCATACTGCCGATTGCATCCAATGCATTCGTACCGGCTTTTATAGCAGACTCACTGAGCAAGAGTTGATCCTTATTCCCGAATGTCTTGAGTTCCTGAGGAGTTACAACAACCTCGTTAAGTGAAAAATAATGCATTATGACATCACCCAAGTCTCCTGATTCACAAGTTATGTCAACCGACTGAAAACTTAAAAGAGAAAGTCTCAACAGATATTTTATGCCGTCAGTAACTGGAAGTTTGAACATTCCTGCCGTATCGCTAACTGTCCAGGTTATCTGAACAGTATCAGGAAGACTGTACAATACACAATTCACTCCTGCAAGAGAGTTTCCTTGTGCGTCCACTGCTCTTCCAGTTATACTGTCCTGCGCATGCAGTTGACTTGTTGCAATCAGGCCAGGCAGTACAATAAATATCATTAATAACCGTTTCATAATTATGAGTTTTTATAACTATATTCGATAAAATCTATCATTGATGCGGCAATATCAAAATCTACTGCTTTTAATTTGCAGTAATTATATTCTCCCGCATCCTTTGGGCATATACCCATGCATATCGGCAGATACTTACAAGATAGGCACACTTCGTTTTCAAAGGATTTTATCTTATATTTTTCCAAATAGTTGTTACTCCAGGAGACAGAACCGTCATTTCGTCGATTGAAAACAAAGAATCTTTGTCCATAATAAAAAGTTTTAGTTAATAAATTTGCCTACGTATAGTTTTCGGCTTATGCTCCTTTTATCAGTGAGGTCTGAATTTTTCTACATCTCGCGTATAATCTCCTCCTGCGCGGCAGCTTTCAGGTCCTCCCGCCAGTACGTCAGGGTGACGAACCAGTACAGGCTGTTGTTTACGGCCTCGCTTCTTTCGAGGCTCACCGTGCAGACCGCACCGTAGGAGCCGGTATAGGTCACACTGCGGCGGGTACCGTCTGCGGAGAGCCCTTCCTCCCTTCGGATGTCCTTCACACGGCCGTATTTGCTGTCCAAGTCCGCTAGCAGGGACGTGTACTCTGGCTCTGCCTCCCCGGGAGTGCCGTAGCCCCTGTTCATGCTGACCATGTAGAATGTCCCGCCGGGGCTGAAGTACATATTGAAGTTCCCCCATTCCCGGCCTCCAAAGCGGATGTCCCGGAGTCTCTTGAACTGCTCGACGTACACCCGCTCAATCCCATCCCGCCGGCAGCTGTCCCGGCTCCGGCCTCCGAATCCCGGAATCTCCAGCATCTCCCCGTAGGTCTGCCCCAGTTCCAGGCCGAGGAAGCGGTCCTGTATTTCCGTCTGTGCGGATGCCGCTATGGCTGTCACCGCAAGCGCGGCAAGCAAAATAACAGTCCGTCTCATGGCTACAATTCCTCCATATATTGTGAGCTGCGCTCGATTTGCAGACTTTCATCACTGTAGTACAGAAAGACATAGTAGTACATGCGCCCGCCGGTGGAGGGCCCGTACTGAAGCACTAATGAGCACGAGCGGCCGCCTTCGTCGATAAAGGTGACCGACTCCAGCATCTCCCTCTCCCATTCGTCCGTCACCGTCCGCTCAAAGCCGGAGTCCTCCGGATACCTTGTGTCCAGATTTTTCAGGACGGTCCTGTAGCGGGCCCGCGCATGGTCCTCGTAGGAGAAATTGGCGTAGAAACGGACCTTGTACAGAAGGCCTGCGTCGGAGAAATAATAACGGCACTCGCTCCACGTCTGGCCCCCGAAAACGACATTCGGGTTCAGACCGGTGTTCACGGCGAAGTATCCGTAGTATCGCGAAGATGTAGTGTTGAAGCCCCGGCATTCCCATCTTTCAGGGTTGCTCACCGACCGGAAGTCCTCTCCCAACCGGCAGCCGAGGAAAGTGCCCTGCACCCTGTCCTGCGCCGGTGCGGCCAGGGCGGAGCAGAGAGTCAGAATAACGATTAGAAATGTTGTTCTCATGATGCACTCGGTTTTATTGGTTCGAGTGCAAATTTAGACGCGGGGACAGCGCGATGCAAGGGAAAAAGACTTCCTTAAAACAAGGGCAATTCTATGACATTCAACATATTACACCTGTTATAAAACTTCTGCCAAAACATAAACCACTGATTTCCAACATATTTCATTTTACGCCTATGGAGGTTTTTTAAAACTTCCAAATCACTATATATCAGCCAATTGAGCACTGATATCGGGAAGTTTTTTCTTATAGAAGAAGCCACTTCCATGCTGGTATCACCTGTATGATTTTCCCGTTTACCGACAGTTCTGTTTCCTCATCAACCGATATGACAGTAAGGTTCTCACACCCGGAACGGTTATTATCTGCCCGGTGTCCGTGGGCAACTCCAAATCACGGGGGATTACATCGAAAGGTATTTCCGACTGTTTGAGCGCTATGAGCGATTTAATCGCATCTTTCCTTTTTACAAGGAAACATTGTAGTCAAGAAGTTTTTCATTGAGAAACTTGGACAGACGCACCGGACTTCCCATCTTCTTGGCCAGCTGCGTCTTCCATTTGTTGAGCCGGTTCATGTCCATCCGGAAGATGACGCTGACCGCATTCGGGGAGATGCCGCAGCACATCAGGGCCACGAGCTGCCGGTCCTCCTCCGTAAGCCACGGATATTCGGAGTAAAGCCCGTTCAGGAATCCGGGATAGGATGCCTCCATCAGTGCCCCCACCTGCGCGAACGTATTTCTGTCCGCGACGGTGGAGTCCAGCACCTCCTTCACCCTCCGGCCCAATGTCTCCGGACGGGACGCGCTCTCGAGATAGATATTCGCCAGTTCATCCGTAACCAGCAGCAGCCTCTCCGTAAACGCAATCAGTTCCCCGCTTTCCTTGCGCCTCTGATTCCTCTGCCGAAGCATCCTCGCCATCTCCCTGCTCTCCCTCACCTCAGCCTCCAGACTCTCGATCTCCTCCTGTTGCCCCTGAATCTTATCCTTCTGCACCCACGTATCCCCCTCCAGGTCCTTGGAGATACTGTAGAACATGGACGTCTTTTTCCGTTCCCTCCTCAGTGCAGCCCTACAATCGAAATACGCATATACGACCACGGCCAGCACCAGAGCCATAACTATCAATATGATATTAAACTGCATTGTCATGATGCAAAGATACTCAAAATTATATTTACCTTCTCCTGAAACCGGTATCATCTGAACCCGACAGTCCCTCACAACAAGCTCTATTTCAGAATACTTCCCTGGAATACGAAGTTCAGATAACACCCATCACCTCCGCATCTGAACAATCGACATCGAAATAACTCCTTAACCTTGCGCATTTTACCCAATTCCTTCAAGTTCAGATCAAAATGGACAGAATCCGCCTCAAATTTTCCCTTAACTCACCACCCGCCCTACAGTTACCTCCTGGCTGTATTTTTCTCCATCACCTGAGTTCGGGCAGCAGCTCATAAGTCCGACTTCACTCTGATCTGAACTGCAACAACACCAATAGTACTTTATATGTCAAGCTATTAGCATCTACACATGAGTTCAGATCAGTTCATCCTCCCCAGTATCTGAACCGGACTGATTCCCGTAACACGCTTTGCACAAATGATTTAGACAAATGGCCTCGGTGCAGACTAAATAAATAAACGTCAGTGACGCACAGCCCGCAGCCCCTCCGGCAGCACCGGCATAGCCCCCTCGCACGAACAGACATAGGCGGAGACATTAACCGCCAGACGATGCGCTTCCTGAATGGATAGTCCGCGAATCAAAGCAGACGCGAACGCAGCCGTAAAGGAATCTCCAGCGCCCACTGTATCAGCGACCTTCACCTTCGGCGTATCGAGAAAGGAGACATCCTCTCCACCGGAGGCAAACACGTAACTGCCCTGCACGCCGCATGTCAGAATCAGAATTTTCAAATCAAACTGGTGCATGAGCCTTCTGCACAGTTCAGTAGAGTCTACGCCCGTCAGAGACAGCATACCGGAAAGGACAGTCAGTTCTTCCTCATTTATCTTGAGAATATTACATTGCCGAAGAGCATCCATGACGACATCACGGGTGTAGAAATGTTGCCTCAGGTTGATATCCAGGATGCGCCACTGTCCCTCCCCGGCTGGAACAGCATCGACAAAACGGGAAACAGTCCGGCATGACACCGGACTGCGGCGGGCGAGTGTTCCGAAACAGACTGCCCTCGTCCGTGATGCCAGCTGCCTGAGAGCGGAAGTCCAGGGGATATTGTCCCACGCGGCCTGCATACGGATATCATACCGGGGCACTCCATCTGCATCAAGCTCGACACCTACAGTACCTGTCGGGAAATCAGTCATTCCGATCAGGATATTAAATCCGGGACCAAGCCTCTGCCCCTTTGACACACCGCTATCTGTCAGACCGGTACATCCCGGCAGCGGATACGCCGACATGGTTTCCACCAGCTCCCTGACAGCTGCTTCCCCGGCCTCATCCCTTCCCACCGCACTCACCAGCACGGACTCCAGACCGAATTGAGAAACATGGTACGCAAAGTTTGCAGGAGCGCCACCAAGCCTGCGCCCGCCCGGCAGCATATCCCAGAGAAGTTCTCCGATTCCGACTACGAATTCTTTTTCCATATCTACAAAAACGTTTTTTCGGTAAATATACGTAGAAGCCGAGAGCAGAGCAAATCTATTTGCTATGCCGAGGCGCAACAGTATAAATGGCGAAGCCAAATATACGCAGAAGAATTACACATGATACACACATCTTTCTGCCTGTTCCTGGGCAATCTTCCATTCTGAGCGCAGCATACTGACCACTTCCATGCTCTGCTCCCAGGTCAGTTGCGCAAAACTGGCGCTGCCATACCGCGGTACGAGCTCGGTATCCACCAGTTCGCACAGCAGCTGGTCCGGCACCAACAGCCGTCCATGCCCCTTCTCGTACTTCAGCCAACTGTCCAAATCCGCCTCATCCCCTTCCACAGACTTAAGAGTCACCGGACTGACAGACGCATTCTCCTCCATCTGCTCCTTCTCCCACTTCGGGCCGGAGTATCTGGTAGTAAAATACATAAACCTGCCTGAAGTAACGAACAGAGTCTCCACCATCCGGTAATCGACAATACTCATCGGGTCTATCATCCCCTCCCTATCACCGCCATAGCACTTGGGCAGGGGCGTCTTCTCCCGCTTGATCACAGGCGCACTGCCGATACTGTAAAGAGAGCCGGGATAGGCGAAATAACATACCGCCGAAGAGTACGGATAGACAAATGGATTGCCCACCAGGCCATGGTGCACCGGATTGCGGATAATATATGCCAGAAGCGTGACAATATGCAGGTTACCGGCCACCTCAAGCACTTTACGCGATACCTTGGGCAGACTCACCCCGTACTTACAGTAATAATAATTGGCATAGCTCACCCCCAGCATCCGGAAAAACTTGCCGATATCATCAGCCATTACCGCCAGATGATAATGATTGGACATCACGGCATAAGCCAGCACGCGCACCTTATACTTGAGAGCAAGCAAGGCCAAAGTATTGATAAAACGGATGTAATCCTGTCTGCTGCGGAACATCAGACCCCTCCTGCAGCGCACACACAAATGATAGATTTTGAGATTCTCCATATATCTTCCCTCCTGTTCTAACTTTAAACTGTACGGAACAAAGCTAGGTATTATTACTCACATTCCAAAATGCTATAACGCTATTACAATCTGGGTAAAATTTTTTACTTCCTATAAATCAAACTTCTTCCTGTTGCCCCCGACCTTACCGCATCACACATCACCCTCACCACGGAGCTATCTCCCGCATTAGCAACACGTTCCATCCTATAGACATCTTTCATTCCACCAATATCTTCCCTCCTGCCTGGAATCCACAGCTCCTGCACGCAGTACGACATCCTACATCCCATCCGTCAGCATCCATTTTCCCTGTCCCCGCCGGGCTGCATCTGATCCTTCCCCATACTTCTTCCTCGTAGCATCTGAACCTCAACTGATATGATATCTTGCGGTTTTTCAAGGATTTTCAGCAATATCGTGAGTTCAGATTGACGGGAGCATATTTGCATCTGAACTTAGATGAGACTGGGCAGCTTACAATCAATCAGGCATTTACCTCAAGTGTGCCCGTTCAGATACATCCTTACTCATTATCCGCAGACTCACCCTGCCCCGCCCACACACTGCTCTCACCGTGATTCAGCGTGCTGCATCCATATCCTTGGTACGGGTTCAGCCTTAATCTGAACGTGAAATATTTTGGCAACAGCAAGTTATTCAGCAATTTACAGCAATGCGTCCGGTTCAGATGCCATTGATATGGGGTCAATCTGAACTGAGCTAATTCCAGTCAGCAGCCGACAATCAAGGCATTTCACTCTAGTGCACAGTTCAGATGGGGAACAAAGGGAGAATGGGTACGAAACGGGACAGAGTGAAAAGAATCGATGAGATGCAGAATAAAAAATTCGGAGAGTGATAGGAGTGCCGGAGAAGTTAAAGGACAAGGGAAGCAGGGGCGCAGGAATGCTGCGGGCAAAAAACAACCGCCCCGGGCATCAGTCCGGAGCGGTCGGTCAAAAAACAAACGAGTATGTATTACAAAATTACTCTGCTGCGTTGTCACGGTTGCCTCCACGGGGGCGGCGGTCACGGCGGCGGCCTCCGCGTCCGCGGCGGTCGTCACGGCGCTCACCTGAGCCTCCGGTAGGCTTTGCGAATGTACCTACGTTGGGGGAGAGGTCACGCTTGCCATAAACCTCACCGTTGCAGATCCATACCTTGATACCAAGAACACCTACCTTGGTGTGGGCCTCGGCGAGAGCGTAGTCGATATCGGCACGGAAGGTATGCAGAGGGGTACGGCCTTCCTTGTAGAGTTCCTTGCGGGCCATCTCAGCTCCACCGAGGCGGCCGCTGATAAGGATCTTGATACCCTCGGCTCCCATACGCATGGTGCTGGCAACTGCCATCTTGATGGCACGGCGGTAAGATACACGGCCCTCGACCTGACGGGCGATGTTGTTGGCCACGATGTTGGCGTCGAGCTCGGGTCTCTTTACCTCGAAGATATTGATCTGTACCTCTTTGTTGGTAATCTTGCGGAGCTCTTCCTTCAGCTTGTCAACCTCCTGGCCGCCCTTGCCGATGATGGCGCCGGGACGGGCTGTATGGATGGTCACTGTGATAAGCTTGAGGGTCCTCTCGATGACGATCTTGGAGAGGTTGACTTTGGAGATACGGGCATTGAGGTACTCACGTATCTTGGAGTCTTCGAGCAGCTTGGCTGCATAGTCATCCCCGCCGTACCAATTGGAGTCCCAGCCGCGGATGATTCCTATTCTGTTGCTGATAGGGTTGATTTTCTGTCCCATTTATTTTTCCTCCTGATTAGCGGGTTCGTTGTTTACTTCTGCTTTGGCGGGTTTCACTCCGACGATGAT
>HF990347.1 GCA_000432775.1 Alistipes sp. CAG:831
TTGCTCTTCCGCTGTAAGCTCCTTTTGCAATGCGGCTACATGGGCTTGTTGTACGGCTGTCATAGCCTTTGTTTGTGCCGCTGTCTGCCCTGTAATGGTGGCTTCCGCTTTCAGCAAAGCTATCTTAGCCTGCTTTACTGTATTGTCTATCAATGCAACACCTGTATATCCCTTTGTGGCAAGTGTATTCAGCATTATTGCCGCCTTGTAGCTTCCATAAGCAATAGTAACAGCCTGTACAATACGGATAATCTCATCCATATTCTCTACAAGGTCTATAGCACCCTGAATAGCTCCAGCGAACAAATCTTCATTATCCTTGCCGATCTTGTTAAGCGCACTATCCCAAGCATCGCCCAAGTTTGAAAGCATACCAGTAAGCGATTTGCTTTGCTCTTGCATGAGGTTGAAATATATTCCGCCCTCACTGGTCATGTTCTTAAATGCTTTCTCTACTTCCGGGAAGCCAACTTTTCCCTCTGTAACCAGCTTGTTAAGTTCTTGCCTATCTACGTTAAGCACCTTTCCCAACTCTTCATAGATAGGAATACCACGCCCGGCAAACTGGCGAATATCCACCGTGTATGCCCTGCCTTGCGATCTCAATGTTCCATAGAGGTAGATAAGATCTCCAAGTGGCGCACTCACACCAGAAGCCACATTACCAAGCATTACGATCTCATCTACCACGCTTCCCACATTTGATCCGAAAGCAAGCATCTGTTTTGCTCCTTGCGCTATGCTGGTAAGGTCAAACGGAGTTTTAGCGGCTGTATCTACCAGTTGCGACATAAGCACCTGTGATTTTTCGGTGCTTCTCAACATGGTATTGAAAGCCAGTTCAAGTTGCTGGAACTGCCCACGCACTTGCACAATGCTCTGAACAAGGCTCATCATTCCTTGCCCAACAAGGTAGGAAACGATATACCTTGCCCCGTTTTGCGCAAAGGTCAGAAACGATTGCTCCATGCGGTTTGCTTCCAGCACGGCATTATCAGAGGCGTTTTTGATATACCGCCCCATCGCTTCGCTTGACACTTTGAAATCATCTATATCAAGAGTGGCTTTGAATGCTAATGCTCCACCTATATTTTCCATACTAAATTAAACCTTTGACATAGTTCTTAATATCTTCTTTCGTTTTGAGTTCTCTACGGATAACCTTTCCTCCTGTTTTTGGCTTCGGTAATCCGTTCTCATCCGTTTCTGTTTTCGGAATCGGCTTTGTCCTTGCCATATCCGCCATCATCAGCTCTACATTCATCCAAGAGATACCCCAGAGCAAGTAATCATAACTCCAGCCGAACATTTTCAGCAATTCCGCACGATTACCCCACGGGCTGTTTAGCCCGGTTACTCTATCATATCCGCTCTGCTCTTCGGTTTCGTTTTCCCTACTTCCTTGATTGATATGATAGAGGATGTAAAACCCCCGGCATTCATCATCTGGCTTATCACATCGGCAAGTTGCTTCAAACGTGGTACAGTCAGATGCTCAATGAAGAAATCACGGAGTACCTTTGTCTGTTTGTTTACTGGATTAGCGATTGAGCCGTTGTTGATTACTGCAACTGCGGCTATCTCCGCCATGAGGGAAATGTATTTGAAATACTTTTTTGCTTCCTGCGTTGGTTGCTCCTGTATCTTTTCCTCATTGAGTTCTATTTGTAGGTACAGTTTCCTCAAATAGTCAATAGTACCCAGATACAGAGGCTTCACATGGAACTGGCGCATATATACTTCTACCATCTTCCCCTTATCCGTGTCCGGCATTTCCATTACTGACACATTCCAATCTTTAGGAATCCGCCTGTCATGCCATACCTTGACATGGTTAGGGAAATGCTTGTTCCACCAACGTACCCACTTTGGAGGCTTCACCGGGTTAATCTTCAAAGGCACGGAGAATTTCACCCCCATATCCAGAAGTGCCTGTATCGCTTGCTCTTCTATTTCAAGCTGTTGTTCTCTTGTCAGTTCTTTTGGCTTTTCTTCCATAGATATTTCTGTTAAAAAGAAAGCCCCCTACGTTGCTTGCAGGAGGCTTTCCTGTTACATAAAAGCATCAGGATTACGCTTTAGTCGGATCGGTCATAGCCTCATCAATTTGCAACTCGGCTTGATACTGGATCGTGAGCGGCACAAGACAGATACCCGTTGAAGAGTAGGTAATCTCGAACTTCGGAATGATCCTCACATTCGGGCAACCGATAAACAAGCCCTCTTCCGGCTGCTGCCAAATGGCAAATTCCTTATAAGGCAGTTTCTTAGGTCTTACCCACTTACGGTTAGGAGTTTCCCCCTCTACAGTTCCGCCAAAATAGCGTGCAAGCAAATCCAGATCTGGATCCATCAGCGAAAGTGCCAATGTGGTTTCAGTTTCGCCTACCTGTGTAATCTTCTTGCTTGAAGTTTCTGACTTATGTACCGTTGTTTCAGGGTCAGAATCGGTAAGCTGACAAGTGTCTTGATACACATCGCCAAGATCTTTCCAATCAGAGCCTTTTGCTGGCATAGTACCGTCAGCTCCCGCATCGGTAACATAGATCTTCTTCAATCCCATTGTTGATAATACTGGCATAGTCGTAAAATTTATTGGTTCATTTTCTTTTCTCTAACTGTTATCTCCAAAGCGATAGAAACAAAGTGTTCGTTATGATCTGGCTCTTTGATAGGAGGATTGATCAAACCGATATTCCAGTTATAACCGCTTCCTATCTCGTAGTGGTTCTGCAAGACTGCAATAACCTTTTTCCTTATGTCTATCAGCCTCTGGTAGTCTATTCTGTACACGGGTGGATTTGTACGCTTCTTCACCTTATCCGGCACATGAATGTTTACGTTGATTTGCCCGTAACGCACGGATTCCTCACCGTCTATTGCATGAGGGACTATAATCACATCTTCTTTGCTGTAGTCGTTACGTTCATAGTCAATGCTCCCTGTAATCATGGTTTTTACTTCACTTTCCACAAGCATTTGATACACCCGTACCGCTATCTCTTCCGTTGTAATCATAACACACCTCCGAACAATTCATTTGCCTTTGATTTGGCTTTTGCCATAAGTTGATTCATTGCGGCTGGAAAATCCTTTTTGGCTTTCAGTTCTGCCGGAAGAATGACATTGTAACCCTTAGCCTCAACGTAAGCTGCGTAATTCATCCCGGCTACTATAATGAGAGAGAAAGCGTCCGGCAAGCTGTTAGCCATTTGCATAGCCACTTTAAGGCTTGCTTTAGCTCCCTCATTGTTAGGCTGGTTTTCCCCACTAAAGTATTCCAGTTTCTTATTACGCACTATCGCATAGGATATAGAGTTTGTGAGGTTGCCCGTCCTGTCTGTATAGCTGTGTTTCTCCTTAGCGTACTTCACAAGGCTTTCGCCAAGAAACTTCAATAGGTATAGTGTTGCGTTTTCAAGTCGGACTTGAAACGCTGCCACTGCCTTTGAAATGACACTGCTATGATTGTTAGTCGGAGCTATCCCCATATCTCAATGTATCTTCTGTTAAGATTATCCACGCCTTGAATCTCGAAAACTGCCACCTTGCCATCCTCACTTGTGATCTGTACTGGCGTTGCAATATCCAGATTTCCTTTGAAGCACTTTGGTATAAGTACATCGTAAGTGTACTGGTGCATTTGCCCGTCTGTACCGATCTTTTGTTTGGCTGGCACGAATGTTTCTATCTGGCACTCGCAACCGTCCATCCAGTCGCCCGTTTGAGGCTCTGAAACAATAAACCCGGTATTCGGATCTATTTGCTCATCCTGAATTTCCTTGTATTTGAAAGTACCGTTATATCTCATGGCTACCACATATTAGATCCGTCCGTGATAGACGGGACTTCGACAAACTCCGAGGCATCCAGACCGTTTTCACTGCAAATAGCCTTGATACGCTTCTTTAGCTCATCCACGCTGTACCCTTGTGAGGATTTGCCCATGCTGTCACTTGTGAGGACAACCATTTTCTTTAGCACCTTGATAGCGGCAATGGCAATAGGTTTCCTATCCGTTTCCGCATCGTATTCGGCATCAGAATTGCCCACATTCGCATCAGCAAGAGCCTTTTTCAACGCAAGAGGGCTTGGCGTATATGGTTCAAGTTCACCGATCAGAGCATCGTATTTTGTCAAATTACCCATCTTAGACCTCCTTGTTAAGTATTTCAGAGAGTGAAGCGGCTTGCTCTTCCGTCAGCTCCTCCAGCTTCTTAGAAACACCTTTTACCCCGGCATTCTTTGAGGCTGGATTACCGATTTCTTCAAGTGCTGCTTTCACCTCATCAAGTCCGTATTCTTTCTGTTGGAATGAGATTGTTTCGGGCTTCTTCTCATCAGCCTTTTCATCATCCCCATCACCAACAGAAGTAATCTCACACATACCACGCTTCACAAGGTCGTTTACCCTGCTTAGGTCGTTTGTGGTAAGAAGATCGCCAGACTTGTAAATAGTCTGGTGATCATTCTTATCTCTGAAAGGCTTTAATACTACCAGTTTCATAGTTTAGCCCTCCATAAGAGCATCAATGCCCTCAAACTCCTGCTTGGTGCAATACATACGCTCGTTTCCGTTGGCATCTGCCGGGATCGTCTTTTCGGAAATGCCTCTTACCTGCATACAGATAATGGCATTAATATCCGTAATGATAGGCAGCAAGCGTCCAGATCCCTGCGTAACTTCACCTGCCACCTGACCAGTGGATTCACCAGTACGCCACTTGGCGATACGGATTCCGTTACCAGCGTTCATGTAGTCCACATCGTCCTCTTCCATGAGTTCGCTGTCCTCAATAGACGGCTGGATTTCACCGATAACTCCGGCTGGCTTGATACAGATAAAGTTGTGATTCCACGGCTCAACAGATCCACGCTTTCCGTCCTTGTCCTGTCCCATCTTACGGGTGACAACCGTAATGTTCGGGATTTCGTTTTCACCCAAAAGAGTTTCCAGTTGGGTTTTGGTTACGGTCTGCGCCTGTTTGTCGTTTCCATGCACCAGCAAGCGTGTGGTTTGATCCATACGCAACCAGTAGTAGAGATCCTGCGACATCAGGATTTCGCCCGGCTCAATTCCCCTTTGGCGAAGATCGGCACAAATGGCAGCAAGCATCAGAACGGGGCTTAACTTGCCTGCCTTAGTGTTTGCCGTAGTCCAGTTGAAAGCCGAAACGAGCTTGTTAGCCTCATCCATGTTGTAGTCGATCTCAAACTCCCTACCACCCGGATTGTTGATAGCTGGTTTGAACTGTGCAACACCCCAGTTGGAGAATGCCATAAGCGCAATGAAGTCCATGACATCTTTGCAGCCCAGATAGGCATCCTGCACATCCGCTTTGAGCGTCTTTTCGATCTCCCTAACCTTTTGAGCCTCCGAAAGACGGGGATTCTCGTACACTTCCATCAGCTTGCGATAGGTACGGGCTGGCATAAAGAACTTGTGACCCACACGGGGTATTTCCTTAGTCCAAATATCGAAGCCGTCAGAGCGTCTTTGAGGGGTAGGTGATTCATCAGCAAGCAGCGTAGCCATGAAGCGCAACCGATACTTGCCCATAATTCCCTCCGCTGTCAGCGACATTTGAGGGGTATTGTAGGTGAACCAGTTATCGGAGTACATCTTCTGGAATAAGGCTACTTCCCTTTCAGAAGCCTTATCGAAAGCCTTGCGCCACGTTGCCAGAAAGTCAATGGGTCTGCCATCCTTGTACAGACCTTTGAATTTTGAATAAATTGATTTCATGCGTTATCCTCCTTTCTTTAGAATGATTGAGTGAGTTTAACGTGCGGATTGGCTTTCAGGAACTTTCCTGTAGTGTCTTTCTGGCTTGCCGGGATAGGCGGAACACGCCTTTCATACATTGCGTATTGCATTGTATCTGCCGAAACATCAATGCCAGTTTCAAACTCGCTTACCTCCACATCGTAGATAGTTACAGCGTTAGCCTCACCGATTTCAGCGGCATTGGAAGATTTATCCACTACCTCCACCAGTACATCATCCTTAGCAAGCCCGGTGATTTCTTTGGAAAGCGTGATAATGTAGTTTTCGTTCTTAGCCTCAATCTTGGAGATAGAAACAGCATCGGTAAAAGTGCCAGAGATAGCACCAGCCTTAGCCACCTTATCGCCAACAGCGAAGCAAGGAGCAAAAAACTCATCCACCAGTAAGCGAACGATCTTCTTATCATCGTCATCTACCTCCACCACCTTAGCGGTTTTCACCACGCTAACGAGCCGGGTTTGCTCATCGTAGATTGCAAGAGTTCCAGCCGGGATAGTGTCACCAACATTGAAACGCTGTTTGGTGACATCCAGATTGAAACCGCCTTGCACAATAGAGGGACTACCCGTAAATATCGGGCGTTCCCCTGTAAATGAGTGCTTTTTCCTTTTCATTGCGATTTTATTTAACAGTGATTGATTCCAGCAAGCTATTAGCAGCTTCATCTATCTGTTTTTCGCTTGCCGCTTTAGAACCCTCTGAATCATCAGGCGCAAGACCTGCCGTAATGAAGTCTTGTTTGAGATTTGCTACAGCCTCTTCTATATCCTCATCATCGGATATGGATTTGGCGAAGCGATCACGGAACTTAGCCGGAATCTTGTGCTTTGCCATAGCAGCGTTAATATCCGCCATGCGCTTTGCCTTGTTTTCGTCAGCCTCATACTTAGCTAACTTCTCTTCCAGAGCCTTAATCCGCTTCTCATTCGGATCATCCTTTTTGTTGGGATCATCGCCAGAGCCTTTGCCGCCCTTATCGTCTGGATCGTCATCTTCTCCGTCCTTTTTCCCTTTCTTGGAATCATCCTTTTTCTTGTTTGCCCATCTGGTAGCTTCTCCCTGACTTTCAGTAGCCACGTCAGCTATCAGGTTTGCAGTCGTTTCAATCGCTGCATCATCGGTCGAATCATCCTCAATGCTGCCACCCAATTTTTCGGTTATCGCTTTAAGGTACTTCTCCGATAGACCAGTGTCCTTACACAAGTCCTTGGCCTTTTCAAAGAGTTTCTTATTCATACTTGAATTGCATTTATAGTCCGTTAATATGTGACTTCTACAGCGCAAATATAGAAAATAATTCCGTAGAAATGTGTTTATTGAACACAGAAAATTTACCGAGTTAATGTATTTATTTTCTGTATGTTAGAAAATTGATTAGAGTTTTACAGAAAAATTCTCCGCAAATTATTTGGTATATTACAAATAACACACTATATTTGCACTGTGTTTAAGGAACACACATAACAAGAATAGCAACATTAAAAGATTTCGGATATGAATAAGAAAGAGTTTGAAGAAAGAACAGGATTAAAGGTGCAAGATGATAGCTACTCTAAGATAGAGGAAAGCTATATGAAAACAGACCTTGACAAAGATCAGTTCTGTAAGTTGTGGGTGGAAAACCCGGATGCACTAAGAGAGATCGAAACGAAAACGGTGCTGGTTCGTGAGCTTTACGAAGAGCGCAAGAGCCTTGCAAACTTCTTGATTGATCAGGCTGAAAAATGGAGTGCATCAGACTTGCGAGAAAAAGCAATCGCCATGATAGGTGAAAGGGAATATCTAAGGCGCAAGATTGCCAGAGGATATAATCTTTGGGATGCCGATAAAGAGTTATTGGATAACATTCTAAGGAAATAGATTATGAGCGCAAAGACGCACCTAATAATGAATAACTTAAAAACAAAAAGATATGGAAGCAACGATTAAACAAGTACAGGAAATTGTATCAGTTCTCACAGAGGAACAACAGCAGCTATTGAAAGACACTATCAACTATGGTGTATGGGGTGATGCAGATATGGAATTTCTGGATGAGAACGGGAATATAGAAACAGTCGGAATGTATGGATATTGTACCAATGATGCAAAAGAAGCCGGGCATTTTTCGGGTAGAAAGGTTGCCGCAATGTTCCGATCAATCTACAAAAAGCTATGCCCGGCAAACCGAAACCAGACAGGCAGATATATTTCCCACTGTAACGACTGGTGGGGTGATGGTTCAGGCGATATGCTGTTTATCAGACATAGTTACTATAGAGCCTTTGAAGAGTGGGCAAGACAATAAC
The DNA here is from genome assembly GCA_000432775.1 of Alistipes sp. CAG:831. Lineage (GTDB taxonomy): Bacteria > Bacteroidota > Bacteroidia > Bacteroidales > UBA932 > Coprenecus. The sequence goes on from HF990347.1 coordinate 8,077, forward strand.
AAAACGGGTGGGGAAACCCACCCTTAACCAATAAATGCAACATCGAATATGAATAATCCAATTTACATCAGAGTGCTACAGCACGATAAGAACGACCAGATACGCATAGGTGAAGCCTTTCCAGCTACAGACTTGGAACAGGTGGAAAAGAACATAATAGCCCAATATGAAGCAAAAACAGCTTGGTGTGGCGGCTTCAAAGTGGCGTGTGAACGGTACTACAAGCGCATTGCAATAGTCAATGCCGTTAATCTTGGAATAATGCGATTGATTTATAACGAATAACTACGGATATGGGAATACTGAAAGATGCAATACTGGATGCCCTCAAAGAGCAGGGTGTAAAAGCGGAGTGGGTAGGAGAAAAGCCCAGAGTATTGAAAACGGCTGCACAAAGCAAGTACGATGATTTGCGAAAAGCAGAGCGGAACTATACCAGAGGTGTACATGAAGCAAGAAAGGAGGCTAACAATGGATGTAATCAAGATTACTAAGAATGTTTACACGGTACAACAAGCCGTTGAAAAGCCGTTTATGAAATTCGGAACATTCCGTGCGACAAGAGAAAGACTTGGGCTGTCTGTAATAAGGAGGTGCTTTAATTGTGGGCATAAGTTCAAAGATGAAGATGATACTTATCTCATTATATTCAAAAACGCACCTAACCAATTATTCTGTGAAAAGTGCAATGATCTTGCTTTGGCAGACATGAAGAAAGGAGGTGAACAATGAGGGGTATAACGAAAGCAGCCAAACAAGCAAACGGTAAAAGCCAGTCATGCGTAAAATGCCCTCTGAAGAACAGTAGAGGTGTATGCTTGCCAGAATATCAACGTGTATGCTCCGATGCTTTCATAGAGGGATTCAAGAAAGGTGTAAAATGGTTACAACAAAGACAAAAGGAGGAATTATGAGATACGCACTAAGGAATCAAGATAAAATATCCTCTGTGTATAGTGCCGCTTACTTGAACGATCATATCATTAAAAGCCTTGATTCATATTTTGGCAATACAAATGATGATCGCATAATAGAGGACATTTCACAAGAGGGATTTGCAACCAAAACAGGAGAAAATTATCCAGTGTTAAGGATTAACGATATTTCAGATAATAATGCAATGTTGGAGTTTGTGGTACTAAGACAAACATACGATGTGTTGAATTTAGCATTCTTAGGAAGAATGAAAGGATAAGATTATGGACGAACAATACGAGAGCATTAAAAATAAGCTGAAAAAGCTATTGGCACTTGCAGAACGAGGTGTGCAAGGTGAAGCCGATAATGCCAGAAAATTGCTTGAAAAGCTATGCAAGGAGTACGGTGTATCTATGGAGGAACTGTTAGATGAAAATCAGTTGAAAAGATATTACTTTGATATTGGTAGAAATGCGCTATATAAGGATCTATTCGTGCAATGTTATTGCAAGGTTTCACAAAAATACTCATTGAGTTTTTATAAGGAATCAAGAAGCAAAATATCAGTAGAAATGACAGCTCTTCAATATGCAGAACTTGTGAGCCTATTTGAATGGCATAAAGCGAACTTCAATAAGGATTTGGAGGACATGAAAAAGAACATCTTACTCGCATACTGCCGAAAGCATCATCTTTACAGCGATATTAAGCCCGAAAATGACAGAGAGCTAACGGATGATGAACGCAAACGGCTTATCAAAATCATGTTCATGCAAGAGAGCCTAAATGACAATCAATATCATAAACTTTTAGAGCAAGTAGGCAAGAAATGAAAACACTGTTTATTGATGTGATGCTCAAAGGCAGATTTGTTGCCACATTGCGCTACAGATATTGCCCGGCTTTCCCCCTGGATATTGAAGAGCTATCAGCGTTTGTGGTTAGCAAACTGCCTACTTTAAGAAACAAACCGTTTAACATAGTATTTTGAATGAAAAAGGAACAGATAGAAAAGGCTGCAAGAGAGTTTACCGATGACTTGATTGCTGAAAACTATTTTGATGTGAATTACGAAGAAGATAACTACGATGCTGGTAGTCTTCATGCTACAAGCGAAGTTGGCTCTATGGCTTTCCTGAAAGGTGCAGAATGGCGCATTAACAGCGTATGGCACGATGTAAACAAAGCACCACAAAAAGGTAAGTTTGTACTATTTGAGTGTAACAGAGAGTATGGAGTAACCTATACAGTAAATTATGGAGAAAATTATGATATAATGAAGAATGTGATAATCCGTTGGGCATATATTGAAGATTTAATACCGACTAAATAGGCAACATTCTATTGAAAAATATTCTGGAAAATGGTAACAATTAATGGCAAAATATTCTATGACAAGCCCGGAAGTTGTGGTACTTGCCCATTCTTCGACAATGGGCGTACAACTACATATCCCGGCACTCTGATAGGTTTTTGTGGTCTATTTGGTGAAAACCATAAGAGCTACATAAATCCACCCAGAAGATGCCAGAAGCTATTTAATAAGGCTTTTCGTTTTCCAGATGGGAGCAAACTTGTTATAGTAGCAAATAACAATCAATAATTTGTTATATGTAATATAATTCGTATATTTGCGTTCAATAAACACAGTAATAATGAAGCAAGAATTTAAGGTTATCCATGTAGAACTAAGAGAGCCGTACAAAGGAAAGATTCACTACTACTTTGGCTCAAAGGCAGCGATATATGACACGTTGCCGGAAGAACTGGTAGGAATAGCCAAAGAAAGCCTTTGGAATGTGGATCTTTCCAATGGGGAATACTCAAACAAGCATTGTATTATTCGGATGGGGAAACTCAAACGGAAACAGCAATCAAAGAAAGGATCGTAATATGGAAGATGAGAAAATCAAGAGAATGTGCGAGGAAAGCGCAAATAATTTCGCCATTGCATTTGAAGAGTTGGCGAAAAGCATTGCTGAAACTGACAAGGAGTTTCATTCACTCATGGATTCCGCTATTGATTCCGTTATGAAACAATCCATTGCGGACGCATTCATTAAAGAAATGAAATGGCTTGATAAGCTGGTATCTTCTCACTGGTTCACACGATGGTATTACCGAATGAAATACAGGAAAGCGAAGTACGCCAGAATACAGGTAGAGAGGTATTATAATCAAAACTTCAAGTGATATGTTAGGAGCGATTATTGGCGATATTGTAGGATCACGGTTTGAGTTCCACAATACAGACAAATACGATTTTGAAATGTTCACCGATGAAAGCACTTTCACGGATGATACCATTTGCACCATTGCGATAGCGGATGCCATAACCAAAGGCATTGACTACAAAAGCAGTTTGCTTGAATGGTGTAGGAAATACCCCACTCCCAAAGGTGCATACGGTGGCGGCTTTGCCCGTTGGATATTTTCAAGCGATCCGCAACCTTACAATAGTTTCGGAAATGGATCGGCAATGAGAGTTAGCCCAGTCGCTTGGGCATTTGATGGTTTGGGCAAGGTGCTGGAAGAGGCAGAAAAGACTGCAAGTGTAACACACAACCACCCGGACGGGATTACGGGTGCTGTAGCCATTGCACACGCTATCTACCACCTACGCACCACACACGATTTGCCCGGACTTGAAAAGGTAATGAATATATATTATCCACGCTTTATGCTTGGCAATTATTTCTCTGGCGTGTTTGATGAAACGTGTCCGGGTACAGTTCCCGTTTGCCTGAAAATAGTCCGTGTAAGCACTTCATTTGAAGATGCCATAAGACGTGCTATTTCTTGGGGTGGCGATAGTGATACCATAGGCGCAATAGTCGGATCAATGGCAGAAGCGCAATGGGACATACCAGAGGATATGCGCAAAGAGGCTTTCAACAGATTGCCCGTTGATATGCTAAATGCGTTTGGGGATTTCTTTCAGAAACTTAATAACAAGAAAACAATATGATAACAAACAAGATAATAGAAAATTTGTGTAGCACGTTGCAAATAGACAAAAAACAACTGGTTACTATCATAAACAATGTGCATCTAAAAAAGTATGTTTATCCAGTTGATATTAGATCCCTTTCGGAATTAGGAATACCAGTTATCAGTGTTATATCAAACATTCTAAACATACCAGCGAAAAAGGCTTGCGAACTATGCACAGAAACAATAAACAAAGAAACAAAAGAGGTATGCCCACCAGATATAACCTATGAAGATCTTTTGGTCGTACTTGGTATAATAGCACAAGATTTTGAAATTAGAAAACAACAAGCTATTTTGAGAAAGTATGAAAACAAGTGAGGATTGGAACAAAGCCGGATTCTTTTCCGGAATTACAGAGGATTATTCAAATTACCACTGGTATAAGGGAGAAAAGGAAAATCCGTACACCAAAGACACATTCCACCCCTTAGCTGCTTCTTTTTGGGAATATGAGCGTGATTTCCATTTCGGGTATCTTGATAAGGCAGACACAAACAAAAGCCTTACAGAAGCCTACAATGAATGGAAAAAGGAACTTATCAATGACTATTTACCCGGTAAATCTCCAAATCCATACGGAGATACTACGAATTGGGAAAAGTCCTTTGAAACTGGCAAAAGAGAGGCTTAACAGCCCCTCTTTTTTTATATTTCTTCCAACTCCACAACCCAACCTCTTCCAAAGCCAAATTTACGCTCCGTTTCTTGGTACACCTTTAGCACCTTGAAGCGTGATCCGGCACGAAACACAACCTCATCTTCATTGGGGTAGTGTGATATGGCTTTCACATCCACACCTTTCTTGCTCTTGATCACCAGCATAAGATTATCGCCAAAGATTGCCGTGTTCTCTATGCTTGTGGTGCTTGACATAAAAGCCTTGTTTACATAGGGAGTTCCAGACGATAAGCATTGTTGCATTTCCTTGATATACTTCTCCAGCTTCATAGAATCAAAGCTAATACCAGAGAAAACAGTGCCGTTATACCGTGGCATTTTCTCCAGTGCTGCGTTATGAGCCGGATAGTATTTCTGGCACAATCCTCCGTAATCCTCAACTTTCCCGAAGTACGGATCTACTATGCCATAGCCATAATTATTGCACCATTTAGAGCCATAGGTGTAGCGATTGATCAACGCAAGCTCATCTACAGGAATGCCAGTCTTTTTGCTGTATGCCCTCATCTTATCCTCTTCGCTACTGTAGTTCTGCCATCTGCCACCAATAGCATTATTCCCGGAATGGTTTACAGGTGCATTGACATACTCATCCAGAGCCTTTTTCGCAAGTTCTTCCGTTTCTCCGTTCAGTTTAACCAGTTTGCCTTGCTTATCAACATACTTCAATGCAAGTTCTTTCTTGTATTCAGCAAGACGCTTGTAGGCATACCCAACATTACTATCCCACTGGCTACCGTGTTGAGCCAAAGCCTTATCATAAGCATCTTGAAGCCGTGCAACTTCCAATTTCTCTTCCGCTGTAGCATACAAGTCAATGGTAGATCCATCGCCTTGCTTTGCCAGCTTGGAAAGTCTGGCTTTCTCTACCTCATGGATCTTCGCCTTAACCTTATCAGTCAGTGTTCTAATCTCCGTTGCAGTCTTTCCGCCATTGATAGCCTCATTCAGTTCATTTTGCAATGCTTTCAAAGGCTTGCTTTTGCTCTTGTACTCCAGCAAAGGTTTGGCAGCATCTACGGCTAACTGTATTTCATATTGAGCCTTGACGGATTCCAGTTCCTTTTCAAGCATCTTCACCATTTCGGGCGAAGTAGGAAACTTGTTTTTGTCGGCTACCCACTTCTTTTCAAACTCCAGTTTCTTTATCTGGTACGGAAGATCCCCAACGGATATTTTTGCCTTGAACGCATCGAAAGCATCATACAAGGCTTGTACGGCACTTTCTCCGTATTTCCCTACCAATTCCTTATGATGCTTCTGTTCTGGTGTCAGAGGGTGCAATATCTCATCCACACCGCTTTTATTGTCCCGTATGAAGTACGGCAAAGTTCCCTTTGAGGTCGCTTCATTGATACGATCCTCATTAGCCTTTACCCATCCTTTGAAGTGTGTAGGAAAATCCTCTACGGCATTCTCGCTGTTTTCAAGTGTTGCGTTCTCATCCTCCAGAATCCGCTCCAACATCTTTTCTATTTCCTCATCCTTTGCCAGCACTGGCACTTGGTAACACCTACAGTTAGGATGCCAGCCAGTCCACTTGAATGTTTTCGGATAGATCCCTTTCAGATCATCGCAAATGTCATGTATGGGGTGATTGTTGCTCAACTTGATTTCAATTCCTACAACAAAATCCAGTTGCGCCCAACGGGTGTAGTCGGCAGTCCTGTAGGCAATGTTTGTTTCAGTCCGGGCAAGTCTTTGTGCGTTACGATATGAGGAACGGTAAACACCCTTTCCGGGGTGGTATTTCTTCGGGTTATCATCTATCCACTTGTAGGATTCAGTTGCCGTGTCGTACACTCTGCGTTTCCACTTCCTGCCATATATGGGGTTTCCGTTCTCATCTTCTCCAATCTTCACACGGAAACGCCTGTACCACCTATCCGGGTCGTTCAGGTACTCTTTAATCTTGGTTGCAAGCCTGTTGGCTGGTATGCCCTCACCGATAGCCAGATCCAAAGTCTTTTCAAGCTCTTCTTTGTACATCCCTGTGTACTTCCAAACCTTTTGCGATAGGTTTAAGCCGTCCTTTGTCTTTCTGGCAAAGAAAGCATCCATAGCCTCCATGTTTCGGAGAAAGAACCGGGCAAAGTGCTTATCCTCTATAGAGTGTTCACCAAACACACTTTTAACCAAACCATCATTGTTTTCATTGGATAAAAGCCACTCCTTTTCTACGCTGTTTCGGATCGTCTGGTAAGTCTGGCTGTACATATTGCGAAGTATGGGCGTAACATCTTCACTGTAGCCATACTCCGAAAAGGAAAACGGCTTACCATCTTCAAGCTCCGTGCCTTTCACAAGCTCAATGATTTTACCCAGTGAATCAAGATAGATCTTACGCACTTCGGAAGCATACCCCTCTGTGCGCTTGAACAACTCCTGCTGTAGCTTCTTTTCGTTTATGTACTTCGCCATACTGTTTTACCCTTTCTTTTGGAAATGTTCGCACCAGTCGCTATCCAGAAACTTTGAATACTTATGGAATGGGCATTTGCACAAAAACGGCTCACCTTTCCAGTTCAATTCATGGTAGCCGTATGAGTGCTTGCATTCTCTACAATGGTACTTCAATTCGGATCGTTTCAGTTTCTTTGCCATCACTCATCATCATTTAGAAAACTATCTAACAAATCCTTTTTTGTCCCGAAACAGGCACATTCGTTGTGGTGGTAAACGGGATCTTTATCACCAGCACAACGGTATTCTTTGCGCTGTATCTCTACATACCAAACTTTGGTATATAATTCACCTGAAAGAATACCACCAGTACCGGGAATAGTTCCCCCTGTTACTTCTATCTCTATTCCGTCAATACGGATCTTCTCCGGCTTGTTATCACGCATGATCCAAACCTCATCGCCAACATGATATTTTGTATGTATTTCCATTATTCGCCCTCCCCAAATACATCAGTTCTGTTTAGTGCCATTTGTCGCTCCAGTGCTTCGGCTTGCTCCTTGCTTATTTGCTCGTATTCCTTTTGTGCATTCTTCACAAGGTAGGAAAGTTCCAGAGTGGACTGCAAAGAGAGTGCGCCAGCCCCGTACTGTTTCAGGACATCGGCAAGCATTTCGCTCACATCATCACCGAAAGGCTCTTGAAACTCGTGTGTCAGCTTCAATGCCTCATACTTGGATTTGTTTTTATAGTCAAGCACATTTCCCATGATCGAAAGCATGATACTTCCGTGCCTGTTCATGTAATCATCGTGGGTTTCCTTGCGTTTCTCTGCCTTGATAACAGCCAGAAGCATAACCTTTCGGATAGCCTTTGCGGAAAGGTTGCCCAGATTCTTCATGTTGTCAAAGTCAATGTTTGGCGTAAATGACTTGGAAAGAATGTGCTTATCCAGACGCTCATACTCGTTAGCCTTGCTCTGTGAGGCTTGATCCCATGTAAGATACTCTATTTTTCCACCGTCTTTGAGGATAAACAACTTAGCCTCATCCTCTGACTTTGGCAAAGAATTGAGGATTTCAGCCGTTGCCACCATAGCCGGGTTTGCAAAACGATCGTTCACATCTGCATCCGTGCTTTCCAATGATTCCGACCGCTCGATCATTGCTTGTACTCCTGCGTGTTCCACCTCTTGCTCAAACAGAAGCACTGGTATTTTACCAACAGGGTTTTGAAGCACCGCAACCTCCCATCCGATATTTCCACGCTTTGCCCGGTATATGGTATCGGCTGTGTAAATATCCACATGGTAAACAGTCCTATTCCCTGCCTCTGTAAGATAATACCCCCATGCAAATGCTGTGAGCCGCTTATATTGATCCTTGACGGTGTAAATATCATCGCCATTTTTCTTGCATAACACATTCAGCAAAAGCCGTGGGTTATCTTCTTTATCCCTATACACATGGTATAGTATAGCCGCTGTTCCCTCCGATCCAGCCGCTCTTTTGGCTTCTCGTACACGGGCATTGAAGTGTACTTCATCATTCAAATTTTTGTAACTCTCAAATGCTTCATCCGTACCCTCTGAAAGTTGCCCCCATTTTACAGGTCTGCCATACAGGAACACCAATGCGATCTCATTGATAAACGGCTGGTAAGGGATAGGTATTTTCCACCTCTTGCTCCAGCGCAAAAAGTTCCCGTTCTTATCATACACCGCACGATCCTTTCTTTCCATAATCTTATGGCTGCTTACCTCATAATCACGTAGATTCTTGGTTGCGGCAATGGAATGATCGTACATCATTGTTAAGGCTCTTGATACATCCTTTGCATCCAGAAGTTCCGCAAAGCTCTGTTGGTAGCCAACAGCCGCTTTCACTTGGTTTGTAAGTACATTGAATAATCCCATACTATTTTGAATTTACCCGGTTAAACCTAATCTTCGTTCTATATCGTCTGGTATCTCATACTCGTTGTAATCAAACCACGATCGCATGAGCATCATATCCCGCCAGTCCGGGGAACATCCCAAATCCTCTTTGATAGCCTCCTTTGGTTTCAGCTTCAAACTTCCGTCATCGTCAGGCTTCCATGTTTGCAGTTGTTCAAGTTCCCTCGCTATCTGCTCTTTGTCCGCTTGACTTACCAGATCCTCATTTATTCCCACATCAGAAGCGTTGATATGTTCCGCCAGTTTATAGCCGCATTGTGCTTGCAAGTTCTGGTAGTTCTCATCTTTCAAAGCACGGCTGTTGTTCACAAATCCCTGTATGTTGCAACTATCCACAACACCACCGCCCACACCGTCCTCATCCACAATACACCGATAGTTTGGTATTCGGTACTTCTTCTGGCATCGGATAATGTACGCTTGTATGTCTGTAGTCTTGCTTACGGGAAAACTCCTTATGTCTATGATATTCCATCCGTCCCATACGGCTATCCTCGCATAGTCAGCACCGAAACGGGCAATATCTCCAGTTAGGTAGTGAGTGCCTGTTTTCTTGGCGATCCTGTTACCGAATATCGCCATGATAGCATCATGGGAACAAAGGGAATTTGGGTTATCGTCATACTCCCAGTTACCCTTAAACAGACGCTCGAACTTCACTTTATCAGAGGTCGTTTTCAATCCCTCTATGTAATCAGGATCAATAAACGGATTCTCTTGCACAAGGCACGATATGTAATACTTGTATTCTGGAAGTTTGCCAGTAGTGAAAGGCTTGTAAAACAAATCATACATCCAGTTCTTTTTGGGGTTGCAAGTGATAAACAGTTTGCGCCTTAGCCCGTATTCTTCATTCTTGAAACGCCCCACACGGGTTTTGAGGGTATCATAAGCACCGAAGTTTACTTCTCCACCCTCTTCAATCCAACCGCCCGTGAACTCAATAGATCCGTAACGCTCATACAGAGGATCACCCGGCTTGTATTGCAAATCCAGAAAGTCAATGCGTGATCCGTTGTAGAACTCAATGTAGTTAAGGTTGGCATTGTACTTATAAAGCGTATCATTCACACCGTAACGGGCGCACACTTGGTAGAATGTTATCAGTGTGGATTGGGTTATACGCTTCAACTCCGCACGTCCTATAAACCACTTCGTGCCGGGGTAGCAAAGACACATGAAGATAAGCCATGCCGCACCAGTCCACGACTTAGCACCACCAGCCGCACCACCATACAAGATTTCAACGTGTTCTGTATCGGTAAGAATGCGCAAAGCATCAGCTTGTTTGTCGTGCCTCTTACCGTCACGGCAAACAATGAAGTCGAAACAGCCACGCTTGAATAGCTCAACCTTGACTGCAAGACCAATAGGCACTGTTATCGCTTTACTACTTCTTGCCATCTTTCTTCATTGCGATCTTTTCAGTCAGAGCATTGTATTGCAATAGCTCTTCCGTACTCAATGCGGATAGATCCACACTGTTTGTTGTCGTAACCTGTGCGTTCACATCACCCTCAATAGGCTGTGTTGCTTTGCCAAAGATCCTGTCAAAGATCATTTCAATAGTGAATGTCCTACCATAGCGAATGTCTGAATTGATAGCCGAAACAATGTTAAGCACCCAAATAGGGGTGTCTTTGTTCGGCTGTCCGTTCTCATCCTTGATAAGCCTTTCAAGTTCATTAGGGCTACGCTCCATTAGAAAGCGGATCACATTGAAGTAATCCTCTTTCTCCAGTTCATGCCCTACGCTTTGCCCAATCAACTTCTTTAGCTGCTTATATAGCTTGGGCTTCCTGCCTCTGTTGTGAGGCTGGTTGTCTTTGGTGAAGCGTGTAGCCTTTCCATATTCTCCTATGTCCTTATTCCCTACCATTAACCGATTATTAACCGTTTGAGCCGCTCAACAATTCCGTCCTCTTCTTCTCTGCCTCTTCGTATGTCTTTGCCACAATCAAACAATCCTCTTCCCCGTACTCTTTGCCCTCTTCATCCAGATATATAGCCTCAATGGTGGTATCTACATTCCCATATTCAGGTTCATATCCGTTAAAACTGGTAGTTACCTTGTAGCCTTTGGTAAGTACCGGGAAAGCCGCTTTTTCTGCATCTGCCACGATATAATTTTCAACTCCTACTTTCAGGCTGTCACTAACAAGGAATAGAGGCAACTGCCTAACTACCTCCTTGATTTTGTCGTACAATGAGATCTCCACACTTTCGGCTTCTGCACCTTGCGTGGAAACCTCAACATCGGAAAAATTATTCTGTTTACTAAAACTCATCTTAATCATAGTTATCTGTGTTTATTGAACACACTATAAAACCAAAAGAAAATCGGATATAATTTACCCGATTCCCTTTTCATTCGGTTATGTTAGGCTTTTTCTTGCGCTTGGTACTTCTTCCAATACCAATCTATCAAGTCATTGCCTTGCGCTTCCAGTTCCTCGTAAGCATCCTCTTCATCCAGAAGAGCGTTTGCTTTGTCAATTACTCCCATGAGCAACTGCTGCTGCTCTTCGGTGGCACTATGCACCTCAATTTCTCCGTTGAGTTGCTGTTGGATCACCTCAATTTCCTTTTCTGTTAGTACAATCTTTTTCATTTTCAATATCTTTAGTCGTTACAAAATTACTCATAATTTGTATTTCTTGGCTATGTTCTTAACCGCTGTTGTGTATTTGTCGGACTTTCCATGTATGGCTTTCGTCACCGTTTCAGCCCAAAACTCACTAACATTTGTTGCGGCATACTTACCATAGCCAGACTTCTTTTTATCCTTACGCCATTGGGTATATAGCTTGTTGATCTCCTTTCCTGCCGCCTTTTGCTTTGCACCCGTCATGTGTTGATTCCATGTTGCGTGTGCCAGTTCATGTGTCACTGTGTGTGCAATAGGCTTGTTTGTCTTGGTACTCCAACCGCTTGCATATCCTTTTCTATGCGAAGCCTCAATAGCACTTTTTGACTGGTTGAAATGAGCCTTGTTAAGATACACCCCATCAGACTTCCCATTTACTGTTACGTGAACTCCGTATGTTCCTGCTGGCAAGTCTGCCAGTTTCACACTTCTTTGCCTCACGCCCATCACAGCATGGTATCTGGAAATAGCTTCTTTTGTCGCCTTGTACGCTGCTGGATCTTTCATGTTCACCAACGGCTCTGGCTTTGATATTTTACCCTTGAAAGTGGCATCGCCCGGCTGTAAGCCTCCACGTGTTCCGCTTGAATTTCTACCCATATTCGTTACTTCTTTTTTGCGTTTATAAAATCGGTTACATACAGTAGCCCATGTTTCCGGCAAAACGCTTTCACTTCCTCACCACCTCCATAAACAAGTAGGTTAGGCTTTTCAAGCCCGGAAATCTCCTGCGCTACTTGGAGATCCGATTTAAGGCTTTCCATCCACCCGTCCAGCCCTCGTGTGGCAAAAGCATTATATCCTTTCGGAATCCCCATTTTGTTGTACTCTATGAATTTGTGAGATACATTCAAATCAGCATACACCCTTATACCGCATTCTTGGAAGTAACGGGATAACCAACGCTTTTTGTAGATAAGCTGTAATCCCCATGCTATAGGTGTCTGGTCATGGCAGCTACAATTCGGCTCTACCACCGCTTTGCAGCCACTTGTGAGCAAGTTTATCGGATCTTTGAAAAGAGCCTCAAACCTGTAATCATCCACATAGAAATGATAGGTTACTACATCTTTCCTCAATCTACTGTTAGCACCCCACGGAGATAACGGCAACTCCAGTTTCCCGGCTTGCATTTCCAGAAGCAAGTTAGGGATCTCAAAAATGTTGTCGCTCTCATACAGCACATCTTTGAACATTGATCGGTAAAAAGCCTCTTTGTCGTTCCCCTCATCGCTATCATCCTCTTGCTCATCATTCAGGGCATCATCTTCCGGCTCATCCTCTTCAACCGATTTCTTCTTTGACTTCTTCGGCTCTGTATCTTCCGGGATAGTAAGCCCCATAAAGTCAAAATCGGTGTCTTTCCAGACATCATCCACTTTCAGAGCATTAAAATCCCATTCCCCGTTATTGATATTGTCCCGGATAATGATATTCTTCTCTTCATCTTCCGTTAGATCTGAATAAACGACTGTTGGAACTTCTTTCAGTTTCAATTTCTTTGCCGCTTTCAGCCGTTGGTTTCCTGCTATCACAACCAGTTTGCCAGTCCTGTCAGATAGCGTAATTGGTCGGTGCTTCCAGAACCCATAGATCTTGATACTATCCACCAGCCGATCCATATCGGCTTTCTTGATAGTTCTTGGATTGGTTTCCAGAAGTACCAATTCCGACAAAGGGCGATATGTTATCTCGCTACACTTCATCGTCAGCCTCCTTTTCTTCGTTTTCTTCCGCTTCCCCGGCATCGCTTACTGGAAGATTATCCAGATACTGATCCAGCCCGATAGACTTGCGGAAACGCTCTACAATGCGGCAAGGTATGATATAAATACGCTTCTTCATATAGAGGAAACGGCTATTGTCCGACACATCCACACCAACAGCATAGAACTTCCCACGGTAAGACAAAGGCAAAGGCAGCTTGTCATAAATAAACAAACGGCTTTCCTCAACCTTTGAAATGGTTGCACTCCTGTTATACTCGTTATTGAGGTAAATGTGCATCACATCACCTTTCTTCATGTTGTCCGCTGGCATCCACTTGTTTACAAAGTAGCCGCCCCATCTGACAAACAGAAACACAACCAGAACGGCAAGGCAAATCAAAACAATTCCAAACATAGCTATCAATTTACTTGGTTAATGATACAAAGATATGAATTTATGTGTTTAATGAACACACTTTTATGGATAAAAATAGCCTAATACCCGAAAACAAGCATAGCCGCATCCCTGCCATGCTCATTTGTCCGTTTGTCCCAACCTGTATAACGCTTGAAAGTTTCCTGTTTGAGCTTGGTTACATTCCTTTTTGGGGCAACCATTTCAAACGAAACACCCAGATCTTTCAGGTAATCTTCCCAGATAGAGGCATCACGCTTCACAGATCCAACCCCTTGCAGCCTCTTCCGCTCTTCTTCTCTTGTCATTCTTTCAGTGCCGAACCAGTTTCTTTGCCTCGGATCTTCCACCCGGACACAAACCAGCTTTTCGCCAGTAGCCTTTTCTTGATCCGCATAGGCTTTCACTCGTTCCATAGCCTTATGGATAGGTAGGCTATCCACTTCCAATAGCCTACCTTTCTTGCTGTCCCATTCGGCATAACCTGTATTTGTTCCTGTATCTATGCCTATGTATATCATGCCTCTTCTTCTTGGTTGTTAGGTATCTCGTACAATATCACGCCTTTCATTTCCCTTGCATCCTTTCTTGGCTCAAACAGTTGCGCCATCAAAAGGTTATCCGGCAAAAACTTGTAGCGTATTTCCTTGATCAGCGGCAGACCTATAGGAACTTCGCTCATAATGTGCAAAGTCCAAAGGCGGTTATCTTCCCGTCTTACACTAACTATCGCAGACTTGTACAAGAAAGTGCCAGTCTTGTATTCTCCGTACTCATCGGAACACTCCACTTCCTTTTTTGCCGTTTCTTCCAGCATCTTAATGAATCCGGCATTAAGCCTTTTCTTACGTTTTGCCCAGTATTCCGGGTAAATCACTCTTGCATTCTTGCTTTCGTCAGTTTTCATATCATTCTTGGTTTTTAATTGATACCCTTATAGACGCTTTAGTTTCTACATCAACTAAGTATTGCGCATACATATCTCCGTGTTCCTCTTGGAATCTGGCTTTGTCGAAATTCTTGCGCTTAGACGGTGCAATGTAGGATATTCGTATTCTCTCATTTTCCGCTTTCTTTAGATCATGCGTCTGCATAAGTTCCAACATCTTATCCTGTATCTGCCTCTTCCGATCCTCCAGCCTTGCTATATCCGCATCCAGAGAAATATACTCATCCTGTAGTTCAAGAAGATCATCCGGCATCGGCTCAAATGTCTTTTCTTTCTTCTTTGCCATAATCAGACTTTGTAAGGTGAAACAATATCATAAATAGCCTTGCATATCTCAATATCATAGAGCGCATCATGCAAGCGGTTAGGATCTACATTAATGCCCAGAAACTTAGCAACCGTCCCCTGTTTGAAATTCTCCATTTCAGCACGATTTGCAGCAAGGTACGGAGTGGCAAGAACCATCACATCAATAGAATTGCTCCAGAACCACGAACCAAAATACTTATCTCCGTTCTGTAAGAACCATGCCCGGAGAAACTGGTTATCAAATGAAGCGTTGTTGTACCCGGCAAGAAAGAACTTATCCTGCTTGTTGTACTTATCCACATACTTTGCCAGCATATCCACAAATTGCTTATACACTTCGCCCATAGGTGGGTAAGCCATTATTTGCTCCTTTGTCACTCCTGCCACATCCAGAGCCTCCTGTACTATTTCAGCTTTTGGATTGGGCTGTACATGGTAATTGAAACTTTCACGGATTTCACCGTCAATCACTACCATACCGCTTATCTGGTGAATGCCGTGCCGATTCACCAAAGTACCTGTAGTTTCTAAGTCAAAAAATAATGTTTTCATATAGAGTAAATTAAAATGGTAAATCACCGTCAGACGGTCGGCAATCCCGAACCGTAAACTTATTCACTTCAAACGACTTTATCGTGCAAAGCACATAAGCCTTTTTTCCTGTGCTTTCGGCAAGTCTTTTTGCTTCTTTTTCTGCATCTTCCGGGTGAAAATGCTTAAAATTCGGAGTGTTTCCACCATCAACAAACACCATGTAAAACGGGATCTCCTTGCAATTCTCTTTCTCGCTCATATCAATTAGCTTTTTTATATTGTTTCATCGCTTGGTATAGGCTTTGCTCCTTATCCAGAAGTGTAATCAGCCGATCCACATCAACCATCCTTTCCCCATCCAGATAAGCCCAGACACTACGCAACGCATCGGCAACAGCCTTTGCCTCCTTTGATTCTTTCAAGTGTGCCGTTACTTCTCTGTTTGTTGCAGTATCTCTGCCTTGCTCCTTTGCCGCCTTAACAGCATTTTGAGCAGCTTTCACTTGATCCGATTCTGTTTCATAGCTTGAAGCGATTTCCCGTGCCGCTGTAATGGATAACTCATTTCTCATTATCCGCTCTTGCAACTCATTTGGCAAGTCCAGAAGAGAAAGGCACTTGCTTATATAAGCCGGGGACTTCTTGAATTTGTCCGCTATCTCAACCTGTGTATATCCGAACTCATCTTTGAAACGCTGGAACATCAAAGCACACTCATATTCAGTGAAACGCTTCCCCTCATTTCTCATCATCTGCTCTATGTACAGATCTTCACGGCTCATGGTTGGCGGTCGCTTCAATGCTTTCACGAAAGGAATATCCGCACCCTCTGAAATAGCCATCATGGTTGCACGGTATCTGCGTTCACCATCTACCAGCCTGTATTTCTCATCACCATTTTCATCCTTGAAAGCAATCACGGTAAGGGGATTAAGCACACCTTTTGCCTTGATTTGTTCTTTCAATTCATCCAAATCAAAATCTCTACGGACATTAAAGCCATCTTCCACTACTATGTTTCGTGGATCAATCAGGAACACATCCGTTTTCTTTGTTGCATTATTTTTCATTCTACTTACTGTTTTGTTGATAATACTTACATGGTTTCTTTCTTGCCGTTATCCGTTTTGCCAGCTTACAGCAATACATCTGCCCAACACTCGGATTGCTCCAGAAGTGCTTACATTCGCTACAATGCCTGTTATCACTCATCGCAATCAAAGTATTCTTTGTTATCATCCAGAAATTCTTCCAGCGCATCATCACAATACATCCCATCACAAACGTCATCTGGCAAATGATCTATATCACCTCTTCGCCACGGGCAATAAGCACATAACTCTTCGCCCAGACTTTCTTTTAGTTCTTCGTTACGATCCATATCATCAATAGCCGAATATCATTCTAAATACATAGCTAACAGAGCCAGAGTAAACCTCATTACCCTTTGAAGCACGGATATGTTTGCCCAATCTGACAACCTTAAACCCACGCTCCTTAATTCGATCAATCTTACGTTCCTTATCCATATCAAACCACCTTGAAAACATGAAACACAAGCGCACCACCGCACATTTGAATAGTACCTATGTATTCCAATCTGTCAGCGTCTTGAATTGTATGCCCTGTTCCGAATATGCGTATTGTAACTGCCATATCGTTTGGCATGGTTGGATTTACCATTGCCCAAAGGAACGCTTTACCACTTTGCGTTTGTACTGTCAGTATCTTTGCCCCTGTAGGCAACAAAACAACCTGTTCGTCTTGTATCTCAATCGGATATTTATAAATCTTCTTCATATCGTTTAGTATCTAAATCCTGTAAAATGAATAACCACACCCTCAAACACATTATCCTTAGCAAAGAACCATGAAATGAAGTCCTCAACGCTCAAACCGTCATTCTTGGCTACCACTTCAATAGGTACTTTCTTATCATCAATCCAGATTTGAGGAACGGCATCGCTGCTGCCATAAGTCATTGTTATGTGTTGCAGTCCTATTTCCTCAAACCTTGCAAACTCCCTTTGTTCGGAGTTGTACGGTCTGCCAGTCCATTCCCTAACAGATAGGTATTTTCTGCCAGAGGCAATACCCTTGTAACGCTCATCCCATACACTTTTGGCATTGTGCCTTATCGTGTGGATCTTCGTTCCGTTTTTCAACTTGCTTTCAAATCCTGTAGAAACTCCGGCTTTCGGGTGTGTTGCCGGAAATTTCTTACAGAGAGTTACTATCACTTTCTTCTTTTCCATGTCTAAATATGTTTATTGAACACACTTATTGAAACAAATTAGGCATATTGGGTGCTAAGTTGGATAGCATATTATCCACCTTACGCTCCAGTTCCTTTGACTTCGCAAGGATCGCTTTATCTCTTGTTTTGAAATACTCCTTTTGGGCATTTCTCATTTCCTGTACAGTTTTTACAAATTCGTCCATCATTTCAGTTTTATGTATTTACCCGGTATATTTGACTTCTCCAGAGCTTCGGCATTGCTTTCTCCAAATGCTATAAGAACGCTTCCACATCCCGGACTATCGCCCTGTGTTCCATCTGGTCTATAAAACTTGATCCTACCCCTCACAAACAGAATCGCACTTGCATTGGGGAAAATTAGATCTTGGAACATCTTGCTATCACACCTGTTGAAAAGCAATGCTATGCCGTTATTGTTAGCCACCATCTTCTCCACAAAACGCTCAATAAGAGGTCGTGAATAAGGAGGATTTAGCCATACTCTTACCCCCCCCCACGAGGTTTTTAATCCGTCCTCTTGTGGCGTTATATGCCTTTTGGCGGTATTCCACAATCGGTTTGCCGGGGAACACGGATCGAGGTCAAATTCACCGAGTGAATCAATAATCCATTTCGGGGTGTACCATTCATCCGTTGTATTGGCGCATCTTTCAAAACTTGTATTCATACTCAATACTTTTTCCCGTGTTTTACTTCTCTACTTTCGTTGTACAACATCTTTTGTTCTATGTGCCATTCAAGATCAAACTTCATAATCTCCGACAATCGCCTTATCTGATGTAGCGCATAGCTTACTTGCTGTTCTTGCGAATACTTGTAGTTCACCAGATCCTTAACTATGGCAAAGATGTTTTCCGTAAAAGTCTTGCGTGGAGTAACAACGTGCTGTATGCAGAATGTATTCAAATTCAGATTGTGCGCTCCGGCAAGATCCAGAAGCCGTATGGCGGCATCTGCCAACTCATCCTCTACGGTATCTTTCAAATGCGATTCAAACAATCCTTTGAAATCTTCACCAGACGCTAAATCATCTTTAAAAAGTTTCTTCATATCCTTGCCTGCGTAATCACCTTTTCGATCCGCTTCTACGGCTTCCATAAGCTCACTTATAACCAGACAAAGGAAATGTTGGTCACTTGGGCTGTTTTCCCAAAATCCGTGTCTTACGGAATTGGCATGGGCTTTCTCCCTTAGTTTGTTCCACTCAATCATATTCATCTTCTGTAGCTATTCTGTTTGTAATGCAGTCTTTCAAACATTTCTTCCATCCTGTCAGCAATACGCAATCCGTACCGCTCGCCAAACTCTTCATCCGCTAAGTTTGAAGTGGCGATAGTGAACAACTGTCTATCATATCTCGCATATATCAACTCTGTTACTGGCGAAAATTCATTTCCCCAACTCTTCACACTTTCCGGCTCTGTACCCACATCGTCTATAAACAGAAGTTCTTTGTTTTTCAACCTTGAAAAGTAGCTTGGATCGTCTAATACATACTTAGCCAGATTCAACGCTGAAACACGGTATATTTCCGTTCTTTCAGATGATATTGAACTTCCACCGTAAAGAATGCCTATAAGATTGCATATCGCCTTTGCTAAAGTTGTCTTTCCAGAACCTACGCTTCCATAAAGCAACAGCCCTACTTTGTAATCGCCACAGAGCCATTTTGCAGCCTTACCTATCTTTTCCAGTGTACTATCATCGGGAATGTACTTGTTTCTTCTACGCTCCACTTCCGACTGATAACACATACGCAGCATTTCTTCTATCGTTTCTTGCGGAAAATTGGTGATCTTAAAGCGTGTCCCTGTAGCTGCCTGTCTTGCCAGTATCGCTTGAAGTCTTTCCGCTAATTGCTTTTCCATATCGTTGTATTTCTTCGTTATATCTATCTACTACCCAATTCAATATGGCTCTATAGTCAGACTTGTATTTCTTTCCTTTTGAGCCTTTGTAGTTGTCAAGTATTTCTATCATCCTCTTTGCCGCTTCCTCTGAATACCGCTCGCATAGTGCAGCGTACTCATCCCTTGTAAGAGTGACAAATTCGGCATACTTGTACTTCTTCGCTTTCTCCGCTTTTGCCTGCTGTTCCGGGGTTAATGGCGGTGGGCTTTCTTCCGGGAATAAATCCGGCTGTTGTTCCCCTACAGTTCCCTGCTTGGGTTGCTCTTCCGGCTTCTGCATTGGTGGATGTTGTACTGGTGAAACATCAAAAACCTTAGCCTTTGTTATATCACCACCTTTCTTGCCAGCTTCACGCCTCTTTTCCCTTATAGCCTCATCACGAACCATACGCCTACTAAATACAGCACCATCATCACGAACTCCGCACAAACCGTTTTCTATAAGCATATCAAGCCAGTTTTCACCTACGGAGCTTTCTTTTCCTAACAGCCTTAGTATTTCCTCATGCGTATAGATTTCGCCTGTAGGCTTTACCATCACGCCACGATCCGCACTTTCCCACATATAGCAAAGCATATCAATCCACAGCCCCTTAACATCAAGAGGCAGTGCTTTCAATACTGGATCACTCAACCAGTATTCAGTATCGAAAGGCATTGGATTTTTCTTCTTTCTTGCCATCGTGGAGCTTCTTTAAGGGTAGGGGATAAATCCCCCACCCGAAACACATTTAGATTTCCATGATTGCAATGTCTGGCGCAATGTCTTTGATCTTGGTAAGAACATCGTCAATGCAACTGTCACGGTAGGTTTCCGTCAGTTCATTTGCGCCCGGAGAAACAAGCTGTAACAGCACTTCGCCATCTTTAAGGTAGTGGTCAAATTCCACCTCAATAGGTGTTTTTGCAGTTCCTTTGAAGATAGCCACATTGATAGTGAAACTCTTCGGCAAGTTGCTTTCTACCTCTTGACGGTACACATCCGCCATAGAGCCGGACGGATCACGCTGCTTCTGGATCTCTGCCTTTGCCTTTGCTGTGAAGTTTTTGAGTGCAGAAACGAGTTTCATGCAATCCTCTTTGTCGGCAAACAGCACACGGTTAATGCGTAAGAACTGCCCCAACTTTGCCGGAATCCAGCCAGAACTGGCATCATTGATACCGAACTTTTCAAAGGCTTCTGAAAACTCAACCTTTCCTACGAAAGTGTTTTTCGTGTAGTAATCATCATCATTCACGGTAAGGGTGATCGTCATTTTCTCACGATCCACTTTCACGTTAGCCTTTTTCTGGTCTATCGTTTCAATACGCTTCTCCAGCCAGTCAAAAGGAGTGGAGATAACACCGGTAACACCTATCTTTTCCGGCTCTTTGATTTCAAGCGGATTGGGTGATTTTGGTGCAGCACCCTCACGATACACAATCTCGATAGGTTTTTCACCTGTGTAGTTCGCAATGTTCACGGTCAAACCGTTTTCTTTTTCAATCTTTTCCATCTTGATAAATTTGAATTATTAAAAATTAGTTATCTGTACCAGTCTTAGACATCTGTACTTTCATGTTTTCCCGGATTCCCTGAAATATGGTACGTGATCTCTCTTCCGGGCGCATATCACGCTCTTCAATCTTGTACCCTTTAGGATCATACAAAGCTGCCTTTCCCTCATCAGCATCTAAGAACTGGTAACATTCTCCAGATACCCATTCTCCACCAGCTTTCAATTCTCCACGGATTTTGCCCATGCGCTCAACAAGAGGCTTGATACGCCCTTTGTAATCAGCACGTATTTCTGCTAATTTCTCTTCAAGATCCGCAATCTGAATAGAAACATTGGCAAGCTCCGCCCGTTTCTCATTAGTTTCTTTCGTGTCGAATTTCCGGGTATAGCACTGTTCTACAATCTTATCGCAACTATCCCGTAAGATTTGCGCTCTTTCCTCAATCGGAGTGTCGGCTAACATCACATCTTTCATACTACAAACTTTTAATGATTAATGAATTTAAGTCTATCTGGAACTGGTATTTGTTCAATATCACAAAAGCCAGTATCAGAATCCCAAGAATGCAATCTATAACCCTCCATGTAAACCACCTCTTCGGGATAAACGAAAGGATTATCAGAGTCAGAAAGCCTATCCATTGCGTACTCATCAAGCCAACAAAGCAAATGAGAAGATAAATGCAGTTGAAAACAGCCCACGCTATGAAAGTAGAGCTACATTCTTCCAATTTCTTTCCCTTGTAACGCTTCACGGCTTCCGCTGTCTTTTTCACTTTCAAAAGATTCATCACCTCAAACATAAGGCAGAATGCCACCAGAATATAAAATACCGTTGTCATAGCCATTATTTTAAGTGTTCTGTCACCTTGAATCCATAAGCCAGATATTCAGCCCACAACTCAATGAATTGCCTACCGAAATATGCCGCCTTTTCCTCCGTTTCTTGGCACAAGCGGATACCAATGTCCGCACCCGAGTCCGAGGAACGACCATCCGCAGTCAGATAACCGAAGCCCGCATACGCCCCATGACCCGCACCACCGAACAGAGCACCACACAAAGATTTGCGTTCCTCATCACTCATACGATCAACTTCATCTTTTGTGTATAATGCGAACCACGGATACCAGTAAATCTTGTTTCCCTCCGCATCTGGCTCTGGCTCGAAACTCTTACCCCACAAAGCCCGGCTAATAATTTCCAGCTTCATTAAGGCGATTATGTGTTTAGGCATATTCTGCCGAAAATCGTAGTGATCTGGAAATTGTGCGCAAAGTGCCTTGTTCCTGTTTTCAGAAAGTATTGGGGATAGCCCCAACACATCACAGGCATCTTCGTAACTCTTGATCGTCTTGTAATCGTCAAGTGTAGGCTTTGCAGTTTCCAACACATCTTCGCCAAACAGCTTTTCAAAAGCATCTTTGACACAACCGCAAGCATTTTTGTAGGCGGCTTGCAATTTTTCCTTTTCAATTTGAATTTTCATCTTTCAATGTTTTTAGTTTTACAATCAGTTTCTTTGTTAATCTTATCGCATTATCCACTCTGGTACTTCGTCCGGGTGGGATGTTGTCAATCAGCACTGGTAGAAGTCGGATCAGTTCCGAAACTACATTGTTGGGTATTCTTTTCATTGCACTTCCAGTATTTATCAGGATCGGGTATTTCCACATTCAAAAACTCTCTTCCGTATTCCCGTAGCTTTTCGCAATATGTGGAGAATGTAAGCGTGTCCATCGTAGCGGTAGATCCGGGAAAAGTCAATATCTCGCCTGTGTGCGTGTTTACCACTTTATCAGCGGTCATTTGAGCCTTAAAGAACTCATGCACTTGCTCCACGCTCACAAACTCATATCCGGCATCCAGAAGAGCATCTAACAGCATTGGGTAGATACATCCCCACAACCAGCCGTTTTGGTCGTTTGAACGTGGTTTTCTAACCCTTTTAGCCTCCAACCTATATAACCCATCCATTTGCTGTTTGAGCCATTCATACAGAGGTTTGAGGTTAAACAAACCGTTCCTTTTCTCTACCAGAAGTTTTGCCATACCTAAATCCTATCAAGTTCTATTTCAAGTCCAGTATGTGCCGCATAAACCACCTTTCCTGTCTGCCTTTCTATCTCCGAAACAAAGTGCTTTTCATCACTATTGTTGTCGGATAAGTGAAGCAGGATAATGTTTGCAACATTGGTAAGGTCATTGGCGCATAAGAACCCTTTGCACGTATTTAGCTCCATGTGCGAAGTCATTAGGCGTTCACGCTGTGAGGGAAGTGTACGCCCGGCATTGATAGCTTCCACCAGCTTTGCATCAGAGTAGTTGCACTCAATCATAATTTGGTTTAATCCCGGAAAAACATACTCACACATACAACTATCCGTAAGGAACATTATACGCCCTGTTTCCGGGTGGTCTATCAGGTAGCCGACACAAGGCACATCGTGGCAAGCATCAAATGGCAACACCCTGAATTTTCCAAACTTGTAACCCTTTCCACGCTCAATACAATAGGCACGGCTTCCAGTGACACCCTTTGCAGTCCACACCTCTTCAAGTGCCAGCGTAGGAAATCCACTTTCCACCATTGCCTTAATGTATTTTGCATGGTCGTTATGTTGGTGCGTGATCAAGCAGCCAGACACTTTGCGTATATTGAAGTTCAGAGCCTTTTTCACTTCAATGAATCTTACCCCGGCTTCAATGATAAGTGCCTCATCCCTGTTTTCAAGAATGTAGCAGTTACCCTGACTACTTGAACCTAACACTTTCAGAACCATATCACACTCCGTTAATAATCCGGCTCATTTGCCGCATTTGGATTAGCATTGCTTTCGGTCGCAACCTCTTCATAGGTTGCATCCGTCATATCCAATACCTGTTTATTGGCATTGTCCTGAATCAGATTATCACGAACATCTGTATATTCGCCCTCATAGTCGCTTGCAATAGCATTTTGCATTTCAATAGACAAATAGCCGTATTTACTAAGTAAACTGCGTATAACAGTCTTGATAGCCATCCCATGAAAGTTACCCATCCATCCTACAGCAGTGCTATCTGGAGATACGGGAAGATTTGCAAGGCTTAACAGATGCTCAACTGTAGCCTTTTCGTCATTCTTCAATGCCTTTGAGTATCTTTTTGCATGGGTAGCCATTTGTTCTGTTGTCATGTACAATGTCTTGGAAAACCCGTTGATCAACTCAAAGTAGCAGAAGTAACCGATCACCTTGTCAGACTTTCTTTCGCCATCAAAGGCTATCTCTCCAGTAAGCCTGTTCACCTTACGCAATTCCCCATCATAGACTACATCAGCATTGATTGTTCGGTACTGCCCGGATCTCAAAGCCAACTGAATAAGCCCTTTGTAGCCTATCTGGAAAGTAGGCTCATACACTTTAACCCACTTCTGCATAGCCTTACCATCCCTGCCGATCTTAGGCTTTCCGTTCTCATCCAGATCATCAACTCTCTTGCTGTTGTTGAAAGGGATAATGAAAGCATATCCCAGTGCCTTATTGATAGGCAGATGCAAAACAGCCGCTTTCAGAGCTTCCATAACCACCTGTTTTGGCTCGCATAGCTGTAACTTGGAATCACTATTGTACAAGTCAATCACAGAAGCCACGAAAGTAGAAGCATTCTGTTTCAAGGCATTCTTGAACTGTTCCATCACAGAGGGCGCATTAAGCATCTGTTTCAACAGATCCACACCCTTTGTTTTCTTTGCGGCTACCGCTCCACTGTTTGCAGTAGTCACCGCTGTTGTTACCTGTGTCATTACTTTATTGTTTAATGGTTAATTCTTTATCATGGCTAACAACCAGATTTATAATCTGTGAAATGGTAGGTATGATCTCATTCACACGCTCCCTGTTATCAATGAAGATAGGTGCGGATATACCTTTCACCTTGCACATTGCATTGATAATATCCAGTCCGGCATTCAGCTTCTTAGCATCATTCAGATCTGGATAAGGAACTCCATCTATGGTGCATACGCAAGTCAGTTTCTCACCTCCATTAAGTTGCTCGTTCACGAATGAAAAAGATACAATCTGGAACATTCCATTAATGCGCTTCATCAATTCGTTATCTTTAGCCTTTTGGAAGTCAATCATCACAAACTCCGTTTTCTCCAGATCGGCAAGTGCTTGATTATTTGCAATACGCCTTTCTTCAAGTGTGGCTATTTCCTTTTCGGCACGTTCAATGGCTTCACGCTTTGCCAGCCTTTTAACCAGTTCTGAAATGGCACTATCAAGCACCTTAATACCGTCTTTGAGGTCTGTAGTATCTACTGGCTTTGCTTCCATTGAAAGCTGGTTTTCCAATTCCGCAATCTCATTACGAATGGCAATACAATCGGCATCGGATTCTATCAGTTTGCGAACATCCACGCTTTCCGGCATATTTTCCTTTTGCTTATTTATCTCTGACTTGATTTGCTCAATGTATGCCTCCAATTCAGCAACATTAGCTAAAGCATTTTCACGTTTGGTTTGCGTTTCTTTCAGAGTTGCTTTTATCCCTTTACCTTTCGCTGAATTAGCCTGTAACCTTGCAGATTTGTTTTGGTTGAAATTTGCCTCCATTTCGTGCTGTTTGGCGGCAATATCATCCGCTTCAAGCTGTCTATGGCAAGTAGGGCATACAAAAGCCCCATCAGGGTATGTAAGTTGCTCTTGGCTTATCTTTCTGTACTGACCACGCAATGTATCAAGCTCCGTGTTCATTCTCTGGATCTTTTCATCATAAGAGGATATTTCGTTGCGTTTCCGCTCCAAATTTCCCTCCTGTAACTTTAGGTTATATTCCAGATCACGGATCTTCAAAGAAACTTCATTGCGCCCCTTGTCAGCTTCCGCCCTCAATTTATTCTCTCTATTGGTAAGAGAAAGACGCTTTTCCCCAATAGCCTTTTGGATATTGTTTTTCCGCTCATACTCTTTTTCTACAAGTTTGGATTTGTCCGACAAAGTAGCTTCCAGTTCGGCTTTCCTTTCTTTCTTCTCTGCCAGTTCATCATCCAGAGCAACCCAATCCTCTTCTTCCGGCTTCAATCGGTTTGCAGTCTCAATGTTGGACGGTATCACCAACAACTCATCCTTGATCGCCTTTTTCCGTGAGGCTATCTCTTTGGAGTATTGAGCCAGCGACTTGCCGGATAACTGCGCAAGCAGTTCCACATACTCCGGCTTCAATCCTGCCACATCTTCATCCGTCACATCGCCTGCCATGTCAAGCAGCATACTTTTCTGTATTTCGGGATTAAGAGAGGTGAAATAAAACGGATTGGTGATCATCCGTGAAACATCTTCCGGCAAAATGGAAGCTACCGTACTATCGTATTCCTGTTTGGTAGCCAGTTTCACATCATTCACATAAAACTCTGTCTGGTGGTTTTTCAGCGTTTCTTCTGTAGTTCCACGAGGTTTTACCCACTTCTCCACATACCTACGCTGTAACTTCACCGACTTTCCATCTACCGAAAGCAAACCACTAACATAATGCTCTATCTTCAAGATAGGCTTTCCGTTTTCATCCAACGTCTTAATGTTGAAATTACTATCGGATCTGCCTTTGCTATCCTTTCCGAAGAGAAGCCACGAAAAGGCATCGCATACCGTTGTCTTACCTGTACCGTTCTCACCATATATCCACGTTTCCGCATTGGTGAAGTCCAACGTAAGGTAACGGATTCCCTTAAAATTGTTTAGGGTCAAACATTCCAACTTAATTGTTCTCATTTTACTTGTTTATTAAAGTGTTAAGTTTTTCCGATTTATCAGCAGCCAGTAATTCCGCTCTGGAATAAAGAACTTTGGAGCGTATGGAAGCACCGCCACGAGTAGTAGATACCGTACCTCTTTGTACCCACTTCTTAACCCGGCACTCCTGAAACTCCCTGTATGCCTCACGCTGTGAAATGAGATCATCAGCAGGTTTGGTCATTTTGACATAATTAGCCGCTCCCAAACTTGCCATTTCCATACAGATATTTTTCAGTTCCCAAAGTTCTAATTGTATCATGGCTACTTAGTATTTCCAGATATATCCTTTATGGGTTTTCAAATCTCCTTTGGCTACTTTACTAACTCCAGCAGGATTAAACCCATAATTCTTTACGGATGCTACAGATTCATATTCTCTTATTAATACACCATCTTGCGTATATTGCTTAACTGGCTTTGATAGCTTCAAACGCATTTTAGCGTCATGGTTTCCATAACGGTTATTTTGATACAAAGGCAACCATTCCAAATTCTCAACGCTATTATTGTTTTTGTTTTCATCCTTATGATTTACAGTGTCGTACCCATTAGGATTTGGTATAAATGCCATAGCGACAAGCCTATGAACTAAAAAAGATTTTCGCTTGTTCTGTACTTGCAGTTTCAAGCAATGATAACCGCCATTCACTATAAAAGTCTTTAGCATTCTGCCAGTGTGCAAACGCTCCTTTCCAGATTTTTCACGGACATAATAATCTATGCCCTTAACTCTACCACAAGAGGAAACTTGATATTTTCCCTCATAACCGGGTACATCTTTCCATATCTCATCAGATGATTTCATCACTTGCTATTTTTCCGTTTGAAGAATGTAGCCACGCTTTCAGTGCCATACTCATCATCAGTGTATAGCACATAAGCCATAAGAGCGCACATACCGAATGTGACGAAATGCCACCATGCGCCAAAGAAGATCGCTCCGATTAGAGCTGTGATCCCAAGCAGTCCGAAGATTACCGATCCTGCCAAATTGATTAATGTTTCAAACTTCATAATCAGTGTTGCATTTTTGATTGTTAGTCGAATAGTTCGCTTTCGGGTATTCCGATTTCCTTAGCGATAATAGATACACATAGTGCATTTGGCTTCTGTGCGCCAGCCAGCCAACAACGCACCGTTTTTTCCGATACCATACACTGCTCCGATATTCTGCGAACAAAAGCCGTTTTTGGTGCTACCTCCGTTTTCGGGGGTAGTGCATCATAATACTGCCTGAATTTTGTTTTCTCCATTTCTGTAATTTTGTTATAGTACATAGTGTTCCACAAACACAAATTCGTTATATTTGTGCCGTGAAGTAGTAATTCACACCGCAAATATACGGAGGATTTTTCAGACATCAAAGCATTTTACGGATAAAAAATCACAGAATTTTCCGTATTTCTTTGTTCTGGTTGATACTCAATGCGTTATACAAGTAATTTAACTCTGAAAAGAAATCAGTATGAGCGAGATAAAAGATAGACTTACAAAATTCCTTGAATACAAGGGTTACGGACAATTAAAGTTTGAGAATACAGCAGGATTGGGACGTGGGTTTGTAAACAAGGTGGGTTTTAACATCAATGCAAAGTCATTGGAGAAAATAGCAAAGGCTTACCCCGAATTAAATATAGACTGGTTAAGAAGCGGACACGGCTCAATGCTGAATAACGGAGAAAGTGAGGGAACTCTGTACACTCCGAAAGAAGAGCATAGCCAGACAACAGAATCAGAAGATACTGCAAAATTGGTATTGCTACTACCTGTATCAGCACAAGGTGGTAGCCTGAATGACTTTGTTGTGTCGGTCAAGGAAAGTGACTGTGAAAAGGTAGTTTCCCCCATCCGTGGTGTGGACTTCGCTATGACTGTTTCAGGTGATAGTATGTCGCCAGAATACCCAAACGGTAGCCGGATCTTCATTAAGAAGATAAACGAAAGGGCATTCATTGAATGGGGAAAAGTATATGTACTTGACACCTGTAACGGTACAGTGATAAAAATACTCGTACCGTCAGACAAAGAGGGATATGTAAAGTGCGTATCTATCAATACAGATCCTATCTTTGCACCTTTCGAGGTCGCTTTGGAAGATATTTACGGAGTGTACAAGGTTTTGCTTTGTATGTCTGTTAAATAGTTATTGATATGGAAAATCTTAGTAGAATGGTGATAGACCTGTACAAACAGAGCTTCACCGATTATGCGAATGGGAACACGGTTAATGTAGATGCAATTCTGGAAGCGCAAGAAGCCGTTAGTAATGCGATAATCAAGGCAAGGATAGAAAAAACCGAAACTGGATTTCTGGAGCATCTGAAAGCCGATATTGATTACTTAAAATATCAAATCTTATGAAAAAGTTATTCCCAATAGTTGTGATGCTTCTGGCACTATTATCCAGTTGCTCAAAAGATGACAATAGCATTACTATTACCAATTTGTCTGGCAAAAATTGGTATGAAACGCAAGTATGGTTCAGACAATCAGAAGAGGGAGCTTTATCCGGCTATACTGAGGTTGGTATGGTTGAAGTAGGTGCTACCTGTGTAGTTGAAACGGAAGATCCTATTTTCTACATATACGCTAAGGATAACAGGGGTAGAATGATAATGTCAAAGAACATACATATCACAGGAAACAGCATAACAGTCAAAGAAAGCGATTTATACTAATGAATACGCCAATGAGCAAACAAATAATGGAGCGGTTTTATACTGCATTGGATGCTATAATAGCCATGAAGAAGATCCGTGGCGTTAATACATATTGCCGACTGAATAACATAGACAGACGGAATTTCATTGCGCAACGAAAAGATCTTGATCGTGGATGGTTTCAGTTGTCGTGGCTTCAACCTATGGTAAGGGAATACGGAGTTAGCGCAAAATGGTTGCTTACTGGATTCGGTAAAATGTTTGAAGATGATAAGTTACATTGAAATTCTTCTGATAATTTTTCTCATAGTTCTTGCTGTTGCATTAGCAGTAGCAGTGTATAGACCTAAAGAAGAGAATGTACCTCCTATAGTTATTCCTAATTCAAATAAACCGGGTAAACGCAAGAATCAAAGAGTAAAACCATACCGAAAGTGGGAAAAGAAGATGAATCAGAAGAAAGGGAAAAATACGATGCTGAAAGCTGAATATGTTTTCCTACCCATATCGGAAGCGAACTCTTTGATGATATACGACAATTCGAGGGAAGAAATGAAACTACTGGATTTGATTCTTGATGCAAAGTTAAGCGGTACGGATTTCATCAAACTGGATCGCACAACTTATGAAATACTAAAATCCAGAATATGAAAAGAGCGTGGGGTAATTGCCTCACGCTTTTTGTTCTTTCCCCCATACCCCCTATTTCATATACTATCTATTCTTACTTATAGATCTTTATTATATAATATAGTATATATACCCCCATATAACTTTTGCTTAGGCAAAACGCTAAAATTAGGTTTCTGTATATTAGATACTTACAAACATTTGCTTAGGCAAAATAAAATCGGACAAAATTTGCTTAGGCAAATTGACAGAATTAAACAACTGATTTACAGCGTATTCTATAATTTTGCTTAGGCAAAATGGTTTTGCTTAGGCAAAAGTGTGCAAAGTATTGATAATCAACAAAAGTGTTGTTTTGCTTAGGCAAAAATATCCAGAAACAATTTTGCTTAGGCAAAACACGATTTTACGAACATTGATTTATAGACACTTATAAACTTTTGCTTAGGCAAAACGGCATTTTTTTTGTGCGATTTCCATGCTGTTTTCACCATGATTTTGCGTTTGCTTAGGCAAACATTAAATTTGCTTAGGCAAAACGCTAAAATAAAACTACTGATTATAAATCACTTTCAGAAGTTTGCTTAGGCAAAATCCTTTTTTGCTTAGGCAAATATACTGGCTCATCCACTGATCCGATATTTAGTTTGACAGTATCAAGTACCTTGCGATTAGCTTTGTCTATGAAGTCCCATGACTTCTTTATATAGATGTCCGTCACCCTCATTGTTTCGTCCACATGGTTAAGCGAAGTGTGAACGGTGTACTTATCAACTCCTGCCTCATTGTTGGCTATTGTAGCCCATGAGTGCCGGGCTGCGTAAAATTCCAGATCATCAACTCCGATTATCTTGCCTATCTTCTTTAGCCCATAGTTCAAAGCAGTACTGAAAGAATCCATACGGCTATACCAATGGTAGAATCCAAACACACGCTCACCAGCCGGATCACGGTACTTATTCACCAAAGCCTGTATCTCCGGCTCTATCTTGATAGATATTTCCGCACCGTCCGCTCTTCTGTTTTTCGTCTTTGTCCTCTGGTAAGTTATGCGACCATTTTTGCAGTCCGTACAGTAGTACAAATCTACGGCATTCATTCCAACCAGTGCGAAACTCAACAAAAACACATCCTTTGCCAGATTGAACCTGTTTTTACCCGGTTGCATTATCTCCGTATATGGAAGCTCCGCCAACTTTCGCATAGTCACAACATCCAATGCCCTTTTGCGTGTTACCGGGATCTTCGGCAGCTTCACTTTCTTGAACGGAGAATATGGTATTCGTATAACCCCCATGTCCTCATCATTAAATTCTGCCTTTGCACGGTTATGTATGGCTCTTAGCTGGCTTGGGTACAATGATTGCGCCCTTTCTCCTTTTTTCCTGTTAGTTCCGGCTGGTTGCAATGCAATCCACCTTATCCAGTCCTCAATGAAGCGTGATGTTACTTCATGGATGCTTATCTTATCCCTGCCAACGAACTTCACCAGATTGTTTATCGCCACTTCGTATGAGTTTGCGTTTCCATTGTGTCCGCTATCACGGAGCTTCTGGATATACTTCCGGGCGTAATCCACAATATCAAGATCAAAGTGTTCTCCAGTGTCAGAGGTGATAAGATCCACAACCTGATCCACTGTCATATCTTTCAGCCTTTCCCCGGCACGATCACAGATGTTGCGGTACTTCTTCACAAGCTGATCTGTGAGGTCTATGTACTTCTGGTTTTTCAATTTCAACGCACGGGTAAGATCTTCTTTCGTCACATAGTATGTGGTGGCAAGATACCTCTTTTGCCTGTTGTGCGTAACCCTTATCTTTATGTTATATGTCCCGTCTGATTTCTTTTGGTGGGCATATACTTCCGCTTTGAATGTAGCCATATATATAATCTCTGTAGAACATTTGTAGAACTTTGTACCGCAAAGATAGGCTTTTTTTGCTGTAAATGCGGAAAAGAAAAAGCCCACCCTTGCTAAAAGAGTGGGCGAAAAAGTAGCTCCGATGGGAATCGAACCCATATTTGCGGTTTAGGAAACCGCCGTTCTATCCGTTGAACTACAGAGCCTTATGTAATTTCAAGAGGCTTGCCGGATTTGTTTACTTGGTGAATCCGGCTCACCTCATCTTTTTTGTGCCTTGCCCCCTGCCATACGTTTAGGAAACTTCCGTTCTATCCCTTGAACTATGGGGCCGCTTGCTGAAATCAGCGCGCAAATATATTAAATTTTTCGATTAATCCACAATTTAATACATTTTCCGCCTTAAGAATCATGTTGGCTATGGCCCTCGGAGTCGAACGCCCATGCCCTATAATCACAGTGGACGAGACACCCAGTACCGGAGTGCCTCCGTACTCCTCGTAATTGAAGCGGTCTATGTACCGGTCATGGATACCGCGTGCGGAAGCTATCTCATAGAAACCTTCGGCCTGCTTGAGAAAGATGTTGCCGGTAAAGCCGTCAGTGACCACCACATCGGCACGGTCTGTGGTGAAAAGGCTGTCCGGCTCTATGTTGCCTATGAAACGGTAATCCTGTGAATCCGACATCAGACGGTGAGCCTCACGGGCCACTATATGCCCCTTGCCGCTCTCACCGCCTATATTGAGGAGGGCCACACGGGGAGCCTTCACCCCCATGACACTCTGCGCATATACACTGCCCAACCATGCAAAATGACAATACTGCTCGGGCCGGCACTCAGCATTGAACCCGACATCCAGAAGAAGAATCCGCTGCCCTGCCATGCCCGGAAGTTCTACGGAAATGCAGGGGCGGTGTACCCCGTGGACGAGGCTCAGTTTTGTACAGCAGGCTGTCATCATGGCCCCGGTATTGCCGGTTCCGGCGAAAGCATCTATCTCCCCGGACGCGAGCATCTCGAAACCGCGCACAAGGGAAGACCGTACCTTGCGGGTCACGGACATGGCCGGATGGTCCGCGAAGGTTATCTTCTCAGGACAGTGCACAATAACGAAATTACCGGAGCTGCAGCCTATACGGTCACAGACTCCGGCAATAGCCTTCTCATCTCCGAAGAGATATATCTGGAACCTGCCTCCGCTCCCTACCAGTGCCTCCAGCGCGCCGGAGACCTCATTGTCAGGGGCGAAATCGCCGCCCATGGCGTCAAGGCCGATTCTCAGCTTCCTCACGCAGACTTACTCTACGTTCTTCTCAACCATCAGACGTCCGCGGTAGTAGCCGCACTCAGGGCATACGCGGTGATACAATACTGTGGCTCCGCAGTTGGAGCATGTGGAAAGTGCGGGGAGAGTCAGTTTGTCATGAGTTCTGCGTTTGTCCCTGCGCTGCTTTGAAAGTTTGTGTTTGGGATGTGCCATCTTATTCTAAATTTTAATTATTTCTATTTTAAAATATCTTTCAGCTTTTCCATCATCTCCGGGTCGCATTCCCCGTCCGGATGAACCTTCTTTATCGGGAGGCTCAGATTGACGTAGTCGTAAATAATCTGACCCAGGTCAATCTCGGATGAACTGCCGTCCAGGAGTATCACCTCGTCCGAGACCCCTTCCTCCGCATCCTCGGCATAGGAAGAGAACATCACCGAAAAAGGCACCTGAATATCCACAGGAATCTTCAGGTCCGCCAGGCATCTGTCGCACTTGACCGTTACGTCCCCGGTGATTCCCAGGTCCAGGCTCATGCGCCCGGGCTCCTTGGTTATCAGGACATTGATATCAAGCTCAGCATCCGAGACCGTATCACTCTCGTACGCCTCGAAAAAACTCCCGTCCACCTTGAAGTGGAACGGATGTTCTCCGTTGGAAAGCCCGCGTATCCCTATCTTGCAATTCATTTTCCGACAATTAAGGGCGGCAAAGATATAAAATTTTTCGATATCCCGAAATTGTTTTGGACTTTTTTATTGCGCCCTCCTGCGTTTTCTCTCATTCTCGTCCAGAATAATCTTTCTCAGACGCATGAAGTGAGGGGTCACCTCCACCAGCTCGTCCTCCTGGATGTACTCCAGAGCCTCCTCGAGCGAGAACTTTATCGGAGGCGGCAGCATCACCTTCTCGTCAGAGCCAGAAGCACGCATATTGGTCAGTTTCTTGGTCTTGCAGATATTGATGGCCAGGTCGCTGGCACGGGTGTGCTCGCCGACCACCTGACCGGCATAGATCTCCTCGCCCGGATCGATGAAGAAGCGTCCGCGGTCCTGCAGCTTGTCCATGGCATACGCCACCGAAAGGCCTGTCTCCAGTGACACCAGAGAACCGTTGTTGCGCTTCTCTATCTCTCCCTTGTACGGCTCGTAGCCCTTGAAACGGTGGGCCACTACAGCCTCGCCCTGCGTTGCTGTCATCAGGTTGCTTCTCAGACCGATAAGGCCTCTCGACGGAATATCGAATTCCAGATGGGCCCTGTCTCCACGGGTCTCCATGTGGGTCAGGGAAGCCTTGCGGCGGGTGGATATCTCGATGGCCTTGCCCACCATTTCCTCGGGCAGGTCTATGGTCAGAAGCTCTATGGGCTCGCAGCGCACCCCGTTGATATTCTTGTCTATAACCTTAGGTTGACCTACCTGCAGCTCGAATCCCTCGCGGCGCATCGTCTCTATCAGAATCGACAGATGCAGCACTCCGCGTCCATATACGATGAAGGAATCGGCTCCCAGACCCGGTTTTACCCTCAGGGCCAGGTTCTTCTCCAGTTCCTTCTCAAGACGCTCCTTCAGATGCCTTGAAGTCACATATTTGCCGTCGCGGCCGAAGAAAGGGGAATCATTGATGGTGAAGAGCATGCTCATCGTAGGCTCATCCACGGTGATGGGCGGCAGAGCCTCGGGATTCTCATAATCGGCCACCGTATCACCTATCTCGAAGTCCTCCAGACCGACCACTGCGCAGATATCCCCGCACTCCACCTTCTCCGCGCTCTTCTTCTCCAGGCCCTGAAAGACCATCAGGTCCTTGATTTTCTGCTTCTCCACCGTTCCGTCCTTCTTGCAGAGAGAAATCTGCATACCTGCGGTGAGTGTTCCGCGGCTGACCCTGCCCACAGCGATACGGCCTACATAAGGCGAATACTCCAGAGAGGAAATCAGCATCTGCGGCGTTCCCTCCACATACTTGGGTGCCGGTATCTCGGCTACGATAGTATCCAGCAGAGGGATGATATCTCCCGTAGGCTTGCGCCAGTCAAGCGACATCCATCCCTGCTTGGCACTGCCGTAGACCGTCTTGAAGTCCAGCTGGTCCTCCGAGGCGTTTAGCGAGAACATCAGGTCGAAGACCTGTTCGTTCACCTCGTCGGGACGGCAGTTCGGCTTGTCCACCTTGTTGATTACCACGATCGGCTTCTTGCCCATCTCGATGGCCTTCTGCAGGACGAAGCGGGTCTGCGGCATGGTGCCCTCGAAAGCATCCACCAGCAGCAGCACTCCGTCCGTCATGTTGAGCACCCTCTCGACCTCGCCTCCGAAATCAGCGTGGCCCGGGGTGTCGATGATATTGATCTTGATGCCTTTGTACGGCACAGATACGTTCTTGGCGAGGATTGTGATACCTCTCTCACGCTCCAGATCATTATTGTCCAGGATCAGGTCGCCCCCGTGCTTTCCGTCCTCCCGGACGAGCTTCGCCTGATAAATCATTCTGTCCACCAGAGTGGTCTTACCGTGGTCGACATGGGCGATGATTGCTATATTTCTTACGTTTTGCATATTCGGGGCGCAAAATTAATTGAAATTTATTTACATTTGCACCTTGACATTAAATTTTAACAGCAACCCACCACACACCATGACGGAGAAGATCATAATCCTCGATTTCGGCTCACAGGTCACCCAGCTTATCGGCCGCAGACTCAGGGAGCTGAACGTTTACTGTGAAATCCATCCATTCAACAGGATTCCCGTCCTCGACGACAGCGTCCGGGGCGTGGTTCTCTCGGGCAGCCCCTGGTCCGTCCGGGACAGCAAGGCTCCCAGCCCGGATCTCTCCGGCATCAAGGGCCGTTACCCTATGCTGTGCATCTGCTACGGAGCCCAGTACATTGCCCACCGCTACGGAGGGGAGGTCAATCCTTCCATCGCCCGTGAATACGGCAGGGCCATCATGCACATCAAGGAACAATGCCCCCTGTTCGAAGGCATTCCATCCGACTCGCAGGTCTGGATGTCCCACGGCGACACCATCGCCCGTCTCCCGGAAGGAGCGGAAGTCATAGCCTCCACCGACGATGTGGTCAATGCCGCCTATTATATAAAAGGAGAGCAGACCTGGTGCGTGCAGTTCCATCCGGAGGTCTACCACTCGACCTACGGGCCTCAGATTCTGGAAAATTTCGCAATGCGCATCTGCGGATGCAAGGGCGACTGGACTCCCGCCTCCTTCATCGAAAGCTCCATTGAGTCCTTAAGGGAGAAAATAGGTCAGGACAATGTCATCCTCGGCCTCTCCGGCGGAGTCGACTCCTCAGTGGCGGCAGTCCTGCTGCACCGGGCCATAGGCCGGCAGCTGCACTGCATCTTCGTCAACAACGGGCTGCTGCGCAAGGATGAGTACGAGTCAGTACTGGCCTCCTACCAGGACATGGGCCTCAATGTCCGCGGAGTAGATGCTACCGAGCTCTTCCTCAAGGCTCTTGAGGGCATCTCTGACCCCGAGGCCAAGCGCAAGGCCATCGGCCGTACCTTCATCGAGGTATTCGATGCCGAGGCACACAAGATAGAGAACGCATCCTGGCTTGCCCAGGGCACCATATATCCCGATGTGATCGAGTCCACGTCGGTCAACGGTCCCTCGCAGACCATCAAGTCCCACCACAACGTGGGCGGTCTGCCTGAGGAGATGAATCTTAAGATCGTCGAGCCCCTGCGCTCCCTCTTCAAGGACGAGGTGCGGAGAGTAGGCCGGGCCCTCGGCATCAAGAACTCCCTCATCTCCCGCCATCCGTTCCCCGGTCCCGGTCTCGGCATAAGGGTACTCGGCGAGGTGACCCGCGAGAAACTGGAGATACTGCGCAACGCCGACGCCATCTATATCGACGCCCTCCGCTCCACCCCCGCCCCCGAAGGCTGGCAGCCCGCATCCGGAGCAGCGGCAACAGGCGGCACCGAGACCGGCGAAGGCTTCCTGACCCTCTACGACTGCATCTGGCAGGCCGGAACGATCCTCCCTCCCGTACGCAGCGTGGGAGTCATGGGCGACGAGCGCACCTACGAGTACACCATCGCCCTCAGGGCAGTGGTCTCCACCGACGGCATGACCGCCGACTGGGTACACCTCCCCTACGACTTCCTGGCGAAAGTCTCCAACGACATCATAAACAAAGTGCGGGGAGTGAACCGCGTCGTCTACGACATCTCCTCCAAACCTCCCGCTACTATCGAGTGGGAATAAGGTACGGTGTGTCATAATAGGCAATCTGCTGCGTTACTTTCGGGATGAGTGCCTTGCATCTCACCTATTCTGACGCACCTTATAGAGAGAGCAGTAAAATTCGTGTGTCAAGCCCCTAAGAAGGTCCGGATATTGGACTCCAGGACTTCGACCAGACGGCGGCGGGCCTCAATGCTGGTCCACCCGATATGGGGTGAAAGAATCAGTCTGGACGGGTCCTTTACGCCCGTGATGTAGGGATGGTCCGCAGGCAGTGGCTCAGTTTCAAAGGTATCCACAGCCGCTCCGGCTATGAGACCGTCATTGAGGGCACGCACCAGGTCGCTTTCGTTGATGATGCCGCCGCGGGAACAGTTCACGATGTAGGCTCCGCGCTTCATCCGCCCCAACTCTTCGTATGTGACAAGATCCTTTGTCTTAGGATTCAGAGGACAGTTTACCGACACGATGTCGCTTCCGCCCAGCAGCTCCCCGAGACTCACGCAGGGATATTCCTTGCAATGCCCGGTGCCGGAAGTCGAATAATAGGAAACCTCCATTCCAAAAGCCGTTGCCAGCTCAGCCACACGCGAACCGATATTGCCCATGCCGATGATACCCATCTTCTTGCCCTTGAGCTCCCAGAACGGGTTGAGCACGTCGGAAAACATCCCGCTGCGGGAATAACGTCCGTCATGGCATATATCATTGAAATACATCCCATGCCCCACCAGATTCAGAATGTGCATGAAGCACACCTGAGCCACGCTCTCGGTCGAATACGCAGGTACGTTTTTCACAGGTATGCCTTTTGAGGCGGCATAATCCACATCCACGCAATTGACCCCGGTCGCGGCCACACAGATAAGCTTCAGATTGCGCGCAGCGTCTATCTCGTCCCTGTAGACCTTTACCTTATTGGTTATGATTATGTCACAGTCCGCCACCCTGGAGGCAGCCTCTTCCTGCTTCGTAGCATCGTAAAACACTGTCTCGCCGAACTGCTTCAGTCCGTCCAAAGACACATCCTTGCCGACCGTCGCGGCATCCAGAAAAACTATTTTCATAAAGTCACGAATTTAAAATTTGAAGCAAATTTAAAAAATATTCTAATTTTGTCTTAAAATACTGCGGATATGAAAACCCTTATTCTATCGTGCGACATGGGCGGAGGACACAACTCCGCAGCCAAGGCTCTCGCCCAGTGGGGCGGACACTACGGAATAGAGTGCGAGATAGCCGACACACTCTCGTTCATCAGTACCGATTTTTCCAAAACCATGTCGGACCTGTACATATTCACCACCAAAAGCAACCTCATAAAAGTCATCTACAGGACAGGCGAGATAGTACCACGCTCGCGGCGGGTAAAGTCTCCGGTGTACATGGCCAACAAGATATACTGCAAGCGTCTCTGCGACCACATACTCGAAGGCGGCTTCAGTTCGGTGATATGCACCCACGTATTCCCGGCCGAGGCCATGACCGCACTGCGCCGGGCCGGACTGCTGCCGGCCGGACTCAGAACAGTATTCGTCCAGACCGACTATGATGCCCTGCCGCTGATGAAGGACCTGGAAGTCGACGGCATCGTAATCCCCCACCCGCACCTTATAGAGGAATGTGTGGCCATAGGAGCCCGCCGCGAGCTCCTGCATCCGTTCGGCATTCCCGTCAGTGAAGAATGCTGGCATCACAATGACAGGACAGCCGCAAGAAAGGAGTGCACCGGCATCCTGTCCGCGGAAAAGGATATCCGGAGCAGCGCGGACTGGTATCTGATAATGTCCGGAAGCATGGGTTTCGGCAAGACAGGGGAGCTCATCAGGACCATCGTAGATACTGAGGGACAGAACGTGGAAGTCCTGGCCGTCTGCGGCAGCAACACCAAGCTCCTCAGCCGGCTGCAGAAAGACTTCGGCACAGTCCCCAATGTACACCTGCTCGGATTCACCGACCGCGTCCCCCTGCTCATGGATGCCTGCGACGTCCTCTTCACCAAGCCGGGCGGACTGTCCAGCACAGAAGCCGCCGCCAAGCGAATTCCGATCATACACACCGCACCCATCCCCGGCTGCGAGACCGACAACGCCCGCTTCTTCCACTACCACGGCATGTCCTACAGCACCACCGATACAGCGCAGCAGGTCGCCGTCGCACACCGTCTCTGCTCTGATAAAAAATTCAGAGAAGATATGACTGCCGCCCAGGCAGCCAATACCTTCCCTGATACTTCGGAGAATATCTTCAATCTCCTATAGCATTACTTTCCGTTCCATTTCAGAGCCTTGAAGAGCTCAACCACAACGAGAGGAACAAGAGCCAGAAGAACGATTATACCCCACTGGTTTAGATTCATGGAGACGAACTCGAAGGCACTCATCAGAGGCGCGATCAGCAGCACTGCGAGGGTCAGCACGAGAGACATCAGCAGGGCGAAGATCAGCGGCTTGTTGTTCAGGATATTGAACTTGAAGCGGGACTCTGTGTTGGAGTGCAGGTTACCGGCATGCACGAGCTTGGCCATGATCAGCGAGGTGAATGCCATGGTCTGACCGAGGGCCTCGCCGCCCTGATTCTTACCTATGATAAAGGCAGTGAGGGTAATGGCCGTCACCATAAGACCCTGGTAGCTGATGCGCCAGATCATACCGCGGTCCATGAACTGCTTGCCCTTGCCGCGGGGACTCTTGCTCATCACATCCTTGGCGGCGGGATCGAGGCTCAGGGCCAGGGCCGGGAAGGTCTCGCTGACGAGGTTGATCCACAGGATGTGTATAGGCAGCAGGGGAATACCCATGTTGAATATAGAGGTGATGAAGAGCAGAATCACCTCTCCGAGGTTCGTAGACAGCAGGAAGAGAATGGTCTTGAGGATGTTGTCGTAGATACGGCGGCCCTCGGAGACAGCGGAGACGATGGTCACGAAATTGTCGTCCTGAAGCACCATGTCCGAAGCGTCCTTGGCCACCTCCGTTCCGGTGATACCCATCGATACTCCGATGTCGGCCTTCTTGAGGGCCGGGGCGTCGTTGACACCGTCACCCGTCATGGCCACGATCTCGCCCCTCTTCTGCCAGGCCGTCACGATACGTTCCTTCTGCTCGGGAGCGATACGGGCATAGACCGAATATTTGTCCACATTGGCGTCAAAATAAGCATCGTCGAGCTTCTCGAGGTCAGTACCGGTAATGGCCAGGTCGCCCTCCTGGAAGATGCCGATCTTCTTGGCTATGGCCAGGGCCGTCACCTTGTGGTCACCTGTAATCATCACGGGACGGATACCGGCGCTGCGGCACTCGGCGATGGCGCCGATGACCTCCTCGCGCTCTGGGTCGATCATTCCGACCATACCGACGAAGATCAGGCCGCGCTCGACCTCCTCCATCTCGGAGGATACCTGCTCCATAGGCCTGTAGGCCATTGCCAGCACCCTGAGGGCCGACTCTGCCATGGCCTCGTTGCGCCTCTGCAGGTCCACTATATCGGATGTGGTTATCTCGCGTACCCCGTCCGCAGTCTCTATCCGGTCGCAGACGGAGAGTATCTCGTCCAGACCGCCCTTGACATTGGCCCTGAGGGAGCCGTCCTCCATGCGGTTGATGGTCGTCATCCTCTTGCGGGAGGAGTCGAAGGCCACCTCTCCTACCCTCGGGCAACGGGCCTCAAGCTCATCCTTGACCACACCCTGCTTGGCTCCGAGGTCTATCAGGGCTATCTCGGTAGGGTCGCCCACCTTGGTTGTGGTGCCGTCGCTGTTCTTGACCACCTTGGCGTCGCAGCAGAGCACGGCTACCGACACCAGACGGTCGATATTGCCACTGACCGCATAATCCTCCACCACTGTCATCTGGTTCTTGGTCAGAGTACCGGTCTTGTCGGAGCAGATAACGGTAGTACATCCGAGGGTCTCCACAGAGGGCAGCTTGCGGATGATAGCGTTGTGCCTGGCCATACGGCGCACACCCATCGACAGGATGATGGTCGAGATGGCCGGCAGTCCCTCGGGTATGGCCGCTACAGCCAAGGAAATAGCCACCATGAACATGCTGATGACCGGACGGCCGTAGAGCACGCCGATAAGGAATATCACCGCGCAGATTACGATGGAGGCGATGCCTATCACCTTACCGAGTTTCTCCAGGCGCACCTGCATGGGAGTCTGGGTCTCGGAGTCGCGGTTGAGCATGTTGGCGATCTTGCCTATCTCGGTATTCATGCCTGTACCGACCACTATTCCCTTACCGCGGCCGAAGGTCACGACTCCGCTGGAAAACGCCATATTCTTTCTGTCCCCCAAAGGCACATCCGTCTCTTCTATAGTCTCCGGGGACTTCTCTACCGGGACTGACTCTCCTGTCATGGACGATTCCTGAATGCTCATATTCACGGACTCTGTTATCCTGATGTCGGCCGGTACTATATCGCCGACTTCCAGGACCACCACATCTCCCGGCACCACATCCTCCACGTTTACGATGTAGGACTCCCCGCCGCGGATAACCTTTGCCATGGGAGCCGCCATCTTCTTCAGGGCATCCATGGACTTCTGGGCCTGGTACTCCTGATAGGCGCCGATAAAGGCATTGAGCAGAAGGATACCCATTATGATGTAGGTATCCAGCAGGCCCTCGCCCGTCCGGACACCCATGACGCCGGAAATCACCGCCGCGATAATCAGCAGGATGATAAGAAAACTCTTGAACTGCTCCAGGAACATCACGATAAAAGGACGTCCCTTTTTCTGCACGAGCGTATTCTTGCCGTACTTCTCTATACGGGCGGCTATTCCGTCAGGATCGAGACCGCGCCCCGCGTCGGTCTGCAGCTCCTCAGAAACCTCCTCGATGGAGTGATTGTAGTATTGCTTCATATCATTTGAATTAAACCGGCTGCAAAATTGACACTTCATTGCGTATTAATTGTTATGTTTGCAGTAGAAAAAATGTAGAAAAAGTCGGATTTTATATGAAAACGGAAGAAAATGGCTTTACAATAGGACTATGCACCGGCGGACGGTGGGACCTGCGCATCAGCGGACGCTGCCGCAGCATCACGGAAGGATGCCTTTTCATACTGATTCCGCAGCATTTCACCGAGACGATTTCCCGCTCCGATGACTTCAGCGCCAGAACCCTTACCGCATCCCTCGAAGCCATTCTCGAACACCCCAGTCCGGTGGACATCAACATCATCAACATCACTTTCCTTCACCCTGTCATCCGACTCGACCCGGACAGGGCCGCCGGCCTGCTGGAATATTACGAATTCATAGGGAAGCACACGGGCAGGAGCGACAACATCTACGACAAGGAGCTCCGCAAGACCCTGCTATACGCCCTCATGCTGGAAATCAGCGATATCTACAACGACATCTCCGGAGACCGCAGCGAGGTGGCCAAACCGCGCCAGGAACAGCTGACCGACGATTTTTTCAAACTGCTGACGGCACACTACAGAAGCGAGCACAACGTAGCCTTCTACGCCGGACAACTGCACCGCACTCCCAAATATTTCTCAGAGGCTGTACGCCGTATCAGCGGGCGCTCCGTTTCCGACTGGATAGCCACCATGCTGCTCAGCGACAGCAAGCTGCTGCTCCAGACCACGGACAGGACCATACTCGAGATATCGGAGGAACTGGGATTCTCCAGCCCCTCGGTCTTCGTGCAGTTCTTCCGGCACCATACCGGCACCACACCGCTGCAGTACCGCA
This sequence comes from Alistipes sp. CAG:831, assembly GCA_000432775.1. Classification (GTDB taxonomy): domain Bacteria; phylum Bacteroidota; class Bacteroidia; order Bacteroidales; family UBA932; genus Coprenecus. The sequence continues at coordinate 51,398 of HF990347.1, forward strand.
AACAGCTATAGCAGAGGACTGACCAGACGGGCTACCGACTCGTTGAATTTGTTGCGGCGAGGACGCTTGCGCCACTTGGCCTTAGTCACCAAGGTGCAGCGGGAAAGGTCCCTGCGGAACTGGTCCTCAACAGTCTTCGCGCATTCCGCATCATAGATGACAGAAGTCACCTCGAAATGATGCTCGAAACTGCGGTTGTCCATATTTGCCGAACCGATGATGCAGTACTCCCCGTCTATGCTGAGCACCTTTGAATGATTGAATCCCCTCTTGAACAGATACACCTTGACTCCCGCCTCTATAAGCTCCGATATATAGGACATGGTACCCCAGTTTGTCAGCCATGTATCCGAGCGTTCCGGTATCATCAGCGACACCTCCACATCGGACAGGGCCGTGATCTTGATGGCATTGAGTATTGTCTCCGAGGGTATGAAATACGGAGTTATGATGTAGATGTGGTTGCGTGCCTTGGTGATGGCGGTAAAGTAGCACTGCATGATGGCGGCCCAGTCGCTGTCCGGTCCAGAAGCCAGTATCTGCGCATAGTACCGGTTGCCCCCTGCCCTGCCGGCCGTGAGCAGTTCCTTGTCCTTTGCATCCAGATACGGGTAGTATTTCCGGCGGCGACCCAGATTCTTGTTCAGGATAAAATACCTGTCCAGCAGGAAGGTCGCCTGGATGGAAGTCACCGAAGTACCCTCTATCCGCACATGAGTGTCCCGCCATTCGGGGAAATCCCCCCCGTCATAGTAGCGGTCCGCTATGTTGACACCGCCCAGAAAACCCACGCGCCCGTCCACTACCAGTATCTTGCGGTGATTGCGGTAATTGACTATCGGAGGCAGGAAAAAGAGCCGGAACGGGGAGAAATTGAGGATCTCCACCCCGGCCTCCTGCAGCTCCCCCAGGAACTTCCGGCCAAGGTGCCTTCCTCCGAACCCGTCGAACATCATCCGTACCTCCACCCCCTCCCGTGCCTTGGCGACAAGCACCTCCTTGAAGGCATTGCCGACCTTGTCATCCTCTATAATGAAGGACTGCAGATGGATATGGGTCCTGGCCCCGCGCATTTCCTCCAGCATAGCCGAAAGAGCCTCCTTCCCCGAGAAATAAATCCGCACGTTTTCATTGGCGGAAAGCAGACTGTGCGCACTGCGGATATTCTGGACCACCAGCTTGTGGTAGCGCCGTACCTCCTGAGGGATATTCTCCCTGTTCCCGAATTTCTCCAGCATCTCCTTGCACAGCTCCCTCCTCAACCCGATATCACCAGCCCCCTTGCGGGAAAACATCTTGTCCTTGCGGAAATTGCGCCCGAAGAAAAAATACAGGATAATGCCGATATACGGCAACAATATCATGACCATCACCCAAGAGAGTGTCTTGACCGGATCCCTCTTGCTGGAAATCAGCATAACGGAAGAATACACCGCTATGGCTATGTTGAGCAGGTAAAGCAACGATGTAAATACGGGCCACAGCTGGGTGAACGTCATGATTACTTCCTCCCTATATAAAGGTAAGACACTCCGCCTGTCATGGACCTCGCGGTCACGTCCCTGAAGCCCCCTTCCGAAAGTTCAGCACTGAACTTGACCGGGGAAGGGAAATCGAACGAGGATTCCGGCAGATAGGAATAGGCATACGACTGCCTGGAGACAAGCCGGCCTATTGCCGGAAGGATATTCTTGAAATACAATGTATAGACACCTCTCCACAGCCTGTTGCGGGGAATGGAGAATTCCGCAATGGCAAGCATCCCTCCATCCTTGAGGACGCGGTGCAGTTCCCTGATACATTGTTCCCGCTTATCGAAATTACGGATACCGAATGCAATGGTCACCGCATCGAAACTACCGTCGGCAAAAGGCAGATCGGATGCATCTCCGAAACGGAAATCAATGTCAGGAGCCTTTTTCCTGGCTATAGCCAGCATATTCTCCGATATATCAGCCCCGACAACATCGAGGCCCTTGCGCCTGAGCGCGATGGTAACATCCCCTGTCCCGCAGGCCATATCCAGGACACTGACATCACCGTTTCTCTGAGCACAGAACGAGACGACAGCACGCACCAGACGCCTCCTCCAGGAACGGTCTATCCCGAAGGAGAGAAGATGATTCAGTCTGTCGTACACCGGGGCGATCGAATCGAACATCGAGGAGATTGCCTCCCGGCTCTTGTTAAGCTGTCTTTCCGGCATATTCCGAGATAAAACCGTAGGAATGGTCATCCATCCTCAGCTCACCCTTGGTAACGTGGCCGAGGAGCGTGGTCTCAATCCCGTGGTTGAACATAAAGTTGACGAAGTCTCCTTCCTGATCGTTGTTCACAGAGACGATTGCCACGTACTTCGTATTGCCGTAGAGAAACTCCTCATCGGTGAGGTCAGAGTCCCCCGTAATATCGAAGCCCAAAGCCTTGTCCCTGCAGCACTCGACCAGCGAATGAAAAATACCCTTTCCGGATATCCGATGGAGGGAAGTGATAAAGCCCGAATCAATGCTCGAATTCAGGTAATCCACTGCCTCAGAGGACGTTACTAAATACAAAGTATCGCCCTTCTGCACAAAGCTGCTGTTTGTCTCTTTCATGGCCTGAGTGGTTATTGTTCAAAATTGATGTAAATTTAAGAAAATTTTCAAAAATTGTTTCATTTTAAAAAAAACAATGTATATTTGCAGCCCGAAACCCAAAAAGAGCCCAGATGGTGAAATTGGTAGACACGCTACTTTGAGGGGGTAGTGCCTGTTTAAGGCGTGCAAGTTCGAGTCTTGTTCTGGGCACAAAAAAAGGTGAGAATCTCTTGATTCTCACCTTTTTTTGTGCCCAGGCGGGCGCCTTTTGTCTACCCATCCCCCGGCCCCTTCCCTGGAAGGGGAGCTTGTCGCGGGACTCCACGGGAGAATCTTTCGATTCTCTCCTTTTTCGTGCCCAAGGCATTTTTACGGGTAACCATTAGACTATACTGTGAATAAAAAGTCTATCTCTAGAAATATATGCTCATATTCGTTCAACGAAATTTTGTCGGGCAGGATATACTTCCGCTAACCATCTTGTTCTCAAATACACACACTTAAGCGTTATTGCCGTAAGCGATTTCAAACGGCTCACAGCATCACATTGAAAAGCAAACATCCTACATCCCAGCGACTTAATACACATGTTTCCTCCCCGACAAAATTTAGTTCGTCGATTCGGATTAATGATTCATCTAGGACACATCTGAACCATAAGGGCAAAGGCATTTAAGACAGTCCAGAAGGTGCCGACGAAAGTGAAGTTTCATCGGCACCTTCCGGTAATCTCTGATACTGCACGTGATGCGGTACAGTGTTGAATGACAGGATTGTGAGCCGGTTAGTCGTAGTTCCACAAATTCATAGCACAAGTTTTGCCGGTCAAAGCGCAATCCAGGTAACAGTAGAAATTTACCCCGCGTGGATTTTTACTGAGCCGGGATTAGCGCGCTACCGCTTGCTTTTCCCGCACTGAGGCAGGCCTTATAAAGGCGTCCGCAGGAACTCTGTTCCTGCAATGTGGCTTTGCCACATACTTTACATTATATGAGAGCCAGCGGCAAGTGAACTTACCGCTGGCTCTCATATAATGTAAAGGGACGCGCACTGCTGCCGTCCCTTATTGCCTTAATGGCTGTGACCTCGGCGGGATTCAAACCCACAACCTTCTGATCCGTAGTCAGATGCTCTATTCAGTTGAGCTACGAGGCCAATATTTCAGAAACTATTCTGCTTTTCCTGTTTCCTCGGCAATTACACCGGTGAACTTCTTCTCCTTGATGCGGGCCTTCTTACCTGTGAGATTCCTGAGGTAGAAGATTCTAGCCCTACGCACCTTACCGCTCTTGTTGAGCTCTATCTCGGAGATGAAAGGTGAGTACAGAGGGAAAATCCTCTCGACTCCTACACCATTGGAAATCTTGCGCACTGTGAAAGTCTGGGTTGTTCCTGCGCCTTTCCTCTGTATCACAACTCCACGGAACTTCTGGAGTCTCTCCTTATTCTCCTCTTTGATCTTATAAGTCACAGTCACCGTATCACCAGCCTTAAACTCGGGATACTTCTTCTCGTCCTGTGCAAATGCCTGTTCTGCAATCTTTATTAAATCCATTTTCTTATTCCTTTAGTGGCAACGTTGCTGTCATCATCGACATCCTGCAAGAGGTTGCTTATTTTTTGGGACTGCAAAGATATACAAAAGAGAACATATTGCAAATTTTTTTATCAATTAGCTGAACATTTTTTTAAGACGGTCGAAAAAGTTCCTGTCCATCCTGCTGGGCTTGGGAGTGAAATTCTCTGAGTTTCTGAGTTTTTCGAACATTTCCTTCTCGTTGCGGTCCAGTTTGGTCGGAGTCCACGCCTGGATGAATACAAGCAAATCACCACGGCCGTAGCCATTGATGTCAGGCACTCCTTTTCCTCTAACCCGAAGTATAGCTCCTGACTGAGTGCCGGGCTCAATCTTTATCCTGACCTTACCGTCAGCGGAAGGTATCTCAGCGGCAGTTCCGAGCACCAGATCCGGCATTGACACGAACAAAGTATAAATAAGGTCATTGCCGTCTCTCTGAAGTTCCCCGTTATCCTCCTCCTCTATCAGCACGAGCAGATCTCCGTTGACTCCGTTACCTCTGGCAGCGTTGCCTTTACCATGAACTGTCAGCTGCATGCCTTCTACCACTCCTGCAGGTATCTTGAATGTCACCTCTTCGGTATCCTCAACTACACCGGCGCCATGGCACTTGGGACACGGCTTGGTAATAACCTTTCCCTGACCGCCGCATGCGGGACACGGGGATGTCGTCTGCATGCGCCCCATGAAGGACTGAACCATGCGTGTCACCATACCGGTACCATGACATGTCTCACATACGCGGATATCAGCCTCGGATTCTGCCCCACGCCCACCGCAGTGCGGACACTTGACAGATTTTTTGATCTTGACAGTCTTCGTGACTCCGTTGACAATCTCAGAAAGTGACAATTTGACACGAATCCTGATATTGGACCCTTTCTGTACTCTGGCGCCTCCGCGTCCGGATGTGGACCCGAAACCGCCGAACCCACCGCCGAAGATGTCGCCGAACCTGCTGAAGATGTCCTCCATGGTGAAGCCTCCGAATCCGTCGAATCCACCTCCGCCACCTGCAGCCCCGCTCATCCCGGCATGACCGAACTGATCGTACCTTGCCTTCTTGTCCGGATTGCTGAGAACATCGTATGCCTCAGCCGCTTCCTTGAATTTCTCCTCTGCCGTAGCATCTCCCGGATTACGGTCCGGATGATACTTCAGAGCCATTTTACGATAAGCCTTCTTGATGTCTTCAGCCGAAGCATCCCGGGAGACCCCCAGGACCTCATAGTAATCTCTCTTTTCTGCCATGACCTACACCCCCACAACTACTTTTGCAAAACGGATAACCTTGTCATTCAGCTTATATCCTTGCTGAATCACATCCACGATTCTGTTTTTCTGCTTCTTCTCCTGAACCGGCAACTGCGCCACAGCCTCGTGATAATCGGTATCCAACTCCTTGCCAAGAGCCTCTATAACACTCAGGCCACGACCTTTCAAGAAAGTCATCAATTTGTTGTAAATCAACTCTGTGCCTTCTATAGCCGATTTGTCGGCATCCGACTCTCTTAGCACCTGGAGGGCCCTCTCACAATCATCAAGTACAGGCAGCATACCTTTTATGATATCCTCACCGGCCGTAGCAATGAGGTCCAGCCTCTCGCGCGCCGTCCTCCTGCGGTAGTTGTCAAACTCAGCCGCAAGACGGATGTACTTGTCATTTACCTCCGCGACACGTGCCTCCAAAACCTTGACCGCCTCATCCTCCTGCTGCACATCCTCCTGAGCAGCCGGCTCCTTATCCTGAGCGGTCTCTTCGGCAGTGCCCTGTAAAATATCCCCGACATTCTCTTCGGGGATATTTTCCTGATTCTGTTTTATATCTTTTTTTTCTTCCATAATCATGACTTTTCAACTCGCAATGCAGTAAGCAAAAACACTGCCAGATAGAAAAATCGACAAAATGTCAGTTACTCCTGGACTCAAAGCCTGACGATCTGCGGCTCTACCCCCCGGTACTTCGGCATTGTCGCGCCTATGGGAGCTCCGATATACGTGGGATCGCACATCACATACCTTGTTCCCTCGTATTCAAAACTGTCTCCCTTGACATCCGGGGGAAGCGCAACGCCGCAGGCAACGTGCCCCTTATAGCATAACATCGCGACATCCAGGCCAAGAAGGTCCCTGACGAGCCACGAAAAGACCAGGACCCTGTCCTTGCAGTTATTTGAGCCGTAAAAGAACGATTCTTCGACAAAGAGAGGCTTTGCACGCCCGAACATCTCATAGTCCGTCTTATAATCAAATCCCCTCTGTACAAGCGTAAGCACGAATGAGACGGCCTGCTGAGGATTCATATTGTCCTTGAGAATCTTATATCTCAGGCTGGTAAACACCGCCTTCTGGAGCTGAGCGTCCACATCCGAACGGTGATATGTCAGCAGATCTGACTGCGGATAATCCAGAGTGAACTTGACGCAGGGTATATTCAAGGGCACGCTCACCTCCTCGTCCACATACTGCGTCCACGAAGGAAGAGCCTTCAGCTGATAATCGCTGTTGCTGACCACAAGCTGCTTGTCGATCACCAGGTTCATCTTCTTCTCCGCTGCTGAGAAATCCTCGGAAAACGTGTAAAGGGGATCCTGACTGTTAAGCCGGGAATAACTGTAAATATAGAAATCCTCATCCCCGTCGGTTATATATGAGACCTGATAAATCGGTGCGGTGAAGGGGATAAGCAGCATCATCTGACCTCCCGATGCTCCTACCCTTACCTTGTACTGCATCTGACTCAGAAGAAACATCTGGGTCATTATCTTCTCATTGACATATTCCTCGATATACACGGCATCCGTCATTTTCCGAATCATAGTATACAGGGCCCAGTCACTCATAGAATGCTCCTTGCGCATGCTCTCCAGAGCCTCAACCGTAGGCATGAAATCCGATTCGGACAATACCTTCCACGCCTTGGAGGCATCCTGCTCCGTCGCCTGTATCCTCGGAATTCTCATATTATCGGCGAAAGGTATATTGCCGCGGATACCGAAAAAGTCCACAGATACTTCCGGAGCTCCCGCGTACGAAGCTGATACGGCAGGTACTGAAACCACAGCCGGAACAGTCATAAAACCGGGACATGGCAGACCGGGCAGTCCGGATGATTCTGCCTCCGAGGGATCGTAATACACCGGTTCATCCGGGACCGATCCGACAGGATCCTCCTTGCCTCTCTGAACCAGAAACTCCTCCCATGCTGCGGCCAGGTAGTCTGTAAACTCAGAATTGGCCTTCGAACGCCAGTCCTTGAATTCCTGAGCTCTCTGTCGGTAAAAATCCAGAAAGGACTCATCATTCTGGGCATTCGCAGACAGGGCAAACGCTGAGAAAATAAGAACGGACAATGAATATTTTAAGATTTTAGACATAATACCTTATTTTAACAATAAAGCTCCCGCCGAACTTTAAAGCTAGGGGGAGCTTATATGATTAGGATTTAAGAAGTTATTTGTTGTTCTGCATCTGAAGGGCCATTTCCTCATCGAAAGTCTTCATGAACAGGTGCTGGTCAAAGTCAATGGCAAGCTTGTCATCTCTGGAGATTGCTTCCTCAAGACCGTCCATAACCTTGGTTCTGGGCATCTCTATGTTAATCCAGAACTCATAGGAGCCGTCAGGATTCTGATACAGCTTGGAACCCCTGACAACAGCACCGTTGAGTTCCTGGTTGACAACGAGTCTGGCATTCTGCTCAACTTTCTGTGCGAACTCAGCCTTATTGGCGACATTGACCTGGTTCATATACCTTTCTGTCACGGCCTTGATGGTAGCGGAAATCTGATTGCCGAGCTGAGTACGTGCATTGAGGTCAGCGATAGTTCTGGCCATCTCCTGGTCAGGGCTGGTTCCGGAGGCTGTTGCGCGGAAATACTCCATGTCAGACAAGTCGGCGGGAGTGTTGAACGGCATGATAATCTCGGTCTTACCGGCATTCATAGCGTTTTTCTGACCGCCACACGAGGAAACAGTCATCACCATTGCGATGACCGCAAAAACCATAGGGAAAAGTTTTGTTTTCATACGTTTAAATAAATTATTAATTAAAATACAAATTTAACATCTTTTTTGAAAAATGCAATAAAAATAGGAGTGCCGGTAAAATGTGACACTCCTATTATCATTTTATTCATCCTTATATGGACTACATTTTGTCATTGCTGCCGAGAACATCATATATCTTGTGGATATACAGCTGTTTAAGCTTATCGCGGGCAGGTCCGAGATATTTCCTGGGGTCGAACTCCTCCGGATGCTCCACCAGCACCTTGCGGATGGCTGCGGTCATGGCCAGACGTCCGTCACTGTCGATGTTGATCTTGCATACTGCAGACTTGGCGGCTTCACGGAGCTGATCTTCAGGAATACCGATAGAGTCCTTCAGGTGTCCGCCGTAATGGTTGATCTCAGCGACTATGTCCTGAGGTACCGAAGATGAGCCGTGGAGCACGATAGGGAAGCCGGGGATACGTTTCTCTATTTCGTGAAGGATGTCCAGACGGATCTCAGGCTTCTGACCGGGCTTGAACTTATATGCACCGTGCGATGTTCCGATGGAGATGGCAAGAGAGTCCACCCCTGTCTTGTTTACGAAGTCCTCTACTTCCTCGGGACGGGTATATGTATGACTTTCAGCTTTCACGTCATCCTCAACACCGGCCAGGACACCGAGCTCGCCCTCTACTGTCACATCGTATTTGTGAGCATATTCCACCACCTTGCGCGTCAGCTCGACATTCTCTTCGTAAGGCTTGGAGGAGCCGTCAATCATTACGGATGAGAAACCGTACTCTATACAGCTCTTGCAGAGTTCAAAACTGTCACCGTGATCAAGGTGAAGCACGATGGGTACATTGCATCCCAGTTCCTTGGCATACTCAACGCCTCCCTGGGCCATATAACGGAGGATAGTCTGGTTGGCATACTTGCGGGCACCGCTGGATACCTGAAGAATGACAGGTGACTTGGTCTCCACACAGGCCTGGATGATAGCCTGCATCTGTTCCATATTGTTGAAATTGAATGCGGGAATGGCATACCCGCCGTTGATGGCCTTCTTGAAGAGCTCTCTTGAGTTCACGAGGCCGAGTTCTTTGTAAGATACCATAATTATATCTCTTTAAAATTAAAATATCCGATATTCTTGCTATCGTCCCGCAAATTTAGATATTTTTGTAATATGAACAAAAAAGTAATCATTTTCTCAGCCCCGTCCGGAGCGGGCAAAAGCACTGTCGTAGGACATCTGCTGAAAACTTTTCCTTTCCTGGAGTTCTCCATATCAGCCACTTCACGGCCACCGCGCGGCAGCGAGAAAGACGGAATCGAATACTATTTCTTCTCCGAACAGCAATTCCGGGACCTCATCTCCCAAAACGCATTCGTAGAATACGAGGAAGTCTATCCCGGCTCATTCTACGGTACCCTCCGCTCGGAGGTCGAGCGCATCTGGGCCAGAGGGCACGTGATACTTTTCGACATCGACGTGAAGGGAGGCGTCAACCTCAAGCGCATCTTCGGTGACAATGCCCTGTCAGTATTCGTCAGGCCTCCCTCCATAGAGGAACTGCGCCGAAGGCTCATCGGAAGGGGGACGGATTCCCCGGAAGCTATTGAAAGAAGGGTCGCAAAAGCGGAAGAGGAACTCGGCTATGAATCCATGTTCGACCGGATTCTGGAAAATGACATACTGGAGGAAACTCTCGCCGAGGCGGAGAAAATAGTCAGGACATTCATTGGGAAACAATGAGAAAAGCTCTCTATTTCGGATCTTTCAATCCTGTCCACTACGGACATGTCTCCATTGCGCAGTACGCGGCGTCGATGGAAGAAATTGATGCCGTAGTCATCATCCCATCCCCTCATAACCCGTTCAAGGACAAATCCATCCTTGCGGACCCGCTGCTCAGGCTAAGACAGGTCCGCCAGGCTTTCGAGGGCATCTCGCCTAAAATCACAGTCAGCGACATCGAATACCGTCTTCCGGAACCTCTATACACCATCAATACCCTCCATACCATTCAGGAAGAAGAGCCCGGGAATGATTTGATCCTGCTTATAGGAGCCGACAACATAGCCGGCATTGAGAGATGGTACAATGGCACGCAGATACTCCGGGAATTCGACATCTGGGTATACCCGCGCAATGGGTACGACGGTGCGGCACTCTGCCGGGAATGCTCGGAGCGGACCTGTGCCCGTCACGTACGGTTTCTCGAAGGTGCGCCGCTGCTGGATATTTCATCCACCCGTATAAGAAACCAACTCAACAAAAACCAGATACCATGAAAACTAGAACCCTCTTAATCTCAGCCATGGCCATGGTCCTCGCTGCAGCCTCCCTGACTCCTGCCGGAGCGCAGAGACCTCAGAAGCAGATGACCGACGAGCAGAAATATCTCGATGCCATGCACCGCAACATCACTTCAGGCAAACTGTTCGGCTACGTCGAGCAGCTCTCCGACTCTACACTGGAAGGACGCCTTGCTGGATCTCCCGGCATGGCGAAAGCTGTAAAAATCGTAGAGAATTACTTCAAGGAATGGGGACTGAAACCGGCCGGAGACAACGGCTCCTACATTCAGGAATACTCCCACCCCTGCGTAGAAGTATTTCCTGGCAGCACCATGGAAATACTCTTTCCTGTCTACGGCCAGAAACGCAAGGACACCGTCTGGATATCCAAGTCCTACCCCTGGGCTGACGGCTGGTTCGCAGGCGGCATGACCGGTAACGGCGACATCACCGCCGACATCGTCTATGCCGGATTCGGAGTCACCGCCCCTGAACTCGGATACGATGATTATGCCGGCATAGACGTCCGCGGCAAGATTGTCCTCGTCGAGGGAGAGACCCCAAACACCAGCCGCAATGACGATACCCTGCGCATGTGGTACGACCATACCCTGCACCAGACAAAACTCAACAACGCCGCAGCACATGGAGCCGCCGGCCTCCTCTATCTTTGGGTACCCGGCCCCAACGCTCCTTATAATGAAGGGTTTGTCTACGCCCATGTAACAGACACCGTTGTCAACGATATCTTCCGCGGCACCGGACGCACATACGCCGGGACAGTAAAGAAGATATACGAGACCAAGGAACCCCAGTCATTCGCCACCGGAAAGAAAGCCCATATCCGCATGAATGCCACCTACAACCCTGACGCCACCGGAAAGAACATCATCGGCATAGTAGAAGGCAGCGACCCCGTCCTCAAGAACGAGTACGTCATCATCTCCGCACATCTGGACCACCTGGGAATGATTCCATACCATATTGCAGGAGCCAATGACAACAACGCGTCCTCAGCAGCCCTTCTTGGAGTTGCCGAGGCACTGGCAAAGTCTCAGGTCAAGCCCAAGCGCACCATCGTATTCCTCAGCCTTGACGGCGAGGAAGCCGGACTGACAGGCAGTACCTATTATACTGAAAATCCCATATTCCCCAAAGAGAGTGTAAAGGCAGTCATAAATCTGGAACAGGTAGGCGCCGGCCAGATGCTGTCTGCCAGCTATCCATACAATTTCCCGGAACTTGCAAAATTCACCGAACAGGCCAATGACACGTATGTCCACCGTATACTCTACCAGCGTGAGACACGCTACGTTACCCGTCCCCGTACAGATGGAGTCGTATTCATGAAGGCCGGGTACCCTGTCCTCGACCTGCGTGCTGCAGGAGGCGGCTACTACCACCATCCCAAGGACAATCCGGCATCCATCAACCCTGAGACACTCCAGGCTGCGGCCGAATGGATATACTGGACAGCAATCATGATTGCCAATCAATAAGTTAGCACGCCATACGTCCGGCACAATCTTTGCAAACGCAAGGCAGGATTTTAATAAAATAAAAGAGAGATGAATATCAGAACTATCTTCAAAACTTGCATCGTTGTGCCGGCCGCCATGGCAGCATTGGCATCCTGCAACACTGAACAGACTGAATACTTCAACGCCTACCTCACTGCCGTCGAGACCGAAGGACAGCCATACAAATGCTATTTCATAAGCGATGACTCCCTTAAGGTCATACCTCTCAACTACTATTCCAATATCGAGAGCCTTAAAACCGACGACAGGCTGATCGCCACATTCACCATTCCTTCAGGAGAAGTCACAGACCCTGTCGAGGTGGAATTCACTTCATTTGTCAAAATGGTTCCACAGGACATACTTCAGACCTCAGCTCCTGACACCGTCGGCAACGATCCCGCCGACCCTCAGGTCATGTGGCAGAGCGGCGGCATAGAAGGGACATCCCGTTTTCTTACCATCAATTTCATCTATCAGGCATCTACCAGCGGCATTCAGCACAAAATCTACCTGATTGATGACCTGACTGCCGAAAACCCGGATGAAGACGGCTATTACCATCTGAAATTCAGGCATGACGCCAATAAAGACCAGATTCAGCTCTCCGCTTCAAGCGTAGCCACATTTCCTCTCCCTGAAAAATACACAGCCCCAGGCATCAAGGGTATAAAAGTAGATTTCAACACCATATCCGAGGAAAAGGACAGCACTCTGACCGTCAACTTCAAGTAGCCCGGCCGCTGTCCGTCTCCTAACGCAAATGCCCCTCCGCTATCCGGTACGACCAAGAATAGCGGAGGGGCATATATTTTGAGCATCTTCTACAGGCTGGTGCCGAAGTCCTCCTTGAACCTGGCGACAAGACGCTCGGGCCAGTCGCCGACAGGTTCCATGGGGGTACGGAAGCAACGCTGCATCCCGGGGATGTCATGGCAACGGGTAGCGCCTATCAGACTTCGGTTGTCGTAGAGCCATTTCAGACGGTCGAGAGCATACATTGTCTGAGAGAGGGTCAGGACCTTACGGGGAAATGCCATCCGCACGAGCTCCATGTCTGCTACGAAGTCCGGATCATCCTCCGACACATCGGCGTATGTACCGCCGTCCATGGATCTCACGCCGGAAGAGAGGTAAATGGCTGCGGCAAGGGAACTGGCGGGCAGGTCGCGGACAGACAGATGGTTACAGAACTCCTTTGCGTCTATCTGCGCTCCAAGCACGCCCGGAGGGGTCACCATCGGAATGCCCATCTTCACGGCCTCATTCACAAAATACCTTATAAACTCGGGGTTCTGGCAGATGTAATCCTCATCCGTAGCCTCATACAGCCCCTGGGCCATGGCTTCGATCTCCTTCATGGACATGCCGCCGTAGGTGACGTAACCCTCGAACACGGCTACGACCTGGTCCATTTTGAGCTTGTCCTGATAATTATCAGTAGCGATGACGGCTCCTCTGGTGCAGGACAGCTTACGGGCAGAGAAGTAGACTATGTCGGCTAAGGAGCACATCTTGAGCAGGATCTCGGCCAGGGTCGCACGGGCATACTCAGGCTCGCGCTGGATGATCAGCCAGGCATTCTCTCCCAGGAGGCAGGCGTCCAGCAGGACCTTTATACCGTAGCGGTCCGCTACCTTACGCACTTCCATAAGATTGGCCATTGAGAAGGGCTGTCCGCCGATGAGGTTGGTCGAAGCCTCCATACGTATGAAAGGAATGTGTTCCGCGCCATACCGGGCGATGCACTCCTCCAGACGGGCGATGTCGATATTGCCCTTGAACTGATTGTCTGAGGCGGAAGCAAACGCCACCTGGGGATCGACGAGATCGACAGGACGCCCGCCGTTGAGCTTTATGTGGTTGACGGTACTGCCGAAATGGTAGTTCATGGGAATTACGTCCCCTGGCTTGAGGAAGGCCCGCATGATTACGTTCTCAGCGGCGCGTCCCTGATGTGCAGGCACTACATAGCGCTTGCCGAGCACGTCGAAGACGGCCTTCTCGAGCCGCTTGAACGACTCGCTGCCGGCGTAAGCGTCATCGGCCCTCATCATTGCGGCCAGCTGGAGGTCGCTCATGGCATTGGTACCGCTGTCGGTCAGCATGTCCAGATACACATCAGCCGAATCCATGCGGTAAGTATTGAATCCGCCCTTTTTCAAGGCTTCCAGTCTTTCGTCTATAGGCAGGAGCTTTACCTTCTGCACGATACGCGCGCGATGAAACTCCAATGGAATATCTATGCCGGTGTAGAATTTTACTTTTGGCATTTTTATATTTTTTTTAAATTTTAAAATCTTCCGGATTATCTGCTAATGACCGCCGTAGAGGTAATCATGCTGCTCCGGGGTCAGGGTATCAATGCCGGTTCCCCAACTCTCGAGCTTCATCCGGGCCACCTCGGAGTCTATCTCCTCCGGCACGCTGATGATATGGGGCATGTCCTCACCGCGGTGCTGCACGATGTAGCGGGCGCTCAGGGCCTGGATAGCAAAGCTCATATCCATAATCTCCGCAGGATGCCCGTCTCCGGATGCCAGGTTGACCAGACGTCCCTCAGCCAGGATGAATACGGAACGGCCGTTGGACAGGCGGTACCCCATGATATTGTTGCGGGCCTCCCACGACTCCACCGCCATGGTCCTGATGCCGTGCACGTCCACCTCACAGTCGAAGTGTCCGGCATTGCAGCAGATGGCACCGTCCTTCATTTTCAGGAAATGGGCCGGGGTTATGACGTCCTTGCAGCCGGTGACGGTCACGAAGATATCCCCGATCTCAGCTGCGCTGTCCATTGGCATGACCTTGAATCCGTCCATGACGGCCTCGATAGCCTTGACCGGATCTATCTCGGTGACAATGACCGAGGCTCCGAGTCCCTTTGCCCTCATTGCCACGCCCTTGCCGCACCAGCCGTATCCGGCTACGACGACATTCTTGCCAGCCACGATAAGATTGGTCGTGCGGTTGATTCCGTTCCATACTGACTGGCCTGTACCGTAGCGGTTGTCGAACAGGTACTTGCATTTTGCGTTGTTGACCAGTACCATTGGGAAGCGAAGCTCCCCTGCCCTATCCATGGCCTCGAGCCTCATCACGCCTGTAGTGGTCTCCTCGCAGCCTCCGATGATGCCCGGAATCAGCTCCGGCATCTCTGCATGCAGGGTATGCACCAGGTCTCCTCCGTCGTCGATGATGATGTTGGGACCGCATGAGACTACCTTGCGGATATTGTCCATGTACTCCTGCTCAGTGCATCCGTACCAGGCGAATACCTCGAGCCCCTCGTGTACGAGAGCGGCGGCCACGTCGTCCTGGGTTGAAAGCGGATTGGAGCCGGTAATGTACATCCTTGCCCCGCCGGCGGCCAGAGTCTCGCAAAGGTAGGCGGTCTTGGCCTCCAGATGTATGGAAAGGGCTATTTTCAGTCCTTCGAAGGGTCTTTCTTCCTTGAATTTCTTTTCTATTCTGTTGAGCAGCGGCATGTTGGCCCTTACCCAATCTATCTTGCGACGGCCTTCGGCCCAGATTTCAGGTTTCTTTATATCACTCATATTCTAAAGCATTCTTCGTTTTCGGAAGACCAAAATTACTACAAAAATCGCAACAATCATCAATGCGAGCAGAATAAAAAAGTCCGCCAGCCCGCGGTCTGCCATCGGCAGATTGATATTCATGCCGTAGATAGAAGCAATCAGGGTCGGAGGCATCAGGAGCAGCGACACGAAGGTAAACACTTTCATGATGCGGTTCTGCTCGAGGTTAATAAGACCGACTACAGTGTTCTGAAGGTAATCCAGCCTCTCGAAGCTGAAGTTGGTGTGATTGAGCAGGGAGACAATGTCCTTGTTTATCACCGACAGCTTAGGGAAAATATCGCGGGGGAACTTGTCGCTTTTCATGATTGAGGAGATCATCCTCTGTTTGTCGACCACGTTTTCCCGCACCAGCATGGTGTTCTCCTGCAACTGATTGATATCCAGAAGGAACTCCTCGTTAACATCCTTGCCGGCACTGACCTTCTTGCTGTATGTATCGATTTCCTTTGACATCAGCTCGATCATATCCGCATCGAGGTCGATACGGTTTTCGACAATACCTATCAGCACATGGTATCCCGTGGGGTAGAGCCTGCTGTTGACCTGAATCCTGCGCTGGATGTCCGAAAAGCTGCGCAACTGCACGTTCCTGATGGACACGATGATACCCTCGCAGAGGATGAACGATACGGCCTCCATCGAATACTCATCGGGACCTGGAATCAGGAAGTTGGTGTTGACCGAGATAGTTGTCTCAGTTTCCGAATAGCGGGACGAGGACTCGATTTCCTCGGCCTGAGCCCTGGAAGACAGGGAGGTGTCCAGGAATGTCTCTACAGCACGTTTCTCGTCTCCGTCGGGGGAGAAAAGGTCAATCCAGATTACATCGTCCATTCCCAGCTCGTCCAGAAATACTACGGACTGGGAGATGGCTATCTTGCCTTTGTCTTTATAGAATATCTGTATCATGCTTCTTTCGGAGTTTGATGATGGTTAAATTTGTTGGTATAGCTCCCCTCAGGAGAGCGGCCTGCTCACCAATAACATCGGACTCTGAACTCGAAAGGCTTGAATTTCAATTCTATAAACTTAAATGGTTAATACTCGGGCGCAAATATACAAATTACCTGCCAAAATCGGCAATTTTTCTCTGGCAGTACACTTTCAGGGAATACACATGCTCTGAAAAGCATGCCACCCGCGGCCTG
>HF990348.1:0-1040 GCA_000432775.1 Alistipes sp. CAG:831
GAGGCTGAAAGCAACATCGGAGGTAACGGCAGCCTTCAGAACCTCATTACCGTAGATGCCGCAAATGTTTCATTCAAGAACATTACCTTCAAGGCAAATTACAACGGCTATTACGGCGGGCCTAACAAAATCATTGAAGTCAGGAATACCGGATTCAGCATCTCTGACTGCAAATTCATCCCCAATGAAAAAGCTTCCGAAGATTGCGGTTCTGCAGTGTATTTCTCTCAGAAGGCAGACAATGGCGCTGTCGAAAACTGCGAAATCAACTATGCAACCGTGTCTTTCGACGGTCTGGTGGAAGGCAACTTCACAGTGAAGGGTAATACTTTTGTCAAAGGGAATGATAACGTGGCATTCACTACCCCTAACTGGACTCAGAACGACATGGCAAAATCAGAACTTTATGTGACAGTTGAAGGTAATACCTTTGAAGGTTTTGAAGAATATGGGGAAGGTGTCAATCCTGCCATAAAGGTTTCATATGGGATTCTGGATTTAAAAGATAATCAATTCCCCACTGGTGGAATTTACTGGAAAGCCATGCCAGGCAGTGGTATTGAAGGCTTCATTCCTAATTTCGGATCTGTATTCGTTGACTATAACTCTCCTGTCAGCCAGACCTGGACAAATGATCCGGACATTGATGGCGCTCCTGGTTATAATCTGCCGAAAAGTTTTGCTATATCAAACGATATTATAGAATTTGAAACTACTGAAGTAGGACAATCGCAATGGCAAGGACGTGTTACGACAGTCGATATCTCAGAGTCGTCCTATTGGGAGGTAGAATCAACCCTTACTGTTACCGAAGACAATCAGCGGGTAAGCAAGTGTATTTCTTTGTTTGTCGATGAAGAGTATTTTGAAATCAGATTCGTGCAGGATAATGAGGGTAAACGCCTATGGCAGTATTGGTACCCTGGTGAAGATTGGTATACAATCAATATCGAAGGGATTACAACAACTCCAGGGAAATACGAGATTAAGTTCGCATGCAATCAAGGAAACATCATTTATTATTTAAATGGTAAACAAGT
>HF990348.1:1057-1897 GCA_000432775.1 Alistipes sp. CAG:831
AATGGTAAACAAGTGTTTTCATATCCAACGGGCATAACATATCCCGAAATCGGTACAATCAGCTTGATTTCGAGTGCTTACGATAATAGCTACAAGACTACATGGAGTTATCCTATAGTCAATTTTTAACTTATACTTTAAAGATTAGTCCTAATATAACACAGTAACATTGGAGGCCGACCCAAAAAAGTTTTTTGAGGTCGGCTTCCTTTTAGTAGAAGACCTGCCGACCTTGCGCACCCACACCTCCAGCATTTCCCCCTTTGATGTGCGCCATGTCATCTTTTGCGGGCAAAACCGACCTGTAGCCCATTAATCGTAAATTTTAGGTTACAAATCGTAAAGCCCCTACTCCATCGTATCGGTAACTTTACCAAAATTTTGATATTACAAACCAAACACTTATACAGTCATGACCATGAAAAAGATCTTGTTGTCCTTCCTGGCACTCGGCGGCCTGCTGTTCGCCTCCTCATGCCAGATGGACGAGCCCGACGCAGGCACACTGACGGGCGAAGTCGACTTCTCCATCACCGCCGGCATTCCCAGCGGAATCACAACTTACAGCCCGACAGACGAAGATGCATTCTCCCATCTGGGCGGTATCAACAACGTTACAGGTGACGACTACGTACTGCGCTTCATCCTCGAAGTATATGACGGAAATGCTGTCGCATATGAAGAGACTCAATACCTGGATGACTTCTCAAAACCCCAAGTCACATTCAACCCCCGCCTCCTTGCAAAGGAGTATGATTTCGTATTCTGGGCCGATTTCGTGAAAAAAGGGGATTCTGAAGAAAATAGGGGTGACCTTTACTATAACCTAAAATCCGCAAG
>HF990349.1 GCA_000432775.1 Alistipes sp. CAG:831
CACCGAATCGCGGGAAACGCTGCCGTTGCGGTAAAATAATAGTTCCAAAGACCGCAACCACCCAGCCTACTGCAGCGTCCCGGCAAACCGGTCTATCCGCTCGCGGGCGTAGTCTTCGGTGATTTTGAAGGTCTTGCGGCCGCTGCCTGGGAGGTCGTACATCGGATCCATCATGATGGCCTCGCAGATGGAGCGGAGACCGCGGGCACCGAGTTTGTACTTCAGGGCGGTGTCTACGATAAGGTCCAGGACGGCTGGCTCGATGGTGAGCTTCACCCCGTCCAGCTCGAAGAGGTGTACGTACTGGCGCACCAGGGCGTTCTTCGGCTCGGTGAGAATACGGCGCAGGGCGTCGCGGTCCAGGGGGTCGAGGTAGGTCACAATGGGCAGACGGCCCACTATCTCGGGAATCAGGCCATAGGCCCGCAGGTCCTGGGGAGCAATGTAGCGCAGGAGGTTGTCACGGTCAATATGGCTCTTCTTCTCCTGGGCTCCGTAGCCTACCACGCGGGTATTCAGGCGCTGGGCAATCTTCTTCTCTATTCCCTCGAAAGCACCTCCGCAGATAAAGAGGATGTTGGTCGTGTTGACCGGTATCATCTTCTGCTCCGGATGCTTGCGGCCTCCTGCGGGGGGCACGTTGACGATGCTGCCCTCCAGAAGTTTCAGCATGGCCTGCTGAACTCCTTCTCCGGACACGTCACGGGTGATGGAAGGGTTGTCGCTCTTGCGGGCGATCTTGTCTATCTCATCGATGAAGACAATGCCTCTCTCGGCCCGGGCCACATCGTAATCGGCAGCCTGGAGCAGGCGCGAGAGGATGCTCTCGACATCCTCGCCCACATAGCCGGCCTCTGTAAGCACTGTGGCATCGACGATAGCGAAAGGCACATTGAGCATCCGGGCAATAGTCCTGGCCAACAGAGTCTTTCCAGTACCGGTAGGACCTACCAACAGGATATTGGACTTCTCCAGCTCCAGGTTCTCAAGGGCCGCTTTCTCGGCATCGAGCACCTTCTCGGCCTCGCTTTTGCCACGTCCCTTCGAGGATCCGGCACCGGTTGCAGCCGCTGCGGAAACGGCACCCGTCCTGGCTTTGCCGGAAGCCGAGGCCTCCGCAGCCTTACGGGCAAACGCCTCGTTGATACGCTTGTAATGGTTGTAGACTGCTACCGCCAATGACTTCTTCGCATCCCCCTGCCCTATCACATACTGGTCCAGGAATGCGGTAATCTGACGCGGAGTCACCTCCAGAGCCTCGCACGAAGGGGCCTTGCCCGGCTCATGCAGCGCATTTCCGGAAGCAGGGTCGGCGAATATCTCGTCCCCGAAGATGGAACGCACATACTCCGACACCTTGATGGCGCAGTCCACACAGATGGAACTTCCGCCTCCCTGCAGCAGCATTTCCACCTCATTCGAGGTACGTCCGCAGAAGACACACCTGTCTACTTTCTTCTTATCGCTCATTTATCGTTATTTTGCAGGACGGGAAAGAATGTTGTCTGCCATACCGTAGGCAACAGCCTCGGAAGCCGTCATCCAGTAGTCACGGTCGGCATCCTTGGTAATCTTCTCTATGCTCTGTCCGGAGTGTCTGGAAATAATGTCATAGAGCTCGCCCTTGAGTTTCTTTATCTCGGCGGCGGCTATCTCAATGTCGGAGGCCTGTCCCTCGGCCCCGCCCATGGGCTGGTGGATCAGCACCCGGGAATGGGGCAGCACGGAACGCTTGCCGTGGGCACCTGCCGTCAGCAGTACAGCGGCCATCGAAGCGGCCATGCCAGTACAGATGGTTGCCACGTCAGGACCGACGAGCTGCATGGTGTCATAGATACCGAGACCGGCATAGACCATCCCGCCGGGAGAGTTGATATAGATCTGGATATCGGCCGAAGAGTCGGTGGACTCCAGGAAAAGCAGCTGGGCCTGGATGATATTGGCCACATCGTTGTCTATACCCACCCCGAGGAAAATGATCCTGTCCATCATCAGACGGGAGAAAACGTCCATCTGCGCCACATTGAGCTGGCGTTCCTCGATGATGGTGGGGTTGATATAACCGGAATACACCTTGGAATAGGAACTCAGACGTGCTGAGCTCATTCCAAGGTGTTTCACTGCATATTTCTCGAATTCTGAAGATGATGCCATTCCGCGGGACTATTCGTTCATCTTGCGCAGCTCGGCGGAGCTGATCTCCTTGTTGTCGATGGTGACGGTCTTGCGGACAAATGCCAGCACGACGTTCTCCTGGGCCTTCTCGGCGATGCGGCGGCCCTGCTTGTCATCGGCCAGAATATTGGCGGCGTAGCCCTTCAGATGCTCCTCGGGCACGTTGTTCAGGCCGTACATTGCGAACTGGTAGCGGGCCAGCTTCAGGGCCTCTGCGTTCATATCCTCCTTGGTCACCTCGAGCTTGTTGTCGCTCATGATGCGTCCCTCGACGGTCTGCCACTTGAAATCCTTGATGAAGGCGGGGAAGTCCTTGTCGATGTCCTCCTTGGAGAACTTGCCCTCATTGACCTGATACAGCCACCTCTTGAGGAAGTCCTCGGACACCTTGATGTCCGCCTTGTTCATCAGGTACTCACGGGCGTCGAGCATGAAGCGGTAATCGCTCTCCTGCCTGAACTCCTCGGTCATCTTCTCGGTCAGGGCTGCGTCAAACTCTGCCTCATCATGCACCTTGTCGGGGCCGAAGAGGGTGTCGTACAGCTCCTTGCCGGGCACTGCGTCCACATAGTTCTTCACCTCCTTCACAGTCAGGTGCCATACGGGCTCCATACCTGCGAGCTCCTCTTTCTTCACGCGGAGCATGGCTGCGCGGTCGGCCTCGTTGGGGAAGGTATTCACCACATCCACATCCATCTCATCCCCGGCCTTCTTGCCCAGGAAGAGAGCCTTGGCCTCCTCGTGCAGCACGTTCATGGCGATATAGGAGGCATCCACCTTCTTCTCGCCCTGCACCATGTCGGCTACAACGAAATCGCCGTCCTTCACCTCATCGCAGTTCTCCAGACGGGCGTACTGCTTGTAGATGTTCTTCTTGTACTCCTCCTTCTCGGCGTCGGTCAGAGTAACATTATAATAAGGTATGTGGTCCTCTGTGCTCAGGCTGATCTCAAACTTCGGGGCCAGGGCGATATCGAAGGTGAAGTCAAACTCCTCACCGCCGTCGAAATCGTTCTTGCCCTCGGCGTCCTCCACGGGAAGGGGCTCGCCGATGACCGTAAGCTTATGTTCTTCGATGTAGTTATTGAGACTGTTGGAAATCAACTCATTGATAGCCTCAACCAGAGCCTGTCCGCCATGTATCCTCTCTATCAGGGACATGGGTGCCATGCCCTTTCTGAATCCGCGGATCTCCGCATTGCGGCGGAACCTGTTGAGAATTTTCTTCCTGCTTTCTGCGTAGTCGTCCTTGACAAAATGGAATGACAGTCTTATCGTCAGTCCGTCATTTACTAATTCTTTTACTTCCATATCGATTGTATATTATTTTTCAAAATTGTAAAAGTCCGCAAAAGTAAATAAAATCCTCAATTTTACAAAAGAATGAACTATATTTGCCTATTCTATAACAAATTTAAGACGCTAAGATATGAGACAGAAAATCGTAGCCGGCAACTGGAAAATGAACACCCTCATCGAAGAGGGAGCCGCACTTGCAAAGAACATCGCAGACAGAATCAATGAAGTCCCTTCGGACGTACAGCTCATACTCGCCCCCCCGTTCACACATCTCGACCGCGTAAACGGCATCATCAAGGGCACCGCAGCCGCCCTCTCGGCCCAGAACTGCGCGGACAAGGACAAGGGCGCATACACCGGAGAGGTATCGGCGGCCATGCTCGCCTCCACAGGATGCAAGTATGTGATCCTCGGCCACTCGGAGCGCAGGGAGTACTACCACGAGACCTCCGCCACCCTCAACGAAAAGATGGCCCTCGCCCTTGCCAACGGCCTGAAACCCATATTCTGCGTAGGTGAGAAACTCGAGGAGCGCGAGGCAGGCAGGCATTTCGAGGTAGTCGGAGCGCAGATCCGCGAGGTCATCTTCAACCTCAGCCCCGAACAGCTCGCACAGGTGGTCATCGCCTACGAGCCCGTATGGGCCATCGGCACCGGCAAGACCGCCACATCGGACCAGGCCCAGGAGATCCACGCATTTATCCGCAAGACATTGGCAGAGAAGTACGGAGCCCTCTCCGAGGAGATTTCAATCCTCTACGGAGGCAGCTGCAAGCCCTCCAACGCCCGCGAGCTCTTCGCCCAGAAGGACATCGACGGCGGCCTGATCGGAGGCGCCTCACTCAAGGCCGATGACTTCATTGCCATCGCACAGAGCTACTAAACAGCCGAGGCACACCTATGGAATATATCGAAATATCGATAGAGATCACTCCCTTTCAGGATGACTACGCCGAGATAGTGACCGCCGAGATATCCGACCTCGGCTTCGAGAGCTACCTCACCGAAGAGCCTTACCTGAAAGCCTATATTCCCAGGGAGCAATTTACGGAACCTCACCTGAAGACCGTCCTGAGCCTCATACCTCAGACCGACTTCAAGGTGAGGTATTCTTTGGCCCTGATACCGGAGCAGAACTGGAACGCCCTCTGGGAGTCCTCCTTCGAGCCGGTGGTCATCGACGGCCGCTGCACGGTCAAGGCATCCTTCCACAAGGGCCTGCCGCGCACCAAGTACACCATAGTCATCGACCCCAAGATGGCCTTCGGTACCGGACATCACCAGACCACCACCCTCATCATCAAGTCGATGCTCGCCCACGAGAAGGACATCCGCGGGCTGCAGGTCCTGGACATGGGCTGCGGCACCGGCATCCTCTCCATTCTGGCAGCCAAGATGAAGGCGGCCGTCCCCGTACATGCCATCGACATCGACCCCACGGCAGTGCGCTCGGCAAGGGAAAATGCCCGCCGCAACCGCACCGGCGACCGCATCCACACCCTCTGCGGGGACGCATCCCTCATCCAGGCAGACAAATACGACCTGATCCTGGCCAACATCAACCGCAACATCATCCTCGAGGACATTTCCACCTACGCCCGCGGCATGAAGCCGGGAGGCCTGCTGATAACCAGCGGGTTCTATGAGGAAGACTGCGCAATGATAGAGGCCGAGGCCGAACGTCAGGGGCTGGAGCGCACAGGCTCCGACAGCCTCGAGAAATGGGCCACAATAACATTCCGGAAATTACCGTTCAACCAATAATTCCAACATTCAACAAACATTAACCGCGTATGAAGAAAATATTCTACCTGATGCTCACGGCCGCGCTGGCACTCACGGCGCAGTCCGCAGTATCCGAGCTGCATGCCGCCAAGACGGGCAGCACGGATACTCCCCTGTGGATGAGATATCCCAATATCTCCCCTGACGGCACGAAGATAGCATTCTCCTACCAGGGCGACATCTACTATGTTCCCGCCGCAGGAGGTGAGGCTGTCCGCCTGACGTTCACAGAAGATTATGAATACCAGCCTGTATGGTCCCCCGACAGCAGGACCGTAGCCTTCGCATCCGACCGTTTCGGCGGAATGGACATTTTCACAGTGGGCATAGAAGGAGGTAAGGCCGTAAGGCTCACCACACATTCCGGCACAGAGGCTCCTCTGGCATTCTCCCCCGACGGCAAGTACATATACTTCTCCGCCGCCATTCAGGACCCCGCATCAAGCGCCCTTTGGTCCGGTTCATGGCTCACCGAGCTATACCGTGTTCCCGTTACCGGAGGCCGCCCGGAACAGATAGCCGCCAATCCTATCTGCTCTGTCAGCTTCGACACCGACGGAAAGTCATTCCTCTACTACGACCGCACAGGCAGCGAGAACATCTGGCGCAAGCACCACACCTCGTCCGTAGCCCGCAACATATTCTACTACAACGCCGCTGACGGCACCCACACCCAGATAACCGTCAACCCCGGCGAGGACCGCGACCCTATCTTCACCGCTCCCGGCCAGATGGTCTTCCTCAGCGAGCGTGACGGAGGCTCCTTCAACGTCTATTCCGCAGCAGTGGACGACGCCGAGAACGCCACCGCCCTCACCCATTTCACCAAGCACCCCGTACGTTTCCTCAGCCGCGCCGACAACGGCACCCTCTGCTTCGGCTACCATGGGGAGATCTACACCCTCACGCCCGGCTCTGAGCCCGCCAAGGTAAACATCAGCATCCTCAATGACAACATCAACCGCACCTCCGACCTGCGCCTTGCCAGTGTGGACGAGATAGCGATATCCGATGACGGAGAGGAGATTGCCCTAATCAGCCGCGGCGAAGTCTTCGCCACCACCGGAGAGTACGGCTCCACCAAACAGATCACCCGCACCGCAGCCGCCGAGGAGGGACTCACAGTATCCCCCGACGGCAAGACCATAGTCTATGCCTCCGAGCGCACCGGACGATGGAACCTCTACAAGGCGACCCTGGCCAGAGAGGACGACATGCATTTCGCATACGCCACCCTCATCAACGAGGAGCCGCTTCTGAAGGAAGGCAATGCCGAGCGCAGCTGGCCCTCATTCTCACCGGACGGCAAGGAACTGGCATTCATCGAGGACCGTCACATCCTCAAGGTACTCAACCTCGAATCGGGCAAGGTGCGTCAGATTACGGACGGCACCCAGAACTACGGGGAATTCGAGTACGACTGGTCGCCTGACGGCAAATGGTTCACCCTCACCTTCACTACCAACCGGCACTATCCCTACGATGACATAGGCATCGTATCCGCCTCCGGTGACATGAAAATCCACAACATCACCAACAGCGGCTATATAGACGGATCTCCCCAGTGGGTGATGGACGGCAATGCAGTTATCTTCGTATCCGACCGTCTCGGCATGCGCTCACACGCTTCCTGGGGCAGCCAGAACGACGTGTATATCGCCTTCATGAACCGCCAGGCATGGGAAGAGTTCAACATGAGCGAAGAGGAGTACGCCCTGTACAAGGAGAAAAAGGAAGCTGCTGAAAAATCCGCAAAAGAAGCTGAGGAAGCCGCAGCCGCAAAGAGTTCCAAAGGCAGGAAGGACAAACAGGAAAGCCCTGCCGACAAAGACGAGACAGCCTCCAAGGACATCCTCGTTGAACTTGACGGACTGGAAGACCGCGTCGTACGCCTGACCCCCATGTCCTCCAGACTCGGAGCTGCCGCCATGACTTCTGACGGCGAGACCCTCTACTTCCTGAGCGCATTCGAAAGAGGATACGACCTCTGGGAGCTGGAACCCCGCAGCGGCAGCATATCCCTGCTGAAGAAAGGCATCTCCGCCGGCTCACTGGCCTGGGGCAAGGACGAGAAGACACTCTATATCCTCGGACGCCGTCCTCAGGTAATGACCATGAGCAACAAGCAGGTGAAACCCATCGACTTCAACATGGAGATGGAACTGGACCGCGCCGCTGAAAGGGCCTACATGTTCGACCACGTGTTCAAGCAGGAAGAACGCAAGTTCTATACCGACACCTATCACGGAGTCGACCTTCCCCAGCTGCAGAAAGAATACGAGCCCTTCCTGGCACACATCAACAATAACTACGACTTCACCGAGATGATTTCCGAGATACTCGGAGAGCTCAACGTCTCCCACACCGGAGGACGCTACGGCGGAATCCCTGCCGACAAGGTGACTCCCGCACTGGGCCTGCTCTTCGACATGCACTACGACGGTGACGGACTCAGAATCGACGAAGTCCTGGAGAACGGCCCGTTCGACATCCTCAACTCAAAAGTGCACACCGGAACAATCCTCGAGAAGATTGACGGAGAGAGCATCAAGGCCGGTGAGGACTGGTTCCCCCTGATCAACGGCAAACAGGGCGAGTACACCCTCTTCTCCTTCTACGATCCCGCCACAGGTGACCGCTGGGAAGAAACAGCCAGACCCATATCCAACGGCCTGCAGAACGAACTGCTCTACCAGAGATGGATCAAGAGCCGTGCGGCCCTTGTAGACAGCCTCTCCGGCGGACGTCTCGGCTACGTGCATATCCGTTCCATGGCCGATGGAAGCTACCGTGATGTCTATGCCGATGTCCTGGGCAAATACAATCTCCGCGACGGTATCGTCATCGACATCCGCTACAACGGAGGCGGCCGCCTCCACGAAGACGTGGAAATCCTCTTCAGCGGTGAGAAATACCTCGAGCAAGTCATCCAGGGTACAATAGTATGCGACATGCCTTCGCGCCGCTACAACAAGCACTCCATAATGGTAGTTTGCGAGGCCTGCTACTCCAACGCCCACGGCACTCCATGGGTATACCAGCATCAGGGCCTCGGTTCCATCGTCGGCATGCCCGTTCCCGGAACCATGACATCCGTCAACTGGGAAACCATGCAGGATCCCGCACTGGTATTCGGAATCCCCGTTGTGGGCTACCGTACCAAGGAAGGCACATACCTTGAAAACTCGCAGCTGGAACCCGACTACCTCGTTCGCAACAAGGCCGAGGAAGTAGTAAACGGCCGCGACGAACAGATAGAAGTAGCCGTCCGCGAGCTCCTCAAGCAGATCGACGCCGACAAGGACCGCTGGTAGGCGCCCACCCCCTGACTCCCTGCCGTGGAGTCCTCAGAGGTGCTGTCGAACACCGGGCAGACCCCCGGCAAGCACTCATCCACCCCCTGCAGACCGAAACACACTGCAAGGGCAGCATCTACGCAGGCGCAGGTACGGAAAGTACCCGCCTGCGTATTTTTTACCGGTTTCAACGATATTCTGCAGGGCAGCAAACACATCCTCACCTGCTTACAGACTCTGCGGACCGATGGTTTGCCAATGAACGGAACCGGACAACCAAGAAATGATTATCCGCAAACTTACCCTTCATCTCTTCTGCTCTTCTGCTCTTCTGCTCTTCTGACGCCAGACATGCTTCATCTACCGACCTTATAGCATTCGCAGGAGTCCTTTGCCCACAGCATGGCGACGTCCACAATTGGCCGTAGCGAACATTTTACAAAATGACCGGCAGCTGTCATCAAGCCACGCTAAAAAGGCACTGCGCAGAGGGCAGTCTGAGCGCATTTTGAACGAATTTACTTCGGGGTGCACTCACTTTTTCAACCATTTGAAAATCAACAGTCTGCAAAAACTGCTGCACATTTGACTGTCTCACCACCTACTCCTTCGGAAGGAGTATG
>HF990350.1 GCA_000432775.1 Alistipes sp. CAG:831
CCCTTTCCGCCAGTGATACAAACAGCCTTAGTATATTCAGTAGATCCATCAGTAAGCACGGTTTTTGTTCTTGACCAAATATATTTCCCATCTTCCCATGTAGGAGCGGTAGTTTGCCATCCGCTTGTTGGTGCTGTCTTGTTGGAAGTGCTTTTAGCATATTCCACATCAACAGAATTTACCCCTACACCATCCTTTCCGTCTTTTCCATCGTAAGGATTGATACGGAAAGGTGTACACCAGTTCTGTATCAGTTTGTCGCTCTCTCCGCTTTTTACTTTGCCTATGTCTGTTGCTGACAAAGCACCGTTGTAGATCTTCACATCATCATAATAGACGGAAGATCCAAACATATTATCGTCATAAATGGAAAATCCTACTACCTCTTCATTTATGCTGCCTGTCTGCGCAAGCGATCCATTGATGAATACAGAAACCGTCCTGTCATTGAAACGCAAGGCAACATGAAACCAAGTGTTTTTTGATACGTTCAGGCTTTTCTCCACATACTCCCTGCCATTATATCCGTTCAGCATCCACCTTATAAGCGTCTGATCCGTTTTCATCCAGAAGCACAAGGTGAAACTTTGACCGAAAGGCAGATCATAAGGTATCTTGCATTCCCCGTCCTGACTTAGATTCATTGCATACCTGCTACCGTCTTGAATTACGGAAGCACCATTTGATAATGTGGCTTTCAAGCCATCAACACTATCATTCAGCGTGGTAGTTTCTCCGCTGTTTACAGGTATGTACAATGCAAGTTTGTCCGATAGTCCTGATTTCTTAGCCATCGTACACCACACGTATTCCAAAGTGCCTACAGACGGTATTTCTGTACTCCATCCAGCCGGATTCTCCGCATCGGCATCAAGAGCCGGAGGTGAAACGGTAGATCCGTTTTTGGCATACCTGTATTCATAGTATTCTCCAGTGGTTGCATCGCTACCAGCCGCACCACTTTCACCCTTAATTAAACTCCAAGTGTAATCAGTGGGGTTGTCACTATCTTTCTGTATGAAGTCCACATATTGCCCAATGTATGCGCCCGGCTCTTCACCGTTGTTTGCAGTGAATGACAAGCCCCCGTTATCGCTATACTTGATATGTAGATAGGAAGTCTTTCCATCCTCACCATTTATGCCCGGCAATCCGTCCTCACCATTGAAGCCCTTGAATCTTGCCCATGTGTATTTTTTCGGATCGTTGCTATCAGCTTGCGTATAGTCCACATAAGTACCTATGTAATCAGACGGAGTTTCGGTCATTTGTGAGGCACTGGTTGGATTTTGCACGGAAGAGTATTTGATATGGAAATAGCTTGTCTTGCCATCTGCACCCGGAACACCCGGCAAACCATCATCACCCTTAAACTTGCTCCAAACATAATCTTTCGGATTTGTGCTTTCTGTAGCCGTTTCCTTGTTGGTGGCAATACCTATGTACTTCGTTGAATCTTTCGGTTGCTGGTACATCGGGTTTCCATCGGCATTGTCAGAGTAGGCAATCCAAGTATAAAGTGTTTTCCCATCCTCTCCCGGTTCTCCTGGAACACCGTCCTTGCCCATAATGTCAGACCACTTATAATCCTTTGGATCGTTGCTTTCGGTCGCTGTTTCCTTGTTATATGCAAAACCTATGAAGCCTTTTCCAGTAGGGTTGTCAGAGATACCGTTTCCGTTTTCATCATCGGCATACCTTATCCATGTATATGTGGTTTTTCCGGGTAATCCGTCTTTACCGGGTAAACCATCATCGCCTTTCTGTCCCTGCTGTCCTTTGGCTACAACTTCCCAATAAGTCGTATTGGTTGGCTTCACTCCCTTTGTGGGGTTGGGGTATATGTATCGGTAGGTGCAAGTTTCCGCACCGTTGCTGTAGCTAACTTCATCGCCTTTGTAGTACACATAATCATCACGGTATGCGCCACGATACACACCGATAAACGAAACATCGCCCGAATCACTAAGCAAGCGCACATTATGCAAGGTAAGCTGCTTCTGTGCCGTTACATTCCAGTCTATAGAACTGGTGGCATCGCCTATCCTGAATTTGTTCCCGTCCAGATCCAAATAGCACTCTCCATCACTGGTTACAATAGTTCCCGTTGTGATAGTCTTTCCGTTGATACGGGTAAATCCGTAAGTGGTTACAAAATCACGGAAATTATCATCAGGATAGAGCGAACTAATGATACCTATCTGGAAATAGTAGTTGTTCGGATCTTCGGTAGGCTCAAACTTGTAGGGTGTCTGCGTAACGACAAACACGCCATTCGTTCCAGTCTTGCTACACTTCGCAAACACATAGTAGCCGCCTTGCTCCGATAGGGTAACGCTCAATTCGCCTAAAGTCCATTGCTTTATGGTGGTTTCGTCTATGGTAAGGTGTGCCAGTATGCCCGAAGAAGCATCAAACCTGTTGGCATTGCCGTTTACATTGGCTTGCATCACAACTCCGATCAAAACAAACTGCTGGCTCTTTGAGCCAACGGTAAGCATATTCGTATCAATGGAATTAGGACGTATGTTTTCCGGGTCAAAATAACCGTCCGTGTCATACACCATATTCCTTAGCTCTTCTGTTGTACGCCATCCCCTGCGTGCCTTGCTCAAATCTTTCAGTCGGTTTGCTTCTATGATCTTGTTATGCTCAATCACATCTATAACCGTCTGTTGGCTTATGGATATGGTGGTAGTGTCGGATAGGGTAAGGCTGTAATCGTGATCCACAAGTAAGTTACGGCTTATCTTCTGGATTCTTATGCTCTTCTCCACACCGAAACGCACATCTTTTACTGGCACATAGTCCCCAACCTTAAAGACGCTGGTTTCGCTATCATCCGGCAAGTTTTCCAGAAAATAGGAACGGTCAAAGGTCAGAGCATACTGCACTCTGGACTGTGTACGTGGCTTGAAATCATCATACCCGGCATACCACAGATCTTCTTCTGCATTATCCTCATAGGACTTTGGCAGATTTATATCCGTGATCTTGTAGGTATTTCCAACCTCAACACGGAAAGCCTCGCTATCAGTAGTTGGTATTGTAAGCCCTCGTTTATCTGTGAAAGGTATTAGGGTGAATTGCTTTTTAGCGTGATCATATCCACCATCAGCCTTAACCTCAAACTGTTGCCCGGCAAGCCTACCAGTAATGAAAGTAATCTTTGCCGTAACTCCATTGATAAGATACTTCGTACCGTTATCGTCCTTTTCGTTAAGGTCGAAGTCCATAGTATCATCAACGAATGAGTTTATATCATCCTCCACAATAGCCGTTACCACTCCTGTACGCTTCGGATATATATCATCATATTGTGCGCCATCCTCTTCACTTCCTATTTCCTGTGCCAGTTCCGCATCCTCAATATAACGCTTATTATCATCATCAATGCCTATCATTTCACTGTTTGCCGGGATAACCGTACCGTCAGCCAACGTATGCTCATTCTTATTCATACGCTTAGGGTATGGAAGTTGCAAGCGTTCTGAATAGTTCCTGTAGTCACTTCGTATGTTGGTAGTTCCACCCTCCACCCAAAGACGGGTGATAATGGCTTTATCATCCACCTTTTGATCTTTCAGAGTGAACAGTCCACCACCTTTCCCCCACTCGAAATAATCGCTTCCGTTAGGTGGCACTACCTTTGTCCCGAACTTTCCGATATGGATCGTGCGCACACCGTTGTTTTGGGTGATACGGAACTCCAGCTTGAAATTATTATCGCTACATAGCGATTGCAAAACCTGTAGGCAGTTCTGCTTTGAGAATGATATTGTGCGTGGCTCTGTGTCCGGGCAATTCGCTTCATCAAAAGCCCATAATCCCGGATAGTCACGGTTCATGTTGTATATGATCACCTTGACAAAATCCCGAATGGAATAGGTAAGATCAAAAGTCATGGAAGAAGATTTTCCGCTTTCGTCTGTATTCCTGTATTGGGTTTTCATCAGTTCATACATCACGCCATAGAATACTGCATCATACTGGTAGTATCTATCCGTTTTCATTTCACGGGTGGCACGTGTGCGGATCGTGTATTCTTCACCGCACACTATGATCTTATCGCCTTTCTCGAAGTCAAGCAATTCAGTGGAGATAATAGACAACTGTATGTTATCATCCCCCATCAAAGATATGTTCTGCGTTGCCGATTTTACGGTACAGAAAGGATCTCTGCTGAATAGCTGTATAGTACCCCCTTTTCGCTTGATTACTTCAATTTCTCCCATATTACGATCGCATTAGTGGAAAATTCCTCTATATCCTCAATTACACCGCTAACAATAATGTCATATTCCCCGGCTTCTTCGTAGGCGTGTTCCAAAGCAACATCCGTCCCATGCACATTAAATGTATGGCTTCCATCGCCCCAATACACGTTAAGGAACTTCGTGCTTGTAACGGTTATGGTTGCTTTGCTGTTGGCATTCCCAATATGCCGTAAAACCCTCTTCACTGGCTCACATTCAACCAGCTTCAACGAGAATGTACCAACCATAATATCGTTGTTGTAAGTTCCCCAAGTCTTATCCACATCTACATCATCAGGTACATACACTTCATATACCAACGGTTTTGCTTTTCCGTCATACTCGCATTTCAGGCGCACTGTACCCTCCTTGTCGAATTGTTCCATGAAGAGATTAACCCAGTTTACAAACTCCGATCTGCTGGAAGCCTCTATAAAGCAATCAAGCGTGATCGTGCGCTCCTTGTACCGTGGTCGCTTCAAGTCAATAACCTTTCCGTGATAGTTATCCCAATCCACTTCCAAACTTTCTTTCCTTTCCAGTCTGCCAAGAAGCCCGGAAGAAGCGGAAACATACACGCCAAATTCTTTTATGTTCTTTCCGTCTATGTAGTATTCCACATCCGTATTTGCCTGTAGCTTCATTACCTCCGTAGGTGTCTTTGCCACATTGAATAAACGCAACTCATCAATGAGTGATTGAGTACCGTTAAGGCTTTCATCATTCAATGATAGACCTTTCGGAGTGCCGGATATGGTTTCTTTGAATATACGGCTTGTGTTCTGGTAAACCTCGAAAGTGTTGCCGGACTTCACAAAGGCAAAGAAATACCAGTTCTTAGGCATTACGTTCACCCACTGCTCCAGATAATTATCCACACCGTCAAAGTTCAAGAGCCAGCCAAGTTTGCTTGTTGCCGGGTACACATAGCAAGACAATGTGAAATCGCCGCTGAAA
Organism: Alistipes sp. CAG:831; assembly: GCA_000432775.1. Taxonomy (GTDB): domain Bacteria; phylum Bacteroidota; class Bacteroidia; order Bacteroidales; family UBA932; genus Coprenecus. Next base: position 5,214 of record HF990350.1, read on the forward strand.
GGGATAGCCTTTTCTGTCTGGCACTCACCAGCACCATTCATAGACAAAGATTTTCCGCTCTTCGCTATTTTGGAGAATGTAGCACCATCAGAAAGCGTTGCATCAGCCCTGCTTAATGAAAAATCGTATGCTTTACTGCCGTCTGGATCGTCAAATGGCAAATAGAGGATTAAATTATTGTCTATCATATCAATAAGTATTTTTATTTGTTCGTATTATTTTTACCTTTCCACCAACTGTTTCAACGGTTGCATTACCGTACACATTAACCAGTACCTCCGCATCACCGCCAGCCACAGCGATAGCAAGGTATGAGTTATCGAATATGTCAATGGTTACAATAGCATGATCGCCAACATTCACAGAGGCTTTGGAGTTGTGACGGATATAGATGTTTGAAACAGCAAACCCGTCATACTCCAACATCGCTTTGCAGTCACCGTTTAACACTACATCTTTCCTGTTTTTCTCCACAACTTCATCATCCACATACACACCGTAATCCTCACACTTCCCTTTGAAGTTCGTGCGTAGGAAGTCCAGTGTTGGATAATCATTCTTTATACAGAAGTCTATCCCCCGTATATACAATTCAGCAAGGGAATCCACGCCCAAATCCGGTTTGAGCTTCATTTGCCATAAACGGCACAATCCCTTTGCTATTCCATCCTGCTTGATTTGGTGTACCAGTTCCATAATTACGATATTCCTTGTGATAATAATGAGTTGTCTTTGTTCTCTATCCTCTTCAAAGTTTCCTTTATCTCCGTAAGCTCATCGGCACTAATTTTAGTGTTCTGTGCTATCTGGATTTGATAGATAATGTTCTGCCTCATAATAGCTATCTGGTCGCTCTGGTTGATCACAAAGGCATTCAACCGTCCGGCAATCACTCCGCCCGTTTCCTCGCTCATCGAAGTAACAGCACCAGTAAGGGGATCGGATTCCTCTTCTTCATCTGTCTGATCCTTGATCCAGTCACCTACACCCTCCAAAGCCATATTGAATTTGTCCGCTCCCTCCTTTACCATTTCCTCAAACCGTTTCTTTTCATAGTCAGAAAGCACATTATCCTGCATGGCTTCTCCAAGATACAGAACGGCATCATTAATGGCTTTTGCAAGGAACTGGCGTTTCAATGCTTCTACAACCGCATTTTTCAGCGTTTCTTTTGTCACTTCTCCCAATGCCTTTGCTGCATCTTCACCTTGACAATAGGCATCTACAAGCGCATCGGCAAAATCATCAATGGCACTTTGAACATCTGTTCCGGCAAGCGTTTCAAGCATATTGCGCTCCAGATCCTCAATCTGTGTGTCAATGTCCTTAATGGCTTCTTCCCATTCTGCAATCTTGTTGTTGTCGGTGTCTTTTTTGTCTTTTTCCGCCTGTATCTGCTGCTTGATAAGCTCCTGTTGTTCCCGGAGATTCTGTTTCTGCAACTCGTAGATCTCAAACATATCTCCGCTGTTTTGTTCTTTCTCCAGAGCATTTTTGAGTTCCTTGATCTGCTTTGTCAGTTGAGCGTATCTAACTAAGTCCCAGCTTTGTCTTGCTACAATTTTCTGTTGTTCCAGTGCCGCTATCTCATCCTCTATGGCTTGCACCCTCTGCTGGTGTGCCGTCCTTTCCTCATCACTGAATACCCAGAAAGTCTGATCGTATGAGTGTTGCAGTCTGTCAAAGGCATTGGATAGCTTATCAACATCCATCTGTATATTCTGAATCCTTTCCTCCAGTTCATCATCATTGTTAAACAGTCCGGCAATCCACTGGATAGCCTGTAAAGCAATGGATATGGCGGCAAGGATAACAGAGCCTTTTTCTGCCGTTGCTATGGCTGCTGACATGGCGATACCAGCGGTGGCAACACCCTGTATCATCTGGATAGTGGATTTGCCAGTTTCACCAAGTAAATCACCCAATACATCGCAACTGTCTATTGCATCATTAATGAAGCTAAAACAGCCCTCGGTCGCATCCGCAAGGTTGCTCCAGTCCGTTTTGATCTGCTTTGAGGTTTTCTTTGATCCATCCTGTTGCTTTTTGAATACCTGTGTAAGTGAGTTTCCAAGAGCTTTGAACGGATTAACATCAAGTATTTTCCTCTTTGCCTCATCCAATTTATCCAAAACTGCGTTAAGGTCTGCCGGATTCAGTTTAAGATCAGCTGTATTCATTTTCTCCTGAATATCCTTAACCAGTTTGTCTATCTGTTCAACGGTCAAAGAATCCAAGTCAGTAAACAGATTACGCCAACTGTCGCTCTGCATGAGGAATGAAGCATTTAAGGCGGAAAGTGCCTCATTCTCGCCCTCATTCAACTTCTTCAGGATCTCTTCATTGTTTTGTGCAATGGCTTGTGATCGCAACATCGCATATTCATCCTGAATGGCTTTCTTTTGTTCCTCATAACTTCTGTAATTATTCAGTATCTTATCCTGAATTTCTTTATCCGCTTCCGCCTGCTTCTCCGATATGAATAGGCTTGCTTCCGCTTTCTCATCTTCACCTACCAGCCCTGTACTTCCGCTTACAAGCCTTTCTTTGGCATCGGCTATGGCTTGTACCCTCTCTGCAAGTGTGCTTGCTTGCGATATTGCTTCCGTCACACTTTCCTTGAAAAGATCCATTGCGGACTTTGCGCCCGTTATCTCATCATATTGCATATTCAGGGAAATAAGGTGGTTTCCCTCGCCCTCTGTCAGTGTTCCGGCTTCTTTCTTCTGGTTCATTTCTGCTATCTGGTTTTCCAGATATTGTTTGAATGAAGCACCGCCTTTCAGTAAGTTTGCGAACTGTGTGTTCGCCACATCTTCGCCCAGATTACGCACCCAGCGGAAATACAACTCATACTGCTGTTTTTTGTAGGCTATTTCACCATCAAACAACTTGTTTTGCTCTCTCTGATAACTGGTATTCTCAATGCTTCTTCTCTCATCGAATCCCTCTTGCTCCGTTGCAGTCAATCCACCTTTCCCGGCTGCTTTACGTGCTTTCTCCAGTTCTCTTTCCTCTCTGTCTATGCGATCCAGATTCTCTTTGTGCTGTAAGTCCAGAATGGCTTTACGCTTCTCATACCCATCTTCCATGATAGAGATACGTGCCTCTTCCAGTTTCCGATCCGATTCCAGTTGCTTGTCTTTTAACGGATCTGCCTTGTCAGCCTGTCTGGTAGTTGTCTTTGGTAGTCTTGATTCCAGCCCACTTATGGTTTTCGTCAGTTCCTTATATTTGGCACTATTGATAACCACATTTGAACGCTCTTCTTTAAGCTGCTTGATACGCTCATTTATGCCGGATTCAGTGTTAAGGTTGTCTGTCTTTGTGTCCCTTGCTCCCGTCAGTTCATCCATTAGCTTTTTGAGGCTCTGTAGTTCTGTTGTGTCAGCCTCAACCTTTACTTTCTTGGCATTGAGCGTGTCTATTTGGGTTTGAGTTTCCTGTATCTTCTTATCAAGCTCTTCAAAGGACATACTTACATAGTCCACACTGTCTGTTACTGGCGTGGCATCCTTTGGGGAAAAATAGGCACTAAGGCTATTATCAACTTGGTTAATAGCCTCGTTCATTTCCTTAGCCTTGTTTATCTGTGAGGTCAAGTAGGATTCTACTATACCCTTGAATCCGGCTATCTCTGCATCGGTGGCTTTGGTAGCTGCCTTTGTAGAGTTCAAGATGCTTGCTACGACCTCATTATATTGCTTTGTGAACGCATCCCCGGACATGGAAGCAAGCAACTTGGCATTATCCTCAATCTGGCTTCTTATGGCTTCCTGTACAGCACCTCCCATGTTCCGTATGTTTTCAGATGCTTCATATATCGGTACTTCGTATGTATCACCTCCAGTTGAGCGGTTTGTTACTGTCCGTTTCTTTCCTGTGTCATAGCTTGCATTTCCCAATCTCTTTATGAAGTTGTCATAATTTTCATCTGACTTCTCCAGATATTCCTGTAGTTCCTGCTCGACATACTTAGCCTTGATCTTTTCGGCTGTAGTCTGCTGGATTGCGGCTGTCAGTTCGGCATACTTCAATTTCTGTTGGTCTATGGTGGCATTCTCATCAAGCAAAGTCTTGTTGTATTCCTTGCATATAGCATTGATTTTACGAATGGCATCACCATGAGTTTTCGTGCCTTTCTCCGTATTGCGAAGAATGGCAAACAACAAATCCAGATTATCAATCTGCTTCTTTGTCGTGTCCTGAAATTCTCCCATTGCATCGGTGGCTTCCTCTTCGGAACTTTTGAACAATGTTAGCGCACTGATCAGCATTCCAACCAGAGAAAGAATCCATCCGATCGGATTACTCTTCATGGCAAGCCAAAGCGACTTCATCGCAAGTGTCGCTTTGTTTGTGATAGAGGTTAGTGCAGTCGTTATAGCCCCCTGCGTTGTCTTTGCCGCTGTATCGGCTACAGAGGCTGCTGTTGCCTGTCTTGTAGCTGTAGCCTCCAACTGCTTACGTTTGGTGTAAAAGTCTGTTTGAGCGGCTAATGCTGCTTTTCTGGCGGCACTCTGGTTGTCTTGCGCTGCCTCCAGTTTCTTTTCAGCCGTGGCGATCCTTGTTGCATCCCCGGCTTGCCTTGCCCAATACAGTTCATACCGTGCCATTTCGGTTGCTTGCATGGCAGAAACAGCCGTTTGTTTGGCGGATTCAACTTTTTGTGCTGCTGCCTTGACATCGGTACGCATAGCCTCCAGAGTGGCGGCATTGTTTCTTTGCTTCGCTGCCACTTCTTGCTCCAGAGCGGCACGATATACAGCACTCTTAGCCGATAGATCTGTTTTGCTAAGTGCTTCCCTTTGCTCAACAGTCAATACAGAAGTAGCTACCGCCTCATAATTGGCAGAAGAGGCGGTAAGGTTAAGGTTGGATAAGTATTCCTGCTGTTGTGCTGTCAAAAGTTGCTGTATGGTGGCAATACGGAGTTTCTTTACCAGATTGGCTTGCTCTTCCG
>HF990351.1 GCA_000432775.1 Alistipes sp. CAG:831
AGCCAGGCTGCATCATCTGTGAGTACACGACCTGCCCGTCTCATTCCACAGAAGGGCACCTACACCCTGCACATCCCGTCCTCATTCAAGCCGACCAGTTCACAACATCAGGACTTTCCGGTCTCTGCATGTAGAAACGTCCTGACAACACCCATAACCGTACCCCTACATACATATTTCAGCTATGCTTCTTTGTTCATGCTTCTTGTTCTTGCTTCTTTACCCATGTTTCCGCCGTACCTTCTCTTCAAGCATACTCCGGGTGTCTGTTTTTACTAAAAACAAATAACAAACAGACAATGAATGCAATACAGGAATACGTCTCCTACAGACTGTCGGACACAATCATATCTGACTTGAAATAAAAGCCTGAAAAACACGGCATTTGCACAATCAGCCGATAACAGACTCACGACAACTGTACGCCTCACCCCTCCTAACTAACTATCAATGCTGAGTCAAAGTACATCTCTAATCTGAGTCTGTTTTCCATAAATTCCCGCACAACACTTATTCTAAACACTTTACGCACAATTACCCAGCTACAAACTACACAGAAACTCGATGAATCTGTTTCCCGCACAACCATGCAATCCACTAATGATTAAGATGTTGGGCACAAACCACTGCAACAGACACATATATGGTACGAGCCTCAAATGTCCCCTAAGGACGTTTATTCCCCTATTCCCATCTTTTTTCCGTTGAGTCTGTAAGATATAAAACAAAGCAACCTACTAATACCAAGCGAAATACAAGAAATCAACCATTACAGACTCACATAATAACTTCCACAACAGCAGCGAACTGAGGGATTTGATGCCGCTGCGGAATGATGAGGAAGATGCGGCACAACTCACAACTCATACAGGTGGAGAAAACAGCCACATGAGCATGACTTCCTTTCCCTCTCAAATCCTGAGTTCCTGAAATATTTTGCCGGAATATTTGGTTTATAAAATAAATCAGTTTATATTTGCATCGTGAAACGAAAGAGAGGAGAAGGCGCCACTCTTCTTTTTTGAAAATTTTAGTTTATTTTTTAAAGTATTTTATCATGAAAAGGATTTTTATTATTTTTGCAATCGTTATGATGTGCTGCGCATCTGTCATCGTGACTTTGGCGAGGGAATCATCAACCATAAAGGCCGTACTGACCGTAACTGACCTGAAGGACACCTGCGGCAATGTACTGGTCTGGATTGTACCTGACAACGGTGAAAGTGCCGGACCAGACTTAGGGGCTATAATGAAGTCCGGCTGGGGCGCAATTATCTCTTGTACCGATGCCAGACCGGACAAGGACGGCAAGCTGAACGTCAACGGCGAAATCAATGTCCCTGAAGAAGGACGATGGACACTGTTCCTGATGCAGGACAGCAACCGTAACTGGAGGATGGACAAGACGGAGGAAGGATATCCAGCCGAGGGATTTGCCATGACGGCACTCAGGACTGACAGCATGGGAAATGAAGAAAAGGAGGAGACCGAAAGGATTTCAATCGGTATGAATTACTGGCAAAGGTAAGGAGGAGGAGCGCAGACAACGCGACCGGGAAGACTACAAATTACGGACAATAAAACTACAGAACTGCAATGGAAAACAATAACAACAACCAGAACGGACTTTCAGTGGAAAAGTCCCTCGAAATCATTTCACAGGCAATACGCGACAGCCGGAATGACTTTCAAAGAAGAGGCGGTACTGCGATGCTCATATGGGGTCTGGTACTGCTGGTGGTATCGGGGTTGGTAATGCTGGGGCTGGCCCTTACCGACAACCGGATGTGGCACATCGCGTGGTTCCTGATACCCGTACTCGGATGGCCTCTGGACAGGCTGGCATCCAGGAATTACGAGAGGCGCGGACACGGAGAGAATCTGATAACCAAGACAGTAGGCCAGATATGGTGTACATTCGGCATATTCGCCGTCTCAACCGGAATACTGGCATTCTTCATACCGCTTCAGACAACCGCAATCATTGTACTGCTGCTCGGCATGGCAGGTGCGATAACAGGATGGCTGAGCCAGTCATGGACTATTTTCCTGCTCGGAATCATCAGCGGACTCGGCGGCCTGCTGTGCTCTTACTGGCTCAATGACCCTACGTACATTCCCCTCATAATGGCCATGGCGTCACTGCTGGACCTGGTCATTCCCGGCCTGATCTTCAACCACAGAACCCGTAATCAACAGTAACGGCCATGGGAGACTTTGTAAAACTGGACCCGCTGCTGCACTCGGAACTGCGTCTGGCAGTCATGTCCACCCTGCTCTCGCTTGAGGAAGCCGATTTCGTGTACCTGCGCGAAGCCACAGGAGCTACGGCCGGCAATCTGAGCGTACAGCTCGACAAACTGTCCGAGGCAGGGTACATCACTGTCGAAAAAGGGTTCGTCGGGCGGAAACCGCGGACTGTGTGCAGGATAACTCAGAAGGGGCGGGGGGCGTTTGCGGGGTATGTGGAGGCACTAAAGTCGTATCTGCGCTGAGCGCAGATACGACTTCGTTCCGCTTTTCCAACGTAAGCAGAAGAGTGCACCTTTTTCGTAACAAGCTGAGTGATTGTACAGTATAATCACAACGAGAGTCTTTCGTAGACTTAAAGACCTACGAAAGACTCTCGTTAATTTTATAAACACCTTATTTTCTACACTTTACAAAAAACCACCGCTTCACTGCTTACCGTTGTCCAGCCTCAGTTTGGGAACCGGCCTCAGCCGGGAAAAGAGTCTCGAGTTCTGCCGCAAGGTCCTCGCCGTGCAGATTTTTAGCGATCACTTCCCCGGTCGAAGCGTCTATGAGAAAGTTCGAAGGGATGCCGCTGACTCCGTATGCGGTCCAGAATGGGCTCGTACTGGCATTCCCTGAAAATTCCGCAAGCGCGTTGGGCCAGTTCATGCGGAACTCCTTGAGAGCATCCTTCCAGTTCTGTACCAGATTGCCGTCAAAGGACATACCGCATATCTCGAACCCGTAGCGACGGTATTGTTCATAGATACTGACAAGTCCGGGCTGTTCCTGACGGCATGGAGCGCACCAGGAGGCCCAGAAGTCCAAAAGCACGTAACGCACTCCTTCCCTGCCTACGACATCACTGAGTTTAAGCGTATTGCCCTCGGTGTCTTTGCCTTCTATATCATAGTAGGGCAGTCCGACATCGGCTTTTATCGCCTCAACTGCCTCCTGCAGACGCATATACAACGGATGCTCCCTCATACTCACGGGGAAGTCCGCCAGAAGAGCCTCGACTTCCGACTTGGAGTACCCCTCCATTAATCCGTCGAGGAGCACCAGACCCAGCACATTGTGATTGTCCCGGACAAGGTCCATAGGATCGGTCTCCTCACCTATTCCCTCCAATGACAGCCGGCTGTAGAGATCGTTCATCGGAGTTCCGTGCGCAAAAAACATCTCGTAATCCGGCTCGTACTTCATAGTTACAGTCCCTGGTTCCAGCAGCACAATATCGCTCACCTGGTAAAGCCCGGACGGAGCGGAATTTGCACCCATATACAGAAAAGCTGTCTGTGAGCCGAAATCAGATCCCTCTATCCGGAACGACCCGTTCTCTATCCTGGCCGAATCCAGTATGGACCAGTCTTCACCATCCATAACGTACATCCAATGCCCGTCTACGAGAGACTCTCCAGTTCCCTCAATTACATACTTGTTTCCTGAGACACAGCCAGACAAAAACAGGACGGCGGCTGCAGCCACCACTGCAAATACAAGATTTTTCATACGCGTTACGTCTAAAATTTCTGCAAGTTACAAAAATTTCTGTATTTGACTTTCGCAGGTGTACCGTATTTGCCGTTTTCGGTTCACCCGCGAGGAGGTTTGCGGGAAGGAACGGCCTACAGCTTCCAGCCGGAGATGTGTTCCTGAATATTCCACAACTGGGCATACAGGCCATCGGACTGCATCAATGTCTCATGCGTGCCTTCTTCCTCTATCCGTCCGCCTTCCAGGACGATGATCCGGTCGGCATTCCTGATGGTCTTGAGCCTGTGGGCAATGGCAATAACGGTCCGCCCTTTGATCAGGGAGTCGATGGCCTTCTGCACCTCCAGTTCATTTTCGGGATCGAGCGAGGCGGTCGCTTCGTCCAGCAGGATGACCGGTGCGTCCTTGAGGATGGCGCGGGCTATGGATATGCGCTGCTTTTCCCCGCCGGACAGGGTACAGCCCCCCTCCCCCACCATCGTGTCGTACCCTTGCGGCAACCGCATGATGAAGTCATGGCAGCAGGCTTTCCGGGCTGCGGCGACGATTTCCTCCTCCGTAGCATCCGTCCTGCCGAAACGGATGTTGTTGCGTATGGTGTCATGGAACAGGTAGACATCCTGGAACACCATGGAAATACGACTCATCAGGCTTTCGGGATTGATCTCATCCATCGGCACGCCGTTGAAGAAGACACGTCCTTTCTGAGGGTCATAGAACCGGGCACAGAGTTTCATCAGCGTACTCTTTCCGCTGCCGGAGGGGCCGACAAGGGCTGTCAGTGAGTTCGCGGGAAGTGTCAGTGAAATATCCTGCAGCACATTCCTGTCCCGGTACGCGAACGACACGTGTTCGAGCCGGATGTCACCTGCTTCCGGGGACTGCCGCTCCCCCTTCATCTCCGGCTCGTTCATCAGGGAAAGGATACGTCCTCCGGCAATGGAGAAATAGCGGAACTCGGTGAAATTGGTCAGGGCGGAGGTCAGCGGGTCGAACACGCTGGAGCCGACAATGAGGAAGAGCACGAATACAAGCAGCGAGAGCTCTCCTCCCAACAGAAGGTATGTGCCGCACAGGACCATCATTGTCAGTCCGGCACGGACCAATGTGATGCTCAGCAGGACGAACGGGCCCAGCAGCGCTTCCTGCCGGATGCAGGCGCGGCGGAGTCCGGCGAAGGCGTCCCTCAGCCGGACGAAACGGTCGCCGAGCAGGTTGTAGGCTTTCATCACCCGGATGCCCTGCAGGTACTCCTCCAAGCGGTTCCCGGCATTGATTTTGGCCTGGATCTGCTTGCCGCTCAACTTCTTCTGCACACTTGTACTGGCCCACAACACGAGCATGGCAAGCGGCAGAGCGGCGAACATGCAGACCGCCATTCTCCAGTCAATCCAGACCAACGAGGCGAAAGCCAGGACAGGCATGACCACGGCTCCCATCAGCTGGGGCAGATGGTGCGATATTCCGGTCTCGGCCATCGTGAAGTCCGTGATGAGCATGGACGACAGGTCGCCGGGGTCGCGTCTGGACAGAAAGCCCAGAGAAAGTTTGCGCAGATGTTCCGCCAGCGACAGGCGCCCCGAAGCACTCATTTCGTAAGCCCCTCTAAAATTGGCTCGGTAGGATGCCCGTTCTGCCAAAGCCATGACCAGCATATAAACAGCCATAATGCCGAATATCCACCACAGGCGGGTCGTGTCAAGCGGCTGTCCGCTCCCGTCAAATGCACTGAAAATGATACGTATCGCTTCTATAGAAAGACAAAACGGTACTATATTCACTAAGTTGGCAAGCATGGTGTAACCCACCGGCTTGTAAAGTCTTTCCGTGTGACCTATTGTAATATTCTTTATTGCATTCATATCTTATTTTATTTATATGCTATAATATGTATTTCTTCCTTTTTTCGGATTGTTCTGATGGCTGAAAATCCGGCTTCATGCAACCGTTCTTCCAATTCTGCCGGAGTATAGACAACCATACCGTCTATCCGTTCCGTCCACATTTTTCCAAGTTCGGGGTCGCTCGCTTCCAGACTAATAAGGAAACAACCTCCTTCTCGGAGAACACGCGCCACTTCAGACAACGCTATGTTTACAGGCGACCAGAAATAGACCGTTTCAAAAGCCGTGATAGCATTAAAGAATCCATCCTCATAAGGTAATGAACAAACATTCCCTTGTTGTATGAAACATCTTTTATTCAAGTCTTTTTCGTTGTACTTTTGGGCGAATGAAACACTTTCTTCTGACAGGTCTATGCCGTAGATATTTCCTTTCGGACATAAATTCAATAAACGTTTCAAATTCGCACCACCGCCACAGCCTATATCAAGTACATTCCAATTCGGCTGCCATTCCACTTGCTTCATGCCACGATTAGCTAAGGATGCATGAAAACAATTCATTCCTCGCAAAATCATCCGTCCCCAAAATCCTTGCGGACAGCTTGTGTTTTGCAAGACTTTGTTTAAGAAATTCTTTTTCCCCATATTGCTTTTAGTTTTTGTTCAACGTCCAGTGGTATGCGCTCGTATAGGCATCCCACATATTCTTATATACGCCCTCTGTCACGGACAGTTGTTCATGCTTTCCGCACTGCACGATGCGCCCTTCTTTCAAAACGACAATCTGATGAGCGGAAATGACGGACGAAAGGCGATGGGCTATCACGATGACCGTCTTGTCCTTTATCAGTGACTGCAAAGCCATCTGCATTTTATGCTCGTTTTCAGGGTCGGCGAAAGCTGTCGCTTCGTCCAGCACCAGTATCGGCGCATTCTTCAATATGGCACGGGCCACACATATCCGTTGGGCTTCGCCGCCGGACAAGAACACCCCTTTGTCGCCTATACGTGTTTCGTAGCCTTGCGGCAGACGCTCTATGAAGTCATGGCATTGGGCGGCTTTTGCGGCAGCTATCACCTTTTCTTTCGTGGCATCAGGAGAGCCGACGGCAATGTTCTCACACAGCGTGTCGTAGAAAAGGAAAGTGTCTTGAAATACGAATGAAACCATGTCCATGAGCTTTGTTGTAGCTATCTGACGTATATCCACACCACCTATGCAGATTTCCCCTTGCTCCACATCCCAGAACCTGGGTATCAGGTTGGCAACCGTTGATTTGCCGCTTCCCGACGGGCCGACAAGGGCGGTTATTTTTCCCTGCGGAGCTATGAAACAGACATCACGCAGGGCTTCCGTCCGTGTTCCCTGTTCCGTGTTTTCGTAGGAAAATGACACATGACGGAACTCCACATCGTAAGCGGTCGGCACTTGCGGATGTTCCGGTTCCGGCACGGGCCGCTTTTCCAGAATGCGGTCGATACGGCTTACGCCTTCATCTATGTCGCGCGTATTACCTCCCAAGAATGTCAGTTTATAAACGGGGGAAGCCATACCCGGTCCCATGATAATGAAGAACAGCCATACTACAGCCAATGACAAGGATTGCGGACTGGCCTGCATCAGCAGGATGCCCATAGGGAGGATGAACGTCACCATCGAGTTGAGCAGGACGGTAAATGCCACCATCCCGTTCTGGTAGGTATCACAGCACTTCAGGGCAAATGTCTTATATGCCTGGATCTCGGCATTGAACTGACGGAACGAAAGGACACTCTGTCCGAAAATCTTGACTACGGGCATTCCCCGGACATACTGCACGGCCGACGCACTCATCTTTTCCTGCGCATCATAATAAATGCCCATGAACTCCCTCGCCTTTTTCCCCATGAAATTGGAGAATTGAAGGAACAGGCTGACTGCCACGACTGCCAGACACACGACCGTCAGCCATATATCCAGTGAAAAGAAGATGACAATCATCACCGTCACCGTGGCCGCCACATTGACCAGATCCGGAATGGTGTGGGCGATGAAGCCTTCTATCTTTTCGATGTTCTGGTCCATCGTTTTCTTGATAGCTCCGGTGGAAGTGTTGCTCAGGTATCCCAACGGAAGCCGGCCGATGTGCTCCGAAAGGCGGACACGCAGTCCGTACAGAATCCGGAAAGCCGCCACGTGGGAAGACATCAGGGCCGCATACAGCAATACCAGTCCGCCGGCAAGTCCTCCCAACGCCGTCCATCCCCAGCGGACCATTCCTGCCCCGTCCGCTGAAGCCGGACTGCCGCCATGTGTCAGCAGCTCTTTCAGAATCTCATAGACAGCCCAGTAGGGCACGAGCATACAGACTGCGCTGCCGGCCGACAACACTCCGGCCAAGGCAAGCAGTCCCTTCTTCTGTCCCGCTATCTCGAACAGGCGGGCCAGACCTTTTTTCTTTTTTGTTTGATTCATTGTAAGACAAATTAATAGTGAACGATATTCAGATTTGTTCATAAAAAAAGGAGGAAACCTCCGTGAAGATTTCCTCCTTGCCGGCCTTTCCGTTGCGGCCGTCAGTCCGTATGTCTGCCCCCTGGTCCTCATATCCTGATGATTGCCCTCCAGCCCTGGATTTCAAAAAGAATATAGTCGTGCAGGATATTCTCCATTTCCCGCTTCGGCACCGAGTGCATCAGCAGTTCCTCGAACATCGTGAACATCCACACCGTATGCAGGTGTATGATGAAATCGGACACTGCCGTATTGATTCCGGGATGCTTCCGCTGCATGGCCGAGAACCAGGCCTTGACCAATTCCGTGGAACGGTCGGTGTAGTCTTCGCGGAAATGTTCCAGAGAAGAGCCCTGAGCGCGGAACAGCAGAATCTCCATCAGACTACGATGAGTGTCAATCAGGGCCACATACTCGTCGATACAGGCCCTCAGATATTTCTCCGACCTCATCACCATGATGTCCTCGCCCCGTATTCCATGATGTTCCTGCAGCATAGACTCAAGGGCATGCAGGACCGGAGCGAGCACCTCCCGGAAAAGTTCATCCTTGCCGGTGAAGTAGTTGTAGATATTCCCCACCCCGACACCTGCCGAGACGGCAATTTCACGCATGGAGGTTTTGGCATACCCCTTCTGCCCGAACTGCTGTCCGGCGACTGCCAGAATACGGCTGCGGATGTCTTCTTTCAATACCTGCATCTGCTACTGGATTTTCGCGGAGCAAAGGTAGCGGTCCGCAAGCCTCCGGTCAATCCCAATTTTTAGGGATTCTGACTTATTTCCGTTATCTTCGCGGGTACACACCGACAACCTGCAAGACATGATTACTACAGAACGCCTGATACTCCGCCCGTGGGAAGAATCGGACGCGGAATCCCTGTTCAGATATGCCAAGGACCCTGCAATAGGGCCTGCTGCCGGATGGCCTCCGCATACATCCGTGGAAAACAGCCTTGAAATCATCCGCACCGTGTTCGCAGCACCCGAAACGTATGCGGTAGTGCTCAAAGTCACAGGCGAACCTGTGGGCAGCATCGGGATTATGACAGGAGATGGGCTGCACAGTGCAGAGATGGCCCGTGACGAAGCGGAGATAGGTTATTGGATAGGCGTACCCTACTGGGGGCAGGGCCTGATACCGGAGGCAGTACGCTGCCTGCTGCACCGCTGCTTCCGTGAGTTGGTATTCTCCGCTGTCTGGTGCGGCTACTACGACGGCAATACGAAATCACGCCGGGTAATGGAAAAATGCGGTTTCCGCCATCACCATACGGAAAGGGACAAAGAGTCTCCGTCAGGAGAACTGCGTACCGAACATTTCATGCGGCTTACGCTGGAGGAATACAATCTTCTCCAGTCTGGACAGGACAGGCTGACGGAAACCGAATTCTCCGGCGACCTGCTCTAACGGACACCCTTCGTTGCAGACACGCATCCTGATGTATCCGATCATCCTGAAACGGATGTACTCAGCAAGCGTTTTTCCTGTCTCGGCATGCACAAGGTCGTTCAGATAAGCTGGTGAAAGTTCGGAAAGAACTGACTCCATACGGCATATCCCTTCTTCCACGGACTTCTGGCAGTGAAGGCCGAAATAACTGTCAAGCGCCTCATCGAGCACGGTCAGATATTTACGGTTGATATCGGTCCGGCAGGCGAACTGGCGTTCATAGAAGCGGGCACAGTAGTCCAGCAGCAGTTCCAGCCCGGCTGACACCAGACGCAGGCTGTAGCAGTCAATGTCGCGCCTGAGCTCTCTGTAAAGATGCTCCAGACGGTCCTGCACTATGAGTTTCTCCTGCAGGGACAGATGCAGCGACTAGTTGTCCCGATAGCCGAAGAATGTATAGTCCGCTTTCTTGAGCACAAGGCTCTTGCTGCAGAACAGATCCGGATGGAACAGTATTCCGGAAATGTCCCCTCCAGCAGCATCTTCCCGGCTGACATCAACTATATCTCCCGGTTCTGTAAACGCCAGCGTAGCATATTGGAAATCCGCAGACTGCCTCCCATAGGGGCACGGTTCACCGCACTGTATCCGTACGAAACGGACAGCATAGTAATTGCCCGTGAAGCACAAGGCAGTGTCCTCCCCAAGCCGCGACGGGTCGATAACCGCCACTTGAGGGTGCAGCGTCGGCTGGCGCATCTGCCTGTTCAGCTCCTCTATGGAGAATGTCCGGATTCCGCTCATACAAACATCACATACGTTCCTTCAGCACCTCAAACAGTTCGTCGCGGGTAAACGCCTTGCAGCAGCCGGGCATCAGCAGACAGGTATCGGCGGCGGCCCGCAGGAGAGTTTCGTCCGTGATGCCCATTTCGTTCCAGCGCACGGGCAAGCCTATCTCCCGGATGAAAGCCTCGAGAGCATCGATGCACATGGCGGCTGTCTCTTCCGTCGTGCGGCCTTTCACACCCCACACCCGCTCTCCCATGCGCGCCAGCTTCTCCTTGCCTTCAGCGAGCAGATGACGGTAGAGGGCGGGATGGATGACTGCAAGTCCCTGACCGTGGTTGCAGTCGGTATAGGCTCCTACGGCGTGCTCCAGCATGTGGCACTGGAAGTCCGTCTGCTTGCCCAACTTCAGCAGGCCGTTTTCGGCAAGGGCCGAGTCCCACATCAGCTCTCCACGGGCAAAGTCGTCGTCCGGATCGGCGATGAGGGCACGCAGATTCCTGATGACATTGCGCATTACAGCCTCGTTGATTTCGTCGGAGAGGTTATCCCCCAGCGGACGGCCCATATAGGTCTCCATGCAGTGGCTCAGAGTATCGAAAGCCCCGCTTATCACCTGCTTCATAGGAACAGTCCTCGTCAGGTCGCTGTCCAGAATGGCGAAAGAGTGATACGACCCGACAAGAGGCTGTTTCAGTTTCTTTTCCGTATTGGTGATGACCGCCCCGTTGTTCTGCTCGGCGCCAGTGCCCGACGCAGTGACTACGGCACCCGTCGGCACGAACTCCGTCGGAAGGCGGTGCTCTTCGTACATCATGTCCCAGATATCCCCGTCTGTCCGCGCCTGCGCCGACACTATCTTGCAGCAGTCGATGACCGAGCCGCCGCCCACGGCGAGGATGAAGTCGATACCCTGCTCGCGGACGGTGCGCGCCCCCTCCTGTACTTTATCGTAGGTGGGGTTGGGCAGGATGCCTCCGAAATCCGTCACCGCCTTGCCGCACTCGTGCAGCCAGCCGGTGATTCTGTCATACAGCCCGGAGCGTTTCAGCGAGCCGCCGCCATAGGCCAGCAGCACGTTCCGTCCCACACGGGCCATTTCTTCCTTGATTGCGCTCTCGGCGCACCCCTTGCCGAAGTGTTGGCGGACGGGGTATCGGTAAGTAAAATTGTCCATATCTGCCGTATTTAATTGACACGACAAAGGTACGGCAGCCGGGGGAGCATGTCCATACACGGATTACTGATTGACGTACCAATTTCGGAGAAAACCCTCCTGTGGCTCCAGAGGCGGCTTCTGCATGCTACCCTCTTTTGACTTATGTATGCAGTGCA
>HF990352.1 GCA_000432775.1 Alistipes sp. CAG:831
CTGGTGTAGGAGCCCTTCTGATCAGAGGAGTGAGACGAACAGGGGAACGATAGAAAAATGGATATGGGCCGGAGATGACGGGAAAGTTTTTGGAAAAATTCACTATATTTGAATGTTAAATGCATGGCCGATGAAAAAGATTCTATTCGCAATAGTGGCTGCCGTGATGCTGGTGTCTTGCGGTGGCGGAAATAATCAGAAGATAAAAGTAGCTGTGTTTCAGGGTGACGGAGGTGCCGTTACCTGTATCCGCGAGACTGTGGCGGCTCTCAGTCTGGATGAGGATATGGAGGTGAGGATAGTGCACAGCAGCGATATCGCGTCCGGAGTGCTGGACAGTCTGGATGCAATAGTGATTCCAGGAGGAGGCGGAAGCCGTCAGTATCTGAATTTGGGTCAGACCAATATGGCGCTGATCAAGGATTTCGTGCACCGCGGAGGCGGGGCGGTGGGGATCTGTGCAGGTGCCTACCTGTTTTCTAATACCCCGGACTATACCTGCATGGCCCTTACCGGTGCCCGGGCAATTGACCGCGAGCATGACAACCGGGGCCACGGCATGGCCAAGATGACTCTGAACAAGGAGGGCAGGAAGATATTTCACGAGCTGGCCAAGGAGGATACATCCTATGTGTTCTATTACGAAGGGCCAGTGTTCGTGGATAGCGATGTCCCCTTCACTTCTTTCGGTACCATGGAGAGCGATGTGCATGAGGAGGGCGGTGCGCCTGCCGATATGACCAACGGCAAGCCTTTCCTGACCGGCAATGATTACGGTAAGGGCAAGGTGTTTACGGTTGTCGGGCATCCTGAGGCCACTCCCGGCAAGATGTGGATGGTGCCGCGGATGGTGCGCTGGACTCTCGGCAAGCCGCTGAAGACATATCCCCGGGAAGTTCTGACTCCGCCGGTTGCTCCGGAAGAGATCCTTATGAGCGTGGATGACCTGCGCTACGAGTCGCAGTGCTTCCAGACTTTCCTGTACGGAACGGCACAGGAGAAGGTGGCTGCTCTCGGCTGGCTGGAGGACCACTATTCGTGGGACTGCAAGACGTGGCTGCAGGGACTGCTTTACGATGCTTCCCCGCAGGTGAGGGCGAGGGCTGCAAAGTATATAGGAGAGATTCAGTATCTGCCCTACGAGGCTGACCTGAATGCCGCACTGCTGAGGGAAAACGATGCCAGGGCGCGTGCGGCGATGCAGCAGGCTCTGGACGCTCTGGCAGCCCTCAGACCATGGCTTTAGTATAGGATTTTCAACAATACTTAATATATAACTGATATGATCAAACGTCTTTTTACCATCTGTGCTGCTATGTCAGTAGCAGCCGCCGCCATGGCTCAGGGCGGAATCACTGACGAGATGATGGCTCAGATCCGTCAGGGCTGGCAGGGAACGCCCGAGGAACTGGCCCTGCAGAATGCCATTTCTGCCAATGACATCAACAAGCTCTCCGTAAAGCAGGGCATTGAGGCCACCTACGACTACTACTTTTCAGACGAGGTGAAGTCCAAGGGTATCTCCGACCAGCAGTCCAGCGGACGCTGCTGGCTGTTCTCCGGGATGAACGTGCTTCGTGCCAAGATGATCGAAAAGTACAACCTCGGACCCTTCGAGTTCTCCCAGAACTACATCTTCTTCTACGACCAGCTGGAGAAAGCCAATCTTTTTCTCCAGGGTATCATCGACACCCGTGATCTTCCTATGGATGACCGCAAGGTGGAGTGGCTTTTCCGTCACGCGATAGGAGACGGCGGCCAGTTCACCGGAGTATCCGACCTGATAACCAAATACGGTCTGGTCCCCTCCAATGTGATGCCCGAGACATACTCCAGCAACCACACTTCCGGAATGTCCCGTCTGCTGAATCTCAAACTCAAGGAGTTCGGCCTGGAACTCAGGGAGATGACAGGCTCTAAGAAGGAACTGCCCGCCATGCTAGAGCAGCGCAAGGTGGAGATGCTGGCCTTTGTATACCGTTTCCTCGTGCTCAATCTCGGCGAGCCCCCCGTGGAGTTCACTTGGACCATGTATGACGCCGAGGGCAAGCCTGTCAGCACAAAGACCTACACCCCGAAGTCATTCTATGACGAGTATGTGGGCGTGGACCTGAAGAACAACTATGTGATGCTGATGAACGACCCTACCCGCGAGTTCTACAAGGTCTATGAGATAGAGTACGACCGCCATCAGTATGACGGTAAGAACTGGCTGTACATCAATCTTCCCATCGAGGAGATCGAGGCAATGGCCATCGCATCCATCAAGGACGGTACCATGATGTACTTCTCCTGCGACGTGGGCAAGTTCCTCGACAGGCAGAACGGCGTGCTGGATGTGGATTACTACGATTACGGCTCACTCATGGGAACAACCTTCGGTATGGACAAGCGCGAGAGAATCCTCACCGGCTCCAGCGGCTCGTCCCACGCCATGACCCTTATGGCAGTGGACCTGGATGAGAACGGCAACGCCAGGAAATGGAAAGTCGAGAATTCCTGGGGCATGACAGACCACAAAGGCCATCTGGTGATGACCGACGAATGGTTCGAGGAATACATGTTCCGTCTGGTAGTGGAGAAGAAGTATGTGCCCGAGAACATTCTCAAGCTCCTGGACACTGCTCCCACCATGCTTCCGCCCTGGGATCCCATGTTTGCGGAGGAACTTTAATTCAGACGGTAATGGAACGCCTGCGCAGAATCTGGCTCTTCTATTACGAAGGCTTCAGGGACATGTCATCCCTCGGCAGGACTTTGTGGATTGTAATTCTCCTGAAGCTGTTTATCATGTTCGCCATCCTGAGAGTCTTCTTCTTCCGTCCGGCTCTTGCAGACTGTGAGTCGGACGCGGAGAAGAGCCGGGTGGTGATAGAGAATCTTACCAAGTAATATTAATGCTAAAACCATAAACAAATGCTTTTAACGACACTGGTAGACCTTTCAAGGTGGCAGTTCGCTCTGACTGCAATGTATCATTGGCTGTTTGTGCCCCTGACTCTCGGTCTGGGCTTTCTTATAGCCTTTATGGAGACCCGGTACGTGATGACCGGAGATGAGTTCTGGAAGAGGACCACGAAGTTCTGGATGAAGCTTTTCGCCGTCAACTTCGCGATGGGAGTGGCGACGGGTATCATCCTGGAGTTCGAGTTCGGTACCAACTGGAGCAACTATTCATGGTTCGTGGGTGACATATTCGGTGCCCCGCTGGCCATAGAGGGTATTTTCGCATTTTTCATGGAAAGTACCTTCTTCGCTGTGATGTATTTCGGTTGGAACAAGGTCAGCAAGAAGGCCCATCTGGTATCGACATGGCTTACGGCCATAGGAACCAACCTTTCTGCAATATGGATTCTCATAGCCAATTCCTGGATGCAGTATCCTATAGGAATGGAGTTCAATCCGGATACGGCCCGCAGCGAGATGACCGACTTCTGGCAAGTGGTGTTCTCGCCGGTGGCCATCAACAAGTTCCTGCATTCGGTGACCAACGGTTATGTACTGGCATCGATATTCGTGATTGCCGTATCGTCATGGTTCCTGCTGCGCAAGCGGGAGCAGACACTGGCCCGCAAGTCCATCCGAATAGCCTCGGTATTCGGTATAATTTCCCTTGCAGTGCTTATAGGGACCGGTGACGGCTCCGCCTACAATGTGGCAAAGGTGCAGCCGATGAAGCTGGCTGCCATGGAGGGACTGTACGACGGCTCTGAGAAAGCGCCATTAGTAGCCGTAGGTATCCTTAATCCCGACAAGGACATCGTAGGCGGGGAGGGTGCAGACGAGGACCCTTACCTTTTCGAAATATCCTTCCCCAACATGCTCTCATTCCTTGCGACCCGTCAGGCAGACGGTTTCGTGCCAGGCATCAATGACATTATCAAAGGAGGCTACGAGTTCACCGACAGGGAGGGCAACACCTACATCGAGCCCTCGTTTGCCGAGAAAAAGGCAATGGGTACGGCGGCAGTCACGGCCCTGGCCGACTATCAGACAGCCAAGGAGTCCGGAGACACCCAGGCAATGGCTCAGGCCGAGGCAGTGCTGGAGCAGAATTTCGACTACTTCGGCTACCACTATGTGGAGGAGCCCGAGGACCTCGTGCCAAATGTTCCCCTGGTATTCTACGCCTTCCATATCATGGTGGCCCTCGGCATGTTTTTCATCCTGCTCTTTATCCTCTACATCATCTTCGAGTGGAAGAACCTCATCGTCAAGGATAAGCACAAATGGCTCCTGTGGCTTGGCATCATCAGCGTACCTCTGGTATACATCTGCTCGCAGTCGGGCTGGATAGTAGCCGAGGTAGGCCGTCAGCCCTGGACGATCCAGAACCTGCTTCCCGTGAATGCGGCCGTATCGGGAGTCGAGTCCGGCAACGTTCTCACGACCCTGATCATTTTTGCAGTCCTGTTCACCGCCATGCTGTGCGTGGAGATCAGCATCATGCTCAAACAGATTAAGAAAGGAGGAGAATAATTATGGATACACTGTATTTTCTGCAACATTACTGGTGGGCTCTAGTAGCCCTTCTTGGAGCTATTCTGGTGTTCCTGCTGTTCGTACAGGGAGCACAGGGTCTGCTGCTACGCACTGCTTCCTCAGAGGAGGAAAAGGATTTTGTAGTAAAATATGCAGGACATAAATGGGAAATAACCTTCACGACCCTCGTGACTTTCGGAGGTGCCGCCTTCGCATCCTTCCCCCTGTTCTACTCCACCAGTTTCGGCGGAGCCTACTGGCTGTGGATCTGTATTCTGCTGCTTTTCGTAATTCAGTCATTCTCCTTCGAATACCGTAAGGCTGCAGGCAACCTCTTCGGCGCCCGTACATTTGAGATATTCCTCTTTCTCAACGGTGCTCTCGGAACATTCCTGCTCGGGGTGGCTGTCGGTACTTTCTTCACCGGCGGGGCCTTTACGGTGGACAAGGTGTCCATAACGGATGCTGCGTCTCCGGCCATTTCCCGCTGGGCAAACGGCTGGCACGGACTGGACGCTCTGGCAAATCCGATGAACCTGCTTCTTGGAGTAGTGGTATTCCTGGCTGCCAGGACCCTTGGACTGCTCTACCTCCTGATGAAACCGGATGTAGGTGCATTTGCGGAGAAATGCCGTAAGAGGCTGATGATCACGGCTCCTGCCTTTGTCCTGACTTTCGTGGCTTTCGTGCTGTGGATGTTCCTCAAGACCGGCTATGCTGTGGATCCCGCTACAGGCACAATATCTGCCGAGCCTTTCAAGTATCTGCACAATATGCTGCACACCTGGTGGATAGCCGTAGTGTTCCTGTCAGGAGTGGTGCTCGTACTCGCCGGACTTGCAAGGCATTTCCTCGGCAAGGGAGTCAGACAGAACTTCTACATCGTGGGCGGCGGAGCCTTGCTGGCTGTCTGGGCTATCCTGCTCTGCGCCGGTTTCAATGACACCGCCTACTACGTATCGACCGTGGACCTGCAGAGCTCCCTGACTCTCTACAACAGCTCTTCGAGCCTCTTCACCCTCAAGGTGATGGCCTGGGTGTCCATAGCGATTCCCTTTGTCATAGCCTATATCGTATGGGCATGGCGCAAGATGCGGTAGAGTGCTCTTGTCTATTATGACGAACCTTATGACGATGTGTCATAATTGCAAGCTGCTGTGTTATTTTCGGAATTCGCCCTAATTCTCGATGTCTTGCATTTTGCTAATGCTTACACATCTTAAAGGGCCGTGTCAAAATGAAAGTTTTGACACGGCCTTTGCTTTTGTAGTTTATGCGGTTTAAATTATCCTGATCTAACCGTTTATAACCGATTATAGCCGTT
>HF990353.1 GCA_000432775.1 Alistipes sp. CAG:831
GCATCGGGGCCTCCTTCTCCTCGGAGACGGGCACCGTCGGAGAATGGAAAACCGTCATCGACCGGAATC
The DNA here is from genome assembly GCA_000432775.1 of Alistipes sp. CAG:831. GTDB lineage: Bacteria > Bacteroidota > Bacteroidia > Bacteroidales > UBA932 > Coprenecus. The sequence continues at coordinate 70 of HF990353.1, forward strand.
TATGAGACTTGCCGCATGAAAGCCCTCAGCGCATACCATCCCGCCCCGTTCCTGCTGGCAACCCTCATTCTGCTGTCCGCAGCATCCTGCAATGACCGCAGCGGACGGATCACTTCCGCACTGTCCGCTGCCGACTCGCTGATGCGGACCAATCCGCAGGCCGCCCTCGATACCCTGAACGGTCTCGACAGCACGGAAATAGCGGGAATGCGCAGGCGCGACATGACCTTCCACACCCTGCTCCTGACCGAAGCGGAGTACAAATGCTACCTGCCGGTAGCGGAGGATACGGCCATATTCAAGGCGGTGAGGCATTACCGCCGCCGGGGCCCGGAGGACAGGCTGGCACGGGCACTGACCATGCAGGGTGCCGTACTATCCGAGCGCGGCGACCCGGAAGGTGCGATGGCCGCCTACAAGGAGGCAGAGCCGATAGTCGTTCGTGGAGGGGAGCTGGAGCGGCTCGGACTGCTGAACACCCAGATAGGAGCCTTATACCAACAGAGTTTCATCAACGATTCCGCCGCTATAGCCAGATACCGGAAAGCTTTGGAATGTTTCGAAAAAGCCGAACTGCCCAAACACATAATGCATGCCCATGTCACTCTCGCGAGAGTACTGATGATCGACTCGGTAGAAACTGCACTGCCGCATCTAGAGAAAGCTATTTGCATGGCGGAGCAATACGGCGACCGCCTCTGCGCCCTCTCGGCATCGGACCTGATATGCCATATCCATCAAGCCGGGGACAATGCGGCCGGTATTATACGCATAGTCAGGAAAGCCCTTTCAAAATACGGCAGTCACCCACAAAATCCCGTGGAGGAACGGCTCTATAAAAACCTGCTGTTCAATGCCGCAGAAGGATATATCAGCACAGGTGATGCCGACTCGGCAATATATGTCCTGAATCTTATTCCTGTCACTGAGCAAGTTGACAGCATGATGATGTTCTCCACATACGCGGACATAGCCAGGCAGGAAGGAGACATGGAAGAGTTTTGGGAGAACCGGGCCCAAGGATACAGAACAGCATTTGAGATCCTGAAAGAAAGATACAATACCCGGCTTTTGGAGTCAGAGCTCAAGGCCGACAATTTCAGACTTGAGTCGGAGCTTTATAAACGGGAAAGGGGCATAATACTGCTGGTCCTGTTCCTGGTTCTTGGAACTGCAGCTGCCACTGCTGCTTTTTATATCATCCGGAAAGTACTCAGGCGGCAAACAGCCGAGGCAGCCAGACTTAAAGTCCTGGCCGACAGGCTCGACAGACAGCTTGCCGAACAGATCAGAGAGGCAGAATCGAAGATCAGCAGCCTAAGCCTGGAAAAGCAGCAGGAAGAAACGGAGAGAAAAGCCCTCGAGCAGAAACTCGCAAAGTCCAGGCCAGCCGACCCTGCGCTGATGAAATTCTTCAGCCTTACATACACGGCTATGCGCGAAATATCGGACATCTATGATGCCCATCAGAGCAACCCGCGCCACCTTCTGCCAATGTCCGCCGACATAGTCAGGAAATTCCTTCTGGGCACCAACTCATACGCCAATACCGAGATTATACTCAACTCCGTATATCCGGGCTTCCTCGATGCCCTGTTCCGGGAGTTCCCGGACCTCCGCGAAGAGGACAGGCATCTTATCATGCTCACATGCTTAGGATACCCCAGCGGAGCCGTATGCGCTGTCCTCGACATTTCCGAGACCAACCTCAGCACCAAGAAATCCCGCCTCGCACAGAGGATGGGCATCGGCAAGAGCCTTGCAAAATATCTCAACGAGCGCCTGAACTCGTACCAGAAAGAGCACGCTGAGCGCACATAATTTTTCACAGACCCCGCCCACAATGCCCTCTGAAAGGGCCGGACAGCCCGTGTGACTCACACCGGCAATGGTCTCTCTGCACAAATTGCTAACTATAAGCTTGTTGTATCGCCATAGCACTTTACAGGTGTGAATTTTTATCTTTGGATATTACAGTCCCGGGCGATACTTTTATTTGCAGCAAATAACAACTGAAATGAAAAAATTACTGATTACACTAATCCTGATGTCTGTCCTGCCGGCAACTCTGCGCGGTGATGACAACATTTTCCGGGAGATTGAAATTAGGTCTGTGGAGGCAACAACCCGCAGCCTGGACACCACACCGGAAGCATCCATATACAAAGACATTCTCTCTATATCTTTCGATGCGTCCGGAATATGTTCGTTTTATATAGAGGACTGCTTCGGAGCCACTGTCTACACCGGAGCATTTCCGGCAAACGGGATGGAATACAGTTACGATCTCTCCGGCATCGGAGAGGGACTGCTCAGGCTGGTCATCGTCAATCAGAGAAGTGAATACGAGGGCTATTTCAATCTTTAAATTTCCGACAGCATGCTGATATTCAATCCCGCATATAAACTGCAAAACGATAAGGACCGTATACTTCTTATGGCATCTCCTGACGGCGAGTATGATAACGTATGCAATTATTTTATTCACCCGGATATTGCATATTTTCTTGCACAATTTGACGGCAGACCAGGAGTACAAGCGAGGCTGTCGAGACTGGGAATCTCCAAGTCTCAAATAGGAAGACTTACTGACCTGTTTACAAATAACAACAAAATGGCAATTCGATATGAAAAAGAAATTATCCATTTGCCAGCTAATTTATTAGTCTCTAATATCTATAACAATACAAGAAGCGACCTGGACATAGACTACACTTGTGAGACACCATATAATTTCAAACGTTTGAGACTGTCTTATCCTAAAAGTTTGGTCTTGATTATCAATCTTTCCTGCTACACAAATTGCATTTATTGCTATGCCAACCGCAAGCATAAATATGCCCCTCTGCCAACCGGACGTATTCTGGAATTAATAAAAGAAGCCAGGGAAATAGATGTAGTCAGCCTTACAATCTCCGGTGGAGAATTTTTCCTGCACCGTGATTGGAAAATCATCCTCAGGACCATGCTCGAGAACAATTTTAAACCTGAGCTCTCTACAAAAGTACCGATAGATGAGGATTCTTTGCGAGCCGCACGTGAACTTGGTCTGGACGCTATCCAGTTTTCCCTAGACACGCTTGACCAAAGAACTGCAAGCAAGACTCTTAATGTAGGAGATGACTATATACACCGCATAACACAGTCTATACGATGCGCCGATGCATTGTCAATGAAAATAATATTGAAACCTACATTGTGCAAAGAAACCTGCAATATTCCCAATATCTCATCCATTATAAATTTTGCTACCTCATTAAGCCATATTGAGCGAGTTACAGTTTCCACCATGAATTCAAGCCTGTATTTGTCTCAGGAAACAAATCATGCTTTACGTCCTTCTGTGAAGCAGGTAGAAGAGGTTATGAAATATCTGACAGGAATCCATACATCCTTTAATATAAACCCTGACAGCAATCTGACAAGAAGTAACGAATTACGCAACCAATCCATATTTAATGAGCGCGCACGATGTACGGCGAACTTAGACGGATTTGTAATTCTTCCAGATGGGAAAGTAACGATTTGCGAAGAACTTTATTGGCATGATGCATTCCTGCTGGGAGATCTGTCCCAACAAGGAATTATGGATGTTTGGACATCTGAAAAAGCCTTGAATTTATGGAACCTTGATAACGGGGATATGCCGGAATACACATCATGCAGAACATGTGAAGAAATACATCAATGCCGACAAAACCGAGGAGTATGCTGGAAAATGATCTTGCAGGCATACGGCATGGAAAAAGTCTTTCTCCCGGATCCACGTTGTCCAAAAGCCCCCGCACCATATTTTGACATCATAGACAGATGAGTGGAGTATGAACAGGTGGTTTTACATATTGACCTTGACTCTATGTGTTTTTTATTCTAAGGACATCGCTGCCCAAGAATATACAGTGACTGTGACAAACAGGTCCGGTGCAACTGTCAGCGGCGCACACATCATGATTGTGGATACTTTAGATAGAGTTGCGGTTTGGGAAAGTCTCTCTGATTCACTCGGCAGACTCATCCTGCCGTCATGGATTGGGGATAATGACAGCCTGGCCATTAATATCATGCATTTGGACTACAGGCCTTACACCCACGTTATCTCTTCTCTTAAATTCCCGCTGACAGTTGTGCTGGAGGACATTACATACGAGCTTGATGAGGCCGTGGTTACAGGGCAGGCCCCTGTCAGGCTGTTCGATAAAGGCGATATCATAGTGGACGTAAAACAGATGAAAAACGCTGACCGTCTGAATGCTGACCAGGCCCTCCGCCGCATACCAGGAGTGACGCTCAGAGACGAAGGAATACAGCTATACGGTACAAATGCAGAAGTGTACATCAATGGTATCCGACAGTCCATAGGCGCAGATGCTGTCATACGCTATCTCCACTCCCTACCAGCACATGCCATAGAAAGCATCCGTCTGATACCCATGCCATCAAATAAATATGGCAAGGCCAGGGCTGTTATAGACATCAATTTAAAGACCTCAATGCCGGATGGTCTGTCATCACAATCACAACTGTCAGGAGGGATGCTGGGCCTGATGCCCGGAAACTTCGGAGTCAACGAATTCCTGATGCTGAAAAAAGGCCGCGTAACATTCAACACTCTGCTGTCATACGACAACTACAACCAGTGGGCGGAGAAGTCCGACAGCAGTTATTTTGTAATACCGGACAGATACATAACAGCTGGCAACTATAATTATGGACGTCTTGGGGCCATTACATCTTCTTCGAACCTGACTGTAGACCTTAGTAACAGGCAGACGCTTGATGTCAATATCTTTATATACTGGGACCATGAGCACAACTCATCCAGATGGAACGATATTGAGGGCACTTCCTCCACTAATGCACGTACCGAACAAGCATATCGCTCCTCCGCACGAGGCAACGATGACATGTATTCTCTTTCAGCCAAATACTCGACAGATCAGGAAAAGCAGCATTCTTTCAGCGCATACTACAGCGGGATGTACGGTTCGTTGAAAGACCGCGGTAAGTACTATTCAGAGCAGAATGAGACCGGCAGTTGGCAGGGTTACCTTAGCACGGACTATGCTATGCGCGGACACCAGCACTTCATCCAGACTGATGCCGTCAGCAAATTTGGAGAATACTTGGAACTTGATTATGGGGTACGTTCCTCTCTCGGATTCCTGACAGACGACACATATAACTGCGACTTTGAGACGGGAGAATCCATAGGCCGTTCCAACTTTAAAGGGCACGAGATAATCACCGGAGCATACGCACGTATCAAGTACAACATTACGGAAAACCATGGACTCTCGCTCGATGCCGGCTATGACCACACATGGTTCCGATATATGGACGGAAGCAGTTCCTTTGACCGCCAATACGGAGATTTCATGCCAAAGTTTACATACTGGCTGAATATCAAGAATTACAATCTGTCTGTGAACGCCTACACATATATTCAAAGACCCCATTACACATATCTGTTGCCGGGCATGAGATACATAAATGATTATCTCTACTCCATTGGAAATCCAGCGATTGACAATCAGAAGCAGTACATAGCAATTATCAATCAGACATTTTTCGGTTTTCTTGGGCTGAATTTCGTATATGCCAGAAGCTATGGCGCAATAGAAAAATTCTACGGCTACGATGCGGAGATGAACTCAGTATATACCAAGTATGCCAATCTGTATAACTACGACATGTACAAAATACAACTGAACTGTCCGTATGTCTTCCTCAATGAAAAAATCTATGGAAACCTTTTCCTGCATTATGAATATGTGAACGCATTCAACATCAACTCAGAAGCGGAGTGCGGAGACAATGCGGCCTGGCACGTTGTAAAAGCGGATCTGTCATTCTATTACGACATCACTGACAGGCTGACCTTGAACATCATCGCATCCTATCATAATCCTTGGAAAAACCGCATCCAGCTGAATACAGACCGCCATCAGTTCAGTATCGACGGAGGACTCTCATATGCCTTCCTCAAAAACAAGAATCTAATTCTGGATATGAATATCGCCTCAATCTCTCCCGTGTGGGAAGAGATTAACTCCACATATGCTTTTGCCGGCAATACATTCAACACCTTTTCAAAGAAACTGACATCGGCCACCCTAAGCATAAGATACAACTTCTCATTAGGACACAACATAAAGTACAGAGACAATAGAGGAAACTTTGAACGCATGATGAAATAAACTCTTCTTATGATATGTGCAACAAACATTCATTCATGTATTAAAATTAAAGCGTATGAAAGATTTAAAAAATTTAGAAAACATCGAAACCATCTCTGACGAGATGATGAACGAAATTGAAGGTGCGTGCGCAGAAAGTTGTTCTGCACAGTGCTTAAAGAAAAAAGCATATAACGGAAACAACAATGGAAACACAGAGTCTCCTGGCTCAACATCAGGCAATAATTAGATTTCTTTGACGAGTAGCATAAAATCGTAAGAAGAGTTTTTAATGAATATAAGTCACAAAATAATTAATGCATCAGGGGTAAAAACAGTTCTCTACAATTGGGGCTATGCTGTTCAAGTAAATAAGAACATATCCGGCCTTGTAATCTCCTCAGAGTCCATTCCAATTGCCATTGCAATATGGAGAGAGAATAAAAAAATCATATCTGTTATACTTCTTTATGTTGAGAATAACTATCGACGCAAGGGCATCGGGAGCTTACTCTTGAAGGTTATGAAAATGCATTTTGGTAATCAAAAGGCTATAATGGAGTACAGCGATAATTCTTATAATCTTACCATAATGAATAAATTCTTCAGTACCAATGGTTATAGACCTCGCATCGAAGCAATACAATATTGCGTTGATTTTATTGGTCTTTACAATATCATAAAGAATAAAGTCAAATGCTTAAATGAGCCTAATGTACTAATAAAAAAACATTGTCATCTCAGCAATTACGAAATAGAACAACTTAAAAAGGAAGAATCTACATATAATGAGTTATATCCTTACTTTCTGCCCAAGACAATTTACACAAACGATTGTTCTTTTTATTTATCAGATGGGAATATTGTCCATGGCTGGTGTATTGCGGATAATAAAGAGGCTAATAAACTATTTATACACGCATTATTTATTAAGCCACAATATCGAAATAAAAAGTATGGATTAATTATACTGAAACACCTTTTACATAAATTTTCCATGAACAACAATGTCAATCAACTTGCATTTTTTGTCAATTCTCAAAATAGGAAAGTATTATCAGTTTTGGAGTTGATTGAATCCCGCAAAGGGATTAAAACAAGTAAATCCTACAACTACATAGTAGAGTTTAACTAATGCGCTACCCTCTCTACCGCCAACTCGAGTCCAAGGACTGCGGCCCGACATGCCTGAGGATGGTTTCCCGATTCTACGGCAGGAGACTCTCTCCTGACTATGCCCGCAGTCTATGCGGAACTGGGAGGTCCGGCTCGACCCTTCTGGCCCTGAGCGAGGCGGCGGAGGCTACAGGCTTTCGGACAGCCGGAGTGAGACTGACTTGGGAGGAACTGGTTTCCAAAGTGGACCTCCCATGCATTCTGATGTGGAGAGACCGCCATTTCGTGGTATGCTACAGGATATCAGGAGAAAAAGTCATCGTTGGCGACCCGGCTGCCGGAATTCTCAAATACAGCAAGGATGTTTTCCTTCGGAACTGGAAAGGAGACAGCGACAAGGGCATCGCGCTGCTGATGAGTCCTGGAGAAGAGTTCCGCAAGGACTCCGATGACGGGGACAGGCCCAGAATCACATTCCGTTCATTGCTGCATTACCTCACCCCGTATACCCGTCAGGTGTTCCAGATAGTTTGCGCCATCCTTCTGGGCAGTCTGCTTAACTTTATATTCCCCTTCCTCACGCAGTCTGTCGTTGACATCGGCATTCCGGACAGCGACCTGACTTTCATCATCCTGGTGCTTATAGCCCAGTTCGTACTGATGTTGGGCCGTACCGCCAATGATCTGGTCAAGAACTGGCTGATGCTCCATGTCACCGTCCGCATCAGCCTTGCCCTGATAAAGGATTTCCTATCCAAGATGATGCGTCTTCCTATAGCATTCTTCGACAGCCGTCTCACCGGGGACCTTATCCAGCGCATCAATGACTTCGACCGTATACAGCGGTTCCTTACCGGCTCGCTGATAAGCATGTCCATGGCTCTGGTGGCTCTGATCGTCTATGGCGGCGTGCTGCTCAGCTACAACAGTACGATCCTCTATATTTTCCTTGCAGGAAGCATTCTCTACATACTCTGGATACTGCTCTTTCTCAGACGGAGGAAAAAACTGGACTACATGCGTTTTCAGGAACTGGCGGGAAGCCAGAGCAATGTCATCCAGCTCATCCACGGGATGCAGGAGATAAAGCTCAACAACTGTGAGGAGCGGAAGCGGAATGAATGGGAGGACATACAGGTCCGTCTTTTCAAAATCAATCTGAGAGGTATGTCCCTGACGCAGGCACAGACTCTCGGAGGCACATTCATCGACCAGGGCAAGAACATACTTATGTCCTTTACGGCAGCATACTCTGTTGTCCAGGGAGACATGACACTCGGTATGATGATGGCACTGCAGTACGTCATAGGACAGATGAACGCCCCGATATACGAGCTGGTAGGATTCATCCAGCAGACTCAGGACACTGCCATCAGCCTGGAAAGACTGAACGACATCAACTCGCTTACAGACGAGCAGGAGCAGCGATCCGGAACTCTGGCGGAGATACCCCGAAGTGCTTGCATAGGAGTGAATAACGTCACATTCAGATACGGAGGACCGCGGTCACCTGCTGTCCTTAAAGGCATCAGTCTGAACATCGAGGCCGGGAAGACCACCGCAATAGTAGGTGTGAGCGGCAGCGGCAAAAGTACCCTTCTGAAACTTATACTGGGATTTTACACTCCTTCAGCCGGACAGATAACACTCGACGGGAAGGATCTGTCCGAATACAGTGTCAAAGCCTGGCGGCAGGCCTGCGGGACAGTAATGCAGGAAGGTTTCATCTTCTCCGACTCGATAGCCGGCAACGTATCTGTCTCCGATGACATTCCAGACCCCCGGCGCATACAGTATGCACTCCGCACGGCAATGCTTGACGAATTCGTAAACTCCCTTCCGCAAAAGGAAAAGACCGAAATCGGCGAGGACGGCCTCAGCCTGAGCGTAGGCCAGAAACAAAGAGTTCTGATAGCCCGCGCCATATACAAGAATACCCCCTATCTGATACTGGACGAGGCGACCAACTCACTGGATGCCAACAATGAGCGTCTCATACAGTCCAGTCTCGACGGATTCTACAAGGACAGGACAGTAATAGTCGTCGCGCACCGGCTCAGCACAGTGCGTAATGCCGATAAAATAGTGGTAATGGACCAGGGCAGGATAGTGGAGGAGGGACGGCACGAAGACCTCATACACCGGAAAGGGCATTATTATCACCTGGTCATTAACCAACTGGAATTAGGACAATAGCATATACCATGAAAAAATCCGGAAACGACATTAATTCTATCGATACAGATCTTGGACGGATTCCACGCAGACTGGAAGCCGCAGGGGCCGCCGTAGTCACTCTGGTGGCAGCTGCCTTGCTGGCTATATTCAATATAGATTATGACACAAACATATACGTAAAAATACCGTCTGTATCAGACGGCCAAAATATTACAGCAGTAATATCCAACAGCGACACCTCATCACTGCACACTTCTCATTTTTACCTTATGACGGCAGGTTCCTCAAATGACACGATGATAGCTATTGAATCAGCAACAGTTACAGAGTCCTACAGCAAAAAAGACTCTTCTGTAATAGTACTGAAACTTTCCCATCCACTTGAACATACAGATAACAAAAGCATATACCTTGTCTCCAGAGAGAATCTCTTCCAAAAAGCATGGTCATACATCAAAAAATGAGTTCGATTTGCATTGTTTCCAGCTTCTATATATATTCGGCTGCGCCGCATATACTGTTGCGCCTCGGAAGTGCAAAATTCTTTTGCATTTCTCTCGGCTTCGGCATATATTTGCAGCCGCAACGGTTCCTCCCCGGAGGATTAAAAGGGAACCGGGTGAGAGTCCCGGACAGTTCCCGCTGCTGTGAGTTCCTATGATGTTCCGGCACTTTTGCCACTGAGACCGCGGAAGATTGACCGTCTCCGCCGACTCGGGAAGGCGTCCGGAGCGGAACGAGTCAGAAGACCTGCCTTGCACACGGATCAGCGGCCTACGGGTGTTTAGGCTCCGGACTCTAAGAGGTCTTCGCGGCGTTTCTGCCCTTCAAGCTGCTGTCCATAATTTAGGAAAATGAAATATGGCAGTAGAAATCAGATATAGGACAATGGCTCTGGCACTTGCGGCAATGCTCGCAGGCAGCTGCTTCTTTGCGGCCTCCGCCCAGGACCGCGACTCTACCGCCATATCGGAGGAGAAGAACTGGGCCTCCGACACCACCCTCAGCATCGATGAGGTGATGGTGGTCGCCACCCGCACCTCCCAGGAAGTCGTCCCGGTGCAGATGCTCTCGGGCGAGAAGCTCAGAAGCCTCGGCACCCACTCTATCGCCGATGCTATAAGGTATTTCTCCGGGGTGCAGATCAAGGACTTCGGCGGCATCGGCGGCCTCAAGAGCATCAATGTCCGCAGCCTCGGCAGCCAGCACGTAGGAGTGTTCTACGACGGGGTGGAGCTCGGCAACGCCCAGAACGGCATTGTGGACCTCGGCCGCTTTTCCCTCGACAACATGGAGTCTGTCTCCCTCTACAACGGTCAGAAGAGCGCTACCCTCCAGTCCGCGAAGGACTATGCCTCGGCAAACGCTGTCTACCTTCAGACCAGGAAGCCCCGTTTCACCGAAGGAAAGCGCAACAACTGGAATTTCGGGCTGAAAAGTGGTTCATTCTGGACTGTCAACCCTTCCGTACTCTGGGAACACAGGATTTCAGACCGGGTATCCCTCTCGGCCAGCACCGAATTCCTCTACACCACCGGAAGATACAGATTTACCTACGCCAAGCAGGACGGCTACGACACCACCGGCATACGCCAGAACGGAGACGTGAGGATGACCCGCGCCGAAGTGGCCCTGTTCGGGGACATCGAGGACGGATACTGGCGGGCGAAGATCTATTTCTATGATTCGGAACGGGGCTATCCGGGGGCTGTGGTACGCGGCCAGTTCGTACACCAGGACCGGCAATGGGACG
>HF990354.1 GCA_000432775.1 Alistipes sp. CAG:831
CGGCGGGCCTCGGCGGCAGCCATGTCACAGGCCTCCCGGACCAAATCCGTGTTCCAGGAGCAGGCCTGGGCCAGCGATATCGGATAGACCGTGCGGAAACCGTGGATCACGTCGTACCCGAAGAGTATCGGGATACCGAGACGGGTCTGCTCCACCGCCCGCCGTTGCATTCCGTTGCGCAGTTCAGGGTTCTCCTCGTAGTAGATCAGGGAGCCGATGCCGGCCGGAATCCGGGCCGTCACCTCCTCGATATTGTTCGCGTTGTCACTGGCTCCCAGCGTATACTGGTTGAGCTGGAGTATCTTCTCCTCCAGGGTCATGCGTTCCAGCAGGTCCTCGACGCGCTCCTCCACCGGAAGCGAGGCGTCCTTGTAGCGGGGTTGTCCGCAGAGCGGCCAGGACATCAGGCCGCAGCACAGCATCAGACAGGCAAGTGTTTTCATATCCAGTAAGTTTTGTCTGTGCAAATTTAACCAAAAATGATTATCCGTGTATTTCCGATTTTTTCATACTTTTGCGCCCGAAAACAGATAGAAAGTATTAAGAAAAGGAATCAGGATTATGGACAAGAAAGTATTACTTATGATCCTCGACGGCTGGGGCGAGGGCAAGCATGACCGCTCCAACGCCATCTACACTCAGGGAACTCCCAATCTCGACAAGCTCAGGGCCAAATACCCCGTATCGTTTCTGAAAGCCTGCGGTGAGGATGTGGGTCTTCCCGCCGGCCAGATGGGCAACTCCGAGGTGGGACACCTCAACATCGGCGCGGGCCGCATCGTATATCAGGACCTGGTAAAGATCAACCGCGCCTGCGCCCAGCACAAACTACTGGAGAACAAGGAAATCAAGGCAGCATACGATTATGTGGCAGGAAGCGGGAAAGCCCTGCACTTCTTCGGGCTGTGCTCCCACGGCGGAGTACACAGTTCCCTGGCCCATCTCTACGAGTTCCTCGAGGTGGCCGCTCAGTACGGACTGCCTAAGGTGTATGTACACTGCTTCATGGACGGCCGTGACTGCGACCCCCGCAGCGGCAAGGGCTTCATAGAGGAGCTGCAGGCCAAGTGCGCAGAGTTACGCGCAAAATATCCCGACCCTTCGCAGGGCCCCGTCATCGCCAGCATCATAGGCCGCTACTACGCCATGGACCGCGACAAGAGGTGGGACCGTGTCAAGATGGCCTACGACTTAGTTGTAAGCGGTGAGGGCGAGAAGTTCACCGACCCCGTAGCCGCCATGCAGAGCTCCTACGACGAGGGCGTGACCGACGAGTTCGTAAAGCCCCACTGCGGCGTGGATGCCGCCGGCAAGCCCTTAGGACTCATCTCCGAGGGCGACGCCGTCATCTTCTACAACTTCCGCAACGACCGCGCCCGCGAGATTACCGCAGTACTCACCCAGCAGGACATGCCGGAGCAGGGCATGAAGACCATCCCCCTGTACTACTGCTGCCTGACCCCATACGACGACAAGTTCACCGGACTGCACATCCTCTTCGACAAAGAGAACGTGCCCGACACCATCGGCGAGGTAGTCTCCAAGGCCGGACGCAGGCAGCTCCGCATCGCCGAGACCGAGAAATACGCCCACGTGACCTTCTTCTTCTCCGGCGGACGCGAGGAACCTTTCGAAGGCGAGTCCCGCATCCTCATCAACTCCCCCAAGGTGGCGACCTACGACCTGAAGCCGGAGATGTCCGCTCCCGAAGTGACCGAGGCCCTCGTCGCCGAACTGAACAAAGGCGTACACGACATGGTCATCCTCAATTTCGCCAACGGAGACATGGTAGGCCATACCGGAGTCTACGAGGCCATCTGCAAAGCAGTCAAGACGGTGGACGAATGCGTCGCCAAGGTAGTGGATGCCGCCCGTGCCAACGGCTACTCGGTATTCATCACCGCCGACCACGGCAATGCCGACCATGCTGTCAACGAGGACGGCTCGCCCAATACAGCCCACTCCCTCAACGTAGTGCCCTTCATAGCCGTGGACGACGACATCAAGAGCCTGCGCAACGGACGTCTGGCGGATATCGCCCCCACCATGCTCAAGCTCATGGGCATCCCCGCCCCTGCTGACATGACCGGCGAGCCCCTCTTCTAAAGATTTTACAGTTCAAATATTGAAAACCGGAGCACCCGCACGCGGCAATGCTCCGGTTTTATATTATTCGCCGGAAGAGACAGCCGCATTCCCATATTATTGCTACCTTTGTAGAAAATACGGAGGACACAGCCATGATGAAATTTCCTATTGGAGTTCAAAGTTTTGAACAACTGCGCAATGACGGGTACGTCTATGTAGACAAAACGGACCTGGTGTACAGACTGGTCAAGAGCGGCAAAATCTACTTTCTGAGCCGCCCCAGACGCTTCGGGAAAAGTCTGCTCGTGTCTACTATCGAGAACTACTTCCTGGGACGACGGGAACTTTTCAAGGGACTGGCCATCGATGCGCTGGAGAAGGACTGGCTGGAGTATCCTGTGTTCCACATAGACTTCAATTCCAACAATTTCACGGAAGCCGGTACATTGGACAGCGTGATAGAAGGGATGGTAAGTTCGTGGGAAA
>HF990355.1 GCA_000432775.1 Alistipes sp. CAG:831
CACAAAATATTGATTTTGTAGGACTTGTCTTTTTATTGTCGCCTTTTGGCTTTTCTTTTGGTGATCCGGTTGGGATTCGAACCCAAGACCCACAGCTTAGAAGGCTGTTGCTCTATCCAGCTGAGCTACCGGACCATAGTCATTCGGATGGGCTCGCACGCTTGAACGTGTCCGCTGAGGACACACACGTCGCCTGTTTCCCGAATGCGGCTGCAAAGATAGAAAAATATTTACATTCCCAAATTTTTTCCATAACTTTACCTGCCTAACTTTAAAACACTGAGAGCATGGAAGAGAACAGAGAGTTGGAGCTGGCACGGGAACTGGTGGAGAAGACGGGGGTGCATGTGTTCCTGACAGGTAAGGCGGGAACCGGCAAGACGACTTTTCTGAAGAGGCTGAGGGAAGATGGAACGAAGCGGATGATTGTCCTGGCGCCTACCGGCATTGCGGCTATCAACGCAGGCGGTATGACTCTGCATTCATTCTTTCAGTTGCCGTTTGCACCCTATGTGCCCGACTCTTCTTTCACGACCGACAGCAGGACGCCGGCATACAGGTATTTCCGTTTCAGCCGTGAGAAAATCAACATCATACGCAGTATCGACCTGCTCGTAATAGACGAGATAAGCATGGTGCGCTCGGACCTGCTGGACGCCGTGGACAGCGTGCTGAGGCGCTTCAGGAATCGGAACAAGCCATTCGGAGGCGTACAGTTGCTGATGATCGGAGACCTGCAGCAGCTTGCTCCCGTAGTCCGGGACGAGGACTGGGAGATTCTGCACACGTTCTACGATACCCCCTATTTTTTCTCCAGCCGTGCCCTGCAGCAGACCGAGTACTGCACGGTAGAGCTGAAAAAGGTCTACCGCCAGAGCGACAGCCGTTTTCTGGAGCTGCTCAACAGCATACGCGACGGCCGGTGCACGCCGGAGGTAATGCAGGCCTTGAACCGGAGATATATTCCGGAGTTCCGCCCCTCAAAGGAGGACGGATACATACATCTGGTCACCCACAATATCCAGGCCCAGCGCATCAACGACAGCGAGATGGATCTGCTGCCCGGCCCTTCCTACTCCTTCCAGGCCACCATTGAGGGCCAGTTCCCGGAGTACTCCTACCCCACCGACGAGACACTGGTACTCAAGCAGGGGGCGCAGGTCATGTTCGTCAAGAACGACACTTCCGCAGAGCACCGCTATGTCAACGGGACCATAGGAGAAGTTGTGGATATATCCGAGGATATGATAGAGGTGAAATGCAGGGACAGCGGCTCAGTCCTGACCGTCCGGCAGGAAGCCTGGAGCAATGCCCGCTATGTCCTTGACGAGACTACCCGTGAAATACGCGAAGAGGTTGAGGGCATCTTCTATCAGTATCCCCTCAAACCGGCCTGGGCCATTACCATACACAAGAGCCAGGGCCTGACATTCGACCGTGCCATTATCGACGCCCGCGCATCCTTCGCCCACGGCCAGGCCTACGTGGCCCTGAGCCGCTGCCGCAGCCTGGAAGGACTGGTACTGAGTGCCCCCTTGTCCAGACGGTCCGTGATAAACGACGATGCCGTGGAGGATTTTATTGCGCATGCAAGGCTCAGCGAGCCGGACAGAAACCGCATCT